>CAYRGG010000004.1:0-116051 GCA_964423745.1 uncultured Candidatus Competibacteraceae bacterium | reverse complement strand
AAATGGCAGCCCAGCTACAGCAGTTGGTGGGGCGCTTTCGGGTGGCAGGTGAGGCAGCAAGCCGTGCAAAAGCAGCTTGAGTGGGGGTAACTTAAGAGCGTTTTTTGCCCGCCACCCATAGGAAGCTGCCTAAAGACGGCTCTGTTGCTGATTGCCTCGCATCTGCTAATCTAAACGCTTGGGTATGATGTATGCGACCTTAGTTCAGGAGAATGCTGTCACATGCATGTGGGGTAATGCCACGGGTCGCCCGACTGCATATCCTTGGGCAAAGTTAACACCCAGTTTAGGCAGCAAGGCATGGCATTCAGGGGTTTCCACATATTCTGCGATGGTTTGAATGTGTAGCTTTTCAGCTAAATGGGCGATGGCTTCGACGATTGCGAGATCTTTAGGATCATTGGCGATGTTGCGGATAAAACTACCGTCGAGTTTAAGGAAATCGATGGGCAGGTTCTTTAGATAGCCAAAGGACGACAATCCAGTACCAAAATCATCCAAGGCAAAATGACTTCCTAATTCACGAACCTGATGAATAAATTGGGTTGCCAAGTGTAAGTTTCGAATGGCTGCTGTTTCGGTGATTTCAAAACAGATATGTTGTGGGGCTATGCTATGTTTGGCAAATTGGTCTTGTAAAAAAGACAGCAAGTTATCGTCGTTTAAGGAGTTACCCGATAAGTTGATGTTCAGGTGCGGGATTGGTACACCTGGAAAAAGTTTCTGTAGATCCCGGAAAACAGTTCTAATGACCCAGCGATCGATGTTACTCATCACCCCATAACGTTCAGCAGCCGGGATAAAATCGTTGGGTGCAAGAATGTTATCCTCATCATCGAGCATGCGCAGGAGAATCTCGTAATGGGGTGTGGTAGGTGTTGCCGCCAGGCTAACAATAGGTTGGCTAAATAAGCGAAAACGATTGCGCTCGATAGCGCTTTGCACGTCAGCGGCTCGTTGGATTTCTCGATGACGAGGATCAGCGCCGCTAGCATCGCTTTGATAGACATGGACCCGATTTCGGCCAGCGTCTTTGGCCGCATAACAAGCCACATCGGCTTGGGCAAGGGCTTCCTCAATGGTTCGTAGACGCCCGTGAACGGGTGCTAAACCAATGCTGACCCCCAATTCGAAAGAACGTTGCTGCCACACAAAGGTGAAATTACGCACGCTGGCCACCAACAGCTCGGCAATCTCAAGCGCCTTTTGGAGCGGGCAATTGTTGAGCAACAAGGCAAATTCATCGCCCCCGAGCCGGGCTAAGGTATCTCGGTTACGCAGGCCCGTTTTCAATAAGGCGCTGATTTGTTTGAGCAGTTCATCGCCAGCCCGATGGCCGACGGTGTCATTAACGATCTTAAATTGATCCAGATCCAAATAGCAAAGGGCATGTTGAACGCCTTGCTGTTTACTACTCGCTAGGGCGCGCTCAAGCCGTTGCTCAAATTCCCGGCGGTTTGCTAAACCGGTCAATAGGTCATGGCTGGCATGGTAAGCGGCCTCACGCGCCATCCGGCGCGTCTCGCTGACGTCGTTAAAGACCACAACCATGCCCAAGAGGTTATTATCACGATCTCGAATGGGCGCTACGGAGTCCTGGATGGCATATTCTTGTCCACTGCGACTGATCAGCACGGTGTGACTAGCAAGCCCAATGATACGGCCTTCATGGCGGCAGCGAACAGTGGGATCCAAAACTGGTTGACGAGTCTCTTCGTCGATAATACGAAAGACTGATAGGAGCGATTTACCCTGTGCCTCCGCTGTTGTCCACTCGGTAATTTTTTCAGCAATAGAATTGAGATACTCAATATTTCCCAGGGCATCCGTGGTGATAACCCCATCACCGATGGAATGTAGGGTAATTTCCGCCCGCTCTTTCTCATGATAAAGTGCCTGCTCAGTGTGCTCGCGCTGTTTCATCTCTAACTGCAGTGACCTATTGATTTGGGCAAGATCTTGGGTACGTTGCTGGTCGAGCACGCTGCGTCCGGTTAGAATAAGCAAAAAAGAACTCAGTAACCCGGTGAACCCAAGACCTACAGCGAGTACACCCCAAACCTCCCAACTGGGCTGAGCCGGTAGATAATCGGATGTTGGCGTCACCACCAGTTGCCAGATACGGGTGCCAATGGCATAGTTTTTTGACCAAACAAGTTCCGTTTGCAGCGAGAAATTTTTATCGATAGAAAAAACAGTACTGTGGCCGGTTGTATCGAGCCGGTAGCCAGCCAGGGGAATGTCTTCATCCGCTGACGTTTGATCATAAAGGCGGGCTTCGATGCCCCGTGCAGAAACGTCTGTCACGGCCGCCGCAAGAATGTCGCCGATCCGAAAAGTTCCCACTATATAGCCCAGCAATTGTGCACGACGTTGAGCACGATTGAGGGGTACATTACTGCCCTCGAAAACCGGCAAGATGAGTTGTATGCCCGTTGGATGGCCCATTTCCTGAACCAGAGCAATAGGCGCGGTCGTCACCGCCCGACCAGAATCACGGGCGAGATTCATGGCTAGGCGACGTGTCGAATCTGAGTACATATCAAAACCCAGGGTATTCGCATTGCTCGAACGGGGTTCAATATAGTACACGATCACGTATTCAGGCCGCTGAGCTGCGGGTATCAGTGTTTTGGTGGCATCCTGTTCCGTAATCCTAAAATTTAAGATGCCGTCACGGCGGGCCTTCTCTTGCAAAGCCCTACGTTGTGCAAAGTGTATATGAGGGTTCCAAGAAAGCGACTGAATACTCGGTGTTTGCGCTAAAGCATGGGCTGTAAAACGTCGAAATTCTTCACGACTAACCGTCTCGCTGCTGGCGAAGAAACTCCGAATCGAGCGTAAAATATCCCGGTAGCTGGCAAACTGTTTTTCTAAAGAATCGCCAATCATAAGGGCTTGACGTTCATATCGGGACAGGATTCGCGCCTGTTCGTGGGTATTTGCTAGGGAGAATAGAATACCCACCACAGACAATGTCAATAGCGACGATCCCGCTACAAAAACAGCTCGCTTACGCCAAACTCCTCGGGGTTGTCCCGCAAAAGCGAGGGCTAGGGGTAAAACCGTTAAAACGCCAGTGGTATCGCCGACCCACCAGTTGGTCCAACTGAATAGATATTGCGAAGATGAAATCTTGCCAAACAGCCATAGCAACGTCACGCCCCAGGTGGCATTAACAAGGCAGCCGCAGGGACCACCCAGGGCAAGTAGTTTAATGACCTCAGGGGACTGGAGTAGGCCACCTGTTATGGATACATAGCGGGTGATGAGCGCCGTTGCCATGAGCGTCTGAAGGGTTGCGCCAACACCAATGCCGAGGGCTAAACCACTGGCGTGGATTAAGGTAACCTCATCGCTCGTGTCCCATGAGATGACAAGATTGATAGCAAACGAGCCTAACAAAATCCCAGGCCATAGACGCTTTCCCCCCAGTAAGAGCCCTGCTAAAGCAATGCCGGAGGCTGGCCAAAGAGCGGTGCTATAGCCAGGGTCAATAGCCAGCTGTAAGCTGAGTTGACCTACACTATAGTAGAGGAGAGCAAGAGCGACAATCCGCACTAACTGTCTAGAAAAAAGGTTGCAGTCAGTTAATGAAATCATCTTCGTTACAGGGTATCTCCATGAAACCTAAGTGTAACCAGCGGTTTTTGTCAGTTTAAAAATATAGCTTTTTATACCATCATCTTTATGTAATTGGCGTCGAAAAATAATATATTGATCCCAGGCAAACCCACCACCATGCTAGACACATGGCTTAATAGAGGAGGCTAAACAAAGCACGCCGGTACTGCGCCGCCATAGTATTACCTTGACCTAATACCGCGAGGATATCCATAAAGGTTCTTTTAGCCTCGCCATCAGCGAAATTAAGATCTTTGCGGAGAATTACTAACACGGTTTCTAACGCCTCTTTGTGGCGTCCCACCGCATGAAGCTGGACTGCAAGCTGTAAACGCAGATTGTCGTCCGCCGGGTTGCGCTGCAACTGTTCGTTGAGTTCCCGGATGGCTGGGGTATCGGCGGCGTTTTTCTTAAGTTCCAGTTCTGCTTTAACGCTTTGGTAGTCGGCATCTTGGTAAACGGTGGGAATGGTGGCAAGCAAGCTCTCAGCGTCGTCCAGCCGGTTTTCCAAAATATAAGCTTTGGCGAGTATCACGTTGATGGGGTGAGGTTCTTTGGCGGTTTGGGCGGCTGATTTCAGTTTTGTAATAGCGCCTTGGCTATCGCCAGCGGCTAGTAAGGCCATGGCTTCATCCACTTCGCCGCGGATGGGATCGGGTAAATGTTGATCTAAAAAGGCCCGTATGGTGCTTTCCGGTTGGGCGCCGCTAAAACCATCCACGGGTTGACCTTTATCCACCAGATACACAGTAGGCAGACTTCTAACACCAAATTGAGCAGCGATCATTTGTTGTTCGTCGCAATTAATCTTGGCTAGCAAGAAACGACCCTGGTACTCATTGGCAAGCTTTTCCAAAATGGGTGTCAATTGTTTGCAAGGTCCACACCAGTCGGCCCAGAAATCCACCAAAACCGGTTGTTTCATAGAACCTTCCAAGATAATTTGCTGGAAGTTTTCGCTAGTGACGTTGACGATGTATTGACTCATAGTGGCTCTAAGTATTGTGAGAAACGATAATTGCTAACTTGTTAATAGTAGGGTAATGGGAGCCCATGACAAGAGGCTGTTTTGCCCCAGCTACGCTTAAGTGTATCGGAATGACCCTTAACCTGGCATGGGTTAGCGCAGGTTTATGACAGGTTGCCAAAAAGAATATTTACCGACATTTTTGTAATGTTAGATCACTTAACCACTAACAAGATAGCCTGTCACGGTCAGTCAATAGGATAATTTTCTGATACTCACTTGCTATGATCATTAACCCTTTGCAAACAGATGCATTTTTGGCGCGTTGCCTAGTGCTCGATTTGGAAGTCAATGAACGTGGTGAGGTTTACGCCCTGGGCGCTTTTTTGCAGGACCAAACCTTCCTACGTCAAGGTCAATTTCAAGTGCAGGCGGCGCTGGCGGAACTGGATCAACTGGCACGACAGGCGGATTATCTGCTGGGTCATAATATTATCGACCATGATATTCCTATTATCCGTCAATTAACTCCCGAGCTACAGCTGCTTGACAAGCCCGTTGTCGATACCCTCTATCTATCACCCCTGGCGTTTCCGGAGAATCCCTATCACCGCTTGGTCAAAGACTACAAATTGGTACGCGATACTCTCAATGATCCTCTGGCCGACGGGAGACTGGCCAGCGGTTTATTTGTCGACCAATGTCAACAGTTTGCTAGCTTGCAACGCAAGCAGCCGGATCTCCTGGCATTGTATCGGTACTGTTTAACCCCTAGCGGCGAAGGACTTGCTCAGGTGCTAGCCTGGCTGGGCGCCGCTCAGCCTTCGGCGGCTGTGGCTTATGATACTCTACAACGCCTCTGTCAGGATCGTGTTTGCCAAACGGCTTTTCGCCAACAAGTGATTCAGTTATTGCCCCATCCCCAACACCGTCTGGAACTTGCCTATGTAAGCGCTTGGTTGCAAGTGGCCGGTGGTAATTCGGTGCTGCCTGGCTGGCTACGGCATCGCTTTCCAGGTGTGGTCAATCTAGTGAGGCAGCTGCGGGATGAATCCTGCGCCGACCCTGATTGTCGCTACTGTCGAGAAACCCACGACCCGGATCCCTGGTTGAGGCGGTTTTTTGGCTTTGCCAACTTTCGTTCTGAGCCGCAAAGTGAGCAAGGAGACAGCCTGCAACGCACTATCGTAGCACAGGGTATGGCGGACCAGCCGCTGTTTGCGGTGCTTCCTACAGGGGGCGGTAAGTCGTTGTGCTATCAACTGCCTGGTTTGATCCGTTACTACCGCCGCAGTTGTTTGACGGTGGTAATATCACCCCTCCAAGCCCTTATGAAAGATCAGGTGGATAACCTCTGTCGTAAAACCGGTTCTCCCAATGCTACAGCCCTGTATGGGTTACTCACCCCCCCGGAACGGGCTGCCGTATTGGAAGGGGTACGCTTGGGTGATGTGGCTATCTTGTATATTTCACCTGAGCAGTTACGCAATCGATCCCTGAGTGAGACCCTCAGCCAGCGGGAGATCGGCGCATGGGTGTTTGACGAAGCCCACTGTCTGTCCAAATGGGGGCATGATTTTCGGCCAGATTATCTTTATGCCGCTCGCTATATAAAAACCTTTGCCGAAAAACAACAGACAGCCATTCCACCGGTGCAGTGTTTTACCGCCACCGCCAAGCTGGCGGTGCGTCTGGAAATACTGGAACATTTCAAACACACTTTGAATCAAGAATTGGCCGTATTTACCGGCGGGATCGAGCGGCCAAACTTGCGGTTTGCCGTGCAGCTTAGCGGTCAGGCTGAAAAGCTGGCGCAATTGGATGCGCTGCTCAAGGAACGGCTGACTCAGGGCAGTGCCATCGTCTATTGCGCTACGCGACGTCATGCCGACGACACGGCCGCCTATCTACAAGCCCGCGATTGGGCGGCGACGGCTTTCCATGCCGGTCTCAACAGTGCTGAGAAGCGGCAACGTCAAGAACAGTTTCTCAACGGTGAGATGGTCGTTATGTGCGCTACCAATGCCTTTGGCATGGGTATAGATAAAGACGACGTGCGCTTGGTGATCCATGCGGATATTCCCGGATCTTTGGAAAACTACTTGCAAGAGGCGGGCAGGGCTGGACGGGATCAGCGTCAAGCCGATTGCCTGTTGCTCTATAACGATGCTGATATGGAAGATCAATTTCGCCTCAGCGCACTGTCTCAATTAAATCAACGTGACCTTAATCAGATCTTGCGTGGATTACGCCGGGCAAAGCGGGACGCCCGAGGGGATGTGGTTATTACACCGGGTGAGTTGTTACGGATGGAGCAGGTGGACGCCTCCTTCGATAACCAGGACAGGCAAGCGGATAGCAAAGTCAAGATCGCCATCGCCTGGTTGGAGCGAGCCCAGTTGTTGGAACGCAATGACAATAGCACGCGGGTATTTCAGGGTCGTCCCCTGGTCACTAGCTTGGCTGAGGCAAGGGCTAAAATAGCTTCCCTGCAGCTCTCCCAACGGCAGCAAAACCGCTGGCTGGCGATTCTGCAAACACTCATGAACAGCGCTGGTGATAAGGGTTTGAGCGCCGACGAACTGGCCCAACACAGTGCGTTTAAAAGCACCCCTGAAGACGATCCTGTGGCTATGAGCGAGACCCGCCGGGTACTGCGCACGTTGCTGGATATGGCCCAGGCGGGTCTGGTGAGTCAAAGCCTGCAGTTGAGTGCCCGGTTGCGTTATAAAGTCAAGCACCCGTCAGTGAATCTGTTGGCTCGTGCCTGTCACTTGGAGAGCACCCTCATCCAAGTACTGCGCGAAGAAGATCCTGGGGCGGACGATGGCGCGTGGTATCTGCTATCACTGCGGCTAGTGAATCAGAAGTTATTGGATCGCGGTTTTCACAGCACCCCCGAAGATATTCGCAGTATCCTGCAGAGCTTAAGTCACGATGGCCAAGGACTTACCACCCAGCGGGGAAGTCTCAGCTTGCGCTATCAACGCCGCGATCAGTATAAGCTGAAACTGCTGCAGCCCTGGGGTTGCGTTGCCGAGCGGGCGACGCTGCGCCAAGCACTGGCCCAGTGTACGTTCCAAGCCATACTCGACAGGATACCGCCAGAGGCCCCTGCGCGGGCGGATCTGTTGGTGGAGTTTGCCGCCGAAGATATCTTGCAAGCTCTCAATAAAGACATGACATTACCTCAACAGTCCGAGCCGCTGGCAGCCATTGATAGCGCCTTATTGTTTCTCCATGAAAACCGGGTCATCCATCTGCAGCAGGGTTTAGCGGTGTTTCGTCAGGCCCTTACAGTGCGGCTAAAACCCTCGAAACGTCGCTATGAAAAGAGGGATTTTATGCTTTTGGCGGAGCATTATCGAGAGCGTCTATTCCAAATTCATGTGATGAATGAATACGCGCGCCGTGGCGTGGCAAAAATCCACCAAGCCCTGACTTTGGCAAGCGCTTATTTTAGCTTGCCAAAAAAAGACTTTGTGGCCCGTTACTTCAAAGAATCCCGCGAGATACTAGCCCGGGCCACTAGCCCGCAAGGTTACCGACGCATTGTCGAAGTTCTCAACAACTCGAGTCAGACGGCCATCGTCACTGCCCCTGCCGAGGCAAATCTCCTCGTGTTAGCGGGTCCTGGTGCGGGCAAGACCCGTACTGTGATACACCGTTGCGCGTATCTGTTGCGGGTTGCCCAACAGCGCCCGGAGAGTATTTTGATTGTATGCTTTAACCGGAACGCGGCGATTGAATTGCGCCAGCGGTTGCTGGCTTTGGTGGGCGCCGCTGCCCGAGGTGTGACGGTGCAGACCTATCATGGTCTGGCCCTCAGACTGTGTGGACGTAGTTTGGCCCTGTCCAGAGCTGAGGGAGATAAGCCAGTGGATTTTGATGGGTTGGTTGAAACCGCCACCCAACGTCTCAAAGGGGTTGAAGACATGCCAGGTTTTGAACCCGATGAACTGCGGGAGCGGCTGCTGGCGGGGTATCGCACCATTCTAGTGGACGAGTATCAGGACATCGATGCTCGCCAGTATGGGTTGATCTCAGCCATCGCCGGGCGCACCCTGCAAGAGCGTGACGACAAGCTGGCCATCCTCGCCGTCGGCGATGATGATCAAAATATTTATCAGTTCCGCGGCGCCCATGTGGAATTCATTCGCCGGTTTCAAACCGATTATCCGGCAAAAATTCACTATTTGTTGGAGAATTACCGCTCCAGCGTCCATATTATCAACGCTGCAAACCAATTGATTCAGCACAATCAGGATCGTATGAAAGCCGAGCAGCCCATTGGCGTTGATCAAGCCCGTCGAGATCTACCGCCCGGCGGTCGTTGGGAGCGGCTCGATCCTACCCTAGGACAGGGTAGAGTGCAGGTATTGCAGGTGGACAGTCTTAGCCAACAAGCGCAAGTTCTGGTCAGTGAGCTGCTGCGTTTAAAAGCGTTGGATAACACAGTGCCTTGGTCTGACTTTGCGGTACTGGTGCGCACCTGGCGGGTGCTTGAACCCATCCGTGCCGCCCTGGAATATGCGGGAATTCCCGTGGATCTGGCACGGGATCGGCGGGCCTGGCGATTTTTGTTTCGGGTTCGGGAAGTGGCAAATTTCTTGGATGAATTGAGAAATCTAGGCAATAGCCTATGTAAAGCGACAGATTTGTACCATCTTGTCCCCCAAGCCGATACCCCTTGGCGTCAGTATTTGCAGACCGTATTAACGGCTTGGCGTCATGAAACCGCCGATCAAACCGTGTCGGCAAAGCAGACTTTGGCATTTATAGTAGAGACCTTGCAAGAACAGCAACGCGACGGCAGGGTAGGGAAGGGTGTCTTTCTGGGCACTGTACACGGCGCCAAGGGTATGGAATTTTGCCATGTGTTTGTCCCTGAGGGGGGTTGGAAGAAAGCCCTTAGGGGGCAGCAAGGGGACCAGCGTGAAGCGGAACGGCGGTTGTATTATGTGGCCATGACCCGAGCCCGAGAAACCTTGTGTTTATTCGAACAGCAGACAAATCCCCATACGACCCTATTAACCGGTGCCTCCATCCGGCGTCGCAGGGGATCTATCAATGTAACTATCCCATCCGCGGTGCTCAGTAGACGCTACCATATGCTTGGCCTAGACGCTCTTTATCTTAGTTATCCCAGTCGCTTTCCTAAAGATGATCCTCTGCATCGCCGTTTGGCAGATTTAACCGCTGGTAGTGAGCTTACCGCCCAGTATCAGGGCAATCGCTTATGGTTACTGAATAAACAGGGCGCTAGGGTGGCCTGTCTTGCCAAGAGTGCCCGGGCGATTTGGCGGGAAAGGTTGCAAGCTGCTGAGTCCATCAAAGTGTTAGCCATGGTACGTAGGTATGCTATAGATAATGAAAGCGCGTTTCGTCAGCGCTGTCGTTGTGAGGTTTGGGAAATACCCATTTGTGAAGTCATCCACAAAAACATTTAAAACCTTTTTTATATCATCATCTTTTTAATCATGAGAAACCAACAAGACTCCAACTCAACACCAAAAAAGCTCCCCAGCGCCGCCATCACCGCCTGGGAAACCTATCAAGCAATGGGTCACAGCAAACAAAACCACTTAGATTATCTCCTTTATCTGGAAGAAAAATATAAACACCGCGGTGGCCAACCCAATAACTTGGAAACCAGCCACTTGGCGTCACTACTGGAAAAACATGACCAACAGGTGGCTCTTTTTAAAACAACACTACAAAAACTCAAGCAGACCGATCACAATGCGCATCAGCTATTCATAGCCTACTTGGCAAAACCAGATAATACTGCTGGATCCACTCTGTAAAGTAACTTGAAAACAAGCTGTAATGCATAAGGAATAAGCTTGGCATTTTTTTCTAAAACCACGTCAAAAGCGCAGGGCGGTTCACAATGAAGCAAAACGCTGATACAGCCCAGCAAGCCATCAATTCAATCCATGTTGACGATAAGTTGTTTCACAGTCTTATTGCTAGACGTGCCGTGCCCCTGTTGCGTCTAGCCTATTATTTATCTTCATCTGTGGATAACAACATCCCGTTAACACGCCCTCTGCTAGGTGACGTGTTGTCCCAGTCCACCCAGCTTGAAGAATTATTTGATTCATACGGCGCCCGCAATAATCGCCGTTGGTACCAGTTACGGGCTTGTACGGCAACCCTTAAGCTGTTCTCTAATATCAGCTATCGTCTTTTACACATTCATCATGGGTTACCCAGATACCAATTATTACCTGTTGAGGGGGATTTCGACGCCGCCACTCAGCAAACCCTTAATTTTAGCAATGATGTACTACGGGAAACGGCAAAACGTTTTCTAGAACAGGCTGCAAAACTGGATTTACCCGACACGGGTAATAATTTGTTAACCGATTATCGAGAAGATTTACCGGCCGGTCAGTTGCTTCACAACCGCACCCCACGAAGGGTAACTAATACCGCAACCGTGGTTACCCAGTTGGCAACCGCTTTTCTGAATTTGGCGGCCGAGAGCGAATTACTCCACACCGTGGCGCATCTTACTCCCCAAAATTACTCGAAGTATGTGCCTGACCCTGTAAGCGAAGAAAGTCTACGTTATCTCAAACACCGTTTTCATAATCTGCAATCCCTGTATGACACCTATGTTTCGGATACTGAAATCGAACACTTAGATGCGGATCTTCCGGTTTTGCGGGGTCACGCGACGATTATTTTTCATCTACTCACCATCGCTACTGACTTGACCCATTATTACGAACGTCATCTCTATATTCAGACGGCAAACAAGGGACTCCGCCGGCATCCCATCGTGCATGCAAAGCCCTTGTTGAAATCCCTCATGGGTTACGCCATCACCTTTGCAGGTCGTTATCTGGGCTGTGGTCAACGCCTTTGTCACGGCATGCTGAATCATTATGCAAAAGTGGACAGGATAACCGCGCCGGTGCCCCGTTATCGGGGTTTTCATGTGCGTCCCTCGACGTTGATCGCCAAAATTGTCAACCACTATGGCAGCAATATCCGCATGGAGTTTGAAGAAGACAGCTATAACGCGGCTTCTCCGTTGGAACTGTTTCGGGTTAATGAAAAAATCAATGCTCGCAAACGGCGCTGGCTTAATGCAGAAATCAGAAACTTTCCCCTGCAAGGCAAAAATAACAGTCAAGACCGTTTATCCAGCATCGTTCTGAACGTCGTCATGACCCTAGCGGAACAGGGTAAGCTCATCATCTACGAACAACCCCTGCAATTATCACAAGAGATCGCTGGTCAAAATGATGACTTATTGCAACAGGTCAACCAAGAAATTACCCGACTTCAAGGCACTGGACAGATCGATATCAACACCGACCTCACCATTGTCTTTATCGGTGACCAGCGGGTGCTGACCGATCTGCAGATTCTGGCGGAAAATGGTTATGGCGAAGATAGTTTTGGTAATAATGTGCCACTTCCTAAAGCGCTGGGTTACTTGCGGCGTTGAAACCCTAAACAGGTCACCGAAGATAATATTTTAGAGTTTCATCATGACTAATATCACCTCGGTCCAGCCTCAGCTCATTAGCCTGACAAATTCGCGTTTCATCGAACCCCCGCAGCGTCGAGAACAGCTTGGTTGTCGTCGCCCTCATGGCCTTGGGTGGCTGTGGCTCTCCACGCGCTTGAGTTCAGGGCCTCTCGCCCTTACAGCTTACGCTATTGTGCCCGGCGGGTTTTACGTGTTCTTCCGGGAGCTTCTTTACACAACCTGTATACCCTAACCAGCTTTAAGTATAGTACAAAAAAGACCCGAATTTCATGATGAAACAAATCTTAATTGATCGCTTCGACCTCACCCGCCGTTACACTTCTCGATGTCGCTCGGCGGGTCTTCCTCCATCCCTGGAGTCATTCAGTGATAAAGAAGAATGCAATTAAGTCTATGAATATTCTCGTACGGAAATTGTTAAGGGTTTCACAAGACATAATGGATCCCCTGCTAATAAATGCAACCGTGATACGGGTAACACATCGAAAATTAAATGCAGACGCTCAATCTGTGAATCATTGAATGATTGGTGGATCTGTTTATTGTCAAACCACCAGAGCTCGCCGGTGTGCATACGGGCCAGCTCGCCTCCGCTTTCTAAGAGACTACCCGCGTCACCGCTTTGTAGAATCAAATGATAGCGGTCACGAATTTTATAATACTCCCCTCGATCAACGTGGGGGTATACGCGATTGCCCGGTGGCAGATTGACCAGCTTAGCTCGACCCAATTGGGCGTTTTGGCTTGCTGCAAAAGCTTCGATAAAAGCAATAGTTTGGGGAAAATGGCAGGCCACTGTGGTAAAGCGGCTCTCGTGAACATCATATCGTTTACGGTCTTGAATTTTAGATTTTCTCAGACCACGAAGTGAAATCGAACGCGCTTCACGTTGCACAGCAATTTTTTCCTGGCGTCCGTTGTGAAGGCCCCACGGATCTGTTTGGTGGTTGATTTCGTTGAGGATCGGTTCTACGTTGATGCCAGTTTGAATTTTCTTAAAGTACTTCATTATAGCTTGTTTCAATGGGTATGATAGGTAAGATCAGATTTGATTGTGATTAAACAACAAAACTATACTAAAAAAACTTATTTTAAAGCTAGCTAAAAAACAGATTAAGTTCACGTAAACGTTGTATTAAAATACGATGAACCTCGACAGAAAGACCCAGCTAGAATCAGTCGTTTAGCAACACATCTTTAGCCCAGTTGATACGGGCGGCTAAATAAGACGACCCGCCATGATCGGGATGCAGGCGCTGAATAAGTCGGCGATGGGCAGTCTTAATGTCAGCCTTACTAGCCCCCGGTTGTAAACCCAGAATCTCATAGGCTTCTTGAGTCGAAGATTTGGGCTGAGGGGCATCGGAGGTATGGTTTTCTTGGAAAGGCGCTTCTCGCCAGTTCTCGTGGGTGCGATCCAAATAAGTTTCTAATACGGCGGCAGATTGGGCATCCTGTTGACATTCTTGCCACAGTGAAAGCAACTCTTGCAGGGTTAAATCATCTAGCTGACGGCCTTGGAAATGTCCTGTAACAACCTGACCTTGCATGACGCCACTGGCGTGATCTAAAGTCATGTGCAAAAACTGGGTCTGCACTGCAGAAGCGCTGTTGGCATGACCAGTTCCACCCCCAGCGCCCTGAGTAAACAGGGGTAACAACTTTCGCCAATGACGCAGGGCAATGGGCAATAACAGCGCTAGGAAGGGCGCTACCAAAGCCGCGCCACCCCGAGTAAAAGCCATAAGTAGTAACAAACCTAGGCCGCCCATGGTAATCCAGCGTAGAATCTCGGCGGTCCGGGTAGGGCCAACCTGGGACGACCAACGCATAAACCAAAATAGGCTGGCGAATAAGACGATGAGGAGCAGCAACAGCTGCATACATAGTTAACCTTTTAGTTGATGGGTGAGCTGTAAAGTTAAACCACCGCGGGCGCGGCTTAAAGACTCTAGGGCCTGTTGTCCACCCACGGCATAGACGGCCACCGCTTTCAGTAACTCCCGCAATTGCTGGGCACTGCCGGTATCAAAGGGGCAGTAAACACCGTGGCTAAGTTGGGCTATCTTTTTAAAGGTGCGGCCGGTCACCGGTTCGCTGCCTTCTTGAAACATAAACACAGGTACCCCTAAGACACCCAGTTGACCCGCTTGATGATATAAGTATTCAGCATCTTCCTCCATACAATCGCCCACAAACACCAAGCCGCGCAGACGATGCTGGCGAGTTTCTTGAATCCCATGATTTAACACACGGGCGATTTGCGTTAGCCCACCCAAACAGGTGACGGCGCTCATACGCCGCACTAAAGTTTGCGTATCCACTAGCCAAGGCGTTTTGCTGAATTCACCGACACCGCGATACCAGACTAACTGTAGGGCAAGATTGCCGATGGACTCGGTTTCTTTAAACATCTCGCCTTGCAGCTGACAGGCACGATCCCAGGTAGGTTGACGGCTTGCGGTGGCGTCTAAAGCAAAGATAAGACGTGCTTGAGATTTGCTGGCTACAGCGGGCGTCGTCGCAGCCTTGCGCAGGAACTCACTGACCTCGGTGGCAGAAGAACGTTTTGATAATTTTTTAGTGCCCATCGCACATTAAACATGATCGTCAGTTACACATAAACACATTCTATAAGTTAATTATTTGGAATATAAGTTCAACGGTGTCAAGTTAATAAAAATAGGCGTTTTGTTTGCTAATTTAGTCGGCTTGTTTCATGATAATCTTTGTGATCGTGATACTTATATTTTCTATCAATGACAACAACGTTTGACACCTTAAAATACGCCGAAACTTTGCAGTCTGCCGGTTTTACCGAGGCTCAAGCCAAGGGTCAAGCACAGGCTCTTGCTGAGGTTCTTAGGGAAGGCTTCGGCGAACTCGTGACTAAAGGGGATATGACATCCCTCAGGACGGAACTGGTACAGATGGAGCATCGGCTTACCGAGCGTATGGATGCCGGTGATGCTCGCTTACTTGAACGCATCAACGCAAGTCAGACGCAGCTGATTGAGCGCATGGATGCCGGTGATACACGCTTACTTGAACGCATGGATGCCGGTGATACACGCTTACTTGAACGCATCAACGCAAGTCAGACGCAGCTGATTGAACGCATAGATGCCGGTGATACACGCTTATTTGAACGTATAAATAAAGTTGAGGAACGCTTAACCCAATTACAGGGTCGCATGGGACTTGTGCAGTGGATGATTGGTTTTTGTATCGCACTTGTGGTTTTAGTGTTAGGAATACTGTTGCGCGGTTTCTAATGTGCTAATTTAAAAAATTAAAAAAATAAATCGTTCCTAGCTCATGGGTTGTTGTTTAAGGTTACCGGTAATAATTTTATTACTTCGTATAATGTATATTATGTTAAATAAATGAAGGACAAATTAGCGCAAATATCCTAGCGCTTACCGTCAGTATCGAGAAGCGTTTTATAAAAATCCAATGTCTGCCGAGCGATACTTTGCCAACTAAAATACTTCTCTACCCGTTTGCGTGCTTTTATACCCATCACCCGACGTTTGTCGGGATCATCCACAATAGCGTTGACTGCTTTGGCTAAATCCTGGGCAAATTGTTCACCATCCCGGGGCTCCACATCGCCGCAGCCGTTGGCCTCAAAGGGCACCAAGAAACCGGTCTCCCCAGGGACGACAATCTCTGGAATCCCACCCACCGCGGCAGCCACTACCGGCGTTTCACAGGCCATGGCTTCTAAGTTAATGATGCCAAAAGGTTCATAGACGGAGGGACAGACAAACACCGACGCATGACTGTATAGGGTAATAACATCTTGTTCAGGGAGAATTTTTGAAATCCAGATAATGTGGTTTTTTGATTCAGTGCGGGCCCGGGTCACTTGGTCTGCCATTTCTCGACCGATTGCTTCGGTATCCGGTGCCCCTGCACACAACACCACTTGCATATCGGGATGCAGATATTTAATGGCGTTAACCAAATGAATAATACCCTTTTGCCGAGTAATCCGACCGACAAATAATATAAACGGCTTATCAGGATCTATTTGATAGGAAGCTAACACATCAGGGTTAGGAGAATTGGTGTACTGACTAAGATCTACACCATTGTAGATCACCCGAATTTTATCGGCTGGCACCTGATAGAGGGTTTTGACATCGGTCTGCATCGCCTTGGAGACAGCGATCACCCCGTCGGCATTTTGATAGGCGGTTTTCTCCACCCAAGCGCTGGCATTATACGCCGTACCAAGTTGTTCCACTTTCCAAGGTCGATGGGGTTCCAGGGAATGGGTGGTCAGCACCAGTCGGGCGCCCAACAGTTGTTTCACAAGACAGCCCCCCAGATGCGCATACCAAGTATGGCAATGGACGATATCAGTACCCTCCAGAGTGCCCGCCATCATAATATCCCGCACCAAGGTATCCATAAATTTACGGTGGCGGGGATCCTGAAAAGGAACCTGACTATCCCCATGGATACCTTGCACCGTTAGGTTATCATGCTGCTCCTGTTGATTGCCAAAACATAAAACGCGAATGCTGTGCTTTTGGTTATCCAGCGCGGCTAAAGCGCGGGTCAGGTGCTCCACATGAACCCCTGCGCCGCCGTAAATATGGGGAGGGTATTCGTTGGTTAAAATCGCGATTCTCATGATATTTCCCTGCCGTCGATTGCCGGAGCCTGATCAATCACGGTAAGGTACCGTCTATGCAAACTGATACTAGCGTACATAATGGGGTTGTTGACCCAGCATTTCCGGAGTCACCAAGACAACCCCCCCTTCCGAAATGTAAAAACGCGCCGCATCCGCCTCTGGGTTTTCCCCTATCACCGTCTCTCGGGGAAGTTGACAACCTTCGTCAATGATCACCTTATTGAGACGGCAATAACGTCCTATATCCACGTTGGGTAGCACAACAGCATCCTTCAAGTGGGCGTAAGAATGGACTTTGACATTGGAAAACAACACCGAGCGCGTGACATCGCCACCGGAAATAATACAACCTCCCGAGATCAGCGAATCCACCGCCATACCACGGCGATGCTTATCATCGAATACAAACTTGGCCGGTGGTAATTGGGCTTGATAAGTCCAGATGGGCCATTCTTCGTCATAGAGATTGAGATCTGGACTGACCCCAGCAAGTTCAATGTTGGCTTCCCAAAACGCATCCACTGTACCCACATCACGCCAGTAATTTTGTTTACCAGTTTGCACATCGCGAAAGGCATAGGCCACTACGCGATAGCGGTCAATAGCCGCAGGAATAACATCTTTACCAAAATCATGATTGGATTTTGGCGTATCAGCGTCTCTGATAAGCTGTTCGTACAAAAATTTGGCGTTAAATACATAGATGCCCATGGAGGCTAAGGTTAAATCTTCGCGACCTGGCAGGGGTGCTGGATCTTGCGGCTTTTCAGCGAATTCCACAACGCGATCATCCTCGTTGATGGCAATGATGCCAAATTCACCGGCTGCCCGCTCCCGTCGCACCTCGATACAACCCACGGTAACATCAGCCTGACGCTCCACATGATGGGCTATCATAGGGCCGTAATCCATTTTATAGACATGATCTCCCGCTAAAACCAGCACATACTCGGGATCATGGTCACGGATAATATCCAGGTTTTGATAGACCGCGTCCGCAGTGCCCCGATACCAAGACGATTGCAAACGCTGCTGGGCCGGCCAAAGCTCCACAAACTCGTTAAACTCGCCCCGTAAAAAACCCCACCCTCGTTGCGTATGCAGTATCAAGGAATGGGCTTTGTACTGGGTTAATACGGCCATACGCCGGATACCAGAATTCAAACAATTGGACAAGGGGAAGTCGATAATGCGGAATTTACCCCCAAAGGGAGTCGCCGGTTTAGCTCGCCACTGGGTTAAATGCTTCAATCGGCTACCGCGTCCACCCGCCAAAACAAGCGCCAAGGTCTCTCTCGTCAAACGGCTGACAAAACGTGGCGTATTATCCATATTCATAGATAGTAACCTCACTTGCTGGAGATCAAAACGGGTCAACTCAAATTGGTTAGTAATAAATTACTCGGGAATAGTAATAAAGACACGGTTAGTATAGGCCTGCCCATAGAGAAAAAAAATAACAATAGAATGGAAAATGAAGAAACTGAAGACGCTGGAGGGTGTGAGTTAGTTTAGTGAAACAACAGGTGCTTATAACATTATTGCTATAAGCACCTATTGCTCAAAACATCAACGGGGTAAATCCGAATGCCCCATTAGGGATTCATCCACGGCTCGAGCACATTGCCGGCCTTCACGAATGGCCCACACCACTAACGATTGGCCACGACGCATATCCCCTGCGGTAAACACGCGGTTGATGGAGGTTTGATAGTTTTGGGTATTTGCCTTGACGTTACCGTCATCGTCAAAATCCACACTCAATGATTCCAGCATACCGGTGTGGATTGGCGAGACAAAACCCATAGCGAGCAATATTAACTCTGCTTTGATGAGAAACTCGCTGCCCGGAATTTCTTGCATCACCCAATGGTCGTCCTGTTGGGTCCATGCTACCCGCACCCCTTGCAACCCAGTGATCCAACCATTTTCTCCCATAAAGGCTTTGCTGGCTACCGCCCAATCCCGCTCACAGCCTTCTTCATGGGAAGTAGAGGTACGCAATTTCATAGGCCAATGGGGCCAAGTAAGCAGTTTATTCTCGCGCACCGGCGGCTTTGGCATGATTTCCAATTGGGTTACCGAATTCGCCCCTTGCCGCACCGACGTGCCGACACAGTCTGATCCGGTGTCACCGCCGCCAATGACCAATACATCTTTGTCCCGGGCAAGAATTTCCTCTTCTTTAGGAAATGTTTTTCCCTCGTCGCGCCGATTTTGTTGGGTAAGAAAATCCATCGCAAAGTCAATACCATAGAGATCTCGCCCTGGAATGGCCAAATCCCGAGGCTTTTCAGCGCCACCCGCTAATACCAGTGCGTCATACTCGTCCATCAGTTTGTCTATCCCGACATTGACGCCCACATGGCTGTTAGGACGAAATTCCACGCCTTCCGCTTGCATTTGCGCCATGCGTCGATCGACAAGTAAATTACCCATCTTGAAGTCAGGGATACCATAGCACAGCAAACCGCCAATACGCGCCGACTTTTCAAAGACCGTCACCCGGTGTCCCGCCCGCGCCAACTGTTGTGCGCAGGCAAGCCCCGCCGGACCTGAACCCACTACGGCCACCTGCTTGCCAGTGCGGTGGCTGGGAATCTGGGGGGTTACCCAGCCCTCTTCCCAACCTTTATCGATAATGGCGCATTCAATGGTTTTGATGGTGACTGGTGCATCAGCGAGATTAAGGGTACACGCAGTTTCACAGGGCGCTGGACAAACCCGCCCGGTAAACTCCGGGAAATTATTGGTGGAATGGAGCACCTCCAGGGCTTCCCGCCAGTTATTGCGGTACACCAAATCATTCCAATCAGGAATAATATTGTTGACCGGGCAGCCTTCGTGACAAAACGGAATACCGCAATCCATACAACGGGATGCCTGGCGACTTACCTCCGTGTCAGGCAGGGGAATGACAAATTCTTTAAAATGCCGAATCCGCTCGTCCCGAGGCGCATAGTGTCTATCCTGGCGAGGGATTTCGAGAAATCCGGTGGGTTTACCCATGGTTAACCTCGTACTGATAATATCATTTAAGTCTTATTTACTTACTTACATACAGACAGCTCTATCAGACACCCATGGTCAGACTCACATCAGGACGTCGGGTGTCGCGGGCTTTCGCTTGCATTTCTTGCAGAGCACGGCGATACTCCACGGGCATCACCTTGACAAATTTTGGTAAAAACTCATGCCAGTGGTCGAGAATCCCTTTTGCCCGTCGACTGCCTGTGCAGTGGTAGTGTTGTTCGATCAGACGTTGCAAGCGTAACGCATCAAACCGAGTCATATCCCGCATCACGTCCACCCGGCCATGGGTTTCCAGATCGCCACCTTGATGTTCGATACGCTCCAAGGCCAGATCTTCGTCTTCGATAGGCTCTAGATCTACCATGGCGAGGTTAACCCGCCGCTCAAAGGTACCCTCTTCATCGAGCACATAGGCGACACCCCCGCTCATACCGGCGGCGAAGTTACGGCCCGTGTAGCCCAATACCACCACAACACCGCCAGTCATATATTCACAAGCGTGATCACCCACCCCTTCCACCACGGTAGTGGCGCCAGAATTACGCACAGCAAAACGCTCACCCGCCACGCCGCGGAAAAAACATTCCCCTTCAGTGGCCCCGTAGAGCACGGTATTACCGACAATAATATTGTCATGGGGTTCACAACGATTATCCGGCGACGGGTGAATAATCAAGCGTCCTCCGGCAAGCCCTTTACCCACATAATCGTTGGCTTCGCCGATGAGTTCTAGGGTTATGCCACGAGCCAAAAACGCGCCAAAGCTTTGGCCGGCGGTGCCCGTCAAGCGTACGTAAATGGTATCGTCGGGGAGTCCCTTGTGGCCATAACGGCTCGCCACTTGCCCGGATAGCATTGCGCCTACCGTGCGGTTGATATTCCGTACCGGAAGCGCCAACTTGACGGGGGTGGCCTTTTCTAAGGTATCTCGGCAAGCCTCCAAGAGCTGATGATCTAAGGCGGAATCCAAGCCATGGTCCTGGGTCTCGCAATGGTAAACGGCAACCCCCGCCTCCACTTCAGGCCGGTACAGCACCCGGTTCAAGTCCAGACCGTGGGCTTTCCAATGGGTAACGGCGCGGCGCATATCCAACCGATCAGAGCGACCGATCATCTCATTAAAGGTGCGAAAACCTAGCCGCGCCATCAGCTCGCGCACTTCTTCCGCCAGATAGAGCATATAATTGATCACATGTTCCGGCTCCCCAGGAAAGAGTTTACGCAGTTCTGGATTTTGCGTGGCAATGCCCACTGGACAGGTATTCAGATGGCATTTACGCATCATAATGCAGCCTTCTGCAATTAACGCACCGGTGCCAAAAGCAAATTCATCCGCTCCCAGCAAAGCCCCCACCACGATATCCCGACCCGTGCGCAAGCCCCCGTCGGCCTGTACCGCAACCCGCCCCCGCAGCCTATTCAACACCAAGGTTTGGTGGGTCTCAGCGATGCCCAGTTCCCAGGCAGAGCCGGCATGGTGGATGGAGCTCAAAGGGCTGGCTCCGGTGCCACCATCATCTCCAGATACGGTAATATGATCAGCATGGGCTTTGGCCACCCCGGCAGCAACGGTCCCTACCCCCACTTCGGAGACCAGTTTGACGCTGATACGGGCCTGAGGATTGACGTTTTTAAGATCAAAAATGAGCTGCGCCAGATCTTCGATGGAATAGATATCGTGGTGGGGCGGCGGGGAAATGAGTCCCACCCCAGGGGTCGAGTGGCGTACCTGGGCGATCCAATCATCCACTTTATGGCCTGGTAGCTGTCCTCCTTCACCGGGTTTAGCCCCTTGCGCCATTTTTATTTGAATCCCATCGGCGTTGACCAAATATTCCGTGGTCACGCCAAATCGCCCGGAAGCCACCTGTTTTATGGACGAGCGCATGGAATCGCCATTGGCTAAGGGGACATAGCGTTCAGCGTCTTCCCCCCCTTCCCCGGTATTGGAACGTCCGCCAATGCGGTTCATGGCGATGGCGAGATTGGTATGGGCCTCCCAAGAGATAGAGCCGAAGGACATGGCCCCGGTGGCAAACCGTTTGACGATGTCTGTGGCAGGTTCCACCTCATCCAGGGGCACCGACTGGGCTGGCCAGCGAAACTCGAAAAGACCCCGAAGATTTTTCAAAGACTGACTTTGATCGTCCACCTGTTGGGCAAAAGTCTTATAACGCCCATAGTCTCCCGCCCGCACCGCATGTTGCAACAGGGCGATGGTGTCCGGCGTCCAAACGTGTTCCTCGCCGCGGATCCGGTAGGCCAGCTCGCCACCCACGTCCAGGGCATTTTGAAACACCGGATCATCCCCATAGGCCAGTTGGTGGCGGCGGGCGGTTTCTTCCGCCACCTCAGCCAAGCTCACCCCTTCGATCAAGGTTTGCGTACCGGTAAAGTATTTTTCCACAAAACCACTGGCGAGGCCCACAGCGTCGAATATCTGCGCCCCGCAGTAAGACTGATAGGTGGATATACCCATCTTCGCCATGACTTTGAGGATACCCTTGTTCACCGCCTTGGTATAACGCTGATGGGCTTCTTGTTCTGTCAATGGTTCAGGTAATTTGGCCAATAGCGACGACAGGGTATCAAAGGCAAGATAAGGATTGATGGCTTCTGCGCCGTAGCCTGCCAGCAGGCAGAAGTCATGGACTTGGCGGGCTTCACCGGTTTCCACCACGAGACCTACGGAAGTGCGTAACCCCTCCCGAATCAAATGATGATGCACCGCCGACGTCCCCAACAGAGCCGGGATCGGCATATGATCGGCGTCCACGCAACGATCTGAGAGTACAAGAATATTATGACCATGTTTCACCGCATCCGTTGCTGCCCGACACAAGGCGTCCAGGGCCGCTTCCATGCCTTGGGCGCCCCGCTCCGCCGGGTACCCCATATCCAGGGTATGGGTGCGAAACACATGGTCCACATGATTTTCGATACGCCGAATGCGTTCTAAATCCACATTGGCAAGAATGGGCTGACGCACCTCCAGCCGCATATGGGTGCCGCCGGTATTCAAATCCAACAGATTCGGTCGTGGGCCGATGAGGGACACCAATGACATGACCGATTCTTCCCGAATCGGATCGATGGGGGGATTGGTGACCTGGGCAAAATTCTGTTTAAAATAGTCAAACAGAGACTTGGAGCGTTGCGATAATACGGCGGGCGGCGTATCCCGGCCCATAGCCCCCACCGGATCTTGACCCGTTAGCGCCATGGGAGTTAAAAAGAATTTGATGTCTTCCTGGGTGTAGCCAAAGGCTTGCTGGCGGTCTAACAGGGTTTTGGGATCTGGCGCCATGGGCCCTACTTCGGAAGGTAATTCTGCCAGATGGATCTGGGTCTGGTGGAGCCAGGTTTGATAGGGGCGCGCCGAGGCCAGTTCCGCTTTGATCTCCGCATCATCGATAATACGGCCCTGCTCGAGATCGATGAGAAACATTTTTCCCGGCTGCAAACGCCACTTTTGCACAATCCGCTGTTCTGGAATGTTGATAACACCGGCCTCCGAGGCCATCACCACCAGATCATCCTCAGTGACCACATAACGGGCGGGGCGTAGGCCGTTGCGATCCAAGGTGGCGCCGATTTGCCGACCATCGGTGAACGCCACCGCCGCCGGCCCATCCCAGGGTTCCATGAGGGCCGCATGGTATTCGTAAAAGGCCCGCCGTTGTTCATCCATCAGCGGGTTATCGGTCCAGGCTTCGGGAATCATCAGCATCATGGCGTGAACTAGGGAATAGCCGCCGTTAACCAACAGTTCCAGGGCATTATCGATGATGGCGGAATCAGATTTCCCCTCGCCGATCAGGGGCCAAAGCTTATCCAGATCATCCCCTAAAACCTGGGATTTCATGGTATGGCGGCGTGCCGCCATCCAATTCACATTACCCCGTAAGGTGTTGATTTCGCCATTGTGACACAGGTAGCGAAAAGGTTGCGCCAAAGCCCAGGTGGGAAAGGTGTTGGTAGAAAAACGTTGGTGTACCAGGGCCAGGGCGGATTCCATCCTAGGATCTTTAAGATCTGGGTAATAGGTGCCCATGTGGCGGGCTAAAATCATGCCTTTGTAGACCAGGGTGCGGGCAGACAAGGAAGCCACATAAAACTGTTCTTTACCCGCGATGTCCTGCCCCATGACCGTTTTATGGACTTGTTTGTGGATCACAAAGAGTTTGCGCTCAAAAGCATGCACATCAGGACAATTGTCACCGCATCCCACGAACACTTGGCGCGTCACCGGTTCCGCGGGTTTTACCGTTTCGCCAAGACAGGTGGCATCGGTGGGCACATCGCGCCACCCTAACAGGGTCTGCCCTTCTGCTTCGATATGCTGCGTCAAGGCTGCTTCGCAGGCTGTCCGGGCCGCTTGTTGCGGGGGTAAACACACCATGCCCACTGCGTAAAGACCAGTGGGAGGTAGATCAAAACCCAAAGTCGCGCATTCTGCCCGAAAAAAACTGTCCGGTATTTGTAATAAAATACCCGCTCCGTCACCGGCGCCAGGATCGGCTCCGACAGCGCCACGATGGGTAAGATTGTCGAGAATTTCCAGCCCCTGTTCAACGATGTCATGGCGTTTGCGGTTTTTTATATCCGCTACAAAACCAATGCCACAGGCATCGTGTTCGTTCTGGGGATTATAAAGTCCCTGACGGGAGCAGCTGTATGGGTGAGCACTCATAGCCAATTTGCCTCTGCCTACATATATATGTGAGGTAAGTAAGTATTACGGTGAGGAAAAAAAAGAAAGAAAATAAAATTGCAGAAATGCGCTGTCTTGAACCGCTATCGGTCATACGGGACTGCGCAGAAAAACGAGTCGTTTATTGAATAATGCCACTAACCCGGCGACGAGATTATGGACGGAAAAAATCTTGTGCAAAGTATCGCGCATTACACTCTCCGAAACGAATGCAGACAGATCACCTTGAAAAAGGCCGATTTACTTTAGATTAAAACGCCAGAGCAGCTGAAAAAATGATGTATCGCAAAAAACAGCTGTGGAGATTATTGCTTCTTTAGCAAAAATCATGCAAAAGCAGTTAAACTACTTATTATGTATTTAAAAACCCTATATTTGGCTGATTTTGTGAAATCTAAACACATACTATGCTTTCTTATGGTGCATAATATGCACTAATACAGGGCAAATTAATCGTTTGAGTCGATATTTTTTAACCGATGCTGTTCCATCGCCGTGTGCCAACGGGCTTCATCGGTATGCAGATAGTGGCTAGTGGTATCTAATTTGGCATGGCGGGCACTGTAGCGCAAAAGATCAAGACTGATACCGTTTTGCGCCTGATGGGTAATACTGGTATGACGAAACCAATGGGTGGAAGCCTGCCTTAGATGAACGGCACGCTGGGGGTCCTTTTCCGCTAAACGGTCCGCAGCCTGGGCCACCAGGTCTTTAATGATGCGATAGATCATATTGGCGCTAATCCCGGAGGTGCCTTTTAAACTCAATATCAGCGGTGTGCGGTCATCGGGTATGGGTAATGGGGATAAATTAAAAAAACAGCGATACCGTTGTAGGGCTTCCAGCATATCGCCATTGACCGGCACACGATCCTGTTTTTTACCTTTCCCCGTGACAAACCACCACCAACGTCCGCGCACCTCTCGGAAACTGCCCATACTATGGGTTGCCACCTCACCGACACGAGGTCCTAGGAGATATAAAAGCGCCACTAAAAAACGGGTGCGCTCATAATGTTGCGTTTGCCGTGTAGTGTCTTTGGGTAAATCCTCGACGGTTTCCAAGAGGGCTTGCCATTGATCTTGTTCAAGAAAACGTTCGACAGGTTGATGGGCAACGCTGTTGACCCGGTTGCGGCGTCGCACCAGCGCCAGGGGGTTACCCGCCAGATAGCCTGCTTTGACCAGATAGCTAAACAATGAGTGGATAACTAGCAGCGCGGTCTGTTGACTCGCCGCACTCAAAGGACCCCGAAAAGGGCGCCAACAAGGGCTCATGCGGGGTGCGCGGGGACCACACCAGTCAGCGACGGGCTGAGGGTTTGTTAAAAACCCTTGAAACGCCAAACAGTCCTCTCGGGTCAAGGAAGATAACGCTTTTTGGCGTTGCAAAAGGGCCCACAGCAATAGCCTTTCTGCCTCTTTTTGATAATGGCGCAGGGTTTGTGGCGAGTCGGTAAATTCGCCAAGCCAAGCATTGATGGCTTCCATATCGTTACGGGCAGCCAATTGACAATGGCTTGTTTTGGCGCGGTTCGTACCTAGGCTTCCATTTAACCCTTGAGGTACTATGAGTCGTTCGAGAGGCTGAGGTAATGGCATGGATGATCGCTCTGTTTAAAGGCTTTATTTTTCGAAAATTCCTGACTGGAGGTCACTATTTTAGGAGAACAGTTTTATGTCATCTGTTAATGTATCCCTTACCCCCCAACGTCGTCACGCTATGATTGCCGAAGCGGCCTATTATCTGGCCCAACAGCGTGATTTTCAAAATGGTGATCCCGTACAAGACGGGTTACATGCTGAAGCCTTCATTGATGACAAGTTGCAAAAATCTAAAATTGCGCTGCGTCAGCTGCATAGACCCCAACCCGCTTAGGTATTTTGATAACGCCTTAGGTTAGATTAGTCGTCAGATGAAAAAAAACGTACTTTATCGAGGCTTGGGTCTCATTTGTTTTGGGCTTGGCGGCATTGGCATTGGTGTACCGCTACTCCCCACGGTACCCTTTTGGATTTTGGCGGCTATCTGTTTTGCCCGCTCTGCACCAGCGCTACAGCAAAGAATTTACGATCATCCCCAATTTGGTGAAACGGTACGGCAATTCGTAGAAGATCGCGCTCTTTCTAAAAAAAGCAAACTATTTGCTATTGCTGGGGCTACTGGCGGAACGTCCCTCAGTCTTTGGCTTTTGCATCCGCCGGTCTATGTGGTTGGGATTGTCGCTATTACCATGACAGGTGTCATCATTTGGCTTGCCACGCGACGTGAGCCAGTCAACCTCCATCAAGATTAAAATAGTTCACGGCTCGTTTTTGGATTGTTTGCCAACGTCTCCCCTGTTTTTTCTCTCGCTATTTTTAGCTTTGATCATAAATTTCAAAATTCATGATAATAGCCGTAATCATGAATTTTATATGTATCTCGAAGTGTAAATAACATATTACGTAATTACATAATATGTTAAAATTTGATCTCGCAGCGCTTCCATGATACAAAAAACAAATAAATTAGCCGCTTTCATCAGTGGCTTATAATGAATGATTTATACACTTGGGAGTTCTGTGATAAAACACCAAGAAATTTTTTTGTCATTTGCTTTGCATGAGGCAACTGGCTTTGCGCTGTTAGTGCCTTACACGACATATTTGTCTAGTCCCTTCCTATTCGGCCTTAAAGCACCCCAATCTATACTGTCTAGTAACGCAGCAAACAAAAAACTACCCTATCGGGCAAGGCTTTATCGCGCTATCCTCATATAGGGGCGCTACTTCATCATTATTCAACGTGCTCGGAGGATTTACAGGAGACAACGTCTATGAAAGCTATTTTGGAGGGTATGCGAGTTGTGGAGGGTTCGGCCTTTGTGGCCATGCCACTGGGAGGCATGACGCTGGCCCAGATGGGCGCCGATGTCATCCGTTTTGATCCCATTGGGGGAGGTTTAGATTATAAACGCTGGCCAGTGACTTTGGATGGTAAACGGAGTCTATTTTGGGCTGGTCTTAACAAGGGCAAACGATCCATTGCCGTCAATTTTCGCGATCCTAAAGGTCAAGAACTACTCACTCAGCTCATCTGCGCCCCAGGGGAAGACCAAGGTTTGTTTGTAACTAACTTTCCTGCCCGGGGTTGGCTCGACTATGAGACGTTAAAAACCCATCGTGATGATCTCATTATGGTCAACCTGACAGGTCGCCGGGATGGTGGTTCGGAAGTGGATTACACGGTAAATCCTAAGGTGGGTTTTCCGTTGATGACCGGGCCCCGTCTCTGGCCCCGCCCCGTTAATCATCTATTGCCTGCTTGGGATTGTATCGCTGGACAAATGACCCTAGTGGGTTTGCTAGCTGCCGAGCGACACCGTCGTCTTACCGGCGAGGGTCAATTGGTCACCTTGGCCCTCAAAGATGTGGCGTTGGCCATGTTGGGGAATCTGGGTACCATTGCTGAAGTCACCGTGAACGATGTGGATCGTTCCAAAGACGGCAACTACCTCTATGGTGCTTACGGCCGTGATTTTGGCACTTTAGATGACAAACGGGTTATGGTGGTGGGTTTAACACCTTCTCAGTGGTCAAACTTGTGCAAAGCCACGGGGCTTGGTGATGATCTCGACGCGTTAGCCAAAAAACTCGGGCTTAACTTTAAGGGCGAAGGGGATCGTTTTCGCGCCCGTCGTCAGATTTCCCAGGTATTGGAGCCGTGGTTCCGAACCCGATCCCTCTCGGAGGTACGCCAAGTACTGGATGCCCATCGCGTGACCTGGGCCGAGTACCGCAATGTCCGTCAAGTCATCGACCGTGACCCTGATTGCTCACTGGACAACCCTATCTTTGCCATGCTCGATGACCCCGGTATCGGCAGTTATCTGGCACCAGGATCGCCCTTTGATTTTGGTAAAGCTGACCGAGCGCCCCTGCAGCGTGCGCCATTGGTGGGCGAACATACAGATCAGATATTGCTAGAGGAGCTAGGATTTAGCGAGGCTGAAGTGGGTCGTCTGCATGATGAGGGTATCGTCAGTGGTCCGCCACAAGACTGACAAAAACCAGGGTAAGCGCTGTGCCATACACTGACCTACCCATAGGTAGTCATAGAAAAAAATACTATTATCTGTTAATCCGTTTATTCATTTAATTTAAACATCAATTCGGTACCGCGGTATGGACAATATCGATTTGCAGCATTGGGTAGGTAAAACAGAAAAAATTGCCGATTGTGTCTATAAAACACCGGTTAAAGCCCTGGCTTTGACCTTAAATTACCAGGATTTTGACGCCAGTGATGGCCAGATGCTCCCGGAACTTTGGTATTGGCTATATTTTCTACCCATGGTCAGCATGGCGCAGGTGGGTGCCGATGGACACCCGAAACGCGGTGGTTTTTTACCACCTATTGCCTTGGAGCGGCGCATGTGGGCCAGCAGTCGACTCACCTTTCATGGGGATCTCATGATCGGCGAGGCCATGCATAAAAATTCTGAGATATTGAAAATTTCAGAAAAAGAAGGGAAAGCTGGAAAAATGGTGTTTGTGACGGTAAAACACCTTATTGAATCCACCCGCGGCGTGGCTGTCGAAGAAGAACAAGATATTGTGTATTTGCCTATGCCGACATCCTTTGTACCCCTAAAACCAAATCCCCTTCCCTCTGATCTTGATTGGAAAGATCTCTACCCCATCGACCCAGTACTGTTGTTTCGTTTTTCCGCCTTGACCTTTAATGGTCATAAAATCCATTACGATTGGCGCTACGCCACTGAGGTAGAAAAATACCCAGGTCTGGTGGTACATGGACCCTTACAGGCTCTGTTGCTTTTCGAATCTGCAAAACAAAAGAACCCCGGTAAAAAACCGGCGAGTTTTAAATTTCGCGCCATGCGACCCTTGTTTGACTTTGACGCCGTATCACTGGCTGGCCAAATCAAACCAGATGGCAGCACTGACGTTTATACGGCAGATACTGAAGGCAATATCGCCATGCAGGCTACCGTGACCTGGAAATAAACATGACAGAGCAAATTGAGCGACTAGAACGATCGGTTTTACTGGTGCCAGCGTCAAACTGGGAGCGTATTCAAAAAACGGCTGCCTCTGCAGCAGATGCCGTCTGCATCGATCTTGAGGACGCCGTCACACTCGAGGACAAAGAGTCCAGTCGTGCTAATGTCATCCGCGCCTATACCGAACTGGATTTTGGTAAAAAACTCAAATGCTATCGCATGAACGGGCTCGATACCTATTTTGCCTATCGGGATATTATCGATATCGTTGAAGCTGCGGGTAATAACATCGATTTAATCGTAGTGCCCAAGGTCAACCGCCCCGAAGATATCTACATGGTGGATACCCTACTCAGCCAGATCGAGAGTTATAAAAAATTTACTCACCGTATAGGCATCGAAGCGCTCATTGAAACGGCAGCCGGTTGTCTCAATATCAAAGACATTGCTGCCTGTTCAACACGCTTGGAGGGGTTTATTTTTGGTTCCGGTGATTATGCAGCCTCGCTGCAAATGCCTTTAGCCTCCATCGGTGAATTCGACGACAACGATAAGCTTTACCCCGGCCATCGCTGGCACTCTGTGATGTACGCCTTGGTGAGCGCTGCACGCGCCTATCAAAAAAGAGTCATCGATGGGCCGTTCGCGGGTATCAAGGATCCTGACGGTTTACAACAAGCTAGTCATATCGCCCGGGCCATGGGTTTTGACGGTAAATGGTGTATTCATCCCAGCCAAATAGAAACCGTCAATCAAACCTTTGTGCCCTCGGAAAAAGATATCGAGTGGGCGCAGACTGTTGTAGCTGCTTATGAAGCTGCCCGCAAGGAAGGTAAAGGCGCAGTCAGTGTAAACGGAAAAATGATCGATATCGCCTCCCTTAAAATGTGTGAGACCATCGTGGCGAAGGCGAAGTTAGCCGGGCTAGTGCCCCACTAGCAGGGTTTGCCCTTGTCGTCACTGCTACTACAAAACTAACAAATCTGATAATCCGCTGTTCGTCGACATTACTGACAACTTAATGGATTGTCTATCTATCACGGGTTTTAAACCTCCGATTTTGCAGATAAATTTTGTCTACAAAAAAATTTGCAGCATGGGTAGTCAGTAAGCCGCCAAGTAATTTTACATCATGATAAGTGTATCAATTCAACAACATGATCCGTCCGTGCGGCTCTCTGTCGTCATCGTCAACTACAACGGGATAAATACCCTACCAGCTATGTTGAAAAGCATTATGGCTTACCCGATTGAACTGGAGGAGATAATCGTCGTCGATGACGGGTCCACCGATGAGTCCGTTGAGTGGCTGCATGACAACTACCCAGAAGTACGGGTTTTGCCTATCGGCCGGAACACGGGCAACGTCGGCTATGTACGCAATCAGGGCCTACGCGCTGCACGAGGTACGCACATTTTTCTCGCAGACAACGATATCATGTTGCTACCTGGCTGTTTGCACGAGCTACTTAGGGTTATCATGTCCGATCCGTGTATCTTCTGCGCTACACCTCGACTTCTGTATAGTGATCGTCCCGACATTATCTACCAGGACGGCAATGGCATACACTTCCTTGCCCTGGGGATTGGTAACCGTCGCGGGACTGCGGTGGCACAGGTCGGTAAGCTTACACCCTACCCTGCCTATGGCGGCGGTATCATGATGCTTGATATGGCCTGGGCCAAGCATATCGGTTTGTTCGACGAGGGATACCTGCATGCTTGGGGCGACGATGGCGAGCTACACATCCGTGGCGCACTCTATGGTTTTAAATGCTTGCATGTGCCAACGGCGGTTTGCGCCCACCCCTCGAAGGAGCACGGGACACAACGTGCGTTTGGTCAAATTTATAACCGCTTGCGGTTGTTGTATACTTTGTACCGCATCAGGACCTTGATCTTGATTTCACCGAGCCTTATTTTATTCGAGATGGTGCTTATTGCGGCGAGTATTCCCGGTGGATTTATGTCTGCCTACGTCCGCGCTGTGGTTGCTACGTGGCGAGAGCGACGCGATATCCTGGCGATGCGGTCCGAGATACAGCGACGCAGGCGTGTCGCTGACTCGGACGTCTTCTGGGCGGGCGCATTCGAGGTGCCGAGCAAGAGCCACCCAGGACGGATGGTTCGGGTCTTTGTGAAAGGTTTGCAAATTCTCTTCGATGCAAACTGGCGGCTCGTGAACTGGGTGGATAGACAGTCTCAGTCATCCCGTTCGGGCAAAAAATCCCGCAGCGACCAGGTGTGAGATCATGAAACGACTTCCCCTCCGTGAGATGGCTCAAGAAGTCAGTGCGCTGCATCGTTGTTATCCATCGTTTGTGACTAGGCAGTGTCAGGATCTACCCGCAGGCGAAATTCCCGTGTTCGTATTTCATACCGTCGTTCCTGCCGAGCTAGAAGCGCAGCTTACGTATTTACACATTAATGGCTATAAAACGTTATCCCTGGACGAATTTTTAGATACTATTAACGGCCGCCGCACCCCGTTGCCCCGGGAGATCCTGCTGACCTTTGATGATGCTCGGTCCAGTTTTTGGATCTATGGTTATCCTCTACTGCGCAAATTTGCAGCCAAGGCCATCCTCTTTGCGATAACCGGCTGGACGCCAGACTTTGCAGTACGCTGGAATCTCGATGATATGTGGAGCGGTCACGTCACCCTGGAGCAGTTGCGCCAGATCGACCCGGATGATCGTGAGGTTTGTTCCTGGGAAGAGCTTAGGCGCATGCATAGCTCCGGTGTGGTCACAGTGGACTCCCATTCACACCTCCATCGTCGCCTATTCAGCGGGTCGCAGTTGCTGTCGGCGATTCAGCCAAAAGACGATTTTTCGCCGTCGAATGCTGTGCATAGCCCCTATCTGTCTTGTAACATGTCGCCCCTGCAACACCAGGCTTCTGATTACCTGGGTCTTCCCGTGTTTCCAGTGCGTGGGTTTTTCCAAGACGGCCCGGCGTTGTGGGTTCAGCGTGAAGCCTGCGAGCCATTTAGGGCCGCGGCTGTTGACCTGATGGCTGACCTTGGAGGCAACCTGGGCACTAAAGATGTTGCTCACCTGCGCAGTCGCCTGCCCAACAGTGCAATCTCAGTCATCCCCCCGGAGGACCTAGCGGCTGACATGCGTAACGAGATAGCCCTTGCCCGGGAGTTCCTGCAGCGCGAACTGGGCGACCCTGCCGCCGGCAGAACTTTGTGCGTTCCATTTACCCTGGGGGGTTCCACATTAACTCGCATCGCTCGAGAGTTAGGGCTAGAGGGGGTCTTTTGGGGCGTCTCACCAGAGACTGCTATCAATCGCCCCGGAGATGATCCCATGGGGTTAGTACGGCTGAAGTGCGATTTTGTGTTTCGGCTGCCGGGACGTGGCAGAAAGTCAGTCGCAGCCATCTATGGGTCCAAGCTGCGCAGGCGCTTGACGGGCGCCCGTCCATACTGATGTCGTTCGACGATTACTCCGCGAAACTCATCATGAGGGCAGCGCTTTTTCACGTCTTTGGACACCCCTGATGATGGCCAAGTTGATGCTGCGGATTGTGGTTGGGGTTACCCTGTTGATGGTAGTCCTTCAGTTCGTGAATATGGACGAAGTTATCCGTTCATTGCAGAACGTCCAACCGCTCTGGCTCGCTGCTGCAGGCGCCTGTTTTCTAGCCACCCGGCTCTTAATGGGGGCGAAATGGTGGGTGCTACTGGGAGGCACGTCGTCGACGGTGTCATACGCCGTGGTGCAGAGGGCGATCTTCTTATCAGATTTTTATAGCTTGATTTTTCCCAACTCCGTCGCCGTGGATGTCACCCGCATCGTGCTGCTGCGTCATCATGAAAGCGGCGTCTCCTTCGCAACGGCCACCATCGTTGCGGATCGCCTCGCCAATGTTGCCATTACGGCGGCGACCTCGCTGTTAGCTGTCAGTTTTCTTTGGTTTTGGCAGGGCTGTGTCCCCTTCTCGACGCCTGCTATCCAGGTTGTCATCGGACTGGCGCTGGGGGTCGTGGTGGCCTGTGTCATAGTGACTTTACCCGCTGTCATGACCCTTTTTATGGGACTGGTGCAGAGGCTAACGTGCATTGCACCCGGTTCGGTCTGGCTGAATCGTGCCCTTCATGGCGCTGCAAAGATACACGGGTCGATGGTTATGCTGCTCACAACGCAACGCATTGCCATTCCGGTAGTCGCTTTGTCATGCCTGTTTTTACTGGCTCGAGTGGGGTCCATTCATTTTCTCTTTGACGCGATTGGGGAACCGCAGCCGTTTTTAATGACCCTGGCGCTAGTCCCCATCATCTTGCTGATCGTTCTGCTGCCGGTATCGCTTTTTGGTCTCGGGCTGAAGGAAGGCGCGTTTGTATTCTTCTTCGGCAGCGCGGGGGTATCGCCCAGCGTAGCCCTGGCTGCATCACTCACCAGTTACTTTGTCGTTATCGGAGGGAACTTTCTTTTTGGCGCGGTGGCGAGCTTCGTCGGCCCCTCCCTGCCAAAGCCTAGCGGTAAGTCAACGCCAAATTCATAGACAGGGGACACTGGGGAATGAGAGGAGGTCAAGAGACAATGTCCATCGTCATTTTTTTTATACTCTCCAGGATAGACAACCATCGCTCTAACTAATAAACTAGCTTAATAAACCAGTAACTTTTTGGAATTCAGATGAATACTGTCGGCGCCTTTGAGGCCAAGACCCACCTTTCAAAACTACTTGAACAGGTAGAACACGGAGAGGAAGTACTGATCACCCGACGGGGTAAGCCTATTGCACGTCTAGTGCCTGAAAAAAGCTTAGACCGCGAACGAACTGCTGCAGCCATTGAACAGATTAAGGTGTTGGCAAAGGATTGTCGTCTTAACGGGTTATCCGTTCGCGAACTTCGGGACGAAGGACGCAAGTGAGCAGATTTGTGCTCGATGTCTCTATCACGATGGCGTGGTGCTTTGCCGATGAAGCCACAGCAGAGACGTGGGCCATTCTTGAACGCTTCCAAAGTGAGAAGGCGATCGTGCCTGCATTATGGCCCTTAGAAGTAGCTAATGTGCTCCTCATGGCCGAAAGGCGTCAACGTATCAAGGCAGCACAAGCGGGTGCTTTTATCGAGCAGCTTTCGCTGCTTCCTATTGATATAGATGATCAAACAGCGCCTCGCGCCCTGCATGAGATTTACGCGCTTGCAAAAACGGCGACCTTGACCGCGTATGATGCAAGTTATCTAGAACTTGCCATTCGCCGTCATTGTGCGCTGGCGACCACGGACCAGGCGCTTGTAGCGGCTGCTGATGAGGCTGGTATTGCAATTCTACCAGCGATGTAACGGCGAAGGATCGAGAATTTACGGATTTACATCAATAAGGTCTCGCAACCCTTCTTCCAAGGAAATCTGCGCAACAATTCCTAGCCAATCCCTGGAGTGGGTGGCATCACCTAGGGAGTCCCGGATATCACCAACCCTGGTATCAGCGTAGTGTATGGATGGTGACTTGGAATACCCGTCACGAAGGATGTCGAGTATATGGTTAAGAGACATGGCCCGACCCGTACATACATTGTATTGTCCAGATACAACATGGAGTGTTGTCAGTGCGTAGGCGTTGGCAAAGGCGACATCCTGCACCGAAATAAAATCCCGGGTTTGTTCACCATCGCCATACACCGTGATGGGTCGGTTTGAACTAAAACGTTGCAAAAAAATCGATAGTACGCCGGAATAAGGTGAATGAGGGTTTTGCCGGGTGCCATAGACATTAAAATACCGGAAACACACCACCTCGATATCAAAATGGGCTGCATAAGTGAGCAGCATAACCTCACTGGCTAGCTTGGCGCCCGCATAAGGCGAGCGAGGGTTGGTTTTGTGGTCCTCTCGACTTGGTAGCACGGGGTTGTCACCGTAAACCGCTGCAGATGATGCAAAGACAAATCGTTTACAGCCATATTCTATACATAAGCGGGCTAGTAAGTCCGTACTATATAGATTTATTTGCGCGTTATGTTGGATTTCAGTAAAACTCTCTTCAACACTGACTAAAGCCGCTAAATGCAATACGCCTTCAAATCTGTATTTCTCAAAAAGCGTTCTCAGAGTTTTCTCATCGATGATGTCGGTTTGAAAAAAAACAAAATTTTGTTTTGACTGGGCGATCTCTAGATTGCGTAGATCACCTGTGCGTAAGTTATCAATGCCAATTACAGAAATCTCTTTTTGCAAAAGCAGGTCTACGGAATGACTACCTATAAACCCCGCCGCACCCGTTACCAGAAATGTCACAAAAATAGTTCCTATTCCAATTCAACAGCCACAGAAGCTACAAAATAGCCGATTTTTATAGTTCAAAAATAAGAAAATTAGGTACAAGCCTATCTATTGATAGTGTTTTTTGGCGCAAACCTTGTTGATTGCTTTAGTATATAAAAGTTTCATTAAAGATTTGTTTCTATTTTGTCTAGCTTTACTATACATAAGTTCGCTTTTTTAGCGCTGCTGACCCATTTTTTGAGGAACTGTTTGTACAAACACGATTCAAAGATCAACTAAAGCAAACATACACACTATCTGGAGTTGATAATGACAGCGGTATTGGAATCGAGTCACACGTCGGTGGATATGTCTTTCCAGGTGCCATTTATGCATCGGCTGCGATTTACTCAGGATATTTCTGAGAACGAATTTGCTGTGCTTCTCAGGGTTTTGGAAAGCGAACATGGCAAGAAACCCAAGGTTATGATCGTCGTTGATGGTGATGTTTACACTCACAGTGAGCATGTCCGAAGGCTCGGAAAACGACTTATTGATGCTAAACATATTGATGTTGTTGGTAACGACCACAAGCTATGTCTCCTGCCCGGTGGCGAGGCGGTTAAAAATACATCGGTTCCCGTTAAACAGCTGTTGACTCTGATTAATCAATACGACTTGGATCGCCGCAGTTATATTATCGTAATCGGTGGTGGCGCCATTCTCGATGCCGTTGGTTTTGCCGCCGCCACCGCCCATCGGGGTATTCGTCTGGTGCGTCTGCCAACCACAACTCTTGCTCAAGGGGATTCAGGGGTGGGCGTCAAAAATGCCATCAACTATTTTGGTAAGAAAAATTGGGTTGGCACCTTTGCAGTACCTTGGGCTGTGATTAACGATGCTGCTCTCCTAGAAAGTCTCCCGGATCGTGACTTCCGTTGTGGCTTTAGCGAAGCCGTTAAAGTTTCCCTTTTAAAAAATCGCGACGACTTTCATTTTTTATGCAGACACGCAAGGCAAATCCGTCATCGTGATATGACACGCGCTTTTCCAGTGATTCAAAAGTCGTGTCTGCATCATCTTAGTCACATCACTGAAGGCGGAGATCCGTTCGAAGCCTTGGAAGCCAGACCCCTGGATTTTGGACACTGGTCCGCCCATAAGATGGAACCCATGAGCGACTATCGAATTCGCCACGGGGAAGCCGTAGGCATAGGCGTCGCCCTAGACTGCATGTATTCGCACTTGAAGTTTGGCTTTCCTGAACACCAGGCACAAGCCGTATGCCAATGTCTGCATGATCTGGGTATGCCCCTCTGGGATCCAACCCTGAACCAAATTGATGTCATCCTTGGGGGGTTAGAAGAGTTCCGCCAGCACCTGGGTGGACGACTCACCATTACCATGCTTCGCGATGTGGCTAACCCCTTCGACGTCCACGACATCGATTTAGATGTCATGGGTGAAGCCATTGGGCAGCTTTATATCATGGCTAATAATCTTACGAAAAATAGTGACCATGATCTGTCAAAACCCGCTTTGGGTAATGCTGTTTTTAGCAACGCCAGTGTGACGGTCAAATTATGAGTGTCGATGGGTATCAACTTCATCCTCTCGGTTCCGAGAAGGGATATGCAAATTTAACGCCTCAACTAAAACAAGCTCTGCCGCTACTGGAAGAACTCCAGGACTTGAAAAGGATCAGGTCCGCGGAGTTTGTCGGCACATTTGCGGCTTATCGCTATCGCCAGGTGATGCATCGACTCACCCAAAAACTTGAAGGTACACATTCTCTTCATGGCTTTTCCAAACTTGCCATGGACGAAACGTTATTAGCTGTGGTCACCACCCGGCTTGGCGCGATGGGACCCACCGTTTTACGACGTCTGGGTGTTTCCACTGGGCAGGTTCGGGAAATTTGCCAAGCGGCCTTTAACGAACATAAAAGCGCTTGGCACGGGGCTATGCCTGAACCCGCTTTCCATGAGATGGTGGAGACAGAAGATTTATCCGAGGAGATGCTCTCAGGGAATCAACCCCTGGATACATTGATCAAACGACTCTGCGCCGAACCCCGGGCAGGGGCCACAGCCCCCCATAAGCCGCGTGTGTTAGTGGTCCCGCAAGAATCCCAGGCCGAGCACTGCTACTTGACGGCGGTCACTGCCGTTGCCCTGGCCGACTACTTTGAGGCGGATCCGGGCCAAGCCTTTGTAGTTGCTTTACTTCACCACCTCCACAACGCCTACATGCCGGATGCCGGTTTTGCGGGAGAGGTTTTATTGGGTGAAAGTCTTGAGACTGTTATCAACGCGGCTCGGGAACAGGCTTTCGCCCATCTGTCGCCACCTTTACGAGAACTGGCAGAGCAAGCGGTTGCCACCATGACCCATCTTGAAACGCCGGTGGCCCGGGTTGTCAATGCAGCCGACGCCATCGATCGGGTTTTGCAAACCCGCTTTCACGAACAGATGGCGAGCTTCGATGCTAAACGGGTACAACAGGCATTAGACTTAGTCCATGAAGGTCCCTTGCAAGCTTTTCAGAACGCTGTGCTCCAGTCCCTGGGAGTGATGGATTGAATGTGTTAATCAATACACCGTCGAGGGCTGAATGGGATACCCCGTCGCTACTGCAGGATCTCTGGGATCCTCTGGATGGTTCCAAATTACGTTTTGAGCCACTGGATTATGGCGAGGAAGAGCTAGGTCTATTGATAGGCCAGACACACACCTGGCCTGTGGTGGATGCTATTCCTATGTTGCGCACCGGTAGACAGGAACTTTGCAAAGCGGTGTGTCGCGAAGTGCAACAGGCAGATCGTGTGGGCGCATTGCGGCTACTCCTTAATGATCGAGATGACTTCGATGGGCAACCACCGGCTCTGATTTCCCAGCTGGATGCAGTCATTGCGTCGCTGGCTGCTACGGACCAATTATTGGGTGAATCCCTTTACTTACAGATGCGTCGGCTTAACTTCGGGCCGGTTGCGGATTATTTCGCCGTGCGCCCCTTTACACCTACCTTTATCAGTGGCCTGGAACTGTTTGCCCAAAGCGCCGGTCATTGTGACGCCCTCATCGACTTAGGCTGCGGTATTGGTCAACTGGCCGGTTGGCTGCAACGGCGTCTAGATATTCCCGTCATGGGTATCGATACCGTGTTTAGCAAACTCTGGTTGGCACGCTATAGCTATTTGCCCAATGCACCGTTGCTCTGTTGTGATATTTGCCGTGACGCCCTGCCACTGAAACCAAACCAGTCCCTGTCAACGGCAGTCATGTGCCATGATGTCTTTTATTTCTTTCAGGATAAGCGAACAGTGCTAAAAAAAGCCACCCAGCTTGCTGGATCTACGGGCGTGGTTTTATTAGGTCATGTACACACCGATCGGGATCCTCATCCTGTGGGGCATCCGCAATCCATTGCAGATTATGGGTCTTTGTTTTGTGAATTTTCTGAAAGGCCCTGGGTCGTTGTCGATGATGACGCCTTGGCAAGGGCCGCTATGCAGCGGCAACCAGCCCCCTTCCAGGCTGATTTTAGTGGCTTGCAGCAGAGTGCAGCCATTTCCGTATGTCTAGGTAATGGACAGCCCTGCGCAACCGATGTCCAGGTGTTGAAGGGGGCGTATAGACCCAATCCGGCCCTGGTTTTTACCGGTGACAGGGTGCATGTGTCATGGCCCTCAGCAGCACTGGCTAACGAGTATCGAAGTACTGATTATCTCTGTACATCAAATTTGGCGCAGCTGACCGCGTCTGAACGTCGCCGACGACGCATTGAGTTACCTGCGGATTATGTCATCCCTACTGAAGCCAGAGACGCTATAAATGTAAACGTCAATGCTGATGCTAAGGATAGAGTTCGCTGGGCGGTGGTGGGGTGCGGTTGGGTGGCTCGAGATTACGGGATACCAGCCATACTAGACGCTCGCAATGGGTTCTTGACAACCTGCATCGACGCGGATACCCGCGCCATCACAAAGCTCCGTGAAAAATTACCTGCCGCGGTTCGAGAAACGCTGGTTTTAGACGATGCCATCACCCAGGAGACCCTTGCCAATGTGGATGCGGTCTATGTGGCGACACCCAACCATACCCACGCTGCTGTGGTTGCCAAGTTAGCCAGTTTAAAGAAGCATGTGTTGTGTGAAAAACCCATGACCACCACGGTAGCAGAGGCAAAAGCATTGATAGCGGCGGTGGAAAACAATCACATTCACTATGCCACAGCGTTGGATCAACGCCACCATCCCGCTCACATCACCTTGCGGGATCTCATCCAGCGTGGCCGTATCGGCAAAGTCACCCAGTTACGCATTCACTATGCCTGTTGGTTGCCCCGCACCTGGTCGCCGGATCACATTTCTCAGGATAATTGGCGGGTTGATTTTGGTCGTAGCGGCGGTGGCGCCACCATCGACTTGGCTGCTCACGGTATTGATCTAGTGGAATTTTTAACCGGCGATCAGGTGGACTGGATCAACGTGAGACTGCAACGGCGGGTACACGATTACGACCGCTGCGATGACGGTGGCGTGGTGCTGGTGCAGACGCGCTCTGGCATCCTCGCCTCATTGCATCTTTCTTACGCCTGCCCCGATGCCCTGCCGCGGCGGCGTCTGGAGATTATCGGTAGCCGCGGCCTGTTACAAGCCACCAATACCATGGGGCAGACCGCCGGTGGAACATTAGCACTGGTGGATGAACAGGGACGGCGAGAAATAATTTCCTTTGCTGATGAAGGTGTTACTCCCTTTCATAACCAGATAGCGTCTTTTGGCGATGTGCTTTTACAGCGTCGCCAGGCTTGGAATAGTCCGCAAAAAGAATTATATACCCATAGCCTTTTTCTCAATGCCCTACAGGAAGCCTATATCCATTTGGCCTCAGCCCTGGGTCGTGGAGATACCCCATGCCTCTCATAAAATATGCCTGTTGCAACTGTGGCTATTGGCAACCTTGGTTTGCCGACCAATCCCCCCTAACCTGTCCCGTGTGTACCGATGTGCGTAACGCACTGCCGGATGACGGCTGGGATTTTCGTTCCTTTGAGCAGGTGCAAAGCGCTGTGCAGACGTCCTGGGGAACGGTGTGTCCAGGTATCCTCGGTTTTCACTGCTCGCCCCCGTTTGGACTGAACGGCGCCGGTTGGCTGATCCTCCGCGAGGAAGGCAATATCGCCTTTGAAGCAGCGCCTGTCTATACCGAGGAAGCCCTGGCGGAGATCGACCGTTTGGGGGGTATCGCCATCTTAGGCGCTTCCCATCCCCACGGTTTTGGCGCGTTGTGGCAACTGCAGGAGCGCTTTCAGCCTACCGTCATTCTGCACCGGGATGCGCTACAGTTTACGAAAGCATTTCGGGTGACCTGGCCGGCGGATGACTACCACCGTTTTGCCCCTGGCGTTTCTCTGCGCCATCTGGGTGGCCATTATGAGGGCCAGAGTCTTCTCTATGACGAAAACCTGGGCGCTGTGTTCTGCGGTGACGCTCTTAAAGTCGAGTATAGCGATGGGAAACCCACAGCGCTGTCCTGCCACAAAGGCTTCCACTACGACATCCCCTTGTCCCACGATGAGCTGCGCCACTATCAACGGGTTTTTAGCCAACTGGATTTCTACCGGGTGCTGACGCCCTTTGACTATGCCGAGGGCATCACCCAAACCCATTGTCTGGGGTTGTTTGAACAACTGCTGCGGGGTGCGCCCCATACCAAGCCAATTTCGTTGAGTGAGTTAAGTTAATATGTCCACCAATTCCATTAAACTAACTCGTTTATCCATGCCGTTTGGTCAAGCCTTAGAGCTTGCCATAAACCCTGCAGACCGCCGTGAACAGCAACGTCTGCAAGCCTTGCAGGCATACCGATCCGCCGTGCCGCCGGGTGCCTTTCGCGGGTTTTCCCTGACGCCTCTAGATAAAACGGGTATACCGGTTTGGGCGGTGAGTTATCGTAGCGAAGACGGCTATATGAACGATGGTATCGGTTACGGGGCTAGCCAAGTGGAGGCGTTGTGTGGGGCCTTTGGCGAGTTGATTGAAACCGCCATGAACCACGCGGCCATGGCGCGTTTACCCTCGATTGAGAGAAAGAGTTATCAGCAATTAGTCAACCAGAAAGGCCGCGAGCATGTGGTGGACCCACGCAGCTTATGTTTAGAAGCCGGTACCCCCGATCCCTTAACCCAACCCCTGGATTGGGTGCCTGCCCTGACCCTGAGCGAGCAACGGGAAGTTTGGGTGCCGCGGGAATTTGTCGCTAATAGTGGCCAACAACTGCGCCATGAGAATCCTTTGATTACACCCATTACCAACGGCTTAGGCGCCGGATGCAGTCAGGAACAGGCCATCAGTCACGCGGTGATGGAACTCCTGCAGCGGGATGGCAACGGAATAGCCTTTCGCGCCATGGATCGGGGTATTGTCATTGAACTGGATGAGATTCAGGATGCTGGACTTAAAGACCTGTTAACTCTAGCGGAACAGTCAGGTATTCGCGTGATACCAAAACTAGCCACCACGGAATTTGGTTTTGTGAATGTCTACGTCGTAGGGAAAAATGTTGAGGAAGATCCCTGGTTTGCATTGCAAACTACCGCCTGCGGTGAAGCCTCCCATCCGGCCCGGGAAGCAGCGATCCGTAAAGCGCTGTTGGAATACTTTGCGGCACGGGCGCGGAAGACGTTTATGCATGGACCTCTTGACCAAATCGTCGAGAAGGTTACAGGCTCTGTTTATATGGACGATTATATGCAGCATTTGGATCTGAGTGCCGAAGAACCCCGTGCGCTGCAAAGTATGTGTGAGTGGCTTCAGAAAACCAGCACCCAATTAGCCAAACAATTAGACAGCACGGTTTTTTCTCAACAATCAACCGTTGCCCTATCTACGTTACCCAGCGAGCCCGTTGCCGATGATCCGCTAGCCCGTCTTGATGTCCTCCAGGAGCGTCTCGGCAAAGCTGAACTGGACATCTTGTTTGTAGATTTCGCCGACAATACGGCAAAGGACCAGGGGGTACACGCGGTCCGCGCCATTGTGCCGGGACTGGAATGCGAAACCATGTCCTACGGCCGCATGGGTTATCGCGGTGTGCAGCGAGCCTTGCAGGAGGGTTTAGATTTTGTACGGGTGGGCAATCAACCTAACCCAGGGGCGTTGGCCATTGCCATGACAGAAGCACAAACCGAAATGGTGGGTGGCCCCGCTTGGCTGGACCGGACCCGTATCGACGCTATCGTCGGCCCTCTCTATCCTCTTTACCGCGAACCCCATAGTCATGCCGCTCAACGAGCTTTAATGAAAAAAAATCAACCCTTTGTATCGGGTATCAATTAACCTTTTTTTGGACGACATGGACAATGCGGATTTGTTTTATTTCCCGGCGTTTCTTCCCCGCCATCAGTGGCATGAGTGTTTACGCCCTAAATCTGCTCAGGCAGTTGGTGGACAAGGGCCACGATGTCACAATGATTTCGCAGTTTCGTGGCGACACTCAGGGTGCGGCCATTTATGGGGGTGGGCCTCCCCCGCCGGTGGCAGGTGTGCGTGTAATTGGTCTCGAGAGCACCGGCGAGCAGGCCGTGTCATTGGGGCGTCCCGCCGACTTCGAGGCGGATATCCAAAGTATGGTGAATGCGGTGGTTGAGGCGCACCAACAGACGCCATTCGATATTATCCATGCCCAGTATGGCTATCCCACCGGCATGGCGGCCCTAGAAGCCTCGCGACGCTTAGGGGTGCCCAATATGGTTTCCATTCAAGGTGGCGATGGTCATTGGGTGGGTCTGTGTTGCGCCACCCATCGCGATGCCATGCAGGCGGTGTTGCGCTATGCGGGCAAGCTGTTGATCGGCAGTCGCAGTTTTGCCCAGGAAGTCCAGCACAACCATGATGTACCCCTTGAACGGTTTACCATCGTGCCAGGGGCAACGGATATCCAGCGTTTTAAGCCTAAGCCGAGCCGCGATCTAGGTGATCTTAGCGATCCGCCGTGTTTTATCTATCATGGTCGAGTGGACGTTAGAAAAGGCTTATTGGAATTGATCGACGCCATGGCAGGTGTGCATAAAATCAGACCCGATGCCAAGCTGGTCATTTCCGGGATCGGTCCAGATTTGGCACAAGCCCAGCAATACGTAAACGCTGCTGGCCTATCCCCGGTAATCGAATTTTTAGGGTACACCGATTACGCGACTGCACCCAGCGTTTATCATCGTGGCAATATATTTGTATCACCCACCTACAGCGAAGGATTTAGCAACACCATTCTAGAGGCTATGGCCAGTGGTTTACCAGTAATCAGCACGGATACCATCGGTGTTGTGGACTGCATCGAGCAGGGTCAGAACGGGTTATTGGTACCCATTGAGTCAGTCTCGGCGTTACAGGATGCCATGTTACGCTTACTTGATAATACGCCACTACGACAATCCCTGGCCCTCCAGGGACTTAGGGACGTACAGGAAAAATACAGCTGGCCGGTGGTGGCAGATTTGATTATCGATACTTATAAAGACTTGCTGGGCAGTGTGGTTTCTGATCAATGGACGGACATCTATGACCCGCGTTTAGTCACCGTTGCTAATGCCGACCATCGTTGTCGATTTCGTACCACACCGCACTTGCTTTGACGTCGTCTTCACCGCTGTGCCAACCGCGCTATTTATTTCACCCCATCTCGATGATGTGGCTTTTTCCTGTACACGGCTGTTGGGCTTTATGGCCATGTTGGGATGGCGATGTGTGGTCGCCACGGTGTTTACCCAGTCTGTCCCCCACCCCAAAGGTTTTGCCCTGGTGTGTCAGACGGCAAAGGGGTTGGCAGCAACCGTGGACTATATGCAACTGCGCCGGGAGGAAGATACTCGCTTTGTTGAAACCCTCAATCAGGGGTTAGCGCCTCGGTATACCATTGAGATTCGCCATGGCAATCTTCCCGAAGCCCCGCACCGGGGCTATAACAGTGCAGATATGCTATTTAAGGGTGGTATTGACAGTGATGAGATTTTATCACCTGCTAAATTATTGGTTGACGCATGGATTGATGATTTGCAGCCAGCCACAGTGGTTCTTCCATCGGGTTATGGAAATCATATTGATCATCTAAAGGTGCTGGAGGCGACGCAGCACCTTGGTTTGCATCATGACGTGATCCATTATCGTGATACGCCTTATATCATTCACCATCCCCACACGGACCCACCCTTGTCCATGGAAGGCGTGAAACGGCTTCAAGTCATGGGGGAAACTGAGGAGTGGTTTAGTGTTGTGGGTCTTGATGCTATCGCTTCTTATCAAACCCAGTTGTCGTTTCAGTATGGAGGCGAGCTAGCTATGCGAAAAGTGATGGCTGGGCATTCTGAGTGGTATTGGTTCTATTAGGTTTTTGGCAGATGTAAAAATATGATGATATAAAAATAGAAGCGTCAGGTACAACCAAGGGCGCTAACACGAATGGTTTTGCTCCCGGTCTTCACGTGCCCACTTGACAATCTCGGCTGTACTCACGTTGGCAAGTTCGCCATGTCGTGTCTTCATTTCTACAATAGCATCCTGCCGTCGGCGCCGCTTCGCCCATAAACGAAGGGCATTATTAATGGTTTGGCTACGCTCACCCGACGGAACCTTTTGCAGCAGCTCCCAGGTGTCTTCATCAATCATGACATTTATTCGTTTGCTCATGACTTTTCTCGTTATTAGTGTGTAATAAAATACACACAAAATAGACTAGCTATCCATTAAAAACAAGACATTATTTTATCAGCGATAGCAGCCATAGCAGAGCTATTAACCCTCGGACTTCTCGTTAGATAAATGACCGCCCGCCATGAGTTCAGCAACGATAAGCCGTTGCATGGCTTCATCTTTCCAGCTTACAGGTTTATCTAAACCCAGCCTTGCCAGATAGGGTTTGGCGGTTTCTGGTATGCTGCCAATCTCGATGGCTTGAAACAGACTTTTCATAAGACTACCGATAGACCCTAAACGGGTCTTTAGGTTTTTTAAAACCTTGCCTAGCACGATCTCCTCCTCCGTGAAATCGTGACCGAAGGGGAAATCGGGAAATAGCCCCTGACGTTTAAAAGGCGCCATTTCCGCCTCAAGCCGCTCGCTGGTGTTGTTCCTAAAGGCCGGCGGGATTTGATAATCCGCGGGAATCTTTTTAAATTGCTTGGCTTTCTCCAATAAACCTTGTTGAAATTGTGAATCGGCAACATTAAGCAGGGCGGCAATGACAGCTTTATCGGATTTGCCCCTTAAATCAGCTATGCCGTACTCGGTCACAACGATATCCCGAAGATAACGGGGAATAGTGACATGAGCGTAGTTCCATACGATGTTAGACTGCAACACGCCACCTTTTTTGCGGGTGCTGCGCAGCATTAAGATAGAACGGCCATCGGATAAGGCGTGGGCCATATCCACAAAATTATACTGCCCCCCTACCCCACTGATCACTTCGCCGTTTTCTAACCCATCGGAAACCGCTGCCCCTAATAATGTCACCATGATGGTGGTATTGAAAAAACGCGCTTGTTTTCTTTGTAATCTTGCTAACTCTTCATGACCGTAGAGCTGATTAACCCGACTGACAGAAGTCATAAAAAAATCTTTGCGTTGTTCCTCGCTCAGATTGCGTAACGCTTGATAAAAACTTTGTGGTCCCAGAAAAAAACCGGCATGCAATACGATGCTGTTTTTTAGGCGGCTCCCTAAACAATGGGTGATAATTTTTTCTCGGTTTTCAGATTCTGCTAAATCAGCTTTTATGGATAAACCGGCTGTGGTGTTAATGTTGATAACACCTTTCTCAAAGGTTAATGAATCTTTAAAAATACCAAGGTGTTGCAACAGGTCGAAATCCCTTTGCATGAGCTGTGTTTGAATGACATTGTGCTCTAACAGGGTTGTAACGGTTTCAGGAGTAACGGTTTCAGTGATTTTGTTCTGGTTTAAAAGACGCTGAATAGAGGCATGGTCATAAACCCGCCGCTTTAAGATACCGCTCTCATAGAGATGCCAAAAGCCACTGACAAACATTTCTGTAGCCCCATAGAGACCTTTTATGAACGGATCAGTGTCACCGATGTCTGCAATGACCTCAGCAAAGTGCGTTGATATACCACTGTCAGCCAGCAGTTTTTTGTAAAGCGCATTGTTTTCGTGGCGTATTTTGCTGGCATACACGATGGCATCCCCTAAGGAACCGATGCCAATCTGTAAAGTACCGCCGTCTTTAATCAAGGCGCTGGCGTTTAAACCCAATTTGTAATCAACGGTTTGCACTGGTAAATTGGGGGGACCGAATAAGCTAAAATCGTCAGCGGGATCATCGATAACCCTATCGAATTGTGCTGGGTCCAGCATGGCATCGTGATACATAAAGGGCATACGATTATTGACCTGTGCAATGGCCATGGTTGTACGCCCTTGGTTTTTTGCTTCCGCCAACAACGGTAGCAGGTCAAGGGTGAGGTCGGGGTTACTGCCCAAACTGTAATAGGTCTGTCCCTCGATAGTTTTTTTTGCCACCATTTGGGCAATGATGTTTACCCCTTGGCCCATTAAATCCCGCACCACATGGGTATAGTTACTGCTAATGTAGTTTTGTTGTGAAGCAGGAATATTTAAAAAACCCCCTGGCTTGAAAAAAAATTCAGCCACTTCAATATTAGCCGGCAGTTCATCATTGCGAATCGCGAGGGCATAATCTAAATCGGGATAATCGCCAAACACCCGCTCCACAAAGGGCCCTAAAAAACGTTGCTCTAATTCACTGGAGCCCTGGGGTTTTTCTAACGTCAAAGCGGTTACGATTTTAAGGTGAATAGTAGGATTTTCTTTGGCTTTTTTAAAAAAACCATTAACTAGCAGATTCGGTTTGCCGATGCCAAGCGGTATTGCCATTACAATGCGTTTACCAACCTGTTCGATAACGGCATCCACACAGGCGTCTATGCTTTGATAAAAAATAGGTTTTTGCATGGCGTCTTCCCAGAAATGTCCCCTAGCATGAAGCTGATGTAATGGCTAAACTGTCGCTAACTAAACTGTCGCTAATGAAATAAAACCGCTTATATTATCCCCTTAAAGTAATCCATGTCATGACACAAGCAAACAAACTCTTGGCTCGTCGTAGTTTCGAAGAAATCTGGAACCAGCGCAATCTTGCTGCTATCGATGAGCTTTATGCCTCTGATTATATGGGACACATCGCAGCGACCACGGATGTTATTCACGGTGTGGAGCGTTTTAAACACTTTGTTGCGGTGTTTCAATTCGCCTTTCCCGAGACTCGCTTCACCATCGCGGATCAGATTGCGGAAGGGGAACAGGTGGCAAGCCGCTGGACAGCCCGCACCACGGATCAGCGGGAAATCATGGGTATGGCGTCACCTCGTGAAGTCATTACCCTAACAGGCATTAGTATTCAGCGTGTGAATGAAGGAAAGATTGTGGAGTCCTGGGACAACTGGGATGCCCTAGGTATCTTACAGGGCTCTCGTGCCGATATCTTTGAACTGCTTTCTATCGGTGCCTAAGTAGTTGGCTCAATTACAGCGAAGCTGTCATAGAGTACCAAATTAGATTTAGCTATATTATCTTGCTTCCCACCTTCGTTGTCTCCGCTAATACAAGCTTACCTCTTTAGGTAATAATTGATGAAACAACAGGGGTGTAATGATCCACTGGCACGTCGAAAAGCGCTTGGCTTGCGTCTATTCTCAGCTCAAAACGCATTTTAACGTGGCCGATTCACTGGGAACTGATTCGTCAGCAGAAAGTTAATTTGTGCTACCAGAAGGAAAGCTATGATCGCGTTTTGTATTCTCTTGTTCTCATCAAGGAGCTCAAGCAGGCTTTCATGTCGGATCTTACCTACTGCATCAAATTCAACCTTGAAGTCTACCGAAACAGTTACCCTGTCGGTTAGTTTAGCGACTGGGTGGTCCGAGTGGCCGCCGCACCTCAGGATGATCGACGAATGACGGTTTACTTGCTGCTTGGAGCCGCGCTGGTGTTCGCGAGCATTTTGCTAACGCCTCTTTCTACCCGCGTAGGTACTCCGTTGTTGTTAATATTTTTGGCTGTCGGCATGCTGATGGGGGAGAACGGCCCCGGCGGTGTGCTGTTCGATGATTTTACGCTCGCCTATGAACTTGGCAGCATTGCCCTTGCCCTGATCCTGTTCTCCGGCGGACTCGACACTCCCAAGACGGATATCCGCAAGGCCGCCGCACCAGCGCTGGTGCTGGCAACGCTCGGTGTGGTGCTCACTGCTACGGGCATAGGTATAGTGGCGGCTTGGGTGTTCAATTGGTCTTTGACCCAAGGACTGCTGTTGGGCGCGGTGGTTGGCTCAACCGACGCCGCAGCAACATTTTTACTTTTGCAACAGCGAGGTATTTTGCTTAAAGGACGGGTACGTGAAACCATTCTGGTTGAGTCAGGGCTCAACGATCCGATGGCCATTTTTCTGACTATCGCTTTCGTTTCCCTTGTCGATCAAGGTATTGCATTTTCCTGGTCACTAGCACCAGGGCTGTTGCCAAGACTCGGCTTGCAATTCGGCGTCGGTGCCGTAGCAGGACTTGCTGGTGGTCGCATTTTGGCCTGGTCAATTGACCGAATTCCGTTGCCGACAGGACTTTATCCACCTTTCGCTCTGGCTGGTGCGTTGGCGCTGTTTGCTGCCACCCAGCTTGCTGGTGGTAGCGGCTTTCTAGCGCTCTATCTATGTGGCATCGTACTACGGAGTTACGTCAACTACCCTGCGGAACGGATCATTAATTTCCACGAGGCGCTCGCTTGGTTGAGCCAAATCGTAATGTTTCTGATGCTAGGCTTGCTGGTGACGCCGCGCCACCTTGGCGCAACGTTGGTGCCGGCACTGATAATAGCTGCAGTGTTGATGTTCGCCGCGCGGCCACTAGCGGTCGTATTGTGCTCAGCACCGTTTGGGTTTTCGCTGCGCGAGATCGGCTATATTGGTTGGGTTGGGCTGCGCGGCGCAGTACCTATCTTTCTAGCCATTATACCGGTAATCAGCCCCGGGCCGACGACCGAGAGTTTTTTCAATGTCGTCTTTGTAGTCGTCATTGCCTCGTTGTTGTTGCAAGGTTGGACGATCCCATTGGTCGCCCGCTGGCTAGGTATTGCGCTATAACTTGTGTTGCTAGGTTCAGTATGAAGAGCTATGGGGATCATGAATAGGCGAAGTAGTCAAACAAATACTATCGGCGCTTGACACTTAAAGGATAAATCAGCTTAAAGGGTGTTCACGACAACTCGTGGTGAAATCGTTAAAAAGATTTTAATCTTCGCCTTGTTCTGGTTCTTCTTCTTGTAGAGTATCTTTCAGTAACGGGGCTTTATTCTCTCTGCCGTGCTCTATGTTATACGCTAGACGATGACTCGCAGCTTCTATAAATCGTCGGCAATCGATTTGATTTGTAAAGTGCTGGGAAGCAAATTTTGCTGAGAGTTCACGAATAACTACTGCATTTATGACCGCCTTATCATCCTTATACTTCTGTCTCAGTTCATCGGTGGATAGATTTTTAAAGTCGTCCGCTTTCTCCTTAAAAGGACCCTCTTCCAAAACATAACCTTCGAGGTCTAGCTTGTTCAGCAAATGTTCTCTTAGCCAGTGTGGCGGGTCGTCTAGTGCATTAATCGTTTTCCCATCTTGAATCGCCGCTGTCAAACGTAGTGGATCATCAAAACGGGAGTTGTCATAGATTCTCGCATAGTTTGATATTTTTACAGCGTCGGGGAGTAATCCCATAACACGCTCATAACGGGATAAAATCCTTTCGGCTGGCACATTATGGCCGCCATCCTGAACACGCTGGGCGACACGGCCAAGGTTAATAGTTGGATCATCGGTACCGACAAAGAAAAACGACACATTATAGCCCTTGCCTTTAGCTTCGCGCATAAAGTCGAGCTTACTGGGATGTGACATAACTGTCTCAAATGACAATGAGTGGCCTTCCGCTAAGGCAGCTTGTCGCCGTTGCTCAGAGATTCCTTGTGCCTTTCGATTAGCATCGAAAATATCTTGGGTTGACGGAGAAGGATTATCTGCCAACAACCCTTGAGTTATGTCATCAGGGTTGATGTATTCCCCAAGATCATAACCTTTTGCTCTGAGGGCGTTGGTGATAGTTGTTTTACCAGACCCGTTGGGTCCAGCAATTACAAGTAGGAATGGCGGGGCCTTGTTGTCTTCTTCCATTAATTATCCGTTTAATGGGATATCAGTTCTTCTTCCTGTTCCTGGTTCTGGTTCTGGTTCTGGTTCTGGTTCAGTGTCTTGATGACAGTACGTTGCCCGTTTGGGTAAAGTTTGACAATTTGGTTTCCTTCCCGACCGGTTACAGGAATTCCTTTTTTTAAAGCAGATTCCACTGCTGCACGGCCCGCCGCCGCTATTACAGCATCGATCTCTACCATAGAAACGTCAGTGATTTTCTTTTTCATTCAACATACCTTCAGTCAGCGTTGTATAGCACCTTATATTACAGCAGTTGCAATTCTTTGTAACTAAGACAATAAAACTTGTAGGACTTACCCACAAGCTACGCACAAGCAGGACTAGCGTAGCTCGTAAAATGAGGTGTCCTCAGGGCCTGAATGGCCGCAGTCAAGCCTGTAAGGCACGTATTCACGATGTCCTCTGGAACGAGCAGCAATAGTCCTACTTTAGTTTTGTTGGTATTCCCTCAAAACCCAGTTCCATGAAGTGTCACAAACATGCCATTAAACTGACATAATGGCCACGTATTTTCTTTTTGGGTCTTGCCTAACCTGTGACCCCCACTCTAACCATTACCTATCTTGTGGGATCTGAAAAGCTTATGCGTCTACTAACAAAAACCCTACTTACCATTGCGCTTACCCTAACTGGTTTACTGCCTCTGGCCATGATGGCCTATGCCAAAGACCCTACATCCGACACCGGTGATCTGCTAAAACATGCTTACCGATGGACCCCGAGCGTACAAGTGGGTCCACGGCCTTACTTCCTGGTGGACGATATGGACGACAGCCCACTCAAGAAGGAACTGCAGGCTTGCGCCGCTGGCATCAACGAATTTAAAGCCACGGACTTTTCCATCGGCCACCGGGGTGCGCCTTTGCAGTTTCCCGAGCACACCAAAGAATCCTACGAAGCTGCTGCCCGGATGGGTGCGGGTATCCTAGAATGCGACGTCACTTTCACCAAAGACCGGGAACTGGTGTGCCGTCACGCCCAATGCGATCTTCATACCACCACCAATATCCTAGCCATTCCTGAACTGGCGGCGAAATGCACCGAGCCCTTTACTCCTGCCGAATTTGACCCTGAAACCGGCGAATTGGTCAAACCCGCCTCGGCCCAATGCTGTGCCAGCGATATCACCCTAGAGGAATTCAAGAGTCTGTGTGGCAAGATGGACGCCAGCAACCCCATGGCCACCACGGTGGAGGAATACCTGGATGGTACGGCAAACTGGCGCACCGACCTGTACTCAAGCTGCGGTACAGTGCTCAGTCACGCCGAGAGCATTGAGCTTTTTCAAAATTTAGGTAAGAAATTCACCCCCGAGCTTAAATCCCCGCAGGTGGAGATGCCCTATGAAGGGGACTACACTCAAGAGGATTATGCGCAACAGCTCATCGATGAGTACCAGGCAGCAGGGGTTCCACCGGAAGATGTTTGGGCGCAATCCTTTAATCTCGACGATGTGTTGTATTGGATCGAAAATGAACCAGCCTTTGGCGAACAAGCGGTCTATCTGGACGGCCGCTACGGTAGCGATCCCGACTTTGATCCCAACAACCCCAGCGCGTTGTCCCCCACCATGGAAGAACTGGTCCACGATGGGGTAAAAATCATTGCCCCCCCTACCTGGGTATTGGTGACCCTTGATGAGGATAACCAAATCGTGCCCTCGGAGTACGCCATCGCCGCTAAAGCTGCGGGTCTTGACATCATTACTTGGACCTTGGAGCGTTCTGGTTTACTACAAGACGGCGGCGGCTTTTATTATCAATCCATTACAGACGCCATTGACAACGATGGGGATGTTTATGAGCTTTTGGATGTGTTGGCTAAAGAGGTGGGTATTTTAGGCGTCTTTACCGACTGGCCCGGAACCGTCACCTTTTACGCCAACTGTAAGGGCTATTAACAAAACCCCAAGATTCAGTTATATAGCCAGTCTATTTTAGGACTATGGCTGCTCATATTAAAGGACGGCTGTGAACAGGTACCAGTAGACTTGCCAACGGCTGTCTAGGACTGACCTATAAATAACCAGGGAAGGTTCAGGTTTTAAGGTCTGTCCCTTTTGACAACCCTCAATCACCTTTTCAATACCTTCCCACCATCTCCAACTTTTCTACGCCTATGGTCTCTTTCTACGGGACACGATAATCTCGGCGCTACTTTCCGCTACCCGTCACCATTGCCAAAGTCAGTTCTAACTACCTTGTATCTTGTAGATAACTGAACAACCACCTACTCAAGTAGGTGGGTTCGCGCGGGTCGCAGAGGACTGAAAGTCCACCCGGTATGCGCCCCGCGCTCAAGATTTCGCCAATCCGGCTTGTGTTGCAAAACTAAGCATCGTCAAAAGATCGGTGCTAAAGCTGACCGGCTAAAGCCGGTGGTTTTAACCTTGTGCATAGAAAATAAAAAAACCAGTTCTAACAACGAACGTTAGAAACAAATGAAACAAAAAAAGCTGCAATTCAGAAATCCAACAGAAACACCCTAAACCTATCCTAACCACCTAGACCGAATACGTTTGAGAATTTAGGTCTTTTTTCACAAAAAAAATGTGAAAAATTACTTTGATTCAAAAGACATAATTCTGTATCCCTATGGTTAAAAAATATCATCGTTATAGGTATTAAGGGTGATCACGGCTTAGAAACAGTATTTACAACCGCTACTTCGGTCGTGACGCAATAGCGACCTTAGTAGGATGTTTCAAGGCCAAGCCAAACGTAATACTAACCGAAATAACTTTATCCATTAATTTGATAAACAATTTAAGGAGACCATAACCATGAGCTGGTTTACTCAGTTATTTACAGGTGGTGTTGGCGAGCTTGTCGACAAAGTGGGTGAGACGGTGGATCGCTTTCACTTAAGCGGCGAAGAAAAACAAACCTTTAAGTTAGAGTTGCGGAGACTGCTTCAACAGCGTCAAGCACAAGTGGAGCAAACGGTCCGTAAAAACTTAGAAGCCCGTGAACGGGTATTGGTTGCCGAGCTCACCCAAGGGGACAACTATACCAAACGGGCCCGCCCAACGGTGGTCTACGGTGGTCTTATCATGATCGGTATTAACTATGTCATCGCGCCCTTTTTTGGGCAACTGTTCGGGGCGGACGCCATGCAGGCGTTTCAACTGCCCGGTGAGTTCTGGGCGGCTTGGGGCGGTGTTGTGGCCACCTGGAGCATTGGCCGCAGTCTTGAAAAAGCGAATATGAGCAACACCTTCTCGCGCATGATGACGGGAGCGCCCAAACGTCCGTCGTTGTTGGATGATGAAGTCGTCGGTTGAGGAAACAAACATGAACATTGTCAACCACCGCTTACAGGGCGATACCATCAAATGGCAGGAGACCCCCAACCGGGGCGGTAAGCTCGTCGATGGGGCGCCTGACAGTATCGTGATTCATTACACCGCGGGAAGCTCGGCGGAATCCGCCGTGCAAACCCTCACTAACCCGGACGTCAAAGCCTCGGCCCACCTGGTGGTGGGTCGTCAAGGAGAAATCTATCAATTAGCGCCTTTTGATACCGTCGCCTGGCATGCGGGGCGCAGCCGTTGGCAAGGTCGTTCAGGTTATAACAAATACGCAGTGGGCATTGAGATCGACAATGCCGGACGCCTTGAGCGCAATGGCAATGGTGGCTTTGTGTCCTGGTTTAATAAGCTTTACGATCCGGAGGATGTCATCGAGGCGACCCATCGGAATGAATCTCGCCCCACCTTCTGGCATCGCTATACGGAACCCCAGATCGAAGCGGTCTTTGAGCTTTGCCGCCTATTAAACCAGTCCTATCCCATCCGGGAAATTCTCGGTCATGAGGAAATCGCCCCCACCCGTAAGATCGATCCCGGTCCTGCCTTTCCCCTAGATCGCCTGCGGGATACGTTGCTAGCGGAAGGACGTGACGTGGACGATGGGGACGATGCGCTGACAACCCCAGTTTTATCACCCCGGTCTGCGCCGGGTTTGTCCCCCAGCGCCGTCATGGTGACCGCCAATAAGCTCAACGTGCGTAGTGGTCCCGGTTTAAGCCATGGCGTGGTCACTTCACCCTTGACCGGGGGCACGGTGGTTGAGGTAGTCCAACAAGCAGCCGACTGGATCGAGATAAAACATAGCGTCACGGGATGGGTCAGCGCTAATCACATCAGCCCTATTTAATGAGTAAATATCATTAAGCCTGACTGCCCAAGTAAAGCGGTTGGGCTCATTTTCAAACAAGAGGTGGTAAGACGACTGCAAGGTTATTTGGAAAACCCTTAGGTATTCATCGCTTCGAGCTCTTCCCAACGCGCGTAAACCGTTTCTAGTTCTTGCTCAAGGATTTGTAGCTGATCTAACTCGGTTTTAATGACGGTTTCAGATTGCTGATAAAAATCCGCACTGGCGATTTTTTTCTGCTGTTGCGCCACGGTCTGCTCCAAAGACTCGATACGCTCTGGTAACGCCTCCAACTCGCGGCTTAACTTATAACTCAGCTTAGTGTTGCGCACAGGTTTTTGGACCTTAGCAACGGCAGCAGGCTTTTTGGCAGCGGCGCTGACGGCGGGTGCCGACGATGGACGCTGGGCAAGCCAGTCACTGTAACCGCCCACATAACTATTGACGCGCCCCTGCCCTTCAAACACGAAGACGCTGGTGACCACCTGATCGATAAATTCCCGGTCATGGCTTACCAGCAATAAAGTGCCTGGGTACTCCATGAGCAAATCTTCCAGCACCTCTAGGGTTTCCAAGTCTAAATCGTTGGTGGGTTCGTCCAGCACTAATAGGTTAGTGGGGTGGGTAAACAGCCGCGCCAACAGCAAACGGTTACGCTCGCCACCGGAGAGGGTGGCCACCGATGATCGAGCCCGCTCAGGGGTAAACAAAAAGCGTTTTAGATAGCTGATGGGGTGTAGACTACGCCCGTTCAGCATCACACTATCGCTACCCTCGGCGACGTTTTCTATGGCCGAACGGTCTTCCCGAAGCTGGGCCCGGTGCTGGTCAAAGTAGGCCACTTGGAGCTGTGAGCCTTGCCGTACCCGACCGGCGTCGGGTTTTAATTCACCCAACAAGAGCTTGAGCAGCGTCGTTTTACCAACCCCATTAGGGCCTAATAAACCGATGCGATCACCCCGTAAAATACGACAGGAAAAATCCCTGATAAGAGGTTTGTCGGCGTAGCATTGGGTGACGTTTTCCGCGTCTATCACCAGTTTACCGGATTGCTCACTGCTCACAGTGATGGCTACTTTACCCTGGCGTTCAACCCGCGCTTTGCGTTCCATCCGCAAGGCTTGCAACGCCCGCACCCGGCCTTCATTGCGGGTGCGGCGGGCTTTAATGCCTTGCCGAATCCACGCCTCTTCCTGGGCCAACAATTTATCGAATTTTGCTTGGTGACGGGCTTCTTCGTTCTGCTGTTCTTCCATACGGCGCAAATAATTGTCGTAATCCCCCGGCCACACGCTAAGATGACCACGATCCAATGCAAAGATACGGGTCGCCAAGCGCCGCAAGAAGCGGCGATCGTGGGTAACAAACAGCACCGCTCCCCCATAGGCGACAAGGGTGTTTTCCAACCATTCGATGGCCTCCATATCTAAATGGTTGGTAGGTTCGTCAAGTAATAATAAAGCCGGTTCTTGAACCAATGCTTTAGCCAGCGCCACGCGCCGCTGCCAACCCCCGGAAAGGGTTGCCACAGGTTTATCCCCAGATAAATCTAGCTGACTGATGATGCTAGCGACCCGCTGTTCCAACTGCCAACCATCGGCGGCTTCAAGCTGTCCTTGTAGGTGGTCCAACTGCACCAGATCAGACGGATCGGCAGACGCGGCGACACGGCTAGCCGTCCTATGGTAATCTGCTAGGAGTTGGGTTTTCTCCCCTAACCCTTCCACCACCATATCGAAGACGCTGGCGCCTGCCGTGAATACAGGCTCTTGTCCCACCAGGGCAGCTCCACAACCACTACGCCAGACAAGCTGTCCATCATCCGCCTGTCGTTCCCCCGCCAAAATACTCAGGAGCGTCGATTTACCTTCGCCGTTGCGACCCAGTAGACCAATACGCTCGCCACGGTCAATGGAAAAACCAACCCCTGCCAACAAGTGCCGAGGGCCGATACTGTATTCTAGATTATCAGCCGTTAGAATAGTCACGTTGATTACTTTACCTTTGCATGTCTTCTGGCAACAACCCATATTGTAAGCATCCCTGGAAAAAAGTTTACAACCGTTTGTCTTTATAAGGTCTTTGCGCACCACCATGATGCCCCTTCAAGAACAACTCTATTTATTGGCCACCGCATTGGGCTTAGGTTTGCTGATTGGCATTGAACGGGGATGGCAGGAGCGCCAGGTGGCCGAGGGACAGCGGGTGGCAGGTCTACGTAGTTATGGTTTGCTGGGGCTTTTGGGGGGTGTTTGTGGGCTGTTAGCCCAAGATTTAAGTATTCATCTGCTGGGTTTTGCCTTGCTGGGGCTTATTATTTTATTAACCACGGCTTATCAGGTCAGTTTGCGACGGGATCAAGATGTGGGCATCACCAGTATGGTGGCCGCGTTACTGACCTTTACCCTGGGGGCGCTAGCCACCCTGGGACAAGTGGTGCCTGCGGTGGCCAGCGCCGTCGCCACCGCCTTTTTGCTGGGCTATAAACCGCAATTACACCGTTGGTTGAAAACCCTGCAACAGCATGAACTGCGGGCAGTACTTAAATTACTGCTCATTTCCCTGGTGGTGCTGCCCTTGTTGCCCAACCAAGGCTTTGGACCTTGGCAAGTGCTGAATCCCTATGAAATTTGGTGGATGGTGGTGTTGATCGCCAGTATCTCGTTTATCGGTTATTTCGCTATGAAACTGGCCGGTGAGCGTAAGGGTATTCTACTCACCAGCCTGTTTGCGGGACTCGCCTCCTCCACGGCCCTCACTTTGCATTTTGCACGACTGGGTAAATCCCGGTCAGATCTAACGCCCTTTCTGGCAGCTGGCATCTTGATCGCCTGTGGCACCATGTTCCCCCGTATGGTGATCGTCGCTACCCTCATCAACCCACAGCTTTTTCCTTTGTTAGTGCTACCGGCGCTGGTCATGACGGTGATCACCTATGGGTCTGTAGCCCTCTATTGGTGGCGCCGTAGCGGGCAACAGACAGCGCCCCTACAACAAATTCAAAATCCTCTGGAATTGGGGGTTGCCCTGCGTTTTGGCGCCTTTTTAGCAGTCATCGTATTGTTGACCAGGGCATTGCAGGAGTATTTTGGCGAAGCGGGCGTCTTCTTGATGGCTGCCATCTCCGGCGTAGCGGATGTGGATGCCATCAATCTGTCCCTATCACGCTTAAGCACTACGCAACTGCCTAGCCACTTGGCCGCCACGGGCATCATTATCGCCAGCGCGGTCAATAGTCTGGTCAAAGGGGCTATGGCGGGTTTTATCGGCGGGAAAGGGCTGGGGCTACGGGCAGCCTTACCGTTGGTCATAGCGGCGGCCGCCGGTGTTGTTACCATGACTCGAAACTATATTATATTCTGACATTGGGTTAAGCTACACTACACTACACTGTATATAGTTCTTATTTGTCAGGGGAGACTCCCCGTGAAGCATCTGAAAGGTTTAAAGGATTTATTGTTCGATGCCATCGAACACACCACCCATTTGGTTGAACGCAACCACCTGAGGGTTGCAAAAAAATATGAGCGCCGGATTAGCTACGTGGTGCCAACAACCCCGGTCAAGGCGGTCAACGCTGCCCACTGTTTGTGTGCCCGAGGGGTATACACGTCCATCCGCACTGTCACCCGCGGGGTACGCCTAGCAACCGATGCGGGTTTTGCCCTGGCGACCCGAAACGCCGGTGAAAAGCTGCTTGAACAAGACGACATCAGCATCTCGTTGAATTCAGCACCCTCTGATAAAAACTTGCCAAATTGGCTCCATACAGCCCAAGGCGCTCTCAACGGCGCCATTGGCGATTATCTCAATGGGCAAGGAAACCACTTAGCTATTCCTATGGAATTGCGTTACCAAGGTCAGCCCTTGCCCTTGAATACCCTTAAACTAGCACGTACCCTGCCCTATAAGAGCAGCAAGATCTGCCTCTTTGTGCATGGTCTTGGCTGTACGGAACAGGTTTGGAATATGGGGGCGCAACGGTTCTACGGGGATCCCAGTGAGAATTTTGGTTCCTTACTGGAACGGGACCTGGGCTACACGCCCTTGTATCTCCGCTATAACAGTGGCCTGCACATTTCCCATAATGGTAAACAACTAGCGAACCTGATGGACGAACTCATGGCGGTTTATCCAGGTCCCGTGGATGAGCTTGTTCTCATCGGCCACAGCATGGGTGGACTCGTGGTACGCAGTGCCGTTTATTATGGCGCTCACGACGGTTTAGGGTGGCTGGACAAACTAAAACAGGTGTTTTGTATCGGCTCGCCCCATCTGGGGGCTCATTTGGAAAAGGCAGGCAATGTACTCGGGTCAGTGTTAAGCTTTTTTGACACACCTGGTACGCAAGTGCCTGCTCAGCTTATCAAACTCCGCAGCGCCGGTATTAAAGATCTGCGTTATGGTTATGTAGTTGACGAGGACTGGCAGGGTTATGATCCAGACTTATTACTTAAAAACACTGGCAGCCCCATTCCCTTAGCCGACAATATCAACTACTGTTTTATCGCCGCCACGATTACCCGGGACTCGGCCCATCCCCTAGGGCAAATCGTCGGTGATTTATTAGTCTGCCATAAAAGCGCCACGGGTCCGTTATCTCAACCTGATCAATGCGTTCCTTTCCATTTTAAGCGGGTCTTTAGCGGCATGAATCATTTTCACTTGGCAAATCATCCAGAAGTTTACGAGCAAATTAAGCATTTGTGCGCGGGCGATATGCTCTCAAACTAAGGCTGTTTTAATAACGGCCTGGAATCCTGTTGGCAATCTTGCGAGCCTTGCTTTGCGCCTCTCGCAACATTTGGGGTAATAGCGTCAGCTTATTAAAGCTCCATACCTTTTTCTGGTCAGAAACAGGCATTCGTCGACCATCACTAAACTCGGCGATCGTCTAAAGCAAAGATAGACGGTTGCCTTTCCAAATACGCTATAGTTAACGATGAACAAAGCAGAAAAAAGTCTGCACTTTGCGGTTCGTCCGCGCTTGATCATCAAGTATTTAGGTTTACTATTTTTGCCGCTAGCAGCCCTCACCTGTGTGCCGCTGGTTGTCACTCTGGCAGGTGGATATTATGACACGGCCTTACGCTATGGCCTTGTGATAGGTCTGTTAGTGCTAGTGGGATGGCCATGCGTCAGGCTACGTTGCGCCAACAATCTACAAACCAACGAAGCCCTGGTGATCTCAGCCTTGGTTTTCATGGTGACAGCCTTGTTGATGACGTATCCCACCATGAGTTACGGGCTGTCGTTTTGGGATGCGCTATTCGAGATGGTATCAGCCGTGACCACCACGGGACTGTCCACCATGACCCACGTTTCCCAACAGCCCGATACCTTTTTATTTGCCCGGGCTTGGTTGCAATGGACAGGCGGCTTAGGCGTCGTGGTATTGGCCTTGGCCTTGATGATTACACCAGGATCGACCACCCGACGCTTGGGTTTTGATGATCGGGAAACAGAGAATATTGTAGGGGGCACTACAGCCCATGCCCGTCGCGTGCTGATCATCTACCTGCTAGTCACCCTTATAGGCTGTATTGTTTTGTTGCTGTTGGGTGTAGATTTTTCCAGCGCTATCATACACACCCTCGCGGCCGTTTCCACCGGGGGGTTTTCCAGTTACGATACCAGTCTGGCAGGCTTCGCCGGTTGGGGACCCCGGGTTGTCGTCATTATCCTTTGTGTAACTGGCGCCATGTCTTTTTCTTGGTTTTATGGTTTTACCTTCAAACACTGGCGATCCCTGTTGACTGACCCACGTCTCTATGCCCTGCTGGGAGCCTGTTTGCTAAGTTCTGCCCTGGTGTTGTTGTTGAGTGGGTTAGCTGGCGCAATCGCTGGGATTGACGATGCTGCTAATTTAATATTAATGACCTTTTCAGCACAAACCACGGCGGGTTTTTCCAGTCAATCGGTGGCTGAATTACACGCCGCTACCCAACTCGCCCTCATCGGCGCCATGCTGGTGGGAGGTGAAGCAGGCTCCACAGCAGGGGGTATTAAACTACTGCGACTGCTTGTCTTGATGCGTTTATTCCGTTTGGTTTTGTTGCGCACCTCGATGCCGCCAGCTAGCCGCCTATTAACCCGTGTGGAAGGCAAACCTTTAAAGCTACCAGAAATAGAAGCCACAGTGGCAGTTTTCATGGGGTATGTGGGGGTTATTGCCGCATCTTGGGTGGTGTTTGTCGCTTATGGTCATGAACCACTAACGGCTTTATTCGAGGTCGTGTCGGCTACCGGTACGGTAGGTTTATCAGCAGGGATTGTGGGTCCTGATCTGGCCCAGCCCCTCAAAGCAGTGCTTTGCATCGACATGCTCATGGGGCGCTTGGAAATGCTGGCAATTTTAATTTTATTAGCGCCTAACACCTGGATTGGGATGAAGAAAAAAGCATTGTGAACATTTTTTTGGTATGAGGAAAAACCATTATGAGAGTTGTCTTTATCGGCACTGACCCCCTCGCCATTATGACCGCTGATGTTCTACTAGACAAAGGTCACGAGGTGGTTATTGTTGAACCCGATGAAACCTGCATTGAGCAATTAGAAGGACGTCTTGACTGCGGTATTATTCAAGCGCAAGGCAGCCACCCATCGGTACTCCGTGAAGTGAGTCCCAAAAATACCGATATATTATTTTGCTTAGGAACTAATGACAGTGATAACGTACTTGCCTCGTTGGTGGCTAAGGCGTTGGGATTTAAAAGAATTTTCACTAAAATCGATGATCCTGACTTTAAACCTATTTGTATAGAGCTGGATCTGGAAAACGTTATTATTCCAGATCGCGAGGCGGCCAAGGCTTTGGTGGATACCGCGTTAGGGCAAACCCAAGCTAACATGGCCACCTCCCTTAGTGGCGATATACGCTTTTATCCCTTTATAGTTCAACAAGGTTTACCTGCCACTGTGGGCGAGCTGTCTTTACCACCACAAACCATGGCTATTGCTATCACGCAAAATGGTCAGTCTAATGTCATAACGGCAGAGACCCGTTTATATGCCGGTGACGAAGTGGTGCTCGTCACCCATGAGGATCAACTGTCTAGCCTCAAGGAACGTTTTGGCTAAAATACTAGAATGATTGTCCTAAAAGAGTATCCCTGTGGCAAGACCTGGTATTAGTTACGACGATGTTAAAAAGGCTGCTGCAGCTATCCATGAGCAAGGTGCTGCACCGTCTATTCAACGGGTTCGAGAATGGCTTGGAACCGGTAGTAATTCCACCATTGCCGAACACCTCAAACGTTGGCAGCAGGAATTATCTGCTACCCCCCAGCTCGCCCTACCTCCGGCGGTGCCGGAAGCCGTACTCCAAGCTCTGGATGCTTTTTGGCAGGTGGCCATCACCCAAGCCCAAACGAGCTTTCAGCAAGAGCGCGAACAAGCTCAACTAGCTGTCGCCAAAGCCCAGCAAGAACGTGCAGTCGCACTGACAGAAAAAGACAGCGCCGAGCAACAAGCCATTGACCTACATAAGGATCTGACCCAGTTAACAGATACCCTTAGACAACTTCAAGATACCCTGTTGATCGAACAGGAACGGCGCAATGTAGCTGAAAACGCCATAGCTGCTGCTCAACAACAAGCCGAGGCGGCGGCGCAAGCTGCCGCTAAAGTACGCCAGAAATCCGCGGAAGCTGTTGCGCAGGTGGAGAAACGCCTGAGGCAAGTGCAAAACGACCACGTTCAGGCATTATCCCAGGCTGAACAACGTTTTATTACCGAAAGAGAACGCGGCGAAGCCAGTGAAAACCGCCTGATGCAATTACTGGATCAACAACGCAATGATCTCGCCCAAGCACGACAGCACTTTGATAAACAACAAGACGCTTGGCAGGCCAAGGGAACCCATTTACGTCATAAACTCGATACCTGTCGTGGAGAAATAAATCAGATGCAGGTGAGCTTAGCCAGTGCCCAAGAACGTAATACCCTGTGGGAAAACCAATTAGACGAACAACGTAAAACCCACTATTCATTAGAAAAACGCTATATAGCGTCCATTCAAGAGATAGAACGGTTACGTAGCGCTTTGGCGTTGTCGTCTGCTGAAAAACAGCAATTGAGGGATGCCCTTGCAGCTTGCCAGACGATGCTTGATAAAGTAAACACTGCGAAAGAATAGTTACAAGTCCTGCTGTGGTGTAAGTCGTTTAATTGAAACATATATGAAGATGATGATATAAAAAACTATAAAAACCGATCTCGCTGTGGGTAAAACCCATCAAACCTTTTAAAAGGTATAAAATCATTTAGAAGAGACCTGCTAGCAGCTACAGCCCCAGTATCAGCTAAAACGTTAGCCAACGACAAAGGGTAAAAACCAGTCAGCCTAATGAATGACAGAGGTTTGAATATCTAGCAAGCTTCAGGTTTTTTTATCCACATCCAGTACATACCCATACATCCCAGGGGAGGAATCCATGAATATCGGCAATTTGTTACCCCGTCATGCCTGTTATCGCCCGGATCATCTGGCCTTGGTGGCTAGCCAACAGCGCCTCACCTACCGAGAATTAAATGCTTACGTTAACCGCATGGCCAATGCCCTACTGGCTAGCGGGTTAAAAAAAGGCGACAAAATGGCCACCGTGTTGCCCAATTGTTTGGAGCTGATGGCGGCCTACTGGGCCGCAGCTAAAACCGGTATCGTTATCGTACCCTGCAGCCCTATGCTCCAGGGCAATGGGTTAGCCACCTTACTGACCGATGCCGATGCCTTATTGGTGCTCGCCGACGCTAGTGTCGCTGACACCCTCAACCAGATCCGCGACAAGCTAGCAGCTATTCGTGAGGATCGGTTTATTCTCGTCAATGGAGATAGCCAGTCTGGTTTTCAATCCTATAACGATTTTGTGCAGAACGCCTCTGCAGACAACCCACCGGATGCCAGTCTAGGCGATCAGGATATTTACAACATTATGTATTCCAGCGGCACCACCGGGGCCCCTAAAGGCATCGTTCATACCCATTATGTGCGCGCCATGTATTGTAGTTTGTTCGCTTCAGCCTGGCGCATGACCCCGGAAAGCGTGGTTCTTCATGCCGGTTCCATTGTTTTCAACGGCGCTATGTTGGATTTAATGCCTTGGATGTATCTTGGCGCCAGCTACATCCTCCACGACGCCTTCAACGCTGAGACGGTAATCCAGGATATCGAACGGGAAAAAGTGACCCATGTGGTGATGGTGCCGTCGCAGATCATTGCTGTGCTCAATAGCCCAGCGTTTGATCCAAAGGCGTTACAATCTTTAGAAATGATCCACAATGTGGGTGCACCGCTACACCTGGAATACAAACACCGTTTAAACAAAGATTTGCCGGGGCGTTTCTATGAACTGTACGGATTGACAGAAGGGTTTATGACCATCCTCGATAAGCACGATGCCATCCGTAAGGTAGGCTCTGTGGGAGTGCCCCCGGCCTTTTTTGAGATGAAAATCATAAAACCCAACGGTGAGGAATGTGGGCCTAGGGAAATCGGTGAAATCTGCGGTAAAAGTCCGATGCTGATGCCGGGCTACTATAAGCGTCCTGACTTGACCGAGAAAGCCCTCATCGATGGTTGGCTACACACCGGGGATGCCGGCCATGTGGATGAAGACGGTTTTCTATTTTTGGTGGATCGCATCAAGGATATGATTATCACGGGTGGGGTTAACGTCTATCCCAAAGACATTGAAGAGGTGGTGATTCAGCACCCCGCCGTAGTAGAGGCCGCCGTATTTGGCGCCCCGGATGAAAAGTGGGGGGAAACGCCGGTAGCCGCGGTGGTATTACAGGAGCGGGCAGATGTTACGCCAGAAAACCTTAAAGAATGGATCAATAGTCGCGTGGATGCGAAATTCCAACGGGTTAGCGATGTGATGATCATGGATGTTTTTCCCCGCAATGTGGCTGGCAAAACCTTAAAACGGGATATGCGGGAACACTATCAGCGGCAAGGGTAGTGGATTTTTACGGAAATGAATTCACAGGGAGGTGATGACAGATGGGCTTTGCTAACTGGTTAAGCAGGGCTTAATAGGGTTTGCTCTGGGTCAGGCTTGCGTTTTACTTTGAACTTAACCTTTGCACTGGCGGCGGAAGAAAACACATTGTCACTCTCCGCCATCACCTTAAACGTCGCCCGCAAAGAATAACTACCGGGCTTCGTCAAGCGAATGCCGTCGATCTGATCCAGGGTGATCAAAGCGCTGATATTGCGTGGCACAACGGACCCCGGCGGCACCGCGCTGAGGCCACTGATACGTCTTGTCAAGCTGGTGGCCGTGGGTCCTACCAGATCGATTTCGACAATCTCGTCAACCGCGACTCGGCTATCACCGATGTTTTTGATGGTATACCGGTAATCCAAGGTGATGCTTGACGCCAGCAGAAGATCGCTGTTTTCCGATAACACGAGCGCATGATCGTGTTCAGGTTCTTCAATGGTTATGCTGTACTTAACGGCTTCTGCAAAAACTATGGTATCTGCCCAAACAGGGGTACAGAAGGAAAGCATCAATAGGGTGGATATACAGCAAATCTTCATGGCAGCTCACGTAACTTACTTGTCTTAGGTGGGCGCATTATACCGCACTGTGCCAAGCCCCCCGACATCGTAACCCCTCACATTTTGTAAACGTTTGCTAAATGCGGGGGTTCTGGTAAAGGCGAAAAGTTTTTGCAATGGGGGTTCAAAATACTGACGACGCCACACCAGAAGATCGTAACGCTCTTTGGCAAGGGGGACAAACGCCAACTGCAATTGATGAGCGGCGGCTGCTATACCCAATCCCGCGTCCACTTCGCCGTTTGCCACTGCCAGGGCTAAGTCGGTTTCATTGCGCAAAGGCGGCTCCACGATATGGAGATCATCCATCTCTAAGTCACATTGTTCCAGCAGATGGTTGAGTAACACATGACTGCCGGCCTCCTTTTGACGAACTGCAAAACGTCTGTCTTTGACATCCAGTAATGACTGAATACCCAGGGGGTTGCCCGGCGCCACCATGAGTCCCTGATCGCGCCAGGCCCACTCAATGGCCACCACCGGCTCAGCGGCGAAACGCTGGGCTAACAGCCTATTATTATACTCGCCTGTGGCGCCATCCCTAACGTGCAAACCGCAGGCAACAGCTTGCCGTGCGGCGAACCGCTCTAACCCGTCCAGGGAACCATTGAATAGGATCGCCAAACCGCTGCCCGATTCACGCACCGCCCAATCCAACAGGGGATCATGGCTGCCACTGAGAATCAATGGGGGCTCTGCTGGCGCTGATGTGTCGCTCACGTACTCAGCGTGTTGCTGTAACCACCGATCAATGAGTTCTTTTGGAAATAACCATTTGCCCGCGGCTTTAGTGCATGGAATACGGCTCTGGGCAACCAAATCGTAAACTTTGCGTTCTTTGATGCGCAAATACTCCGCCACTTCATGGACGGTCATCAGCGGGTTGGTCATGGTTAGCCCTTGTTTATCAATACCTTTGTGAGGCTATATAAAAAACCGTCTGCGACGAAAATCTATGTCTGACAGTTTATTGCAAAACCGATTACGGATATTTTTGCGTTTTGAGACAAACTATGATTAGGATTTGAAGATGATAAACGTTTCCGTCATTGTTATCGTAAAGAACCGCCCTAGGCATTTAAGAAATCTATTATGGGGTCTTAACAGTACTAGAAGCGAACACGATTTTGAAACCATCATCATTCATATGAACGAACCCATACAGACCAAACCCCTATGGTTTAAAAAAAAATATATCGCTAAAACCTTACAGACAAAATCATTATTACCTTTGGCCAAAGCCAGGAATTGCGGTGCAAGCCTTGCGCAAGGGGATTTATTGATATTTCTAGATGTTGATTGCATCCCGGACCCACAATTAGTAGACGATTATATAAAACTATATCAAAGACATAAAACTGCATTAATGATGGGTGAGGTTTATTATTTACCTAAAACATTCCCTGATAATTGGTCAACTTCAGATTTAAAACAGTACGGTCAACCTCATAAAGCAAGAATTTATTTATCTACAAAATCCTATCAAAGCACCAACAAATACGAGTTATTTTGGTCACTTAATTTTGCAGTGGATGCACATATATACTGGTATAAAATTAATGGATTTAATGAAACTTATCAAGGTTATGGCGGTGAAGACACAGATTTTGCTTTTAAAGCGAGAAAAACTAATACCACATTATTATGGATCAAAAATGCTTGTGTCTATCACCAGTATCATGCCATTTATACACCACCCTACCAACATTTTATCGATATTATCAATAATGCGACCGCCTTTAAAGGCATTTGGGATGTATGGCCTATGAGTAAATGGTTGCAAGAATTTGTAGATAACCACTTTATTGAATGGCATAAAAGTGCAGAGTTTATTAAAGTGATAAAATATCCCACAAAAGAAGCTATTAATGCTGCAAAAATTATCGATTAGTTTCTGTAAAACGTCTTAAAATAGCGGTAGCCGCTTTTTTACCACTCTCCCTTGATACAATATTACCCCATGGATTCAAATTAAGCGCTTTATTTAACAGACTGTTCCACACAGTTATATCGGTAGTCCATTCTTCCAATACAACGGCTAAATTTTTTTCTGCTAATATGGCCGCTTTGGCGATTTGCTCATCAAAAAACCTGGGTTCTGGTAGGGTAATCAAGGGTTTTTGAAAGTACGCCGCCTCTAATACTGAGTTATTGCCTGTACTAGTGATAACAATCGTCGCCATTTGTATATAAAAAGACAAGTTTTCTATAAACGTGCTAATCCTAAAATTATCACCTTGTTCATGTCTATCAAACCCAACCCCCTGCCACTCATAATTTTTTATATGTGCCGCAAGATGTTTAATATGATCTGCGGTAAAACTATTTTTTCCTTTGGGTTTGACAATCAATATAATGGGTTTAACAACCGTTATTGATGTTGTGCTTTCGATATTTATTATACCTCCTGTATAAATCGTTTTTTGTTTTACCCATTCAGGAATATTTTTTTCTTCGAGTATTTTAGGATAAGTTGCAAGCAACGCATCAGCGGCTTTGTAAGCCTGTAAATGAGCGGCGTCATTGCGGTTTCCGTTCATGCGCATGAATAAATAGGGAATACCTGCTAACCGCATGGTCATAGCAACTTCAGCACAGACGTCGATGACAGCATATTGACAGTGATAATGTTCTGCAATATCTATCATAGCTTTTAGTCGTGACAAATAAGACTGTCTTTTGCCATAAGGAATATGCAAACAGTCATCCCCTAAGCGATTATCTGCACCGTTGCGAATAGCTGGAATAGGTTTAAAAGTATGCTGTTGTGGTAAAGTTATGTGTTGTGGTTTACCTTCGGCAACCACTAGGGTGGAAATATTGACGTGTTTGAGAATTGACTGTGCTCTTTGCCAATGACCTGTACCATCATTGTTAACAAAGTAAAGCAAAGTTTTTTTAGGCATGGTTTACAACTGGTAGACACCCTGATAAATTCAATGTGTTTTCATAGACATCAATATATTGACTAATCATTTTTTCAATAGAAAAGTTATTAACTGCATAATCACGACAAGCTTCTCTAGAGAGGGTTTCTGCTTTTTTTATAGCGTCGGCTAAAGCATTACAATCTTCTTGGACTAATACACTAGTTTTGTTATTAAGTATTTCTGGTAAAGCGCCCCGCTTGATGCCAGCAATGGGGGTACCACATGCCAATGCTTCCACAGCGACTAAACCAAAAGGCTCATCCCAACAAGGCGTACATAAAAAAACCTTAGCTCCAGCGACTATCTTACTTAAGATATCATCATTAAGATTACCTAAATAGTGAATCTGTTCAGAATATTTTTTTAGTAAATAGCTGATTTTTTCTTCAAAATATTTTTTATGAGTGATAGGACCACATAGTTTTAAAGTTGTATTGGCTTTTATGGCTGCTTCGATAGCAATATGCGTACCTTTCTCTGGGGTAATTCTACCAAACCATACTATGTAATCTCGTTCTTCCACACTTTGTGGTGACCATTTTTTGGTATCAATGCCATTATAAATAACAGTCGACTGACAATTCAGCGATTCCTTAAGCCATAATCTTGCAACCGTGTTTGAAACAGCAATCGTTTTATGATTTGGCACCTGCACAGCATGTCTAAAACCATTTAGCATAGGTACAAAGGGTGGTGAATGTAACACGGTTATCATGGGTATGGATAATTCGCTTACCCTATATAGAGGCACATAATGCAGGCTATTGTTATGAACCACATCAAAATGACCCTGTTTTAATGCTGATATTAAATTGTGATAGGCAGTCTCCCTGTACTGGTTAACTTTAGCGATGGGTTTGAAGTGTTCTGGGGCGCTAGGTCGACAAAAAGGTTTATAAAAAAGCTTATTGTCTGATCTTTGCGCTGCAAAGAGAGTCACGTCGTGATCCGCTTGTTGTAACAATAAGGTTAAGTAATAGGTATGAGCTTCTAATCCCCCTGCAAACGGTTGTGCAATGGGATAATGGGAATGGGCAATGACAGCAATTTTCATTAATATTGTCCTACAAATTTATCCAACTTAACCCACTGTGTTATGTGAAGCAAAGACTCTTAAATAAAGGACATAGTTCCTCTGCCATTGAACTTTTTCCTACCTCTAGCAACAGAGCTTAAAAAGTTTAAATCCATTTAATCCAAGAGGGTTGTAGAAAAAATTGTGTCCACTGCAATTGTATGGTTTCGCCGGGATCTGCGGCTGCACGATAATCCTGCCCTCACCCAGGCAGCGCAGCATCATGGGCAAATTATTCCTCTTTATATTCATGCACCAAAGGAAGAGGGTATTTGGGCACCGGGGGCCGCCAGTCGCTGGTGGTTACACCATAGCTTGACGGCTTTAAATACCTCTCTTCAGGGGTATGGTTCCCGTCTTCTATTACGCGCTGGTTCAAGTCTGCAAGTGTTGCGTGATTTAGTGGCGCAAACCGACGCCAGTGCGGTCTATTGGAATCGACTTTATGAACCCGCCATAGTCGCCCGGGACCGTGCAATCAAAACCAAACTCAAGGAGAGTAATTTACAACACGTAGAAAGCTACAATGGCGCTCTTCTGTGGGAGCCTTGGACCATTAAAAATGGCAACCAGGAACCTTACCGGGTTTTTACACCCTATTGGAAAACCTGTATCCGGCTGCCTCCGGCGCCGCCCCTTGCGGTGCCGGAACGATTATCCACAGCTCCAGAAATAGACTCCTTGCCTCTAGAAAAACTTGGATTACTACCCCATATCGACTGGTATCAAGGGCTTGCCAATACCTGGCAGCCTGGTGAAGCGGCTGCGCTTAAACAACTTACGGATTTTTGCACCAACAAACTGATGGATTACCCGCAAGGGCGCAATCGGCCAGATCAAGCCGGCGTGTCGTGTCTTTCCCCCCATTTACACTTTGGCGAGCTATCGCCACGTCAGGTTTGGCAAGCGGTGCTTAATGAAAGTGGGGGCGCTCCTTTAAGTCATCCCGCGTCAGAAACGTATTTACGGGAATTGGGTTGGCGGGAATTTGCCCATCAGGTGCTCTTTCATTGGTCCCATACGGCTGATAAACCACTCCAGGAAAATTTTAATGCCTATCCGTGGTGTAGCGACTATGGGGCTTTGCTCAGGGCTTGGCAACAGGGACAAACCGGGTTTCCCATGGTAGATGCCGGGATGCGGCAACTCTGGCAAACCGGTTGGATGCATAATCGGGTGCGCATGATCGTGGCCTCTTTCCTGACCAAAAACTGCCGTATTCCTTGGCAAGAAGGGGCGAAATGGTTTTGGGACACCTTAGTGGATGCGGATTTGGCCAACAATTCCATGGGTTGGCAATGGACCGCCGGTTGTGGTGTGGATGCAGCGCCCTACTATCGGGTATTCAATCCGGTGCGGCAAGGCCAACAGTTTGATCCCGAAGGTGGTTATATACGGCGTTGGGTGGCAGAATTGGCTAACATGCCCAGCCGCTGGATTCATCAACCCTGGACTCTCCCCGAGCAAGACAGACAACAGTGGCTAAAATCAACTTATCCAGAGCCTATCGTGGATTTAGCGCAAAGCCGCGCCGAAGCTTTGGCGGGTTATCAACATATCAAGGGGTTGTCATGAGTTTGACGTTTTTGGATCAACTTGCCGAAGCCCGTATCCAACAGGCGTTAGAAACAGGGGCATTTGATGATTTACCTGGCGCAGGCAAACCCTTGCCTTTAGAAGAAGAGGCTTTGGTTCGCGAAGAGCTGCGCGTAGCCCATCGACTACTTAAAAATGCGGGATTTATACCCCCTGCAGTACAATTGCGCAAAGACATAGCCGATACTGAAACGCTACTTTCCCAAGTGCAAGATTTCACGGAATGCACCCGGGCGCAACGTCGTTTAGAAAGATTGCGGCTGCAATTGAGCAGTTGTCGTCGACGTGGTGTGCAGTTTGAAAAAACGTATTATGAAAAGCTGCTAAGACGAATGCAGGGTGATTAGTACCAGAGGATTAAAGGTAATCCGCTGGGAAGATGATGTTATAATATGAATATAAATATATTGTTAGCTGATATCATTCTTTTTACTCATGCGGCTTTTATCGTGTTTGTGGTACTTGGACAACTGCTCATCGTGATGGGTTGGCAATGCCGTTGGGCATGGCCCTGCAATCCGGTCTTTCGCGGCATACATTTATTGGCTATTGGCATTGTGGTCCTGCAAGCCTGGTGCGGTCTTGCTTGCCCATTGACGCTATTAGAACACAACTTGCGTCAAGCAGCCGGTGAAGCCGGTTATCAGGTGGGTTTTATCAGCGACTGGCTCCATCGTTTATTTTTTTATAGAGCGCCATTATGGGTGTTTACCCTAGCTTATACGTTGTTTGGGTTGTTGGTCCTGTTCACCTGGTGGGTTTATCCGCCCCGCAAAAAACGGCAACCGGCATTACTTAGCGGCGATCACCACTGATAAAGTCCCCTAACCCGCCCAACACCGATCCTTCACCCTGGCGCTGTCCACCCCCCTGGGGGGCACAGGCTAACATGCGTCCCGCTAGCCGGGAAAACGGCAGGGATTGCATCCACACATGACCTGGTCCACGTAAGGTGGCAAAGAACAAGCCTTCCCCGCCAAACAGAGCGGTTTTGATACCACCCACCTGCTGAATATCGAAATTGACACTGTCGGAAAAGGCCACCAGACAGCCGGTATCCACATGGAGTTCTTCCCCTGCGGCTAGCTCCCGCTCGTAAATGGTGCCTCCCGCATGGATAAAAACCAATCCATCTCCTTCCAGCTTCTGCATGATAAAACCTTCACCGCCAAACAGCCCTGTCAAGATTTTCCGTTGAAAATAAATACCGATGGACACACCTCGGGCGCCACACAAAAAACTGTCTTTTTGACAGATAAGACGACCACCCAATTGATCTAAGGATAAGGCTAAGATATTACCTGGATAGGGGGCCGCGAAAGCCACATGGGCTTTACCGTGCCCGGTATGGGTGAACACGGTGATAAAGAGACTTTCGCCGGTGAGTAACCGTTTGCCTGCACCCAATAACTTACCCATAAACCCCGTGTTCTGTTCTTCTTGGGAACCATCCCCAAAGACGCTTTGCATACGCACCGCAGGGGATTTATACATCATGGCGCCGGCCTCCGCCACCGCGCTTTCCCCTGGGTCAAGTTCCACTTCCACAAATTGCATCTCTTGACCGCGGATCACATAATCCACTTCATCGGCGCGTTGTCTTTTCCCAGCCGCTGGCGGCGGCGCTGGCGGGGGCGCGACCGCGGCGGTGGATGCTTGCAATTCAGGCACCTCAGCGATGGGCAACCAACTGGGCAAGCCGTCGTACCATACATGACCCTGGGGATTAGCAGCAGCTTGCGCCTTGGCTTGTTCAAGATCTAAAGGACCCGTTTGCTGGCCGTCATAGCTCAAATACCACTGGTTTGGCATGTTATTGTTATCTCCTTTTTCGCAGGAAAAACAGGTTCATTATCAACTTTTGTTCATCAATTTCCCTGGGTTTCCACCCTATCAGGTTCTAAATGGTCCGTCTCTGGATGTAATAAAAGGATCAATTCCTTATTGCTCTCAGCAATTTTAGCAGCCGTATCCCGAGGCAGGAGAGGAAAATCGAAGGGATTATCCGGGTTGCGGGCAACGGCGATACGCCCTAGAGCTAGTAGTCTTTGTTGTTGGGGAGTAACGCGCACGTAGTCGATGGTTTTTTCAGTGACTAAAAAATTATAAAGAATTTCGGCTTTGGCATCATTGGCCCGATGACTAGCCATCAGCTGGCGGATCCGGGCTGCAGCTTCGTGACGCTTTTTTTGGTTTTCCCGTTCCTGGTTCAGTTGCCGGTCCCGGGCTCGTTGGCGTTCAGCGGCGGCTTTGCGTTGCTGGGCCTCGGCAGCTTTCCGAGCGGCTTCAGCGGCCGCCGCGGTTTTGTCTTTTTTGAGTTTGTGAGACTTCTGACGAGCCTCGGTCTCGGCTTTTTTAGCCTGGTTTTGAGACACCAAACCGGCTTTTAGCATCTGCTCTCGAAGCGACATAACCCTTTCCCCGCCTAGATGGTCATTGCATCAATAAAGAATACGAGTCCACATCGTGCCATTGATCTTGGGAGCGACATCACCCTATCCCCGCCTAAGTAATAATCATAATCATTGCATCAATAGAGAATACGCGCTCGAATGGTGCCGTGGATGCTACGCAGCGCTTGCAACGCTCTATCGCTGGCGTCCGCATCATCATCCACATCGATCACCACATAACCAATTTTATCATTGGTTTGCAGATATTGAGCGGCAATATTGACTTGATTTCTAGAAAACACGTCGTTGATTTGGGATAAAATTCCTGGCTCGTTATGGTGAATATGCAATAAACGGCGCTTATCGGCATGCTCTGGAAGACTCACTTCTGGAAAATTAACCGACGACAGGGTCGATCCATTGTTGCTATATTTGATCAACTTGGCGGCTACCTCAAGACCGATGTTTTCTTGGGCTTCCACGGTACTGCCACCCACATGGGGCGTCAAAATAACATTGTCAAATTGACGTAGCGGTGAAACAAACTCCTCTTCCAGTCCGCGGGGCTCCACGGGAAACACATCGATAGCAGCCCCCGCCAAGTGCCCATTATCCAGACTATGCACCAGGGCGTCGATATTGACCACATTGCCTCGGGCGGCGTTAATCAAGATGGAGCCTGGCCGCATCCGGGCTAATTGTTCGGTATTGATCATATGGTGAGTTTGGGGCGTTTCTGGCACATGGAGGCTTACCACATGGGCAATATCCAGCAAAGCATCCAAGGATTGCAGAGGTTTTGCGTTGCCCAAGGACAATTTGGGTTCGATATCGTAAAAAAATACCTGCATACCCAGGGATTCCGCTAACAAGCCCACCTGGGTGCCGATATGGCCGTAGCCAACAATACCTAAACACTTGCCCCGGGCTTCGGAGGAATTGAGGGCCGACTTTTGCCACGAACCGCGATGGGTCAAGCTGTTTTTGCGAGGAATATCCCGCAATAATAAAATCGCTTCGGCAACCACCATTTCGGCGACGCTACGGGTATTGGAAAAAGGCGCGTTAAAGACCGGAATACCCAACCCCTGGGCGCTAGCCAGATCCACTTGGTTAGTGCCGATACAAAAACAACCGATGGCCATCAGCCGTGGCGCCTCTTTTAACAACTCCGCCGTCAATTGAGTACGGGAACGGATGCCGATGATATGGGCGCGGCGAATCTGCGCCTTTAACTCCGCTTCAGGTAACGCCTTTTCATGGTATTCAACCCGGCTATAGCCGTCTAACTGGAAGGCTTCCAGGGCACTGGGATGGAGTCCTTCGAGAAGGAGAATATGAATCTGTTGTTTCGGAAATGAGGTTTTTTTCATGCGGCTCTACCTGGCTTCCGTGTAGTATTAAGGATTGCAAAAGGGCTACCCACGATTGAATGGGTGGCAACATACTGGTTTTAGCTTTTCAGGACAACCGTTGGAGACGTCGCATCATTATGTCCACTGCTGGTTCTTTCCTTACCGATATTAAAACCTTTATTGAAACCGATCATGTGCGTACCGACCCTGAGAGTTGCACCACGTATGGACAAGATTGGACCCGCTTGTTCAGGCCAAACCCCCAGGCGGTGGTGCTACCGGGAACCATTGCCCAAGTGCAGCAACTGGTTCACTTGGCTAATGTTTATGGTGTCGCTTTAGTTCCCTCCGGGGGACGCACCGGTTTAAGCGGCGGGGCTGTGGCCGCCAACGGCGAGGTGGTAGTTTCTTTTGAACGCATGCAGCGTATTCTGGCTTTCGACCCCGTGAATTACACCGTGACCTGCGAACCCGGCGTGGTTACCCAATCATTACAAGAATATGCTGAAAACCAAGGACTTTTCTATCCCATCGACTTTGCTGCCCGGGGGTCTAGCCAGATCGGCGGGAATATCGCCACCAATGCGGGAGGCATCAAAGTGATCCGCTACGGTCTCACCCGGGATTGGGTAACGGGTCTTAAAGTCATCACCGGTCAAGGAGATTTGCTGGACCTTAACAAAGGACTGATTAAAAACGCCAGTGGTTACGATTTGCGCCATGTTTTCATCGGTAGCGAAGGCACCCTAGGGTTTTTGGTTGAAGCAACCTTAAAACTTACCCTGCCACCCATCAGTCCCAACGTCATACTCCTGGCTGTGCCCACCCTGGACGCTTTGATGGACATTTTTAAAGCTTTTCGGCAACAACTGACTTTAACCGCTTTTGAATTTTTCTCCGCCGCAGCCCTTAACCATGTGCTTGCAAAAGGGCTCCAAGCCCCCTTTGACACGGAAACCCCCTACTATGTCCTGGCTGAATTTGAAACCCCCTCATCAGCCACCACTGATACAGCCTTGGACGTATTTAGTCGCTGTGCTGAACAGGGATTACTCAAGGACGGTATAATCAGTCAAAGCGCTACCCAAGCCCAAGATATGTGGCGTCTCCGGGAGGATATCACAGAATCGATTGCACCTTATTTACCCTATAAAAACGACATTTCTGTACAGATATCCAAAGTATCTGGGTTTCTTGCAGATATCGATCCGCTGCTCACTCAACACTATCCTGATTTCGAAGTCATTTGGTTTGGTCATATTGGCGACGGCAACCTGCATATCAGCGTCTTAAAACCCGAGCTTATGCCTCCTGAGCAATTTGTCGCCAAATGCCAAAGGGTGAATGAACTTTTGTTCACCACCCTCCATCAACATGGGGGCAGTATCTCGGCGGAACACGGGGTGGGTTTGACTAAAAAACCCTATTTGCACTATACCCGAGAGGCCACTGAGGTGAACTACCTACGGGCATTAAAAAAGGTTTTTGATCCCCATGGCATTATGAACCCAGGGAAAATTTTTGATTACTAAATAAGTTGCCTATAATTAATTGCCAAAACAACGAGACTTTGGAGCGAGATTGTCATGAAGCTGAGTAGCCCTAGTTTTCCTGATCAGGCACGGATTTTCGATGAATATGCCCTCTGCACCCCACGCCCCGGCGCCCATTTGACTCTGGCGCCTAACCGCAATCCAACCCTGATTTGGAGCGAGTTACCTGCTGGCACTCAGTCCCTAGTACTCATCTGCCATGACCCGGATGCGCCGAAAAAATTTCTCACGGAGATCAACCAGGAAGGACAATTGATTGCGCCTAATCAGCCGAGAGGCAATTTTTATCATTGGGTGCTGGTGGATATTGTCCCGGAATTGGGGGTTATTCGCGCTGGCGAGTTCTCCGAAGGGTTAAGCCGCCACCATAAGGAAGGCCCTGACAGCCGTCACGGCGCTCGCCAGGGTCTCAATAGCTATACTGAATGGTTTGCCGATGATCCAGAAATGGCAGGCAAATACTTTGGTTACGACGGTCCTTGTCCACCTTGGAATGATACCATTCCCCACCGCTATGTGTTTACCCTCTACGCCATCGATTTGCCCCGCTGTCCCGTCGAGGGGGAGTTTAGAGCTCCCGATGTGCTGGCGGCTATTGACGGTCATGTCTTAGAGTCGGCGAGCATTACCGGACTTTACAGTATGAACCCAACGATTGAGCTGTAAACTGTTTTGGCCGTTACTTGATAACTTAGCCGTTACCGTTAAACTTTTGATGATAAGGAGGCCCCATGCAATTAACCAGCAGCGCTTTTCACAATAACCAACCCATTCCCGGTGAATATGCCTTTGGTGTCCCTGATTCTGCCAATCATGTGGCGCTAAGCGATAATAAAAACCCACCCTTGGCATGGCAGGACATACCCCAAGGGACTAAATCTCTGGTGCTGATTTGTCACGACCCCGATGTGCCCAGCAAACCCGATGACGTTAACCAGGAAAATCGCACTGTGCCCAGGGATTTGCCCCGGGTGGATTTTTTTCATTGGGTGCTGGTGGATCTGGCGCCTACACCCATGGAAATCCCCACGGGCGCTTTCTCAGAAGGCATCACCGCCGGGGGCAAAACGGGACCCGCCGCTCCCCATGGCGCTCGCCAAGGCATCAACAGCTATACGGATTGGTTTGCCGGCGACGAACAAATGCAAGGCACCTATTTTGGCTACGACGGTCCCTGCCCGCCCTGGAACGACAGTATTGTCCATCATTATATTTTTACCCTATATGCCTTGGATGTTGCCTCGTGCCCTGTAGAGGGAGAATTTACCGGTCCAGACGTACTTAACGCCATTCAGGGGCATGTGTTGGACCAAGCGAGTGTTACTGGACTTTATAGTCTGAACCCTGATGTCAAAACGTAAGACGCTGTTTCAAAACCTTCTCATAGGGATGACTTAAGGGTTAAAGAACCTTCTCCCTTGCTCAGTTACCGTCTGTAAACTGGGCAGGGAAGAACTTCGCCTTAGCTTCGCTTGCGAACGTCGCGGGGTGTAAAACAGCTTCTAAGGATATTACGAGCTACGTATGTTTGCCATTGTGCAAAGTTGCGCTAAAAATAATAGGCTCGCTTAGGGTAGTGGGTTTGGTGAGGCTAGTTGGCGTTAGTTGCTTTTTTTCGCCGACCCATGCCACGGTTATAAACAACGAGACATAAGAAAAAACAGCAACAGCAAAAAAAATTGATGCGAGTGTCTTTATCACTGAATTGATACCCCGCAATGACTTGAATGTTTGATGAATTGCCAGATAAATTGCAAAACCTCAAAAGTAACAACAAAAAAATATATAGAGTTGTATTTTCCTATGATACCTTTATGTCAAAGGAAATTCATCTTATTAATTTTCTTTTTCTTTGCGTAGGGAGTTGATCTCCATGCCTGGCATCCCTAATCAATCCAACGGCGAAGGCAACAATATCCAGCTCGCCCCATGTCCCAATCGTCCTAATTGTGTTTCCAGTGATGCGGAAGCGGGCACGTCTCATTACGTTATACCCTTTGCATTGTACGTCACAGCCCCCCAAGCATGGACTGCTCTAGGTGAAATATTGCAGCGCCAACCGCAGACAAAGATTGTTACCTATAATGACCATTACTTACATGCCGAAGTGAGTAGTCGTATTTTCAAATTTACCGATGATATGGAATTTAGTTTAAGACCTGAACAAGGTTCCATCGCGGTACGCTCAGCCGCACGCTTAGGCTACTATGATTTTGGGGTCAACCGCAGACGTATTAATAAAATTCGGGATCAACTGCGGGCTCAAGGTGTGATTTCCTAAAAAGCCCTCAAACCACTGAGGTTTTAGTCTAGAGCGTTTTCGCTTCGATTGTACTTAAGCGCAGCCGAGGCGAGGTGCGCGGAGTGTACATAGCGTACAGGCAGTACACCGAGACCGAAGGCTAACGCCGTGTACAGTTGAATGGGAAAGGCTCTAGTCCTTATCATCCAGGTGAAACTGGGGCTGGGGCGCAGGATGCGCAAACAAATAACCTTGTCCATACTGGCAACCTAGGTCTTGTAACCAATTCCACTGTTCTTGGGTTTCAACGCCTTCCGCCACCACTTCGAGCTCTAACGTTATACCCAGTTGGATGATAGCTGCAGCTAGCGCTGCGTTTCTATGATTCCCTGGAACATCCAGCAAAAACGAGCGATCCAATTTAAGCACATCGAGAGGTAATGTCTTTAAGAAATTCAGCGATGAATAGCCCACACCAAAGTCATCGATGGCAATTCTGACCCCCAGCTCGCGAAGCGCCGCCAACACAGCGATGGTCTCTTGGGAGGCTTGCATAAATGCCGTCTCTGTGACTTCGATCTCAAGCAGCGAGGCGGGCAACGCAGCTTTCTCTAGACTTTCGCGGACCCACTGGACAATACCCTGGGGTTGCCGGAAGTGACGCCCCGAGAGATTGACATTGACAGCGATCTGTTGGGGCGCTGCCCCCAAAGCTTGCCAAGCCTGGGCCACTGAGCAAGCGTGTTGCAATACCCACTTATCGAGGGAAAAAATAAGCTCGCTTTGCTCTGAAAAGGGAATGAATTGCGCTGGCGGTAATAGGCCCTGCTGCGGATTGCGCCAACGGATTAACGCTTCTTGGCCTTTTACCGTGCCCTTGCGCAGGTCAACGATGGGTTGATAATACAACATGAGCTCGCCTTGTACGAGTGCAGCCCGTAGACTCGATTCCAGCTTGAGTCGATCTAACGCTATCCGCTCCATGTCCTTAGAATAAAAACAGAGGTTGCCTTTACCCGTTGATTTTGCCCGGTACATGGCCAGGTCTGCAAACCGGATTAATTGACTCTTGCTTGTGCTATCAGCGGGATACAAGGCGATGCCAACACTGGCGCCGATGGCCACAGAGTGGCCATTTAGCAGCAGCGGTTGGGATAACTGGGCAATGATTTTTTTAGCCACCACACCGGCATCCTGAGGCTGCTGGAGTGAGCGTAATAACAGGATAAACTCATCGCCCCCTAAACGGGCTACGGAATCTTCGCCGCGCACACAGTGCCGTAATTGGTTTGCGACGTTACGCAACATCTGGTCGCCGACTTCATGTCCCAAGGAATCATTGACCCATTTAAAGCGGTCCAAATCCACAAACAATACCGCCAGATGCTCGCCATTGCGTTTCGCCTCATGGATACCTTGATTGAGACGTTCCTCAAACAAACGCCGGTTAGGCAACTCGGTCAATGGGTCAAAATTAGCCAGGCGCCACTCCCGTTCGCGGGCGGATTTTAGTTCATTGACCAATCGAAAACGCTCTATGGCATAGCGCATGGTGCGTTTTAACAAGGTACTGTCGTAGTGACCCTTGATAAGATAATCCTGGGCGCCAGCACGGATCGCCTGCAGGGCGACATCTTCGTCATGCATGCCGGTCATGACCACCACAGGAATATGCTCAATATCCGTATCTAGCCGGTATAAGGTCTCATGCCAATCGGCATCGGGCAAATTAAGATCCAGCAATACCAAGTCATATTTTTCAGCCCAATCTGGCTCTGCTAGCGCTTCATCAAGACGACTAGCATGAGTAAAGGTGACGTCGCTTTGGGCTTCTTCAATGGATTCCCGTAATAGGTTAACATCACCGAGATTATCTTCAATGACAAGTAGATTCATGCCCTATCCTTAGCCTGCTTCATGGCAACGTTTTCTAAAAAAGGGTTTGCAAGGGGTATTTTGTCGTCACGACGGTTTTATGGGGGGTCGTATCACTAAATCAAACCAAAACGATCTAATCTGTTCAGCAACGCGAATATAGCTATAAAAATCACCGGGTTTAACAATATAGCAGTTGGCTGCCCGTTCGTAGCTTTGCAGCACATCCCGATCGTTATTGGAGCTGGTTAAGGTGATCACGGGGATGATGCGCAGCGTCCTATCCTGTTTGATATGTTCCAACACCTCTAAACCGCTTAAACCGGGCAGATTAAGATCCAGCAAAATAAGCTCAGGACGGGGCGCGTCTGCATAAGCATCTCGTTGGTACAAAAAATCGAGACTCAACTCGCCGGTGGCCACTTTATGCAGATGATGCTCGAATTGTATCTCGGCAAAGGCTTCTTGAATCATCAGCACATCACCCGGATTATCCTCGATGAGCAAGATATCAATGATGGGATTGCTCACGATGTGTCATCTCATGGGTTGCATTGGGGTTTGGAAACTGGGGTAACGAAAAGAAAAAAGTCGTCCCTACCCCATACTCGCTTGCCAGCCACATCTGGCCACCATGATGTTCCACAATACGCTGACAGATGGCAAGTCCAAGACCTTCACCGGTATATTCTTGGCGGGTATGCAAGCGCTGAAAGATTTGAAAAATACGTCGATGGTAAGCGGGTTTTATACCAATACCATTGTCGCTTACCCCAATCACCCAGTTGCTATTATCAGCCTGCGCTGACAGATGTATGCGCGGTGGCTCAGAACCCCGGAATTTCAAAGCATTGCTGATAAGATTTTGCAGTAACTGGCGACACTGGATTTCATCGGCGTATACTGTGGGTAATTCATCGTGGCTGATGGTGGCGGCTGTTTCCTGAATTTGACGCTGCAAATCCGCCGTGACCTGGGCAAGGGTTTCGTTCAAAGGAACGGGTTTAAAGGGTGCTGCTTGGGTTTCAATCCGCGAATACGCCAATAACCCGTTGATAAGCGCCTGCATACGTTGCGCTCCATCCACCGCAAAACGAATATAATTTTGCGCCTTTTCATCCAAATGCTCCCGGTATCGCTTGTCCAACAACTGCAGATGACCTGCGATCATGCGCAAGGGTTCCTGTAAATCGTGGGAGGCCACATAGGCAAATTGCTGTAAGTCCGCGTTACGTTGCTTAAGGGTTTGAGCCTGTTGGCGAAGGGCGCGTTCGACCTGTTTCCGAGAAGTGATATCACGCACCAATTCCAGATAACCCAGTACCTCACCACCCTTGTCTTTAACGGTGGCGGCAACGCTTTCCCCGGTAAATAGCGTACCGTCTTTGCGGCGATATTCTACCTCAACAGGTGTCGAGGGCACAAAACTGTCCTTTTTTTCAGAACGCTCCTGTCGTAAGGTTTGATAAACCTTAGCATCCGCATATAAACGTTCGCTGGATTGACCCAACAGATCGCTAGACCCATAGCCAAAAATTCCCTTCAAGGCAGGGTTAGCCAACACAATCTGCCGCTGCAGATTGGTAAATAACACAACTTCAGGCATAGCCTGAAAAATCACCTCAAATTGCGCATTGGCTTGGCGCAACTCCGCCTCGGCGGCGCGTTGTGCGCTCAGATCATGGATGATTTTTAATAACCCTGTCACATCACCCTGCTGGTCCCGTAGCACGCTTACGGTGGCTAAGGCGGGAAAACAACTACCATCTTTACGTCGGTACCGCCATTCCTTTTCTGCATTTGAGCCGCGCCGGGCCAACTCTTGCATCCATTGTTCGAGATTTGTCAGCGCCACCCCCCAGCGCTGTCCCCATTCAGTTAAATAGGTCCTCAATTCTTCGGGTTCATGCCATAGGCTTAAGGCATCTTTGCGGTTTATGACTTCGTCGGCACTATAGCCCAACAGGGCTTCGGCGCCAGCGCTCATTAATTTTACCGAACCCTTCACGTCGAGGCCGATAATACCCAGGGGCGCGGCATTGAGTAGCGTCTCCCGGAAATGCAACGTAGTGCGCAGCTCATTGGCAAGTTCAGCATTCTCCTTGAGGGCTCTATGCAAATCGGTGATATCGGTAAACGCCAATACGGCCCCCGTCACCTGACCCAAGCTATCCCGATAGGGGGTAATTTGCAACATATAAGTAATATCGTGGCCTTCCCGCTGTTCCCGTTGAACGGCCCCCGATTTGATGGTTTTATTGAGCTTGCGTTTGAGATACGGGAGCTTGATACGGGTGGGAATATGCTTAATGGGGCGGCCAATATCGCTGGATACTACCGTGAAGATATTGGTTGCTTTAGGCGTATAACGGACGAGCTTATGTTGTTCATCCACCATAACCAAGGCAATATCTGTGGAGTCCTGGAGATTTTCCAGGGTCGTATTCAGCTCATTGAGCTCATTAGATTTGATTTGCAGTTCTTGGTTAAGGGTCGACAGCTCTTCATTGGACGCCTGCAATTCTTCGTTAGTGGTTTCTAGCTGCTCATTGGAAGCTTGAAGCTCTTCTGTCGAGGCTTGCATCTCTTCGTTGAGGGACTGTAGTTCTTCATTGGAGGACTCCATCTCTTCGATGACCGATTGCAAATGTGCCTTGTTTTGCGCCAGTTCATTTTGGAGGGTATTCACTAGCTGATGTTCAGTCCCTTCTGAGATGTTCGCTGCCTGGCCATGTATAGAGGGAGTCTCGGCGGCGACTTGCTCCTCGAAACTCACAAAAAACAGTGTCTCGCCCTCCGTATTAAGGCCAGCTGGGCGCACCACGGTGCGCACATGAAGGGTGTTATTTTGTTTATCGATGGATTTGAAAGGGCCGTTGACAGGTTTATTATGTATTTTGGCACGATGCAATAAGACCCGCACATCAGTACGCAACGGCGGCAGCACCGTTGCAGGTAGATGGGTGGTTGGCGATCCGACTGGCGTGGTTAAATAGGCTGTAAAATCGGTCAGGTAATGAATACAGTTACCTTCCTGATCCACCAAAGCCGTGGCTGGGGCATAAAGGGTTAACAGTTGCCGTGCGTACTGATCGAAACTTTGCTGTTGAGGTTTGCTGATAGATACCTCAGCTTTCGGGGTTCTGGACAGCATTGTTCTGGGTAAGGCATAGCGCGGAGTCAAGGCCACCTTACGCCGGTAGATCCGATGTTTGCTGTGCACTGACATGAACAACTCTTTGCGCTGCCCCACCGTTTCCGATTTACCCAAAAACAGATAACCCTCTTGAACTAAGGCATAGTGAAAAATAGCAAAAACCCTATTTTGCAAGTCGTTTTTAAAGTAGATCAGTAGGTTACGACAACTGATGAGATCAAGTTGCACAAAGGGCGGGTCTTGAATCAAGTCATGCCGGGCGAAGACGATAAATTCTCGTAAGAATTTCTTTACCTGGTAACTGCGACCTTGAACCTCAAAATACTTGGCTAACAATTCTCCATCCATGTTATCCAACGCTGTTTCCGGATAAAGACCACGGCGCCCTTGATCAGTGGCCTCGGCGTCGATATCTGTGGCAAAGATAGTGATGTCATAGTCCGCGATGGCGCGGCCCAGTTCTTCGGCCAACAAGATGGCTATGGAATAAGGTTCTTCGCCACTGGCGCAACCGGGTACCCAAATACGAATACGTTTGCTAGTGGCGTTAGCTTGGATAAGCTTGCGCAGGATATTTCGCAGGGCCATAAAGTGTTCCGCGTCCCGAAAAAAACGGGTGACTGAAATCAAAAACCGCTGCAGCAACTGGTTTAGTTCCGTGGGGTCCCGCTCAATATGGCTTAAATAGGCTTCCAAACTATCCAGCTGAAGGGCAATGAGACGGCGTTCCAACTGGCGTTGTAGGGTTTGTTCTTTATAATCAAAAAAACTGATCTGTTCTTTTTCATAAAGACGCTGCAAAATCTTTTGGTAGGCTGTGGCCGGTTCGTCACTGTCCCTATTGGTAATCAGGGGTTTTGGTGAACAGACAATCCCTGCCAGCTGTTTGGCGACTTCATCGGGATGCAATATCAAATCCGCCGCGCCGATCCGTATAGCGGACTGGGGCATACTGTCATACTTAGCGGATTTAGGGTTTTGAGCAATGGTGATACCCCCTGCTGCTTTGATGGCGCGCATACCATGACTGCCATCAGACCCGGTACCCGAAAAAATAACCCCTATGGCGTGATCCTGAAGTTGTTTAGCCAGACTGGTGAAAAAATAGTCGATGGAAGGCTTAGGTCCAATGGCAGCTTGAGGTTTACGTAAACGTAGGCGGCTGCTCTCCATAAAGACGTCGCTGTCCGGCGGTGTAATGTAAATGACATTGGCTTCGGCGACGCTATTGTTTTTTACCAAGGTCACCGTAAGCGCTGTATGGCGCGCCAGCAATTCCACCATCATGCTGCGATGCTGAGGCGACAGATGCTGAGCGACCACATAAGCCATGGTGGAATCATCGGGCAAATGCTTAACAAAGGTTTGTAATGCCTCGAGACCACCGGCAGACGCACCGATACCCACAATACATTGGGCAGGCTGCCCTTGAGTAGCCGTTTTTACCTTGCCATTAGGAGCATGGCTGGTTTTTTGTTTGATCCTTGGCATTGCTATCCTGACAGCTTATAAAGTTAGGTGTTATCTTCGCTCATTAAACGAACTCGCTCAGCCGGAATGGACAGTTGCTCTAATAAATAAGTCTTAAAGGACGCCCGATAGGGCTGCTGGGCAATGGCCTTCTCCATGCACAACAACCAAGCATCGCGCTCTTGCTTACCGATCTTGAAGTGTTTGTGAGCTTGCGGGATGTTGATAGATCCATACTTCTCCATGTAGTAGCGAGGTCCGCCTAACCAACCACATAAAAAACGCGTCAGTTTATCTCGCGAACTCACTAGGTTTGCTGGATGCATGGTTCTTATCCGTTGCGCCTCTGGTAACTGTTCCATGATAGTATAAAAGCAATCCACCAGACGCTGGATACCGTCAAACTCGCCGGCGGCTTTAAAAGAGGTATCTTGATAGCCATAGTTTTCTTCCGACGACTGCAGCACCATCGTATCACTCACCTGTTGCTCGTTTTTTTAAAAGTACATGGGTAATAATGCCACTTTTCTCCATACCTTCGCAAAGGGCATGGCCAGTGGCTCTAATAAACGATGATTGATGGGCGTCAAAAAACGCAAAACGGCCATGGTTGCAAACAACTACAGCAATCCCCCTGAAACATTAGAAACAATTGAAACATAACATTTCAAAGCATGACACAAACCTGAAATAACCCACCACTAACCTGCTTAACGCTGATCCTGTTACCCGAAACAGCAATACGCTCTAGGCGCTTGTTTTCTTTGACGCGGATCAGCTGGATTATCGTTACCAAGTTGTTGTCGGTCAGAGATGGGAGGACAGGTGTAAGAATGGCAACATTGTATTTATGTGACAAGGGTAACGATAGCAAGCCCCATCAAATTCCTGGCTAACACGCTAGGTAAACTCTAAATTGCAAGGGGAATATAATGGCGAAACTCACGACCTGTAGTACATTTGCCGCACTGTTATTCGGTCTCTCAACGATAACGGTAACCGCAGTCGAATCCATGGCAGAGGAACCCAGGGTATTTAAAGCTTCAGGAGTAAGTGCTGCAGATATCCAAATGACAGTGGATGATTTTAGGCACGCTCTAGGGGAGTTAAATCCCAACGAAGTGGGAACGTTCTTTGATGGTCGCCGGGAAATCAACTGGGATGGCGTACCCGATGATGTCGCCTCACCCAACGCCTTCCCACCCAACTTTTTTAACGATCCTGTGGACGGGTCGCCCCGCGGCCTGGTGCTGTTTACGCCGGGTTCGGAATTTCAAGTAAGCGCTACTGCTGCTTCTGGAGTAGAGGTGGAATTTGGCAACCTGGCTGCTAATTTTAAACGTCAGTTCGCCACCTTCAGCCCAGAACGGCTATTTACAGCTTTGGACGATACCATTGTCGAGGTTCTATTTTTTGTTTCAGGAACACCTGAAGGCGCTACAACCACTGGATTTGGCGCTGTATTTACTGATGTCGATAGTAATGAAAGCACAAAAATCGATTATTTTGATGTGGATGGTAACTTGCTGAAAAGCGTGGCAGTACCATCAGGACCTGTCAATAAAGAAAGCCTTTCCTTCGTCGGTGTCGTTTTTGACGTTCCAAAAGTTTTTATGGTTCGCATCACCAGTGGAGAACTACCACTTCCTCATGTCAATGGCCGCGATGGGGTAGTCATGGATGATTTCATCTTCGGTGAACCGCAACCCACCTTCTTCATTGCCGAATAACCTTTTCTTTTCATCATCGTAGTTTATCTTACCAACATCCACCCACCGAAAAGGATCGAACGGCAAGCCCACGTAGGGGCTTGCCGTTCTTCTCTTTTTTTATAGAAGCCTGATAAACTGATGACTATGAATAGTCATTTTTCTACTTCAATTTCCATTTTTAATAGCCACATGCGCTTAGACGAGCTCGACTGGGGAAAGCTCGAAATCGAGCTGCATAAATCCCCAAGGGATAAAAAAGAAGCCTCCACAAAAGAGGGGCGTCGGCTTTGCTGTGTAAAGTGTGGCGAACCCATTACCCATGAAGACCAGCGTATCGCTATCCAAAGCAGCCACAGACATACCTTCACCAACCCCCATGGTCTAGTTTTTCAGATCGGCTGTTTTAGCGATGCACCGGGTTGCGCCCAGATTGGCAAAACCACCCAAGAATGGACTTGGTTTAGCGGTTATGCTTGGCAGGTTGCTTTATGCCGAAGCTGCGGCATTCATCTAGGATGGCGTTATCGCAGTAGCGACGGTGATGGTTTCCATGGACTTATTCTAGACCGTTTAGTCGCTGATAAAACCCACTAGAGCATTTCCCATTCAACTGTACACGGCGTTAGCCTTCGGTCTCGGCGTGCTCATGTACTGGCATGTACACTCCGCGCCCCTCGCCTCGGCTGCCTTGTGTACAATCGAAGCGAAAACGCTCTAGTTAAAACCCAAATCCTTTCCTTTGGTTTGGCTACGCAGCTATTTCTAAAAATTCAAGGTTTTTCCAACTCTAAATCAGCCTTGCTCAAGCAAATAGCGTCCTAGTTTGTGATCCGACCCTTGGGTATGTCTGACCAACCACTCACTCACTGCATCCATGGCTTCTAGGGTTAGCTCAACTTGGCCAACCTCCTGAGCTTTCTGTAGCGTTTGCATTTTTTCGATAAGACGATTGTGCTCTTCCATGTGTTCTTCGTAATGGGGATAAGCATGCAGACGCATTAAAAGCTGTTCTGCCATAAAATGCGCATTGGTGTAGGCGCTTAATTGGTCCAAAATTGTGTTTGCAGTGGAGACATCTTGATCTGCAACCACCGCTTTCCGTAGGGCAGCCAACAAACCCATTTGCACGGAATGCTCACCGTCTAACTCAGGCAAACCTACTGAAATATCCTCCGTTACGGGAACCGCTGTCATGGGTTTTCTCCTCACAGTTTAAGAGGCATTGGCAAGGGTCTTTGTAGCACAAGCATTTAGCCTAACATTCAAGCTAGCCAGTTCCGCAACCACTTGATCGATCACAGTTTCTACCTTTTTTTCGATAAGAGGGGACAACTCTAACGATAAATCCAGGGATTGCGGCACAACCCCAAACAACACCAGATGCGGCGGCTTAGAACCGGCGAAGGTTAGGGCGCCTAACAAATCAAATAAGCCAAGCTGATGGGGGGTGATCCCCTGTTGCAACAACACAGGCACCTGCTCCCCTTCCAATCTTACGATGGTTCCAGGCGGATCACCGGTTTTTACAGCATCCACGACGATCACCTGTTGGGCATCCAAGAAATCGTCTAACAACGCCATTCCCGCTGTTCCCCCATCTAAGAAAGTCACATTTGAGGGTGTTTCGTAACGCTGTTTTAGCTGATTTACCACCCGTACTCCAATGCCCTCATCCTGCAGCAATATATTGCCAATCCCCAGTACTAAAATGCCCATGGATGTAATCTCATAATAAGATGCTCGGTGTTGTTGACCTTGTGACTATCACAGAGCTTTAACCTTGATGATCTCGCGCTTTTCTATATCCGCTAGATGGATAGCGCAGGCTAGACACGGGTCAAAAGAATGCACCGTGCGAATTACCTCCAGGGGACGCTCGGGATCGGCCACTGGGTTACCCAACAAGGACGCTTCGTAGGGACCCACTTCATCGTTATCGTTGCGGGGACCTGCATTCCAAGTGGAGGGCACCACAGCTTGATAGTTTTTGATCTTACCCTTATTGATGACCACCCAATGAGACAAAGTACCGCGAGGCGCTTCGTGAACCCCGACGCCGCGCACTTCTTCTTTAGGAAAGACGGGGCGATTAAAGGTCGTGGTATCCCCTGTGGCAATATTCTCCATGAGCGCTTGCCATTGCTTTTCCAAGGTTTCGTACAGCACTGCGCAGCGTACCGCCCGGGCCGCATGGCGGCCTAACGTGGAATGCAGGGCGGTTAACGGTATTGGGGCGCCGGCAATGGCGCTGGCTTTGTCCATGAGTTCTTGCAAATTGCGTTGCGCTGGTTCATAACCTGCCGCCACCATACCCAACACATTGGCCAAGGGGCCTACCTGTACCCGCTTGCCGTGAAAGGTGGGCGCTTTCACCCAGGAATATTTGCCATTGTCTTCAAAATCCGTATATTCCGGCTCGGTTTCACCGTCCCAAGGATGTAACGGTCCCTTGTTCCGATACCAAGCATGTTTGTTACTTTCCGCCACGCCTTGCTGAAAAAACTCGTCGTGGAACCCCGAGATAGGTTTAAAGCTCTCAAGATTCGCGTGTTGAATATAACCCCCCGGCAACTCAAATTTACTGCCCTTGGTGTCCAAAGGCATCTCCGGAAAGGCTAGATAATCGGTGACGCCGGAACCGTAATTGGCCCAATCCGCATAGGTTGCAGCGATGATAGCCACATCGGGCAGATACACATTGCGGATAAAATCACCCAGCTCGCCGATCAATGTTTTGACGTGATAAAGACGCTCCAAAGTCAAGGTGGATTGACTGTCCATGTTAATGGGATTGGCTACACCACCCACCGCTAAGTTTTGAATATGGGGGGTTTTGCTACCCAGTATCGACACAATCTGATTGGCGCGGCGTTGATAATCCAGGGCTTGTAAATAATGGGCCGCAGCAATGAGATTTAGCTCCGGCGGTAAGCGCATGGCCGGATGTCCCCAGTAGCCGTTGGCAAAAATGCCTAATTGGCCAGAGCCCACAAACGCCTTTAGGCGTTTTTGCACCGCCTGCAGAGATTGAGCGCTGTTGAGGGGCCAGGAAGAAAGGCCGTCAGCCAACTGCGCCGCCCGTTTTGGGTCTGCTTCCAGGGCCGAGACGATATCCACCCAATCCAGAGCCGACAGATGATAAAAATGCACGATGTGATCGTGTACGCTGTGGGCAGCCACGATGAGATTACGGATATATTGGGCATTCATCGGCACTTCTAGTTTGAGAGCGTTTTCCACTGCCCGGACCGAAGCCATGGCATGCACCGTGGTGCATACACCGCAGATACGCTGCGCAAACACCCAAGCATCCCGGGGATCCCGGTCCAACACGATCTGTTCAATACCCCGCCACATCTGACCGGAAGACCAGGCGTTGACAATTCTGCCATTATCGACCTCGCAGTCGATCCGTAGGTGCCCTTCAATACGGGTAACGGGATCCACGGTTATTCTTTGTGCCATAACAAAATCTCCGCGCAAGCTGTCGGGCGTTCACAGACCCCTTCTTCGACAGCTGGCAACACTGGTGGTTGTGTGTGTTTAATAACTATAGGTGAATAAATGGATAGCGTAATAATTAGATGTGTTTTGGTTCTGGACGGCTCAAAATCGGTAGTTTCTTAACAAACACGATGAAGGCCATGATTTCCATGGATACTAAACCCATAGAGGCCATGATTTCAGTAATGGATGGAAAATAGTGATAACCTGGCCCTGGATCATAACCGATCAAAAACGCATTAAAGCGGTACAGCATTCCACCTAACAGCATACTGGTGGCGGCGATGAATAAAAGCTGTGGGTTGCGGCGGTATTTCTCAAAACTCAAGATAGATAACGGCAAGATAAACAAGACCATGTCTATGAGGAACATATTGCCTTGGGTATCCCCAGCAAACGCGCTGCCCAGTTGCCCGCGACCGATGATATCCGCTAAACGGATGATCAAATAAAGCGCTAGCACCCACCTGATAAGCCCTGCCAGTTTAGTAAAGATGCGGGTTTCTAACGGTCGCCAAAAACCCAACGACGATAGAGAGCCCTCAAAAATGACCACGGAAAAACCCATGGTTAGGGCTGACAGGAGAAACAATGCCGGTAATAGATCAGTCTGCCACAAGGGATGCAGTTTGGTGCCTAAGGCGATCAACATGGAACCCATGGAAGACTGGTGCATGGTGGGCAACAGCACACCTAGGGCAATGAAGATAAACAGCACCTTATTGACTAACCGCAGACCCGTCTTGGCCCGCAACGCTTCCAACAGAGAGGGCGAAAACTCGATCCATAATACGGTGGTATACAAACCCACACAGAGGGCCAATTCCAACATCACTGAGTTAAGATTGGCATTCCAAGGTAAGAAAATGGTGTAAGCCTGCCAATAGCGGCCAAGGTCGATGATCACCGCAAACCCACCCAAGCTATAACCAAATACGCTGGTCATTAAAGCAGGCCGTACCAAGGAATGGTATTCACCACGGTTGATAATGTAGACCACCACCGCTAAAGCATAACCGCCACAAGCAAAGGCGGTACCGATGACCAAGTCAAAGACAATCCATAAGCCCATGGGGTAACCGTCGTTTAAGTTGGTAGTAGCTCCCAACCCAAAGATAAATCGGTTAAGCAAAATGATGCAGCCAAGGGCGCCAAATACCGCCAGTACCATAAAAGGCCGGGTCCAAATGGGACCGCCGAGGGGTTCAGGTTTATGCATAGCTTTGACCCTCCTGAAAAGAACTATTCATCTTCTTCTTCCTTCTCATGGTCCATATCCCCATCGTCCATCTGTAGGGTATGCTTGCGGGTGGCATAAAGAAGGCCAGCGAATAGTAGCGCCGGGGCAATCATGCCTTTATAAAGACCGTGTTGCACACTCTCGGAACGGCTCGCCGCGGATTTATCCGGCAGTTCCGGCAATCCTAGCTTAGCAAAGGGCACCCCGGCCAGCATCATCACTTGGGTACCACCACCCTCCTTCTCGCCGTAGATATGGTCTTCATACTCGGCGACAGCTGCCACATGCCGATGGGGTGAATTCACCGTGTTCAGAGGGTATTCGTATTCTTCGCCAGGCCGCATGGTAAGCCGACGCTTAGCTTCGGCAAGAATCTCCTCGCGGGTGCCAAACAGAGAGGCACCGGTGGGGCAAGACTCTACGCAACCTGGGAGTTGCCCCTCCACCAGCCGATGATCACAGAATTGACACTTCTGAATCTGACCCAAGGGATCATCGAATTCATAGGACGGTACATTGTAGGGACAGGCAAAGGCACAATAGCGGCAACCAATACAGACATCCGGATGATGGGTCACCACGCCGGTGAGGGAATTTTTACGCATGGCGGTCACCGGACAGACGGACACACAGACCGCGTCTACACAGTGCATACAGTGGCGTTTTACAAACGAATAACCGTCAACTTCACGATCTTTAACCGCCCCGCTGCCATTTTGATAAAGCGCGATGTTATTTAACGTTTTTGCCGAGGTGGTCAGCGGGGTATCCCAAATGGGTTGTTCGTCGGCGCTTTCCACCGGCATATTATTGGCTTCTTTACAGCCCACCATACAGGCTTTGCAACCGATACAGATGGTGGCGTCGTAGAGCATACCTATCGCTTCCGGCGGCGGTTCTTTATTAGGTCTCGCCTCTGCACTGCCCGCGGCGCTTATCACCGCGCTACCACCAGCGAGTTTAAGAAAGCTTCTTCTACTCACACCCATGACGGCTTACTCCTCATCCACTTGCTGATCGGTGGATGGGCCTTGGGCAGCGGCTTGGTTTTTCTTTTTATTGGCTCTACCGAGAATATTGAGCACGACACCACCGGCCCCCAGCGCAGCGCCTGCCACACCCCCAGCCAAGGCAGCCGCCCCTGCTGAAATCCCTTCCGACGATCCCTGATCGACACCCGGATAAAGGGTCGGTGGCGTCACGGTGCTGACTTCCGACAAGGCATGGATGGGCTTGGTAAAACCGACGCCTTTTTCGGTACACCCGAAACAGGGATGACCCGTGCCCACGGGCCAACTCCCGGACCCTACATCACCGAATAAAATGGATGGACAGTTGGCGTAAGTCTCTGGGCCTTTACAACCCAGCTTATAGAGACACCACCCTAGCCGGTGACCCTCGTCACCAAATTCCGTGGCGAACCGTCCGGCATCGAAATGGGGTCGACGTTCGCAATTTTCATGGATCAAACGACCATAAGCGAATTTCGGTCGACCTTGATCATCCATCGCAGGCAGCGTACCAAAAGTGACAAAGTGCAATACCGTGCTCAAAAAATTATAGGGATTCGGCGGACAACCAGGAATATTGACGATGGGTTTGCCTGCCACCACTTCAGACACCGGTTTTGCGCCGGTGGGATTTGGGCCACTGGCGGGAATACCCCCCCAGGCAGCGCAGGAACCGATGGCTATGATGGCCGCCGCCCCTGCAGAGGTCTCTTCCAATTGCTCCAGGGTGGTCTTGTTAGCCACTTTACAATAAATACCGCCATCGGCGGTGGGCACTGAACCATCCACCACCAGCAAGTATTTGCCTTTATTTTCCTCCATGGATTGATGCTTAGCAGCTTCCGCTTGATGACCGGCACCCGCGCTAAGGGCTTCGTGATAATCTAAGGAAATAAGATCGAGGATTAATGCATCTAAGGAAGGATGCTGGGAGCGTAATAATGATTCGGTGCAACCCGTACATTCTTGCGCCGACAACCAGATAACCGGCGGACGTTTTGTGGTGTTGATAGCTTCGGCGATATTCAGGGCTGCTGCTGCGGGAAGCCCTAAGGTGGCGGCAACGCCCATACAAAATTTTAGAAATTCTCTGCGGGATAAACCAAATCGATCATAGACGGTATCTGAGGTATCATCTGCCTGCATGACTTAATTTCTCCTCCACATCCGATCACCGACCGCCAATGGAGACACTCTCTAAATACGTCCAGAAGCATTTTTTCGATGATTTTGGTGGTATTGGTGGAAAATACGTGCATTTTTCTAAAAATTTATTATTTAACGAAAAACAATCAACAACTTAAAATAGCGCTTACGCTAGTTCGACAAACTTATAGTAACCTTTACAGGAACTTGTTTATTGATTCAAATCAACCTAATTAAAGTGCTACTCTTGGATTAATAATACTGTCAAATATAAGTCATCTATCACATCAATTTGAGATTTGCATTAAAGCAACATTTGTCCATGGCATCCCACCCTGCTGAGCAGTTGGAAACCGTTTTTAACCAGGTCTATCATACCCGCATGGTTGGTTTACCCATCGTTAATCCTGCCCTATGCATAGAAGCTGTGGGTTTCACCGCCTATGAGGATGGCTGGCTCGGCATATTAATTACACCTTGGTTCATGAGTCTTTTGTTCCTCGCCCAGGGCGAAACAGCGGCCGCCCTCGATGAATCTCTGCAACTGGGGGATACGCTAAACTACGACCTCCCCTCGGGAAGCTATGAATTTAGGGTTTCCCAAGAAGACACCCTGGGCAAATACCTAGCCTGCCCACTCTTTTCACCCATGGGCGGGTTTCCTAACCAAGCCAGTGCTCGCACCACCGCACAAACCCTCCTGACGGCTATCCTTGCACAAACCGATGCTGTATTAGAAACTTCAGAAAACCCCAAAGACGTTACTCCTGCTGACAAATCAGTTCCAGATAGCTCGCAACCGACCTCCCCTGCCCGCCGCGCATTATTTCGTAAGTTCATGACCAAATAGCCTACGTTCAGTCCGATTATTGATTTAAGTCAAAGAAATCCGACAATTCTTTACTATCTGTTAGAGAGTACATTTATAAAACATCTTGCCACTACAGCAAAACCATGAACTCGACACTCGTGCTCGGTATCGGTAATACATTGCTTTGCGACGAGGGATGCGGTGTCTACGTGATCCATCATCTGCAGCGTCACTATGGGCAATGCTGGCCAGAGGTTCGTTTTCTCGATGGTGGAACGTTAAGCTTTACCCTAGCGGTTTTTTTGGAAAACGCTCAGCAACTCATCGTCGTCGATGCCGCTGAACTTAACGCCAAACCGGGCGCTATAAATATTTTTATCGGTGGGCATATGGATACTTTTTTAGCCCGCAGTCAACGCACTGCACACGACATAGGGCTACTGGACTTACTCGCTATTGCCCACCTCACTGACCGCCTTCCTATCCAACGGGCCCTAATCGGTATTCAACCGCAACAGATTGCATGGGGGGACCAACCGAGCCGGGCCGTTGCCAAAGCCATACCTAACGCAGCCAAGCGAGTCTTAGAACTTATCCATGTCTGGGAGCGGGGGGGCGATCTAGACAGCCAGACTTCTACCTTGGTCAGCAGGAGAGCACATGATGAATGCGTCTAATGTCATTTCAGTGTCTAAACCCGCCACGTCTATCAACCCAACAGGTAATGGGCTGCCCCTGCTTCACGAAATTTACCATGCCTTAGAAGCATTGCTTGAAACGGGCCGAGAAACCGTGATCGATTTACGCAAAATTCCTTTGGGACCCGCCGACGAATTACGGCTACTCGCCATTTTAGGCCAAGGTGAGATTCAAGCTCAACTCACTACTTTGGGAGAAAGCGTCATTCAAGAAACCGGCATCAGCGGTGTATGGCTTATTGAGCATTTCGATGAAGATGAGCAATCCATCGGCCGGTTTATTGAAGTTGCCTTCTGTCCCGCTGTACTGCAATCTCCCTCCCAAGACATCCGCCATGGCATGGATAAACTGTCCCGTGTGCTGGCCAACAACGGTTGCACTGATCGAAAAAGATCAGCCAGTAACTGATCCTAACATTGGCTTTATCAATCAGTCGTCCCTCATGGTCCCTATAACTCAACGACTGGCTAATTATGTGATATAGCTGCTTTGTAGAGTATTAAAAACAGCCATTGGCCAACAACTCATAAACTCAATCGTTCAGGGAGCCAATTTTCAGTGACTTAGATAATTCCATAAGAAAACTTAGTGGAGGAACCCAGTGTCATGTCTACTCAACCCACCCTCGGAGAGATACTGCATCGCCAGGGTATCAGCCGACGCGGATTTTTAAAGTTTTGCGCCGTCACCACCTCCATGATGGCATTACCCCCCAGTATGCTACCCCGGGTTGCCAACGCCCTGGAACAAGCCAAGCGGCCATCGGTGATTTGGCTGTCCTTCCAAGAATGTACGGGGTGTACGGAATCCCTTACCCGTTCCCATTCACCCACTCTAGAAAACCTGTTATTCAATGCTATCTCTTTAGATTATCACCATACGCTCCAGGCGGCTTCGGGGGACGCCGCAGAAATGGCCCGGGAAGAGGCCATAAAAACCAATGCTGGCAACTACATCTTGGTGGTGGATGGTTCGATACCGGTGGGCAACCCCGCTTATTCCACCATCGCCGGCATCAGCAATGTGGATATGTTGATGGAAACCGCCAAGGGCGCTTTTGCCGTAGTGGCGGTAGGATCCTGCGCTGCCTTCGGCGGTATTCCCCAAGCTCAACCCAATCCCACCGGCGCTGTGCCCGTTTCTGATTTGGTTGAGAATAAACCGGTGATCAATGTGTCCGGGTGCCCCCCCATTCCCACAGTGCTCACCGGAGTGCTGGCGCACTTTCTCACCTTTGGCGCGATTCCTAAATTAGACCCCTATGGACGTCCCCTGGCCTTCTTCGGCCAAACCATCCATGACCGTTGTTACCGTCGTCCCTTTTATGAACGGGGGCAGTTCGCGGACAGCTTTGATGACGAAGGGGCTAAAAACGGCTGGTGTCTATATAAGTTAGGCTGCAAGGGTCCGATCACCTACAATACCTGCGCCACGGTCAAATGGAATCAAGGGGTAAGTTTTCCCATCGAGGCGGGTCACGGTTGCATCGGCTGCTCGGAACCCAATTTTTGGGACCGGGGTGGCTTTTATCGATCATTGCCCCAGGGTGAATGGGGAAGTGCCGGGGGGTTAGCGGTTGCCGCTACAGCGGGCACCGCGGCGGGCGCTGGCGCCACCTGGTTAGCGCGTAAAAAACAACAAGAAACGAAGGAGGAGGATATCTCATGACCCTATTGGATTTCGCCCGTGGCCCGGGTTTACAGTGGGCCCTGATTATCTTCATTTTTGGTATTTTTTGGCGCCTAGCGGGGGCTTTATTGGTCACCTACCGTAGCAAAACCTCACCGCCGCGCCGTAGCCGAATGGATACCTGGCTGTTGGGGCTCAAAGCCATTGAAACCCGTTCCTGGCCTCTGGAGGAGTTCCATCGCATCATCTGGTTTCAACACTATTCCGGTTACATCTGGCATGTCAGCTTCTTTGTGGTGTTGTTTCTCTTTGCACCCCATATCGCCTTTTTTGAAAGTATCTTCGGTTTGTCCTGGTATTTTCTCGCTTTGCCTAACGATATCATTCTAGTCATGGGCGCCATTGCCGTGGCCACTTTGCTTGCCTTATTAGCTCGTCGCTTGGGCCACCCAGTACTGCGCCGGATCTCCAACGCCGATGACTATATCAGCTGGCTGGTGACTATTCTGCCGTTGATCACTGGCATTATGGCCTACGCCCATGTGGGATTCCGTTACGAAACCATGTTGGCGCTGCATATCTTAAGCGTCGAATTGCTGTTGATCTGGTTTCCCTTCGGTAAACTCATGCATGCCATCCTGGTGTTTCCTTCTCGCTTCCAAATCGGTGCGTCCTTTGGACGCCGGGGGGTCCGAGCATGAGCCTTAATCAAGCCCGTTTTAACGAGTTCCGTGGGGAAATTCAAAATCTAGCTAAACAGGCCAAACCTGCCGAGGGACTAACAGACGATGAGCGAGTACGGCGTGCTAAAAAGGTGTTTCTCTCCCGTATCCACTCAAGAATGGCGGTGGATCTGGAAGCCTGTATCCACTGCGGCATGTGCGCCGAAGCCTGTCATTTCTACGCGCAAACCAAGGACCCTAAATATACCCCGGCGCTCAAGGTGGAACCCCTGCGGCGGGTGTACCGCCGGGAACTGGGGCCGCAACGCTGGCTATATCGGCTCTTTACCCAGGATATCACCGCCCAAGATCTGGAGGAATGGCAGGAATTGGTCTATGACGCCTGCACCGGCTGCGGCCGCTGTAGCATGATTTGCCCTATTGGCATCAATGTAGCCGCAGAGATTTACGTGATGCGCCAGGCCCTTGGCGAGGCCGGTTTTATGCCCGCTGAGTTGCGCGCCGTGGAGGAGGAACAAAACCAACACGGCACCACCTTTGGGATCGGGCCAGAACAACTAAAAACTGCTCTAGAAGCCCTCCGCCAACAGGGATTGGATGTGCCCATCGACAAAGAACGCGCCGATGTCATGCTGTTGATTTCCCAATACGGTGTCGACATTACCCAAGATGCCTTACTAGCCATGGTGAAAATCATGAACCACACCGGTCTCGATTGGACAATACGCACCGATGGCTACGAATGCGCTCATTTCGGCCTATTGTCGGGCCGCGAAGACACCATTCGCCGCTCTACCCGGCGGGTGGTGGAGGCCGCTCAAGCTTGCGGCGCTAAAACCGTAGTCACCGCCGAGTGCGGATATGGCTACGCCGCGTTACGTTGGGAAGGCAGTTACCATTTCGGCCGTCCGCTTCCCTTTGAAGTCCTCTCCATTGCAGAATTTTTAGGGCGCGAACTCCATGCAGGCCGTCTGCAACTCAAACAATTACCGGAAAAGAAAACCGTCACCATACACGACCCCTGTAAAGTGGGACGCATCAGCGGTGTGTTTAAAGAACCAAGGGATCTGATCAATGCGTTGGGATTAGACATTCATGAGATGGCCGACCCGGTCCAGACCAACTGGTGTTGTGGCGGTGGTGGTGGGGTATTTTTGATCAACCGCGCCGCAAAGATTCGCCAAAAAGCCTTTGAAGCCAAACGCAGCGCCGTGATCAACACCGGGGCTGAATCAGTGGTGGTGTCCTGCGACAGCTGCCGGATGACCTTTGAAATGGGCAAGACTAATGCCCACTGGGACATGCCCATCGAAAGCCTGGTGGTGCTGGTGGGCGAGCATTTAGCAGAAGATAAAGGTGGGCATTGATTATGAATACGCGAATTGTTGTCGATCCCATTACCCGTATTGAAGGTCATCTTCGCATCGAAGCGCAAATGGACGGCGATACCATTGCTAAGGCCTATTCATCAGGCACTATGGTACGGGGTATCGAAATCGTCCTGCGTGACCGAGACCCCCGGGACGCCTGGGCCTATGCCCAACGTATCTGTGGCGTCTGCACCCTGGTGCATGGCATTGCCTCGGTGCGGGCGGTGGAAAATGCCCTGAACTATTCCATACCCTCCAATGCTCAGTTGATTCGTAATTTGATGATTGCGGCTCAATACGTCCACGATCATGTGATGCATTTTTATCACCTGCACGCCCTGGATTGGGTGGATGTGGTGTCCGCATTACAGGCAGACCCAGCGGAAACGGCAAAGCTAGCGCAATCCTTGAGCAACTATCCCCGTTCTTCGGTGGGTTATTTCAATGATGTCAAAAAGAAAGTCAAAGACTTTGTGGAGGCGGGACAACTGGGTATCTTTGCCAAGGCGTATTGGGGGCATCCCGCTTATAAACTACCACCCGAGGTCAATCTTTTAGCGGTGGCCCATTATCTGGATGCCTTGGCTTGGCAACGGGATGTGGCCAAACTCCATGCTATCTTTGGCGGCAAGAATCCCCATCCCATGTTTTTAGTGGGCGGCGTACCCACACCTATCGATCTGGACGCCGATTCCGCCATCAACGCCAAACGCTTATCCCAAGTGAAAGATCTCATCGATCAGATGCGGGTCTTTGTGGATCAAGTCTATGTGCCCGATACCCTGGCCATCGCGGGTTTTTATAAAGATTGGGCCGGTCAAGGGGAAGGTATTGGCAACTTTATGACCTATGGCGACTTCCCGGAAAAAGGCACGGACGATCCCGACAGTTATCTGATTCCCCCCGGTGTTATCCTTGATCGGGGTCTGTTTGCGGTGCAAAAAGTCGATCTCAACGCCGCCGATGAAATTCAGGAATTTGTCGCCCATTCCTGGTATGACTACCAAGACGGTAATGAGCGGGGTTTACATCCCTATGACGGGGAAACCAACCTAAACTACACTGGCCCTACGCCGCCCTATAAACACTTGGATATCGAAAAATCCTACTCTTGGTTAAAATCCCCCCGCTGGCGAGGGCATCCTATGGAAGTGGGACCATTAGCACGAGTCTTGGTGCTGTATACCACGGGTCATGAACAAACTAAGGAATTAGTCATCAGGACTTTGAAGCAACTGGATGTACCCATTGAGGCGTTATTCTCGACCCTGGGGAGAACGGCAGCTCGGACCTTGGAAACCAAAATCATTGGCGATGCCATGGGCACTTGGTACGACAATTTAATCGCCAATATTCGCGCTGGCGACACGGACACCTTTAACGATGAATTGTGGAATCCTAATACGTGGCCCAGAGAAGCGAAAGGTGTGGGCTTTATGGAAGCCCCGCGAGGCGGGCTTGCCCATTGGGTAGTCATCAAAGATCAAAAAATCGCTAATTATCAGGCGGTGGTGCCCAGCACCTGGAATGCCGGACCCCGAGATACTAAAGGCCAACCAGGTCCCTATGAGGCTGCGCTGGTAGGCCATAAACTCCATGACCCAAAACAGCCGGTGGAAATACTACGCACCATTCACAGTTTTGACCCCTGTATCGCCTGTGCGGTGCATATTACCGATCCTGAGGGAGAGGAATTGATGGAGGTGAAGGTGCTCTAGTAAAGTTAGAACCTGTGCAAGTCAAATGAGAGCTTTGACTAAGAGGACAAGCAGTGGGTCATCATGCTGATCGATGTCACGATATCCAAACAGTCTACGGCAACAGCGTTTACACCAATGCACATATTAAAATGACGGAACCGCTACTCGACATTACCTGGGATGACGTCAAGGCTCAGAGCAACTTAGGTAAGCATGGCGTAACCTTTGCGCAAGCTGCGACCGTTATGCTTGACCCACTGGCACTAACTGTGTTAGATGAAGCCTATAGCAAGACAGAAGAACGCTGGTTCACGCTAGGGCGAACTAGTGAAGGCCGTTTTCTGGCGGTGGCCCATATGTATCAAATGTTGGACGCCAACACGGCCAGAATACGTCTGATCTCGGCCCGCGAAGCCACGCGCCGGGAAAGTCAACAATACGAGAACGAACCTCGATAAGGTGAAGAGGATGACGACACCAGCACACGACGATGACATGCCTAAGGAAATCGACTTTTCTGGCGGTATGCGCGGCAAGTTCTACCGCAAAGACACACAACTGCAACTACCCATCCATTTGGAAACCAGCGTACAAAACACCCTTGCCGCCTTGGCCAATGCCAAGGGTATCGACCTTTCAGTATTTGTGAATGAATTGCTAAAGAAAAATATTGAGTTGATTCAGATGGGTCGCTAATACGGACAAAGAAGTGAAAGCTCAACGATTGGCTGGGTCATAATTGTTGGAGACTTGCAAACCAAGATAATTTTCTTGCTACTGAAGAATCTGTAAGTCAGCCACACCACCAATTTCTGCTCCGCCGATAGCTTCACCGGTGCAAACGGTATATAAAATGCACCCTACCGAGTTAACATCGATTGAAATTCTCCAAGGATACTCATTTATCTTAAAGCATAATGTGCTGTTTGCTCTCCGGCTATATCTAAGTCTAGCTTTATGTTGGAATAGGTAAAACTTGGAACAACGCTTTGAACCTATGTTTGTGATCCTGACTTTTTTTCTAATTCTTAGTCAATCTTGTTATAGGCGTTGTATAGGATAATGCCTTACAAAGGTTAATCCGCCTATGAGTAATTTTTCCTTTAAACACTTGAAAAGTTTTTGAACTAATTGGTACATTATACGTACCAATTAGTCGAGTTATACTAATCATGTCCATACCTGTAACCACTCTTCCCCAAGAAACCCCTAGTAATCTTCACAGCCGCGAGGCCCGTGCAGCGCTAGCCAAGATGATCATGAGCTTATTCGATCATTGGAATATTGCTAAAACGGATCAAGCCGCTCTCCTCGGCTTGTCACAAGGGTCACGCTCAACCCTGAGTCGTTACCGCAACGGCGAACCGTTTGCCGATAACCGAGATTTACTGGATCGGGCAGGTCATCTGCTGGGTATTCATAAGGCGCTGCGTATCCTTTTTCCCCACAATCGCGACCTAGTATATCGCTGGGTGACTACTACTAATCGCCGCTTTAATGGCAAAACCCCCCTAGAAGTCATGTGTGACAAAGGTTTTCTTGGATTGTTAATGGTGCGTCGTTATCTAGATTTTGAACGAGGCCGGTAGTTGGACGAGTCGCTATTCGATAGGTTGGCAACGGTAAACGAAGATGTGTACCGGAATATTAAATCTATCCGCACGACCCAAAGTTTATTCGACGATCTTTCTTCGTCTGCCGCTAAACAGGCTGTTGCTGAAACAGCAGATAGACAAACAAAACCAAAGAGTCATCAGCCGTTGCTGACACGGCCTTTTGACTACGGTACAGTTATTTCCTACCCTTTTGTTCCCCACAACTGGCAAACCACACGCTTTAGTGATGGTACCGCTTATGGCGTTTGGTACGGCTCATTTGCTATTGAGACTACCGTCTACGAGACCGTCTACCATTGGGTACGGTTTGTACGAGATAGTTTTGCCGATTATGATCAGGAAATTATAGGTGAACGGCGGGTATTCAAAGTTCATGTTCGAGGATTGCTTGTTGACTTACGAGAAAAACATAAAAGTCACCCGCAACTCATCGATTCGTTAGACTATACGTTTACCCACAAAGTAGGTCGTTACCTGCATGAGCAGCAGCAAAACGGATTGTTAATTAAGTCATCGCGGCATGAGGGCTTTAACTGTGATGTGCTACGGGCTGATATACTTTCCAACCCACGAAATTTCTGCTTTCTCACCTATCGGTATAAGCCAATTACTGACTTTATCGTTATAGAACGAAAAGCAGGACTCACATGGCGACGACTCCATATAAACAAACTTTTTCCTTGATCGATCCTTACTTTCTTCAAAAAATCACCAACAGCAGTAAGACTAATCCGGTAAGACATAGAAAATCTTTTAAATATGGCAGCAAAACACCTAGCTTATTTGTTTGTCATGGTATAAGCTTCGATCCGTTGCAGTTCTGGTGTCGTAGCAGTTCCGGTAGTTCCTCGCAGTACAACAGTGTGACCTCTCCCGTAATTTCTCAGCAGTAACTTGCACACGTATATTATTTATTTGACTCACAGAGGTAACCAGAATGGCTACAGGTACAGTAAAGTGGTTTAGCGATGATAAGGGTTTTGGCTTTATCGCTCCCTCGGATGGCAGTGCTGATGTGTTTGTACATCATTCCGCTATCCAAGGTGAAGGATTCAAATCCCTGAGCGAAGGGCAAACGGTGACGTTTGAAACTCAGCGCGGCGCTAAAGGTTTAAGCGCAGTCAATGTCGTTCCACAATAAGACCTCTACGTCTTGAAAAACCCCGTCCCATAGCGGGGTTTTTTTTGAGTGATTTTTTAATATCCGCGCTCAGATAAGACAATAATTCGTATTATAAGCATGAAGATGATGGTATAATAGCAAAAAACTAGACTTCAGGTGTTTCAAGTTCCAGCAGCGGCGATTCATGTTTTACCCTGACGTCAGGTTGCTCAGGGTTAGCGTGTTCCTCGACACTGGAAACAATATTTAAAGCGTGACTTAGCCGTTCTGCTTCATCGTGAATAACCTGCAAAAATTGCCGTTGTGCCTCTGCATCATCGATGGGATGTTGCAACAAGATTTTGCTAAATGACTTAATACTGGTCAAGGGTGTTCGTAATGACTAATCTGATCATTTGATTTGCATGCAAATCCTTGCCTTAGAAATAATTGTGCAATTAATGTGCCGCTTAAAAAAAGCTATATTTTTCATACCTTTAATATTTTTTCTGAGGCTTTGAGTGAAGCTGAGTTTGCAAGGGCGCAAAAAGCTTTTATAAAAGACCATAATCTAACCTAACCTAACCGCCTCCCGCTAATGCCTAAAAAATTCATAAAAATATCTATTTATCAAAATTTTAAAACACCAAGAAAAGCTGAATCATGATTTTGCGAAGTTGCTTATTGACATTCGCAAAGCTGCCAAACTCTTCAAAAAATTGGTGGTCTGAGACACCAAAACAAAACCTGTGCCCATCAGAAGTCCACCTAACAGGGCAGTGACCCCAGGTCCAAATTTATCTTGGCATTTACCCGCAAGGATCATGGAGAAAGCAAATACTAAGCAGCATACAGCGTAAGGATCATTGATAGAGGCCAGATCCCATTGAAATGCGCCGGGCCCTCCCTGCTCAATAGAGCTATAGATTGCGCCTTTAAAAATACTCCAGGTATAGAGAATATCTAGCGCAAGATTGATGCCTGTCCCTACCAATACAACGGTCCATCCTGTACGTTTTAGTGATCGCGTCATGGATGGCGTCTGTCCCCTTTGGTCGGTGGAAACAACAACGGTTTATACCGCCGTTACAGAGCCAAGCAGCAAGCCTTATGCCATGAATAGAAAAACCCCTCCCATAAATTAATAGTTTTTTAGAATTAATGAGTTATTCTGTATTTGAATATTTATACAGAATCTACTAAAAGCATTTATTTCGCAGGATTGCAAATAACCAACGCTTAGCCAAAAAAACTATGTTTTTATTTTTTTATTTAAAAACAACACCTAATATATTTAAACAGGCGTCAGGGCAACCTTTGCAAAGCTGCGGAAAACCAGTTGCAGGAATGCCAAATGGAGGTAAAGCTATTTTTCGCAATGACGCAGGACGGGTTTGAGCAGCTCACCCACTGTCTGATGAGATTCCAAAGGATGACGCAGCAGAATATGGTCGTGTAATTGATACCGGTTACGTCGCCCGATACGAATCCGGGTCAAAACACCGGCTACCTCTAAATGGTTTACGATCCGTTGCGCAGTACGTTCGGTGATGCCTACGCACTGGGCCACATCCCGTAGTCGCATGTGAGGGTCTTTCGCCAAACAAACCAGTACATGACCGTGGTTGCTCAGAAAAGTCCAAGCGGTTTCTCGATGGCTAGAGTAACTTTCTTTGGTTGCCATAGCACCACCCTAACAACTTTCCTAAACACAAGGTATTTATGAAATTGATTTCCTGTTTTTAAATTCAGGAATTTTTCATGCTAGAATATTTAGTCTAACTTTGCAATGCTTGGCTTTTAGAGGGGGGGCCTTTCATCAAACACCTATCTATTGCTCAAATACAACCACTCACTTACATTAATCGCCATTGAGGAGAGGCCCTGTCACGAAAGGCGCCTCTATAACAAATTCTGGAGCACGTTTAATATGCGCGTTATAAGGCCAATTTTTAGCCGTTTAAAATGGTTTCTAACCCTTTTCAATCCTCGCACATTGCGAGGCAAGAGTTGGGTTTGGTCAATTGGGTTAGTGTTGTTCGCGACGCTAATAATTATTGTTGGCCTCGGCATTTATTGGTCTACCGAACCGGATACTTTCGATGTACGCGCTAAAACCTTAGAACTGGTGAATGGCGATGAAAATCGGCTAGCGCCCGGTGTTACTACCACCAACGCGGTCATTATTATTGCTGAAAAACTACTCAACAAACACGGTGGATACATCCGCAACGACGTTATGCCGCCGGGTATTTTATTGGATAACATACCCAACTGGGAATTCGGGGTGGTCACCGAGCTTCGCGATACCTCCCGGGCACTGCGCAATGATTTTAGCCGAGCCCAAACCCAATCCGTTGAAGACAAAGATTTAATGATGGCGGATGCCCAATTTCACTTCAATGCCGATAGCTGGGTATTGCCCTCCACCGAAGAGGAATATAGCAAAGGCATCGATGCTTTAATTCGCTACCGTGACAGACTTATGGATCAGCGCCCTGGTAGTGCTCGGTTTTTTGTCCGGGCAGACAATTTAAATTTTTACTTGTCCACCGTAGAAAAACGTTTAGGTAGCTTTGCCCAACGCCTGAGCAGAAACGTACAGGAGCTGCAGTTCGAAGACGACCCTGAGCAAATCTCTACTATTCAGGAGTCCCTTATGCGCTCCGGTGAATTACAAGCCCGCACCCCCTGGCGACAAATCGATGATGTTTTTTATGAAGCCCGCGGCTATGTTTGGGCATTACTGCATACCCTCAAAGGTATCGAGACCGATTTCCAGGACGTACTGCGGGGCAAGAACGGTTTAGGCCAACTCCACCGTATTATTCATAAGTTAGAACAAACCCAACAAAATGTGTGGAGTCCGCTTATTTTAAATAACTCGGGTTTTGGCATGTTTACCAACCATTCCTTGATTATGGCGTCGTATATCTCGCGAGCCAATGCCGCCATCATCGACATGCGCTTTTTGCTCCAGGAAGGGTAAACATGGGCAGCACAGGCACGGCTATCTCCATAAACTGCCCTAGCCGATAGTCAGTCGAGTCTCCATGTCGCCAATACCGATCCTGCAAGCCATCAAAATAACAGTGCTTTTGGGACTGGTTTGGGGGATATTAACTCAAGGGGATGGCTGGGGTTTTGGCGGCATTGCTGTGATTATTGCTGCACTGGCCACCTTTCTCTTTGCCCCTCCCCTACCCACAACATGGAAACCCATCGGTTTGCTGCGATTTGGTCTCTATTTTCTGTTTGAATCAGTGAGGGCCGGGGTGGATGTGGGGTTGCGCGCCCTGCATCCAAAACTTCCCCTAGATCCTGGCTGGGTTCACTATAAACTGCGGCTACCGCCCGGACCGCCCCGGGTTCTGTTTATCAATGCTGTGAGCTTGTTACCGGGTACCTTGAGCGCTGATGTTAACGACGAGGTGGTGAGTATTCACACCCTGCTGGCAGCCATTGAAACAGAACCCGAGTTACAATCTCTTGAAGCACAGATTGCTGACTTATTTGGTTTAAATCCGTTACGAGAACAAAATCATGAGTGAATTTTTACTGGGCGCTGTCGTATTTTTGCTCCTCAATTTAGGCGCTGGACTGGTACGCATCTACCGAGGACCCACTGCTGCTGACCGTATGCTAGCAGCACAATTATTCGGCACCACCACCGTCGCTGTTTTGCTGCTTTTGGCCAACAGCCTCACGCTACCTGCGCTTCAAGATGTGGCTTTGTTGTTTACCCTCCTGGCGGTTCCAGTCATTGTCGCTTTTGTTCGGGTGCCACTATCCCCTAAGGAGCACCATCACGATGCTTCTCAGTGATCTTGTTACGGTTACTTTGATCTCTCTTGGGGGTTTCTTCTTCTTTGCGGGCACCGTCGGTTTGTTGCGTTTCCCAGACGTTTTTTCAAGGCTTCATGCGCTCACTAAAACCGACAACTTAGGACTCGGTTTTATTGTACTGGGCTTGGCCTGGGAGTCAGGCTCCCCCTTGGTCATGCTAAAACTTGCTTTAGTATGGCTGTTGGCGCTGTTGGCAAGCGCCGTTTCATGCCATCTCATTGCCCGCTATGCCTTGCGCAGTAGGAAGCTCATTCAGGAAACAAAACTATGATCGACTGGTTTTTAGATGGACTGCTAGCTGCCGGACTACTCTGGTTAGGTTGGCGTGCTGTGGCAAGTCCAGATTTACTTCAAGCCGTCGTGCTATTTATTGTATTTGGTTTATTTATGGCCTTATGTTGGGCGCGTTTGGCGGCGCCTGACTTGGCTCTCGCAGAAGCGGCTATCGGTGCTGGCTTGACGGGAGCGCTGTTACTGGATGCGTGTCGAGTTTTTCGGCCGCAAACAAAACCTGACTCGACCCGAGAATTATCCTCGCTTATAGCAATACTTCTGGGGTTGTTGTGTACTGCTTTAGTAGCTGCCCTCGCCTGGACGTTACTCACCCTAACGCCGGCTCCAACGGTCAATTTGGCCAATCTGGCGCAAACTCGTCTTGGCGAGAGCGGCGTAAGCAATCCGGTCACTGCCGTGTTACTCAATTTTCGCGCCTATGACACTTTGTTAGAGGTGGCCGTACTATTAATAGCTTTATTGGGCGTTGCCTCATTGGCGGATTTATCCACAACGTCTGAAGAGGTGTATTTTGCATCCCCCGAAGACTCCATGCTGTTAGCGTCCATGTTGCGTTTTGTCCTACCTTTAGCGGTACTCATCGCTGCCTATCTACTGTGGGCAGGGGCTCACGCCCCAGGGGGCGCTTTTCAAGCCGGGGCGGTGTTGGCTGCCATCGGCGTATTGCTAAAATTAACAGAGCGCATTCAACCAGAAATCGAACCCTCCCTTGGGCTACGCTTAATTACCGTGTTGGGCTTAGCGGTTTTTTCTCTTGTGGCTTTAAGTATGCTGGTATTCGGTCAGGCTTTTTTGGAATATCCCCGTCATTTAGCGGGTGTGCTCATTCTTATCATTGAATCAGCGCTAACGTTTTCCATCGGGTTAATTCTGACGCTATTGTTTGCCGCTGCGCCAAGTCTGCGTAGAGTCACTTTACCATGACCCCCGTGGATCTTTTTTTGTTAACCGCGGTAATACTGTTCGGTTTAGGGCTGTACGGATTTTTTGTTTATAGTCATCTTTTACGGAAAATCCTAGCCCTCAATATCATAGGCAATGCGGTGTTTCTGTTACTCATCGCCCTGGCGGCTCGCAATCCTGCCCGTATCGATCCTGTGCTCCATGCATTAGTCCTCACAGGTATTGTCATTGCCATCAGTGCAACCGCATTTGCCTTGACTCTGGCACGATGTTGTTATCGGGAAACCGATCTTTCCCAGCAGCGAGGACAGGAGCCTAACCCGTGATTTGGACCTCGGGTTTTTGGCTAGCAGGTCCTATTATGTTACCCCTGCTGAGCGCCTTGCTGGCGTTTCTACTGCGCCAATATGCACTTCCTTGGTTAGCGCTATTAACTGCCACTGGAATCATGGCTAATCTAACCGTTTTAACGGTCAACGTCTGGCAAACAGGGGCTTTACGCCATCCCGTGGGGGGTTGGGGAGCGCCGTTGGGCATCGAACTTTACATGGATGGCTTAAGCCTGCTTATGCTTTGGCTTACCGGCGTCGTGGGCAGTCTCGTTAGCGGCTACGCACTGGCCTATTTTCGCCCTACGCCGTCCAATGCCCTAGCGTTTTGGCCTTTATGGTTACTGCTCTGGTCAGGGCTCAATGCGTTGTTTTTATCTGCTGATATCTTCAACTTCTATGTCACCCTGGAAATGCTTACCCTGGCTGCCGTCCCCCTGGTCAGCCTAGCGGGAGGACAGATTGCCTTCGAGGCCGCCATGCGCTATTTACTCTATGCGCTGCTAGGTTCGTTGGTTTACCTGTTAGGGGTGGCGCTTATTTATGCGGGCAGTGGAACCCTTGCTACCGAGCAGCTCCAGCAAATCCTGACAGATTCCCCCCTGAATTGGTTGGCGTTGACGTTAATCAGCGTGGGGCTCATCACAAAGATGGCGCTTTTTCCCCTGCATATTTGGTTGCCAACAGCCCATGCCCATGCGCCTGCGCCGGTGAGCGCATTGCTTTCTGCGTTAGTGGTGAAAGGGTCTTTCTATTTGTTACTGCGTTTTTGGTTTGACATTATGCCCCAACCGCCCTTGCTAGGTCCTGCAACCCTATTGGGGATCTTAGGCGCTGCTGCCATTTTTTATGGTTCCTTGCAAGCCTTGCAACAGACCCGCTTAAAACTTCTCATCGCTTATTCGACGGTAGCCCAGTTGGGTTATCTCATGTTAATATTCCCCTTACCTGGCAGTTTGGCCTGGGCTGGCGTCATCTTTCACGCCCTGTCCCACGGTCTCGCCAAAGCAGCCCTGTTCCTCGCCGCCGGCAATATGCTCTATTGCTTAGGCCATGATCGTCTAGACGATTTTACAGATCCACGACAACCGGGCTTACCCCTGGCTTTTTTGACCTTCGCCATAGCTAGCATCGGCATTATGGGTCTTCCTCCCAGCGGCGGCTTTTTGGCCAAATGGTTGCTTTTGCAGGCAGCTCTAGAAAGTGGTCAGTGGTGGTGGGTGATAGTCATCCTCAGCGGCAGCCTACTGGCTGCTGCCTATATATTTCGAGTTCTCAAACTGGCTTTTACGGCGCCTGAGACGTCCACTGAATCTTTTCTCCCCACGCGGATGACGCCAGCATGGATGTCTATTACTCCGTTGCTGCTGGCATTATTAGCGCTGCTGCTGGGATTAACCAGTGCGCCGGTGCTAAGTCTCCTGGACATTGGCTCACCGTTTCCGTTGCTTAACGTAGAAGGACCCCTTTTGTGAGTTGGGATTCCCTGCTGCCCCCTTTGGTGTTACTGACCTCCCTGGGTACGGGGATCATTATTTTCTTACTAGATGAACAACAAGAACGTCTACGCACGGGTTTTAATCTGGTGGGTGCCTCACTCAACTTACTGTTAGTAGGCGTAATGCTTTGGGGCGTTTTCGAGGGTCGCAACTTCGAAATACGTTGGCGCTTATTACCTGGATTGGATTTATTACTATGGGCGGATGCATTTGCTCTGCTGTTTGCTGCCCTGTCGGCGAGTCTTTGGCTGTTAACGACCCTTTATGCGATAGGCTACTTTGCCAATTCCCCAAACCGGCGACGCTTTTTTTTCTTCTTTAGCCTCTGTGTTGCCTCCACCATGGGCATCGCCATGGCGGGCAATCTATTCACCTTTTTTATCTTTTATGAACTATTGACGCTATCCACCTATCCTCTGGTGGTACACCGGGGCACCCCGGCATCCATAAAGGCTGGCGCCCTCTATTTGCGTTATACCTTGGCGGGAGGGGCCGTTTTATTATTAGCTATCGTTTGGCTCCAGGCCATCGCCGGTCCCCAAGATTTTACCGAAGGCGGCACGCTAGCCCAACTCGATGCTGTTCACCATGGTACATTACAGGTCATTTTTTTCTTACTCATGGTGGGTTTTGGCGTTAAAGCTGCGTTGGTGCCTTTCCACGGCTGGCTACCCGAAGCTATGATTGCTCCCGCCCCTGTGAGCGCTTTATTACATGCGGTAGCCGTGGTCAAAGCAGGCGCTTTTGGCATCGTGCGGGTGGTTTACGATCTTTATGGAGCAAACTTTGCCCATGAGTTGAGGGTTACCGAGATGCTAGCTGGCCTCGCCGCTCTCACCATTATCTATGGCTCATTGCGGGCCCTTTATCAAGACGATCTTAAACGACGGTTAGCGTTTTCCACCGTCAGTCAAGTCTCTTATATAGCACTGGGCGTCGCGATACCAGGTCCTATGGCCACTTTAGGAGGTGTCGTTCATTTGGTTCATCAAGGTTTGATGAAGATCACCTTGTTTTTTTGCGCAGGCAATTTAGCAGAAACCCATCATATTCATAAAATCAGTGAAATGGACGGTATAGGTTGGCGCATGCCTTGGACCATGGGCGCCTTTACCCTAGGTGCTTTGGGTATGATGGGGATTCCACCCATGGCCGGCTTTATTAGCAAGTGGTATTTGGGTTTAGGAGGGGCAAACGCAGGACAATTTTGGGTGGTTGGGGTGCTTGCGGCGAGTACGCTATTAAACGCTGCTTATTTCTTGCCAATCCTTTATCGGGCTTGGTTTCGCCCGAGCACAAAGATGGAAGTGTCTCGTCAACCCATTGCCGAGGCAAAACTCAGTTTACTGATACCTCCCGTCATAACGGCAGCACTCGCCTTAATAGCTGGTTTGCTGGCCAACGCACCCTTTAGCCCTCTGGAATGGGCTAGTTTGATAACAGCTCGGGAATATCGTTAATGCCCCAGAGTGTGCTGCTGATGACAGTCTGGCTTCCCCTATGGCTCGCGCTACTCTTGGGAACCCGTCTGCGCCAGTTCTGTATGGGGTTATTCCCCCTGGCAGCCCTGCCTGCCTTGGTAATTGTTTTTTATCCTCCCACAGCGATGGACATGCCGTGGTTTTTGGTGGGCATTCGCCTGGCCACGGACGATTTTAGCAATGGATTGCTACTGCTAGCGGGTTTGCTTTGGACGGCGGCGGGTTTTTACACGAAGGGCTATCTTGCCGATGATCAACACCTTAGCCGATTTGGATTTTTTTATCTCTTCACCTTAAGTGGTAATATGGGAGTTATTGTTGCCGCCGATTTGGTGAGTTTTTATTTTTTCTATACCCTAATGACCTTTGCCGCCTATGGGTTGATTGTCCATACCGGTAACAATGAGGCATTTCGCGCCGGACGCATCTACCTTACCATGGCCATCGCGGGCGAAGTGCTGTTGTTGGTGACGGTATTGATCAGTGCCGCACAATTTGGCAACACTGATCTAACAGCGCTTTTGCCGGCGTTAGCAGAGGCTGAAAACCGACATCTATTGATGGGGCTTGCATTTGCAGCCTTTGCCATCAAAGCGGGGATCATACCCCTTCATGTTTGGCTACCTCTAGCCCACCCCTGCGCACCCACACCGGCTAGCGCTGTGTTGAGCGGTATTATCATTAAAACTGGCTTTATCGGCTGGTTAAAATTTTTACCCTTTGGTCAAGTGGCACTCCCCGGATGGGCTGGGTTGTTTTTTTTATTCGGTCTGCTATCGACTTTTTTTGGGGTACTGGTGGGCCTCTTTCAGAATCGACCAAAAACGCTTTTGGCCTATTCCAGCATCAGTCAGATGGGACTCCTTACCGTATTGCTGAGCCTAGGCTTCCAAATGCCAGGGCAGTGGGATTTTATTCTCCATGTGGTGTTGCTATTTACCGTTCACCATGGACTTGCTAAAGCAGGGCTTTTTCTAGGCTTCGGTGTCATGGACCGGGCACCAGCATGGCGCTACTACGGATTGCTGGTTTTACCTGCCATAAGCTTGGTGGGCGCTCCCTTGACCAGTGGGGCATTGGCTAAAACCGCCTTTGAAATTTCCTTACAACCTACCTCCGACCAGTGGGCAACGGTGTTATATCCTTTTCTGACGGCAAGCTCTATAGCCACCGGCCTGCTCATGATTCGCTTTCTTTATCTAACCGCGCCACGGCAAACCCCTTCAAAAGCAGTTCCCCTGTCTCAGTGGTTATCATGTCTTAGTTTGCTGATCGTATCCATGACGCTTCCCTGGTGGTGGGGAGTCAACTTCGTCGAGATTGTAAACAGCAGCGATCTACTCAAACCTACTAAGCTAATTACAGGTCTATTGCCCATGGGTATAGCAGGTATGCTCGCCGCAACTGTCTGGGGTGTTTGGCGGCTTTTGGGTCGGCCGTCCATGCTCGTATTACCTGAGGGAGATATTCTAGCGTTGTTTCCTTCCAGTCGCTGGTGGCGCAGTCAGCAAAGCCCTATTGTCCTGGCAACCGCAGCACCTGAGACGACCCGTCCGCTGCTAAAACAAGCGCCTGGGAAAAAATGGCAACAGTTTTTTTTCCAGACTGAGCACTATGCCCCGGATTGGATGGGTTTACTTTTCCTAGGACTGATCGCCGGATTGGTGCTGTTGTTTTGGATAGTTTAGATCTATTTTAAATAGGTAAAATCGCTTCCATTGATCTGACATTCTGCACTCTTCAGCTAAAATTCAACCAGTTATTTTATAGTTTTTGATTCTTTTAAACTCTACTTAGAGTATTCAGAGATTGAGCCGTTTATTTCTACACAGCCTTGTCTTTTAGCGAACTTCATGTTTTTGTGGTCTGTGTATAAAAAATAGAATTCAAAGTAAAATTACTTTCTAAATTTTATTACACCTCATTTAGGCTACATATTTATTAAGGTGGATGGTGCTTTAGTTTAGATGCCATTGCTGCCACAACAAACGTTTATGCCATAGGTGATCTTGCTCTGTCATTTGAGGAATGACCGGTAAACTCAGGGTTGGGCGTCAGTCATGCGTGTAACGCAGGAAAGCGTTGCACGCTTGCGCGAAGACAAGGATACCCGCTAAAGGGGCCCTTTCATTTGCCACAGCAGCGAACCTGTCATAATAATTTCCCGACAAGCTAAATAGCATACACATACCAGCCATGCATTTAAAAAAAGCTGATCAAAGGACTTGTGTTGTATGACGTATATCCTTATAACGTCTTACAGACTCAACAAATAGGTTACAAAATGACCCAGTATCATAAAGACTTTTATGCTTGGGCAAATGAGCAAGCCGGCAAGTTGCGAGCACATCAATTTACAGGGCTTGATATTGAAAATATTGCCGAGGAGTTAGAAACGTTGGGTCGATCAGAAAAAAGAGAACTGATAAGTCACCTTGAAGTGTTACTGATGCATTTATTAAAATGGCAGTTTCGGTCAATGCGACAAAGCAGAAGCTGGCAATTGACCATCAAACAACAGCGGTTACGCTTACAGCAACATCTTAGCGATAATCCGAGTTTAAAACCACAGTTGAACGATGCGATAGATAAAGCTTATCAGCTTGCTGTTATCGAGGCGCAAAAACAAACCGGTTTATCAAAATCAACGTTCTCAATGGAGTGTCCTTATTCATGGGATCAGATAAAAAACGATGAATTTTATCCGACTTAACTCTTAGCCATTCTCCAGCTAAAGTTAATCCTAAAAAGCCTAGGGTGTTGGCGGCCACTTGGCGTAGATCCAGATCTGGATGATCCAGATAGGGCCAGATTTCGGCTTCTAGTTCTCTATAATTGCGCTTGCCAGCTCGCAGAATCGCGCCGTGTATTTTCATGTCATCGCCTGAGTGCAGGGTTTGTTTATTTCTTCGAGGGCATAGCTTCCCGCGTGGACGACCAGTTGCCCAGACTACTTGGCTAGGCAGCGGGTAGCCCGGATGAAACGAAGTGGAATCCGGGACATCCCCGGATTTCGTTGCACTTCATCCGGGCTACTTGCTTACCAAATTGTGATAAAGAGATATTATTAAACTCGATTGTAGAATAACGTTGAGTCAAGTAGGGTAAACAACTTGGCTTAGGCAAGCCATTAGCAAACAACTCAAATGGTGTTAATGAAATTTAAAAAATCAATATCTTGGTTCATTACGCCTAGACCATAAAGTTACTTAAAAGGTGAAGAAATGAAATTTCCGGACTTAGAACGCATTACAATCGACCCAAAGGTAATGGGTGGTAAACCCTGTATTCGTGGGATAAGAGTCACAGTCGGTACAATAACGGGATTACTTTCGACGGGAATAAAAATAGAAAAAATATTGGAACTCTATCCATACTTAGAAAAAGAAGATATTTACGCAGCACTAGCTTACGCAACTTGGCGAGCAGAAGAGTATGATGTTTCTATAAAAGCCTCATGAAAATCTTATTGGATATGAATATCCCATATATATGGAAAGAATTTTTTACCAATGAAGGTTATAAGGCAACCCATTGGAGTGAAGTGGGAAACATTCGAGCAGAAGATACGGAAATAATGGAGTGGGCAAGAGTAAATCAGTACATGGTTTTTACCCATGATCTTGATTTTGGAGCACTGCTTTATGCAACTAACGCAAAAGAACCAAGCGTAGTACAGCTTCGAGTAGAAAATATTTTACCATCAGCGATCGGAAACGTTGTACTCGAAACGCTGCAAACCGTATCGAAAGAGATAAAAAACGGCGTTCTTATAACAATTGATCCAAGACGACGTCGGATCCGCCTACTACCTTTAAAAACAGATAGTTAATACATCTTAATCGACGTTGATTGCCTTGCCACCATATAGCTATCAGCGCCGCAAATATGCACGCCAATAGAGCAACGGTAGCCTTGAATGAACGTGCAGAACTCGTTAGTGCTATGCCCCAGCCACCCACCTTCCATCGTGCCCTTGGCGATCCAGCTATATTGACCATGCTTAGAAATGCGGCGCTTGGATACACGTTAGGTTAAATAGTCGTTCCTGAAAAGCGTTTAACTGGTTGAAGTCGTTTGATAAAATGGGGTT
>CAYRGG010000003.1:0-120579 GCA_964423745.1 uncultured Candidatus Competibacteraceae bacterium | reverse complement strand
CCCCGACAAACTTAGGGAGTTTCAGTGGTTGCTGAGATTTTTGTCGTGTACATAGTGTATTTTTATCAATTTTATTAGACATTATTGGAAACTAATTGCAAAAAACAATATCGAAAAAGGCTCGTTAGTGTAACCAAAGAATTGATAGGCGAGCCATGGCAATATTGACCTACGATGACGTCAAGGACAAAGCGAGCACGCTACGGGCGATGACCAGTTTGGAGCAAGAGGAATTTGAGCAGCTGGCGGTAATGTTCGAGAGAGTGTGGGATGCCCAGCAGGCGCAAGCGAACAAAGGTGTCTCAAAAGGGGGTCGACCGGCGGTGTTAAGGACGGTGGAGCAGAAGTTATTGTTCATTCTATTCTACCTCAAGACCTATCCGCTGCAGGAAGTGCTGGGGCATTTGTTCGGGCTTAGTCAGGGTCAGGCCAATGAGTGGATTCACCGCTTGAGTGGCGTGTTGAAAGAGGCGCTGAGCCAGCGGGGTGATGGGCCCTCACGCCTGCCGGCAGAGATGCTACAACGCCTGGCACAAGAGGAGCTGCAAGACTTTGGGATCGACGGGACGGAGAGGCCGATCCAGCGGCCTCAAGAGGATGAGCGCCAACGGCAACACTATAGCGGTAAAAAAAGGCGCACACGGTGAAAAACAACCTGTTAGTCGGTTTAGAGGATCGATCGAGGATTATTTGAGAAACTTTTCAGAAAAAGTTGCACGATCTCAGTGAAGGAGCTGAAAAACGGCTGGTTAGGCTGGGCGCAGCAAAGAAACATCCTGAAATGGTTTCTGTTCAGACTGCTGTGTACCGGAGAAATCCAGACGTTGTTGCAGAGTTGTTGTCTCGTGCAAATGGGACTTGTGAACGCTGTAATAATCCTGCTCCACTCATTAGGGCAAAGAATGAAACACCATATTTAGAAGTGCATCATAAACAGCAGCTTGCTTATGATGGGGAAGATACAATAGAAAATGCTATTGCACTTTGTCCAAATTGCTATAGAGAGTTGCATTTTGGAGGGAGGGAGCAGCTTCTAACAAATCGCTGCACACGGACACATACTGCTACGCTCGTTTTTGTGTCTGTCGCTGCACCCCATTTTCACACAAAAACGCTCTCCGCAGTATGTGCCGGTGAGCAAAGCGTTAGCCAGTCGGAGATTCAAATGTTACCTAATTTTATAATTATCGGGGCAATGAAGGGTGGTACGTCAAGCCTATATCGCTATATTGCATCTCACCCAGACGTGGTGCCATCTTCCACTAAAGAAACGGACTTCTTTAAGACTGTCGATGATTTCAATAAGGGGCTGAATTGGTATAAATCTTTGTTCAGAAAGAACGGTAAATTAGCTTTCGAAGCCTCTCCCAACTATACAAAGCGGCACATGTTTCCTGGTGTTCCTGCTAGGATGTACTCCGTTTTACCGGAAACCAAACTAATATACGTGCTTCGTGATCCAATAGACAGGGTTCTATCCCACTATGTTCACAACTATGCTCACGGGAGGGAATCACGACCCTTTTCAGAAGTTATAAGAAACCCCGACAGCAATTACATTCAAACAAGCAAATACTATTTTCAAATTCAGGCTTTTCTAGAGTATTACTCGGTTAAGCAATTATTGCTAATTGAATCAGAGCGCTTACGCAGAGATACTGTTAACGTCGTTAATGATGTTTTCAAATTCCTAAACCTGTCTCCAAAATACGAGACGGGTACCCTTGAAAAGGATTTTCATATGTCTAGTGAAAAAAAACGCAGATCTTCATTGGAACAAGTACTTACAAGTAGAACAAACAACCGCTATCTGCTGTCCGGTCTCCGATTGATTACTGCACCACTCAGGAAATCAATTGAGCGGCCAAAATTATCCTCAGTCGAGAGTGCCATTCTAGCTGAAGCATTTGCACCTGACGTTGAGAAATTGAGGCGCTTTTTAGGCTTGGAATTCTCCGATTGGTCGCTATAACGTGTCCTTACGGTGATGTAGCTCAACGTTAAAGGACTATGCTTAACTGTCTCCATGATTTAACAGGAGACAAGTGATGAAAGCATCCCTCCGTTAACCTTGGCGGCAGTGGAAGGCGAGTTTGGCGAGTGGCGCCGTCGCCGCAGCCCACACCATACCCCCTTGGCGCTCAGAGTCCACGCGGTAAGCTATAACATAAGCCAGGTGTGTCATTTGTCTTGGGATCAATCATGGGACGCTAAAACGTTGGCGTCAAGAGGTTATACCCGTCTTTCCGCACCTGTTATGAAAGATTCAAGCATAAAGTTGTTGATAAGGGGGTCCTAAGAGCTGAAGGACGATGAGATGTGAGTCTTTCAGGTTGAGGACGAGTTGAGTGTGTTGATCAGGTAACTGAAGCAAATGAATGCCAGAGAAATACTGGAAGATCCATCGTGCCGTGGGATGTTGAATCGGTTTGCCTTGCTGATTAGGAAACGTTGCCTGGTGGTGTTGAAGGGTTTGTCGGATACGATACTCCAAAGCCGCGTAGACCAGCAAACACAAGGTCATCACCAGCATCAGGGCCATGATGCGTTTAGGGGACTTCAGATACAGCGTCGAGGCCATGAACAAGGTGTCCTTGAGGAAGCGAAAACCGGGCTCAACGCGGTGCTGGCCCTTGTAACACGCCAAGACCTCGGCGTCTGGGAGGAGGTTGGCATCGACATTGTTGGTGGCGAGGATAAAACTGCTCGTTGATCGAGCACCTGACGCAGCGCATCGAGATTGGGAAACACCCCCCAGGCGAGATGATCCTTGAGGTGTTGCCAAAGCCGTTCGATGGGATTGAGTTCAGGGCTTTTAGCCGGTTGGAAGAGCAAAATAATGTTGGCAGGCAACGTCAATGACCGCGTGAGGTGAAAGCTGGCCTGATCCAGCTGTAACACATGAAGCTCATGGGGATAACGGGCGGCGAACGGGTGTAAGAACACCTCAAACGCAATGGGAGAATTCCCACACGAAGTGCTCATCCGTACTAGGTTCCACTAACCCGTAGAGGTAGTAGGCTTGAAAGAGCCACTGTTGAGGGCCAATCGGCTTGACTCCAAAGGCGTTAATGCGCCGTCGCGGGATGGTCTTGAGACCAAAGCGGCTTTCATCCCCACACCCGTAGCGCAGTGCCAGCGGCTCGGCCGCCGAGGCCTCATGTCCGTAAAGCGCCTTCATGACAGCCAGGCGTAGCGGCAGCTTTTTTTTTGAACTCCACCACCTCAGGGCTGGATTGGTCGATGTGCCGGGGCCGGGGGATAGTGATGTAAAAAATAGTTGACATTGAACATCCACCAGAACTTCGTGACGCATTCATTGCGTAATTCCTATTTTATACAATGTGTAATGACTATTTTTATAAAGACTTAAAAAATCAATTTGTTTACTATTTTCAAAAACAATGAATTGTTGATTATAATTATCAGAAATTAAAAGTATTTTTTCTTTAGTTAAGTTATTATATGCTTTTGCTTGGTCGCTTTTTTTAGAATTATAAACACCAATTTCATTCATTCTCTTAAACCAATCAAAGGCATACATGTGTGAAAAAAATCCAAGTGTCCCGTCTTTCCAATCACCATAAATTGATCTTTTAGAATAGATTCTAAATCCTGGCTTGTAAGGAGGGACAATAACAGATTCATATTTTCCAATATTTTGCCTAGTCCAATATTGCATATCAATCCATGCTTTATCTTCAGTATTTTGATTTTTTGATAGAAAATCCATAAAATGATTTGTTAATAGCAATGTTAATAAAAAAATAATTGATAGCACTTGATTTTTTGTTTTTATCTTAATTTTAAAAGATGGATTTAATTGCAATAGTATTAAGCTGCACACAAAAACTAATGCCGTTAAGAAATCTATAACATTATGGTCGCTAACTAATGGGAATGTGTTGGCATCTATTAAATAATTCAAAGATAATAAAAGTCCAATCAACACCCCAAAAGTAAAACCCAAATTACATAATATATTTAAATATTTTCTCAAAGGTTCTCTTTTTATTCTAAGTTCTTTTAGTGCTAACGGTATAAAGATTAAGAGAAACAAACTATTAGATGTGAAAACTCCTGCAAATAAGCCTGAAACTAATATTTTTTCTCGGCAGAATTTTTAGATACTTTATAAACAAAAAATGCTGAGTACATTAGGAAAATTATCATTAAAAAATTTGTTGATCTAAAAAATTGAAATAAAACAAACAATTTTAGAGGAAATATTTCTGTGAAGATTGTACCAAGTTGCATGAGCACCAAAAAACCAATAAAAAAAATGTTTACATCCCTATGAACCTCAAAATTAGATTGACTAACAAGGTTGCTTTTGTTTTGATGAAAAAACAGTATTGATATTAAAGCTAAGACAATATAAGGCAGTGCTTTTAAAAAGTTTAAAAACCAGTGTGAAGGAAAAATATGGTGAGACGACCTTATCTCTTGAATTTTTAGCCAGTTTAGATCAATATTCAAGAAACTAGTGCTTTCGTTTTCAAAACTAAATTTAAAAAATAATAATGGACTTATAATAATAAAAAAAAGAATAAAGGAGAAAATTATTTTTTTACAGTATTCGCTTTTTAAAAAAGTAAAAAAATTAAGTTTATACTTAAGAAGTATATCAATAAAAAAATATATTAAATATAATCCAAATACATGAACTGCGGAAATTGCGTGAAAAAGAAAAACTGTGCCCAATACTAAATATGAAATCACATATTTCTTAATTAAAAAAAAGTATATTGAGTATAATAAAAATGTTATTGATATAATATTATAATAAAACTGTCCATAAAATGTTGCATCTCCTCCCCCTATAGATTGTTTTGGAAAAACAAGAAAAAACACTGCTAAATAGGAAATATATATATTTTTAAAAAGCAAATAACTCAACTTATAGACTGCAAAAACATAAGATACTGAAAATATGATGTATCCAACAATGAAAATAATCTCTAAGCTCCAAAATTTGTTAAAAAAAGCAATAATGTAGTAAAAAAAAGTATTATTGTAATTAAAACTAAATATTAAATCATTTTGAAACAAAGATGGATCTAAAATTTTATCTATAAATGGAATATAAAAAGAATGATTTGCATACCCAAACGAATAATCCCTTAACAAAATTGAAAAAAATGCAATAAAAAATAATATTAAAATGTTATTGATAGATGTTATTTCTTTGATTTTTTCTTTCATTCGAGAGATCCAAAGCTTAAGTTTTTAAGAAGTGTCAAATCCTATAAGGTTGAAGTACCCTGTAAACTAAACAACCCTTGATTATAAATTGAGGGATCAACAACCTAGATCAATTTGAAAATGACTATCGTTTTTCCACAGTCGCATTCTTAGTTCTAAGTAATAGGATTCTTAAAATACTTATCGGTGGTGACCGCTCCGCTTGCAGCGCTCGCCAGTTCTGGCAGCACCTGTCGGCAGTCTATCTTCAGTACACGATCTTCTATATCGATGACTGAGAGGCATATCGTCGTGTGATTACCTACGCTTAACATCAAGTTTGCCTCAAATGCTCCGGGCCGACTCATATCATTGAACGATTGAATGGTACGTTACGCCAGCGCATCTCGCAACTCGTTCGAAAAGCGTTGTCGTTTTTTAAAAATTGGATAACCATATCGGGGCGATCAGGTACTTTATTTGCCACTATAATTTGCAGTATTCAACACAAGAGTAAGCAGCATTATTTTTTAAGGATTACCATATAAATTTATAGACGTTAACTACTCACATTCGTAATCGGTGTCCTTAAGAGACTTGCTAAACGGATCTGTTAAGTCATTAGATATTTGGCCCATCAGCAGCCTATGCTTGGGTAAAAAATTTTGCCGATAAAATCGCGTGAATTTGACAATTCTTACACCTCTCGGCTTTAGCTTTACACAGCCTTCAGTGATTTCTATTGTTCCCGATTCCTGTTGTTCGGTCAGTCTTACATCTACTAATCTATGTTCGACCATATACTCTTCTTTGAAAATCTGTTCAAATGCATCAAGCTCTATTCCACCCCCCCTTTGCTGAAGTTTTTCGAGAATATAAATGGATAGAGACCGATCGATGACGGTAGGAATTGAAATGGCAAAGACATAACCGAGTAAACCACATATTAATATGGCTTGAAGCATTTCAAATACCGAAAGCGGTAATCCAACCAAATTGAATTTAATGGCAATGAGCAACAGCAGCAAAGCACCAAACACATCGTAAAGCGTACTGTACATCACTACATTCACTTGAAAAAAGCGAAAATGAACTAGATGTATAAAAAGGAAAATAAAGCCAAATAAAAAAACAATTTTAACCAGAGACAATAACTTATTTTTCATTGATTAAAGACAAGATATTTGTTTCCGATAAACGTACACATCAACTGAAATATGGTAGCCACACCAAACCCTGCCATCGGATCTAGTTTTCCCACATCTGTCCAAGCAAATAAAATTGCTCCATGGGATACCGCAACTGTTGAATATAACAATATAAACTTAGTCAGTTCATGTTCCCATCGTCCGCTACAATGAGGAAAGACAAAGTATTTACTCCCAAGAAAAGAGCTTGCAATTCCAAAAATTGCACCAAACATGTTCGATAAACCGGCCGACTGAATACCTATAACAACAAAGGAAAACTGAAACACAATAAAATGTACGACAGTCGCAAATAGTCCATTTACTACATATCGAGTAAACTCCTTATTTATCATTGTTTGATGATCTTTCACTCGAATTCAGTTAACGGTTCTCTTGAGACTTTGGATAGTTGTCTAGAAGTTTTTGAAACATTAATGACTCGTTCGATGAACAACTTATAGTTAATTTGTGGCATCAAAACTCCCTTCAATGTTCCAGTTAGCATAAGAGTCATTAGGGTAAGCGCACCGGTCTGCAGAAATATGAGAATTAGAACGCCAACCGCGATTGAAAACCAACCTGGCGTTGCAAAGCCTACCAACTTAAGGACAATGGCAAGGAGAATGGCAGCCAATGAAGAAACCGCAAGCAAAGTGCAAAAGACACCTACCCGCACCAATACATCCTCGGCAAAAACCATGAGTCCCCGAAACCCGTGTAGCGCCAGACTAATGAAATTCATCTTGCTTTGTCCGGCATACCTAGCGCCTCGATCGATGGGCTCATAAGCAATACGAACTTTCGAGGCAAGGACACAACCCGCCAGATGAATCCAAAGCTCTGGCATCGATACTAAACGCTTCAAAATAGTACCCTTTATGGCCATAAAGTTACCAAAACTTATGCCCCGCCCGGTAAGCATTACAAACATCATTGCGTAGATTTTGTAAAACGCTTTAAATGTCGCTGTCTCTATACGGCTTTTTCGCTGTGCCACTACCACGTCGACAGCTTCTCTATCGAGCCGATCTACAAGCGCTTTGATCGAGGCAGGTGCATCTTCGCCGTCGGCATCCATAACAACAACTATCGCCGGATTATGATATTCAGCTATATAATTCAAGCCTACAGCAATGGCACGCTGGTGTCCCATGTTGCGAACTAGCTTGACCACGCACCCTTCAACCCGTCCACTTTGAAGCCATTCTGGCTTAACCGGTTCTTTAATTGATCCGTCGTCAACCGCTACTATTAGAAAGTTTTCTTTAAGAGTATGTTTTAATTCCTGAAACAACCTAAGTGACGCTGCATGGTCTTCATAGATAGGTGTAACGACAGCAAGCCTTTGATTCATAAACACCCCTCATCGTTTTTTAACACTTCTTCAAAGAAGGTGATGGTTGCTTTGAGACCAATCTCCAGCGAAGTGCTAGGCTCCCAATCGAATAGCTCTTTTGCGTTAGAAATGTCCGGTCGGCGCCTTACGGGATCATCATAGGGCAGTGGATGGTTGACAATTTTGGAGCTAGAACCAATCAGATCAATGATTAAGTTAGCTAAATCTACGATTGTGATTTCCTTGGGGTTGCCAATGTTGATTGGTCCTGGTCCACAGTGGTCGCTTTCCATCATTTTAATAATAACGGAGATAAGATCTTCTACATAACAGAATGAACGTGTTTGCGATCCATCTCCATAAATAGAAATATCCTCTCCTTTCAAAGCCTGTAAAATAAAATTTGATACAACCCTTCCATCATTTGGATGCATCCGCGGACCGTAAGTATTGAATATTCGCCCGACTCGTATATCAAGTCCATGCTGACGATGATAGTTGTAGAACAATGTCTCCGCACACCGTTTACCTTCGTCGTAACAAGAGCGTGGACCGATTGGATTAACGTTACCCCAGTAAGATTCTGGCTGAGGATGGACCATTGGGTCCCCATAGACCTCACTGGTCGAGGCTTGAAAAATTCTAGCCCGGATTCTCTTTGCCAGACCAAGCATATTTATTGCACCGTGTACAGATGTCTTGACAGTCTGTACAGGGTCGTGTTGATAGTGTATGGGGCTTGCGGGACAAGCTAGGTTATAGATCTGACTCACCTCAACATAGAGTGGAAAAGTGACATCGTGGCGTTGAAACTCAAAGTTTTCATTGTCCCATAAATGCCTAATATTGCGTTTGCTTCCTGTAAAAAGGTTATCAATACATAATACTTGATATCCCCGACGCAACAGGGCTTCGCAAAGATGCGATCCAAGAAAACCAGAACCACCTGTCACGAGTATTTCTTGCATGTACCCTACTCCAGTCTTTGAAATAAACAAAAGCTAAATATTATTTCCTTGTTTAAAGAATGAACAAATCCGACTGCACAGCTTAGCGTCAAATACAAATAATGATTTGAAAACCTATCGAAACAGTTAAAAAGTTTTTTATGTACACTACAGTTGTTTATCATTTTGGTTTAAGTTATATATACTCTAAATTCATCTTATCTATTAGGTATTGGCCACAACATCATTACCTTGATTGATAGTAGAATAAGGATTAACTGTTACCAGACCGGCTACAGCTATTTTGGTGGTTCCGACCGTGGTTACTGCGCAGAGCGAGAAGTGGAATACTCTACGGACAAGGTTTTGCGTCGGTATAGTTGTACGAATCCTCTTGGTGATGATACATAGATCAGTTCATATTGATGGGTTAATTGATCGAGAATAGTTTTTATATGTTTCTGTGTTCGATGGTCATCTCTCGTTCCTGAAAGCAGCACATAATCCACCGATCCTCCAGATAGTTGGCGGTACAAGGAGAAGTCGACTTGTGCTTCCTCGCTTGTGCCGACTCTGTTAAACTTCGGCATTATCCGATATGGGTTCCGTTCAGGGTGAAATTTGATTAGAAAATAGTCCGTCGTAGCCTGATAATTTCCTAGATCGATTAGGTTCGCCATAGCTGCGATATACCCTTGTGCATGTAAAAAAGGCTCTACGCGTATAGATAACTCTTGTTTATCGTCGGAATATCCACGAGGAGAAAAATTCAGCGGAAGTAACGTTCTATTAGAGACTACTTTGTCTTCTATAGATGCATACTCTTCAAAAAAAGAATTTAATTGCCAATACTTTGCAGTGTTTAAACTTAAAAAACTGATGGCGATTGCAACCATCGCTAGCTGAAGACGACTCCGGAACCACGGGCTATATGTTTTAGTACCAAGCCATAAAAGCAGTAACAGAAAAATATAAAGTGCTAAACGAGGTTGAATAACTGAGCCGCCTGCCATTTCATTGGGTAAAAAAAGATATAGACCGAAAAAGATAACGGCGCCAATAAAAAAACCGTCCCAAATATGTATTCTTTTCTGTAAATAACGACAATACAAACTATAAATAATGAGACTTAATATAAAAAAATGAAGGATTACAGCGACTATAATTTCGTAGTATGAAAAAGACACTACCTCGGTGCCTCCTCCAATCTTGATAAAACGGGTAATTACTTCGGAAACAGATGGCATCACTGATGCATTTTCACTGCTACCTGGATTTCGAAAAAAATACCCTGCTAGCAGTACAGTAGCGGGAAGAAACATAATAACAAGTGAAACTAAACCTTGCCTTGAAATAATCCAAACCGTTTTAAGCTTTTTTGGAAATGAATAAGTTGTTTCACTTCCATGTACACATGCTCTCCAGAAAACGATAGTTGCTAGGGTTATAGCAGCGGATACGAATGAAACAATATGGGAGAAGTAGAGCACTAACACCAATAGGGACAAAGTTAATATTTTTGAGGTGCTTAATTTATCCTGATACCGTAGCCAATAACCCAGAAGTAGGAAAAATATAGGTAAACTTAGACAAAAATTGTAAAACCCCATATGCAACGAATAATTGAAAATAAAGGGGAAGCTTAGCAACGCTAAGAAAACAGAATTTTTGTCAATGGCGAGCAAAACATAATAAATAGATAAGGGTAAGGTAATTACATAAAAAGAGAGCAACAATTTCTCTGCCACAAGCGGAGAAAAAAAATACATGAGCCCACCCATAAGAAGATGGCCAATCCAGTTGGGGTCAAAACTACGACGTATTGTGTAGTACTCTTGAAAAGCTAAAAAATCAGGATTGAAATAATAACGAAGCACACTGGCTGTATGAACATGTACAGGACCATCTTGTGTTGGAAAAAAAGTAATTATCCAAATAGGCACAAGATGTAAAACCAAAAGTATAAAAAAAACCCTAGTGGGAGAAACCATGAAACAAAAACGCTTACTACTCATAAACTGTTATCGAAAAATTTTAATCTTCGAATTTTTAAAGTGTTACCTTGCGAGACGCAACTCATAGTGGTAGAGGGATTTGGTATTTAGCCGCGCTGCGTACTACCAGCATGCCATCAAAGCATATTGGCATAAGATTACAGACACGACGCCATTGATCAGTGGAGTGTTTGCATAAGTTGTTGTTGTTCATGTTAAAAATTTTATTTTTTATTAAAAATTCATCTTCCAATGTTTATTGAATAAGTGAATGCTAATTTAGTTATTGTTAATATTGATACTTGTTTTCAGTATTCGATAGCGCAATTAAAAAAGAGTTGACAGCCTTTATAGCCATGGTAATAATTCTTGTCGTTTAGTCAAGCATTTTATATGCAATTTACTTATTTTTTTTGTAGTTTTTTAGTAAATTTTATTTATAATCAAAACATTAGTGTTCTACCAACAATGCTTGTAACAATGTAAGAATATTTTTCGTTGTACCAACAAATCCTAACCATAAAAGCATCTTAAAGAACTAAACAAAATTAAATGCTAGATATTGGAAAATGGGAGGCAAGTCATGTTTGCGCACAAGGGGTTGTTTAGGCATTACTCATCCACTTTGTTGTTTATTTTCAAAATCTCTGATCTGTTAGTTCTGATTGGCGCAGGCTTGCTTACGCATTCTATTTTTTTTCAGAAATTTCCATATGATGGTTTGTACAAAGCTCTAATTGTTTTTAGTGTTTTTGTGTTTTCTATATCTGCTATGCGAATGCACTTGTATGTGCCTTGGCGTGAGAGTTCGATAAGAAAAGAGCTTGCAGTCCTTAGTTTTGTACATGTAATGGTAGCGGCAGGACTAATTTCGCTTACCTTTATTTTAGGTTACGGTTCCTACAGGACAAGTGGACAGATTTTAATGTGGGTAATCATTTGGGTGGCTATTTCGCTATTAACCCAAGCACTTTCAAGAACTATCTTACGAATAACTCTCCGAACCGTGCGGCGCTTAAGCATGAACCAAAGAAAGCTGTTGTTAGTTGGAGGCAATGCCAATGCTAAAGCGGTGATACAACGTATTTTGGACCATCCAGATTATGGTCTACAGATTATCGGTTATGTAGATGATCGAGCGAAACCACGGAACGTCTCCTTAGAGAATTGTGCCTATTTAGGTAGCACAGCAGAAATGGAAAAAATTATTTCTGAAAAGAGCATTGATCAAGTGTGGATTACCTACCCTCTTAGGGGAGAGGATAGGGCTAAATCCGTTTTAAATGTGCTTCGCTTTTCAACAATCAGTATACGCTATGTTTTGGATCTTAAAGCTTTTAAAGATAATGAAAAAACGTTAACCCACTTCGTTGGTATTCCACTGTTGGACATAGATGTGAGTCCCATGGATGGTACAGTAAGCCGTTTTCTAAAGAATGTTGAAGATCAGATTGTGGCTTGGGTGGTATTGCTGTTGTTAAGTCCTTTAATGTTAATTATTGCATTAGGTGTCAAGGTAAGTTCCCCTGGGCCTATTTTGTATCGACAGATTCGCATAGGTTGGAACAATTGTCCCTTTGAAATGCTGAAATTTCGTTCCATGCCTATTAACGTAGAAATAGAGAGTGGCCCGAAGTGGGCTTCACCGGGAGACAATCGGGCGACGAAACTGGGGGCATTCCTTCGAAAAACCAGCCTTGATGAATTGCCTCAATTCATTAATGTAATAAGAGGGGAAATGTCTATTATTGGACCTAGACCTGAACGCCCAGAATTTGTTGAGGAGTTCAAGAGCATAATTCCAGACTATATGAAGAAACATATGGTTAAAGCAGGAATTACTGGATGGGCTCAGATCAACGGTTATCGTGGTAATACAGATTTAAAAAAGCGTATCGAACATGATCTTTACTATATTAGAAATTGGTCGCCTTTATTCGACCTCCAGATTGCCTTTCTAACTATTTTAAAAGGATTCGTCAATAAAAATGCATATTAGTTCAAGGAGTATACGCATAATAAGGCTGATCAATTTATGATGCATTCATTTGTGCTTACTTTAGCGCGACGCAAACAACGGTTACATTAACTAACCAAGAGATTCTTTTTATGGTGATCGAACGCAATAAACATCAAATGGAGCTTTTTAAGTATCTAACTGTTATCTATCGACAGAAATATTGGTTTCTTGGGATTGCGACAATCATACTTATCTGTGGAGGTATTGCTATCTATTCCTTGCCAAGTGTTTACATGGCGGAGTCGGAAATCTTGATGGAACAAGAGGAAATGTATTCCGTGGATGAGGACAAAACTATTGATAAAAATCTTATTCACCGGACTCATGCAATAATTAAAACGATAATGACCAATGAAAACATAGAAAAAATTTTAAGAAAGCATGGGATTGCTAATGAAGAAGTATCTAGTCTTGAGCTATATGGATTAATCAATGAATTTAGAGAAAGCGCAACTTTCCGTTTCGAGAACGTTGATGTTGTCAATCCTAGAACAGGAAGGGAGGGAAGGATTTCAGTGGGTTTGAGGGTTCAATATGAGAACTCATCTCCCAAACTTGCTTATAATATCACGAATGATCTGACAAACTTATTACTTAACGCAAACAGTGGAAAAGTCTCGAACGAAGACGAACGTCGGCTTTCCTATTTGAAGGAGCGAATGAGCGTTATATTAGATGAAGTAAGAAAGTCTGAAAAACGGGTAGCTGTCTTTAAAGACGAGAATGCGCTTTTTCTACCCGAAATTAACCCAATAGCAATCGAGCGATTCAAAGTTTTGGAATCAAAACTTCTTGAGTCAGATGATAGATTAAGACTTTTGAAGGAAAGGGAAAATGGGATACTTGAGAATATTGCGGCAACCAACAAGGATGCTCTTCTTTATTCACCTGACGGAACCCGTGTTATAGGACCGGAAGAAAATTTATTAATGTTAGAGACAGAATTTATGGAAAAGGCATCCAGGTATTCGCCTAATCATCCGGAGCTTTTAAGGTTGAGGAAAGAAATTGGTGCACTAAGAACGCAAGTTAACACTGCTGATACGTCAGGTCTTGAAATTGAATTAAGAGCAGCGAAGGATGAACTTGCTAGTACTATAGATAAGTATACAGAGGCGCATCCTGATGTCGGAAAACTGGAAGCGAAAATCGCCACGTTTGAGAGGATGCTGAACAATGCTCAATCTAGAGAAAGTCCAAAACCGACTTCTAAGCCGACTAATCCAGTTTATATGCAGCTGTTGACGCGTCTAGAAACTGTGCGCGAAGAAATAAAGCAAGAAAATAGCAGAAAAGAACACCTAAATAATTTTTTGGAAGAAACACAAAATCAAATACAACGAATCCCCTCTGTAGCGCAACAGCTAGAAGAGTTAGAGCGTGATCGACAAAGAGCATTAATAAAGTATCGAGAAATCGAGAATCAATTGGTACAAACAGAATTGACAAAAAACATGCGTAATGCAAGTTTATTCGACCGATTTTTGCTGATAGAACCACCAGTGTATCCTATGGTGCCGTCCAAGCCAGATAGGAAAAGTATGCTAGTTGTGTTGCTAATGTTGGCTTTTTCTTTAGGTTATTTAATTGCTCTGATAAAAGAATGGTTGGGCGATAAAATTCAGAATAGTTACGACTTAGAGCAATGTATAGATATGCCAGTGTATGTTGTGCCCAAATTTTGACTGGTCCATATTATGCGAAATATTAATTTTTTTAAACAAGATCATGGATCATGGATCATGGATCATGATTATGATGCTAACACCCCAACATTAGAATAAATCAAAATGTATAAGTTAAACCGAAACAAAACGACTAGTAATAATGTGGTGTTAGAGCAATATGATAATCATCACCACAAATCTGTTCAAAAAACTGAAAATACAGTTTTGGTTTTAAACAAAACAAAAACTATACCTATAGACAAAACGCGGTTAAAGAAAAGGCGAATTTATATTGAAGCTGAAGATAGAAAATCCGCAGTTGCAATTAGTGCCTATAAATATTTAAGAACCAGTATACTTAAGAAATTGGATAAGTTAAATGTTAGATCCTTAATGATTACCAGCCCCACCAAAGGGGCTGGAAAAACGACTACGGCTATTAATTTGGCTATTAATATTGCACGGCAGGGATCTAAAACTGCTCTGCTGGTGGATTTAGATCTGCGTGCTCCGTCTATCCATCAGTATTTTGATTATCATCCGGAAAACGGCATCGTTGATGTAGCGCAAGGTCATGTAGCCCTTGAAAGAACGCTTATAACACCAGGAGTAGATCGGCTTTCCATTTTAATGGGTAAGGAGAGATATGAAGACTCCTCTGAGCTTTTAACTTCGAATGCCATGCGAAACTTAATTGACGAAGTGCGAAGTCGATATGATGAACGAATCGTTATATTCGATATGCCCCCTATATTAGGATGCGATGATGTTGCTGCAATAGCGCCCTTGATGGATGCCTGTCTCGTGATCATCGAAGAGGAAAAATCACAGTATTCTGAGTTGCAGGAGGCGCTGGAGAGAATTGAAGACGTAGCTATTGTTGGTTACGTTTTGAATAAATCGAAAGAAGTCAAGCTCCATCGGTATTACTATTAATAATGCGAATTAAGGGCTCTTCAGGCTGAAGTAGCCTAAACCAATCCACTGCGCTATGGTGTTAGGTGACAAACCCAAACGCCATAAGAGAGCAGCAGTGGACTGGGCACTAAGATTGATAACGCTTTATGAATTTGTTTGCAAGCAGTATCGGGATCATCTGTGGGTTTATTGTCAACGGTTCAGTGCACATAGGGCGCTGAGTCTGACGGATGAGGAAGTGCTGTGCATTTATCTGTGGGGTGTGATGGAAAAGCGCTTTGAGATCAACACCATTTACGCCGATACCCGACGTCACTTACGGGACTGGTTTCCGCATCTGCCCTCTTACGGGGGCTATGTGCAACGGTTGAATCGGCTCTCAGGGGTGTTTGTGCCGCTGTTGGCGGCGATGCGCGAGGCGTTTCCAACGCTTGGGATAGGCTCAGATACGCGTCTTATGGATGCCCTGCCGATACACTTGGCCCATGCCAAGCGCAGCACCCGGGCACGGAGTAGCGCCCGAGTTAGCCGCTAAAGGCTACTGTGCGTCCAAGGGTGAGTACTACTACGGTGTGAAGCTGCATGTAGTGGGGCTGCGCCGCCCTGGGACATGGCCTTTACCGACGTATCTTGGATTGACACCCGCTAGTGATCACGATCTGAGCGCACTTCGTCAGCTTGTCTGTGAGCTTCACGGGGGCGAGTTATACCTCGATAAAGCCTATGCCGATGCGCACTTGGCGCATATCGCCAAAACTGATCAAGGGCTGGCGCTGTTGACCCCCGTCAAAAAAGCCAAGAGTCAAGCGTATCTAGACGCTGTCGATCGGCTATGGTCAATGGCAGTTAGCCGACTACGCCAGCCTATCGAGTCTTTATTCAACTGGCTTGAGGAGAAAACGGGCATTCAACGGGCTTCTAAAGTGCGTTCAACTAACGGGCTATTGGTCCATGTGTTTGGCCGTCTTGCCGCTGCCATGTGGCTGTTGACCGAGGCACAAAGCGCTTAATTCGCATTATCAGTTTTGAAACAAACTACCACTATTGGGAAATTATAATAGGAGAAGCTGATGGAGGGTGGAAAAAGGTTGGCGAAGGGAGTGGAACGAGGGCTGAAAGAGATGTTACTGGGGCTGCGTAAGACGGTAGTGAAGAAGTTGTCGTTAGCGGTAGGTTATATGATATGTCGATGCGTACGGGCATAAAACCAAAACATTTTTTGATAGCACCATCACTGACAGCATTGAATGCTATCACGAAATTTTAAAGCAAATTGAAATGGCATGAGCCTAAAAAAAATCTGTCTTGTACTCTACGTTTTTATTGCTCCCAGCCTTACGCTTGCCAAAGATAGTGATCCAGACACCGGTAAAACCATTCAATATTGTGCCCTCGAACGGCTTACAATGAAGCCTTTGGAAGACAGACCTGTTTATTCCGTAAAGGATTTTGGAGCCAAGGGCGATGGCGTAACGAATGATACGCAGGCCCTGCAAAAAGCTCTAGACGATACGCCATCCGGTGCCGTTCTAGAATTTTCCATAGGAACCTATTTGTTTGATCATAATCTGACACTTTCCAAGGACGGAACCATTCTGATGGGAAAGGGTGGAATCCTGAAAGCTGACAATCTGCATAATCAAACACTGGAAATAACAGGATATAAATCAGCTGTTATCAATATGATATTTGAAGGAACAGGGAAAAATAGATCAAGCCAGCCGCAAACAACAAAAATTTGGGTAAAAGGCCGCTGGAACCAGATTTTAAATAACACTATAGATGGCGGCGCTAGTGCCGGAATTTTTGTCTTTGGCGCGAAGGATTTTAGGATTGCAGGCAACAAGGTGCAAAACACACTGGCCGATGGCATACATATGACTTTTGGATCGCGGCGCGGCCTCGTGGAGGGAAATCACGTTCATCATACAAAGGACGATGCCATTGCTGTTGTGAGTTATGGTACTGAAAAGAATATGGCCGGAGAGATTATAATACGTAACAACACAGTTTCTGATGTGTCCTGGGGGCGTGGTATTACAGTGGTTGGTGGTAAGAATGTTTTAATTGAAAACAATAACATATCGGATGTTGAACTTGCGGCGGGCATATTAATCGCGCAAGAGAAATCTTTTAATACATATGGTGTGGAGAATGTCATTATCCGTAACAATATTGTAAAAAATATTCAAATGGAAGAGGATATTACGAAACGCCGTACACAGCACGGTGCAATTGATGTGAATTCCAGCGGCCAGAGGCCTGTAGGTAATATTGTGGTAGAGGAAAATATAATAGGTCCAGCGTACTATGCCGGTGTAAGGATTTTAGGCGATATATGTGATGTTGCAATTTCGCGTAACGAAATGAGTCATATTCGGGATAGGCATCCGATTTTTGTTCTAAAAGCACCCTGTGCCCCACAGCGTATTCAATGCACAGAGAATTTTTTGGATAATCAGCCCATGGATGTCTCAGATGATTATTGTTTGTCGTATGCTGAGGTGGGTAAAAGTCAAATTGCCGTTCAATATGATTTTAAAGCCCTCGATCAAAACGGATGGGATGGCTGTAAATGAATAGCGAAAAAAAGGTGGTAAACTTACATTTGATACACCTCAATTGATTGGGACACCTGTCTGCAATCCCGGAGCGTGTCCGCTTTCGCTCAGCTTCCTTCAATTGCAGAGCAATGTATCCCCCTTCGGGCCTCGCTTTTGCGCAGCGAGTGCTATCACCCCTCCGTCTTCATGACGGGCAATCCATTTGCCCACCGTATTGCGGTGAGCTTCCAGATGCTCCCTAATACAGCCTCTCTTCCAGTCGGTATTATACAGACATACCGTCTGACGACGGATTTCCTGTTGCGTTTCAGGGGTAAGTCTTCGGGCATTGTGCTTCCTCAATGCCACGACGATATCACAGCAAAATTATAAATACACTATAGATTGTGCGTGGGTTAATATTTACGCGCAAGGGTTATGGATTGTTTTTATACGGCTTTACCAATCTATTTATAATGCCCGTCATTCTGTACCCGATTAGTCGGGGATATTTGACCATCAGTAAAAAAGTCTCCCAAAAACGTTTTTGTGCAATGTGCTCTTTTTGCTGATCTGCGATATGTGCTGTTAAGAAAATATTTTTCCGACGCAGCAATGCCTGTTTGGCTCTATTGGAAAGCGTATTCTTGTATTTATCCAAGAGTTCATCAGATGCCTGCACAATTTGCAGTGCGGCCGGCTCGATATGTGAGGTTGATGATTTCTTTTTTGTTGTCGGCGAGATTTGGTGTCTATAGACGTAATAGGCTTGCGGTATAAGGACAGTTTTGGCGCCGCTCAGAACCAGGTCGGCGAGAAACAGAAAATCTTCACAAGTGCGGTATTTTTCCCAATTGAGAATATTGTGATCTCTCATAAATTTTGTGCGGAAAAAGGGTTTGCTGTATCCAATTGCACCACCGCGCCGGATTGGTGAATCTTTGTCGAAAAAGTCATCGATTTGCAGGAACTCAAGGCCATTCGAATTTCCAAAATACGTTTGGTCAACGACCTGATCCAAGGCATGGTCGTAAATCTGAAGGTTATCGAGAACAACATCCGCTTGATATTCCTCTGCAATGGCCAGCATTATTTCTAGGCGGTCTTTTTTGTACCAGTCATCCGCATCCAGAAGTGTTGTCCATTCACCCCTTGCTACTCTTAAGGCCACATTGCGTGCGCCGCTGGAGCGCATATTTTTTGGTGTTTGCAGAGACACAATACGGCTGTCTTGTTTTGCAAGCCTTTGTAGTAGGTCATAAGTCCCGTCTGTCGAACAATCATCGACAACCAGTATCTCAAAATCTTCAATAGTTTGCGATTGTATGGATTCTATCGCTATTCTCAAAATATGTTCCCCATTATATACGGGTGTGATAATAGATATTTTCGGCATTTTGTGTTTCGGTTTAATCTCTTTTAATCATTCAACATCTATTGTGCAGATTCAACTTAGGACGTGAGCGTGTCACAATACAGTCTTTGAGACTAAGAATTTCTAAAAGCGATGAAATCGAGGTGATCTTGTTAACTTTGCCTTCACTTTTGCACTGCCCTAACATAAAACTTGATGATGTCACCTAGGTTTGAATCTTGTACAATGCTCTTTTCGAACACCGTTCACCTTTGCGGTAGGAATCGAGTAACGTCTTTCCATCTACATCAATGACTTCGCCCTCGCTTGCGATGTACACGCCTTGTATCAAACTTAAGAAATACCGTCAAACACCATAGGCTCAAGGTGCACAAATACGCGCCGTAAGGTATCGTGCGAAGGAATACCGTTTGGCAGCTTTAAAAATTGATGTAACCACACCTCACGTTGATTGCAGTTAACTACGCCGCTTCCAGCGCACTGCATGTTTTCGGCGTCGCAATAAGAAAAGCAATATAAGCTTGTGTATATACTCTGAGTCTATCTATGTCGCCGTTTTACATTAAAACAAGCTAACAGCGTAATTCCTATATCTTTATAGATTGATGACAGCAGATTTAAGCGAAAAGCTGCTATCAAAAGAAATATTGTAATGATAATTTCGCTTATAACCCGTGCCATAGCCATACCTATAGCACCATAATAAGTTGCAGCCACGACTGCCACTATAAGATTGATAACATTTCCCATAATACAGGCATAAAGAAGCCATTTTTCTTTTTTTTGCGGGATTAAAACATAAAAACCAAAGGCATGCCTAAAGGCTGCAAAGGGAAAGAGGCAAGCCAGAATTTGAAAGAGAAGCACACTTGGTACAAAATCCTGCCCTAGTATAAACGGCAATATGTAAGGTGCCAAAACCAGGCCACCCAAAAGAACACAAAAACCATAGCCAAGTTCCAAGGCCATGCCCTTTTTTACGAGAGAGTCGACATTGTCAGGATCGTATTTAGCACGGTTCGCTATTGTTGGCATCAGAACCTGAGAGGCAGGTCTTAAAAAAGCCAGGCTGACTGCAACAATTCTTTCAGCAGCTCCGAAATACCCAACCTGCTCGACTGTCGACAATAAGCTTAAAAGGTAAGTCGATCCAGCACCCATGATCGTTGTGTTGACCCCTTGCAGAAAAAGTATGGATGAATCTTTTATTTGTTTAATAGCGCTAGAAAAGCTTTGTTTGATAAGTGATGCATATCTCATACGTATTGCATAAGAAAGTGCGGTACAAATAACCGAAGATGCTGTTAAGGCATAAAGTGCAAAAATTCCATCATCCGAGGATCGTACAAGAAGTAGTACAAAAATGACATTTAGAGGATAAGCCAACGCCTCAACAAGTATAGATAATTTAAATTTCCGCAATCCCTGATAAAACCAACCCAGGTTAAAAGCATTTAGCAGCCCTAAGATTGTTGCCATAACCCCAAACATGGGGGCTTCCGAAAAAATGGGTGATACCATAGTTCCTATTAAACCAATTGCAGTGCCTATAGGAACCAGAATCAATCTTGCTGTAATATGTTTGGAAAAAATGGAATCGATATCTGCGCGGTCCTCGCTTGCTGCCAGATTCCGCGATCCAACAGGGGAGAATCCAAAATTGACTATCATCCAGATGATAGCCATTAAAGACATAGCCGCCAAAACCTGCCCATAGCTTTCAGGACCCAGTACGCGGCTATAATAGGGTATAAGAATTAAAAGACTCAGATAACGCAGGGAATATCCGGCATAGACATATGCCGCATCTTTTTTTAGGCTTTGTTTTTTTAAAGGGATATCGGTTGTCATAAATTATATCGCTTGCTATCGCCTGTACTTGTCAAGACTCAATCTAATGGAATGAATCTGTCCCCCTTTACCGACAGCCTTAAAGGGGTCAAGATGAAATGGTTACCAATCGTTCAGCAAGAGAAAGGATCTACAATGAACATTAGCACGTTGGGAATTAGGTATTGCTTAAAAAGCAATGCTGCTTACTCTTATGTTAAGCGCTGCAAATGATAGTTGTTGCTTTAACAATAAATTTATTTACAAATCAATTATTTGAGCTGTAATATTCTCCCAGCTTGGAGGCATTATCCCTTCAAAATGCCCGAAATCAAGGGCTTCTTGTATCGCTTTCTGAATTGATTGTTTGTCACCGGGTGTATATCCGAAGCGCCCTTTATGATCGCCAACTGTTACCTTCGGACAGATTGCAGGCAGACCCAATGCGCTGTATTGCATAAGCTTGAAGGAGGTATCAACCAGGTAGGATGCAACCTTCTCTTCATCATACGGTGCAATTCCAGCATTGGCATATTTGAGATAGGGAAGCGTTTCGCTTAAAGGCATTTCATCATGGATGCAAATATTAGGCGCTTCCAATCCATTGGCTTTTCGTCCGGCTCCAATAATATGAAAAGTTATATTCGGAAATTTGGATGCGGCTATATCAAAGAAAGTTGGATCGAAAAGCATGGATCCGACAGATACTAAATTAATGTCTTTTGTATAAGGAGATTCCATATCGTCTTCCAAAAACTCGGTATCCATACCATGTGGTATGAACGTGGTTTTTGTCCCTTTCGGAAATTCTCCAGATAATTTTGGAGATGGAATAATAATTTTATCAAAACGTGAAGCCTGTCTTGCCAATTCTCTCTGCAGAAAATCAGCGCATCGAATTGTATCAAGGGAATCTGATGTTAGATAAATAGTTTTAGCGTTTGGATTTATGTTCTTGATCAAATCAAAAAACGCAATGCCCATACCGGATTCTATGATGATAATATTGGCTTCCGATATCCATTGCCTTAATACATTGGGCGCTTTGTCAACATAGTTTTTGAACCAGCTTTTTTCCATCCATCCCGCATGCAGTCGTTGCAAATTCACAGGGTGCAAAAAGGTACACCACAAGTAGCATTCCACATCATAATAGTTTTCAACTTTATTGGCACATTCCCAAAGCGACAAGCGTGGATCCTGTTTGATTTTGGAGAGGTGGCTAAACCCAATGGAAAACAAGCGAACTTGTTTATTATGATTTAACTCTCTTGCAATAAAATGTGCGTTGACTTGACGTTTGCTGCGGTAATCTTGGCCGGAGATAATCAGAACGGTATTGGGTTTATCTATTTTGCTCATTGGCATACTCCCCAATTATTCTGCTCCAACCGCTCAAAATCATAAGCAGGGAATGAAACCGCTTTTATATCCGATTCGCAGCGCTCGGCATTCTGTTTCAGCATTTTGCAGTATCGTTATCGTTCCGAAATTTATATTCCTAGTCAGGCATTATGTTTCATGCGCACTTTGCAAACCGCGCTTTTTCCCAAGTAAGTTCTTTTGACTTTTTGTGTAATATTTGCTGCGTTATATTTATATCTTTAGCGTCTTTCTATGCTTTATTTTGGAACTTACCTATTTTTTTTAAAGGTATAGAAGGTTTATCGTATGTTTTAATTATTAATACTGCTATAAAAACAACAGATAAAATTGGTATGGTTCCGCTTCCAGCCCAATATAATATACGAATAATGTCTAAACATCCTATAAACCAAAAAGGAAATAGTAATATGCCCAAAGGTCGGGCCTTGAGAAACAAGGAATAAAGCCAGCCAGTAAGTATTCCTGTCAAAAAGAAAAAGCCTGCACCACCAATCAAACCATAATCCATGTAGGGAATATATAACCCACCCGGGTTGTTAAATTCTGGTGTGGCGTATCGAAGAAGATAGTCTGCTACAATTGTAGGCTTTTCACCCACATCTATATTAAAAACTCCGAGAAGTTTGAAAAACCAGGAAGCTGTATAAAAAGGATAACCAACCGGTTCATAGTATGTAATAACACCAGCGCCGTTATTTATGGATATTGAGAAATAGCCTAGGAACCTGACCGATATGAATTCCAAAAAATTGGAGAAATACAGTTTATAATGCTGCCAAGACCTAAAATATTCTCCCCAAGAAAAGATTGCAAAAACACCTACAACGCCTATCAGTGGCGTGTAAAAGCGTAATATGCTTGGTTTCCATTCAAATACAATGCGTGGAATCATGTACGTAGTAACCGCGGTAATAAGGGCCAAGCGCTCAGAATTGAGTAAAGCACGCGCAATAACGAACAAAAATAACAGATAAAACAATCTCTTTATAAATGGCGTAACTGAATACGGGGAATTTTTGATGGTAGCAAAGCTATACAGAGAGAAAAACGGCATTGAGGCAATAACAAATGAAGTGATTCCAGGAATTTGGCCTAATGTTTCACGTATTTCATACATAGCGCCGGCATTGCCTAGCACAAAGTAAACGACCAAATCGGGGCGCATCGCAAGGGGAATGAAAAGAATCAAATTGCTTACAAGCGAGATGATCCCCATAAATAGAAGGGCTCTTTTGACACTCGACTGCTCATACTCAGGCACTCCACTACTTTTGTCTGCCGAAAATGCGAAGACCGAAGCACCTATAGTCAGCATGGCAATAGAAAGAAGAGCAATGCGAATATTCTCAGGTGTAATATTGTTCACGCTTTGCCCGAGTTCAGCCATATAAGGGCCAGAGACTAAAACAGTTAATGTAAATAAAGGCAGCAAGAAAAAGAGCAAAAATAAGGGCGGATTGACCCACCAGGGTGGATTAGCCCGTATATCTTTTTTTTCATCCTTTTTAGTGTTTTTATTTTTCAACAACATTACGCTATACTCTTTAATTCATTTAGCAATAGTTCGGCGCTTTTATACCACGAAAAATTGGAGTATCTTTTTTTACCTTTTTCTTTAAGATTGTCTCGGATATAAGGCTCTTTAAGACACTTCATCATAGAATCTGCGCATTCCTTCATATTGTTTGGATCAAAATACAAAGCTGCGGTGTCACACACTTCACGCATAGACGGGATATCCGATGCAATGACAGGGCATCCGTGGACTATTGCCTCTAAAGGCGGAATGCCGAAGCCTTCGTAAAGGCTTGGAAAAACGAGTCCATGAGCGTTTTGGTATAATGCAACTATTTCCTCGTCACTTAAACGCCCGCAAACTATTATATTTGGATCGTTTATATCTGTGCTATCTTTAAAAATTTTTGCGTTAGATGCGCCAACAATAACCAATTTTACATCATCACGCTTTAGACTTTGAAATGCTTTAATCGCCATGTGTAAGTTTTTACGGGCAACCATAGATCCCACGAATAAAAAATATAGCTCATTTGTTAGAGATAAATTCTCAAAAACTCTATTATCAGCTGAATAGCGCAGAATATGTTCGTGTCCATTTGGAAAAATCGGTATATCATATTCAGATTTCTCAAAAACCACACTTAATTCTTTACGAGAAAAACGCGAGACCGTTGCAATACGTGCTCGCTTGGACAAAAGCTTGCCGAGTATTTGATGAAAAATACGATAGGCAAAAGAAAAATCACTCGGTATGCGATAAGGAGCCGCATCATGGATAACGACTATTTGCCGCGTATGAAAAACAGGGCCACTATTTGTAAAGCTTAATAAAATTCCATCCCGTGTTCGATGATAAAGGTCCCATTGTTCCCATGCATGCCCTTGCCGGCTTCCGCATGTTTCAAACTTAATGACTTTCAAATGATCTGGTATAGGTGTATTCAATGGTGCGCAAATCTTTATATCGACACCCAGCCTCTTATTGTGCAAAATGCTATCTAATGCCCGAACAATTTCATGTGCAAATCGTTCTGTTCCTGTAACCGGTTTTTGTAGAAAGCGACCATTGATATAGATTTTGTGCTGCATATAAAGTGTATATAAACATAGTACTTAAAAAATAATGTTACAGCTTCACAAAAACCAGAGCAGTTCAGCTGTAACAGGAAGTGATTAAACTCATTATACTAAGGAACCGCTCTGATGAACAACTTACGCTGCCGAACACAGTAGATCATCGCATATCAAGAAAAATGGTTATACCTATTACGGCAAACAAAACCATACCCTGTAAAGTGTGCAGTCGTCAGTTTGTCGAGGACTCGCAACGCCGACCTGAGAGTTGATCAAAAAGCTGCTGCTAGAGCGGCTATCCCTGTCGGGGATTTGCCGTATACTCGACATCAGTATGACACGGCTGCTATCGTTTTATTGTTAATCGTCTGGTATGTAATTGATGTATTCGCCAAATCTCTTGGTATCAGTCATCCATTTAGCCCTGTACGTATGCGCAAGCTCATAACACCTAATCATATTTTGACGCAATATTTAAAAAATAATGGATACCCGTTTAAGTGCGATCTGTATTCAGCCTTAGAGTTTTGGAAAAAAGACGCGCCACAGGACTGGGAAAGCTAAGGAATGAAAGTTCTTCATGTCACTGAAATCGTGCGTGGCGGGGTAAGTACTATTATTCGGTTGAATATGCTTGGTCAGAGCCGACTTCTTGGTAAACACAATGTTAGCGCTCTTGTTTGTTGGGATGAGGCTGTGGATCTTGCTCCAGTTGATTCTGAGCAGATTGAAACCTTTGAGCAAACCGGACGAAACTTGAAATCCTTTCTTGCTTTGGCAACTGCATTTTTTAAAAAAGTACGTCGAGAGAAGCCAGATATCATCCATATACATAGTTCTTTCGCCGGGCTGATATGTCGTTTGGTTTTTATTGTGGTCAGGGTGAGCACTCCTTCCTACAAGCCAGTTATCTTGTATTGTCCGCATGCTTTTGGGTTTCTAATGGAGGCCAATAAATTTAAGAAAAAGCTCTACGCTTTTATTGAGTGGGCACTTTTGCCGTTAACTGACGCTGTGATTTGCGTGAGCAATTATGAGCGAGACACAGGAATTAAATTCGGCCTGAACGAAAAGAAACTCAAAGTCGTTTACAACGGCGTCAAAATACAGGAAATACAGGAAATACAGGATGAAGACAAAGGCGCCTCTGAAACAACGCAACTTCTTTTTCTAGGCAGATTGGATTTCCAAAAAGGCTTTGACCTTATGCTTGAAGCTATGAAAGAGCTTGAGGAAGAGCCATTTTATCTTACTGTTGTTGGCGAAACGCTTAAGTCAGATACCATGACGCCCGAGCGCCCTAATGTAACCTATGCCGGATGGGTTGACGCAGATAAGATCGGAAAATACATGCAAGCCTGTGATGTTATGGTTATGCCCAGCCGATGGGAAAGCTTTGGTCTTGTTGCCACAGAAGCCGGAATTTATGAACGCGCTTCTCTTGCCAGTGATTGCTGCTCGCTGCCTGAGATCGTGGTTGATGGAAAAACTGGTAAGCTTTTTCCAAGCGGTAGTGTTTTTGATATGATCCGTCTCTTGCGGGAAACTTCAAAAGAGGAATGGTGGGTTATGGGTAAAGCGGGGCGGAAGCATATTGTGCAGGAATTTTCAGATGAGAAAATGTGCCAAAGGACAATCGATCTTTACAACGAAATGATTGCTTCGAAATAGCTCTAATCCGGGATATAGCGCTGGACCTGTACACTAGGTTATATAGCAGCAGTGTTATCATAACATTATCAATTGGCATCTGAGTTTATGAGAATGGTGGTTGCGCTATGATAGCTCAGCTGACTGGAATTCATATTGAGCCTAATTTTATTTAGCTAATTAAACACGCCATTGCCTCCTCTTCCAGCACACGCCTTAACTCGTTCAAGCTAATGGGGTTCCTTAAAAAAAGGGGTCAAATCCAGGGCGAGCGCATATAAATTTGCATTAAGTCAATGAGATGAGTCATGCTTGCGAGAAACCCCAGTAGGAATTTCTGATGGCAGCAGCAAGTCTAGTCACCCATTTTTCGTCCCTAAAGGATCCCTGGATTGAGCGCAACAAGCGTCATGCCTTGGTGGATATTATCGTCCTGAGGGTATGTGCTGTGGTCAGTGGCGCGGATGGCTGGGAAGCGATTGAGGAGTTTGGTCAGGCCAAGCTGGATTGGTTGCGCAAGTATGTGGGGCTGAAAAATGGAGTGCCATCGCATGATTGTATTGCCTATGTCATTTCGAGGTTATCACCGACGGGCTTACGGGAGTGTTTTCTGAGTTGGACGCGAGCGGTAGCCGAAGTCAGTGGTGGGGAAGTGATTGCCGTAGACGGCAAGACGAGTAGAGGTTCGCGGGATCGAAAAGCCGATCGCAACCCTTTGCACATGGTCAGCGCGTGGGCGACGGCGAATCGACTGGTGTTGGGCAAAAAGCAACGCAGGAAAAATCCAACGAGATCACGGCGATTCCTAAGTTGTTGGAGCTGTTGGAGCTCAAGGGCTGCGTCGTCACTGTTGACGTGATGGTTTGCCAGCGTACGATTGCCGAACAGATCATTGACCAACAAGGCGATTACGTGCTAGGGCTAAAAGGCAACCAGGGCAACCTGCACGAAGCGGTGGAGGATTTTTCCGCACCGCCGAACAGAGCCGCTATGCCGGCGTGAAGTACGCCTATGAAGAAGAAGTAGACAAAGCTCGTGGTCGACTGGAGATCCGGCGTTATTGGGTTAGCGAAGCGCTCTGCACGCTGCCCCGTACAGAGCTATGCAAAGAGTTACGCAGCATCGCGATGGTCGAGCGCGAATGCCTGGAAGGCGACACGCGCAGCAGCGAGCGGCGCTACTTCATCGCCTCTATCCCCGCCGATGCCAAGCAGTTTGCGCATGCCGTGCGTGGCCACTGGGGGATTGAGAATCGTCTGCACTGGCAACTGGATGTGGTCTTTGGCGACAACGCAAGCCGCGTCCGCAAAGGCAACGCCCCGGCTATCATAACCAGCATCCGTCACTTATGTTTGAACCTGTTTCAGCGCGAGCCCTCCGCCTTGAGCCTCGCAAAGAAACGCAGGAAGACCGCGTGGAATGATGACTACCGTGCTAAGGTATTGTTTGTGTGAGCATTTATATGCGCTCGCCCTGGGGTCAAATCTAGACTCAAGAAAAACAAGCCGCTATGTTGCGTTTATGGCCAGACCCCTACGCATCGAATACGAAGACGCCTTCTACCATGTGATGAATTGCGGTAGAGTGCGATAGTGTATCTTTCCGGATGCAGATTATTTTCAGGACTATCTGCGCAATAAGACAGACGGCCCGCTGTTTCGCGGCCGCTATAAGGCGATTCTTATTGATACCAGCAGCTACCTGTTGCAAGTCAGCCGCTATATCCATCGCAATCCGGTGGAAACAAAAACGTCTCTTGTTGAGGATTTGATCGATTACCCCTGGTCGAGCTACAGCGCCTACCTGAATAAAGCCAAGGTGCCTGACTGGCTGAACCGGGACAGTGTCTTGGGTGAGTTGGGCAGCCGTAATCGATACCAAGCCTACCGACGGTATGCTGAGCAGGGCTGTGACACGAAAACCATGGCGTTTTACCAACGCGGCAATCGACCGGCGGTGATGGGTGACAAGGAGTTCAAGGCCTTTGCGCAAACCCAGGTCAACAGCCTTGGGCCTGAGGTTGATAAGTTCGGCCTCAAGCAGCCGGTTCCCGTTCCTGTTATTATCGATTCGGTGGCGGCGTATTTTCAGGTGGGGACAAACGTGCTACGCACAACGAGGCGTGGCCCCGGCGCAAAAATTATATCCCGGTGGAGCTATGCCAGGAGGTGGGCGGCGAGACGTTGGTCAATATCGCCACGCATTTTTATGTGAATCATTACTCGACGGTATCTAAGACGACTCAGCGCTTGAACCAATTGCTGGAACAAGGCTGGGATCTGGCCCGAGATTTAAATAGGTTAAGTCCAGATTTGACCACTTAGCTAGCTTTCTTGACACCTTAGCTTTCAGCTTTCAGTTACGGTTTAAACACTCTAAGCTCTAATTCCTTAACACATTTAAAGTGCTTGGCATTGCTGGATGAAAGCATCAGACCATTTTCCACTGCTGTGGCGGCAATGATTGCATCCCCGGCGCGCACATTATCACTCAGGGCGTACTCTTCCACGTAGATGAGCGCCCGGTGGCCAATATTTTCTGTAAGCGGCAAAGTACAAAAACCGAAATCGGAAATAAATCCCTTAATGTAGCGATGCTGGGTTTTATCTCTGGCACCTTGCAGCAACTCCATAAAGCTATGGATGGATAAATACCGAACCTCATCCCGGTCAATGAGCTGCGCCGCTTTTTCGTTGCCACGCTGCACCCAAATAAGAATATCGGTGTCATATAACATGGCGTGGCCCGCGTAATGTCTCTAATTCTTCCAGCACCGTAGTGTCCGTTTCACGGTTCATACCGAAGAAAGGGTGGTCCTTAACCTTGCCCGCACTGTCATTCTGCACCGGGTTCAGCACGCCTTTCACTTTGCCATGATAGAAGATGGTGACACTTTCCTTGTTCTCCAGTGCCTTGAGAATTGCAGCCGTTTTGTAACGTAAATCCACTATCGAAGCCTTCATGCTAAACTCCTGGTAAAATGTCTACCTATTGTAGACATTTGTGCGGCGGGTATACAATCCTCTGAGCTAACCAGGAGCTCGGGAATCGATAAAGCCATTTAATCTAGATACTGTCGTCACGAGACATGGAGCTATAAAGCCATGCAACGTATCTGAACAGCTGCCAGGAAAGATGCAGTATTTTTGGCATAGCGCGTGGCGATGCCCTGTCACCGTTTGAGGTGCAGGAAGGCATTTTCCACCAGATGGCGTAGTTTATAGAGATCTTTGTCATAGGCTCGTTAAAGGGATCATATATGACCCCTATCATTGGATCAGTGACCTGGTTTAACGGCGCGGTAAAAATGTCTCAGCTGAGGCTGTGCCCAACAAGAATGCCTGCCTTGCCTGGGGGCTGTTGACCCACAAGACAACCTATCAAACGAGCGCAGTATGAACAATACACTACGTAGTTCACTCAGCTGTTAGCTCCTGTTGAAAACCTGCCTCCCGATCGATATTATTGTCGTCATACAAATGTGCCATCGACGCGAGGATGATTATGGACACACTTACCATTTCGCCGAAGTATCAAGTGGTCATCCCAAAGCGGATCCGGGAGGCGCTGCACCTGACGCCTGGACAGAAAGTGCAGGTTATCGCCTATGAGGACCGCATTGAGTTGATCCCAGTACAGGCCATGCATCAGATGAAGGGTTTCCTCAAGGGCATCGATACCGAGGTGCCACACGAGGAAGATCGGGTGTGAATATCGTTGACTCCTCGGCCTGGCTCGAGTACTTCGCCGACGGACCCAATGCGGAGTTCTTTTCCTACGCTATTGAGACCACAACCGAGCTATTAGTGCCAACTGTCAACCTTTATGAGGTATTCAAACGTGTCATGCAGCAACGAGGGGAAGGCGATGCCTTGCAGGCTGTCGCGCTGATGCAGCAAGGTCAAGTCATCGAGCTCTCCTCACCCTTGGCCCTCTCAGCTGCCCGCTTAAGCCTCGAGCATCGTCTGCCCATGGCAGATAGCATGATTTTGGCTTCGGCCAAAGCATACGGCGCCACGCTGTGGACACAGGATGCAGACTTTGAGGGTATTCCAGAGGTCAAGTACAAGGCCAAGAAGATCAACTAATACATAGAAACCGAGCTAACCCAGCGCTCAACCCAACCGGTTCGCTTCGTGCCCGCCGGGTTAGCTTGTCGTTAACAAGACAGATCATTAAGTTGCGTGGATCACGTTTACGTGATGGCATACAGGAAAGCACCTGCATTCCTTCGAACCTGCAGGGGTCTCGGGCCCACTCTTGAGGTCGAAGACTTTATGGAGGGGAGGAGTGCGCGGATTCCATCAGGGTCAGAGGTCTATAGGAACATCATTGTAAAGCCGAATAGTTGGGCGCAATAGTCTTTTTGTCGCCAAAAAACTTTTTCCTTGCAGTGCGGGGCGGACCATATATGACCCCTATTTTGACCCCTATTTTCTTTCTTACTTTTGCTGCTGTTTTTATGTTAGGTATGGTTGTTGGGTACATTAAACCTATTAGCACCATTAATGTAATTTATACTACTAAATCCTCCATCGCTTCCTCTTCCAGCACACGCCGTAACTCAGTCAAGCTAATGGGTTTGCTCAATGCCGCCACCGAACGTAAGCCCTTATACTCCGCCAGTCGTTTGGCGTCCGCGGCGTAGTCCAAGGAATACCCTGAAATAATGATAAGGCTGGCGTCATATCTTTGTTGAATCAACCAAAGCACAATCTCATTGCCATCCATTTCGGGCATAACCATATCGAGAATAATGACAGAAGGTTGAAATTCACGATAAAGCTTTTGAAACGTGGGTCCATCAAAAGCCACTTGAACCTCATAGTCAAAGTCAGTGGCTACGTGACGAACATATTCTGCAAAATCAGGTTCGTCATCGAGGATGATTAAGCGTCTTTCGTGCATAAGTTAAATCTCCATTTTAATAAGAGTACTAACAACAAATGTCCTTAATCATGCAAGGGTTATACCCTCTTTGGATTCGGGTTTTTTTGTTTTTTATTAGAGATTTACTCTTATGCCGTCATGGCAACCCCCTGCTGCGGGGTTGCGACAAATCGCGCAGTGAAATCTTGCAGATGGTATAGGGATACCTTTTTAAAAATCTTTTCTTCGATCAACAATGCGACCGCTGTCGCACCGCTTCGATACGTTTAAATAGCGCGTAGATAGCATGCAAAATTGTTTGTTTAGTTTTCCCATCTCCTTACTACCGGTTACACTATTAGGACTTGCGCACAAAGGACTTGGCAAGGCTTGTGAAAGAGGTGTCGACGGCCTGGATGGCCGTCGTCAAGCCCACAGGGACGTGTTCACAGCGTCCTCTGGAACGAGCTGCGTAAGTCTGACTATAAATCTTTATTCCACAACAACGCTGGATATGCCCATGCCCCAGAGTTTGTTTCTGCAGACCGCTATTCAAGCTGCCCGCGCCGGCGAGGCAATTATTCGCCGCTATTATCAAAATGCTATCGATGTGCAGCTCAAAGCGGATCAAACACCTGTAACAGTCGCCGACGTAGAGACCGAGCAGGCTATTAAACAGGTTCTTCAACAGGCTTTCCCAGAGCATGGTTTTTATGGTGAGGAGACGGGTAAGAGCAGACCCGATGCGGAATACATCTGGTTAGTGGACCCCATCGACGGCACTAAAAGTTTTGTGCGGCGTTATCCTTTCTTTTCCACCCAAATTGCCCTTATGCGGGGCGACGATTTTGTGTTGGGTGTTTCCAACGCGCCGCTTTTCAATGAATTAGCCTATGCAGAACTCGGTGGTGGTGCATTTCTTAATGACCAGCCCGTGCAGGTTAGCGCTGTTGACCAGTACAACGCCGCTACCCTGTCTTTTGGCAATATTCAGTCGTTGGCAGGCGACACACGCTGGCAAGCTTTGGGTAAACTCATTCCGCAATTTAACCGTACCCGTGGTTTTGGCGATTTTTATCATTATCATCTGTTGGCTGCGGGCAAGATCGATGTGGTTATAGAGTCCGATGTCAATATCCTCGATGTGGCCGCTTTAGGAGTCATCATTCAAGAAGCGGGTGGTCAGGTCAGCGATCTTAACGGTAAGCCATTGACGCTGAATACCACCAGTGTGCTCGCCAGTAACGGCCGGTTTCATGCACCGGTGCTCGAAGCGCTGGCTCTGCACAATGCTTAGTCAAAAACCATGAGCCAAATAGATCCAGGTTGGTGGACAGCCCCCATTCCCGCCATCGATGAAAAAGTTTTAGCGGCTGCGCGAATACGCCAGTCTCAACTCACTAAGCCACCCGGTTCGTTAGGACGCCTTGAGGCGATAGGCGCTACCCTGGCGGCTATGCAGGGTACCCAACAGCCCAGCTTGAACCAAGTGGCGATTGCCATCTTTGCTGCCGACCATGGCGTAGCGGAAGAAGGTGTGTCAGCCTATCCGCCCTCGGTGACCGCGGCTATGGTGCGCAATTTTGCACAGGGGGGCGCTGCGATTAGCGTTCTCGCGGAGTTGCTGGGCGCAAGGCTTTACATCGTGAATATGGGTACGCGGGAACCGTTGCAAGACTTACCGCAGGTGTGGGATCGCCGGGTGGGTCCGGGCACCGCAAATTTTCTGCACACGCCAGCTATGACCCGGCAACAACGGGACGCGGCGCTACAGACAGGTTGTCAAGTGGCGGACTCTGCTATAGCGGAAGGGGTTCAGTTGTTGATCGGTGGTGAAATGGGTATCGGTAATACCACTGTTGCCGCAGCGTTAGGGAGCGCAATCTTACAGTGTCCCGCCCAGCAACTGGTGGGTCCAGGCACCGGTGTGGATGCAGTGGGGGTGGCTCGCAAGAGGGCTGTTATCGAAGCCGCCGTGGCCCGCCATAAACCTGGTAACGCTTTAGACGCACTACAGTGTTTAGGTGGGTTTGAAATCGCTGCCTTAGTGGGCGTTTATATACGTTGTGGTCAGCGGGGCATCCCCATCTTAGTGGATGGTTTTGTCACGGCGGCGGCGGCTTTAGTGGCTGTGACCCTGCGGCCCCCATTGAGGGACTGGCTTTTTCATGCCCATCTTTCCCAAGAGCCTGGTCACCAACGTTTATTACAGGCCCTGCATGAAAAACCTTTATTAGATCTGCAACTCCGCTTGGGGGAGGGGAGTGGCGCGGCAGTGGCTTTGCCGCTGCTACGGGCTGCCGCTGCCTTACACGCCCGTATGGCCACCTTTGCCGAAGCAGGAATTTGAATTCGATGACGGAAAATTTAATTACAACGGTCGATTTGCTACGCCATGGAGAACCCGAAGGGGGTCCTAAGTACCGAGGCTCTTTGGATGATCCTTTAAGCGAACGGGGTTGGACCCAGCTCCATGCCGCCGTGGGCTTGCACCCGCCTTGGCAGGGGATAGTGAGCTCACCTTTGCGGCGTTGCGCGGAATTTGCCAACGTTTTGGCGGAACAGCACGGTCTTAGTGTGCAGCTTGAAGACGGCTTGCGGGAGATGAGTTTTGGCGACTGGGAAGGGCGTACAGCTGCTGACGTGATGGCGACAGATCCACAGGCGCTAGGACGTTTTTGGCAAGACCCTGTGGGTCATCCGCCACCGGGGGGTGAATCTTTGCTAGCTTGGGCGCAGCGTGTCACCACCGCTTGGCAGTCCCTTGTCGCTCATTACACGGGGCAGCATATTCTAGTGCTGGGTCACGGGGGCATGATGCGTGTGGTGCTCTGTCACTTATTGGAGGTCCCATTAAAACATATCTGGCGGTTTGAAATACCCTATGCCACCTTTAGTCGGATACGCATCTATGGCACTGGTGAGGATGCTAAACTGGCCCTAGTTTTCCACGGTAAAGAATCCCTGTGATCCGACCCTTTAGCTTGGCGGTTACCTTTCTGACCCGCATTCCGATGCCTGTGCAATTTGTCCCAGAACCGGAAGATTGGGGACAGTCGGTGCTATTTTTTCCCCTTGTGGGGTTTGTCATCGGCGTTTTACTGACGGTTTTGGCTGCCTTTTTTTCCACCGCTGATCCGGGTGTATTAGCGGCCTTGCTGATTATGGTATGGGCATTGATTACCGGCGGTTTGCATTTAGATGGTTTAGCCGACGCCGCTGATGCTTGGATCGGCGGTTACGGGGACCGCGAGAAAACCCTGCGGATTATGAAAGATCCGCGCAGTGGACCCATCGCTATCATGGTGATGGTGTTAGTGCTCTTGGCAAAGTTTGCAGCGTTGGAAGCGATCATCGCAGCACAAAACTGGCCAGTCGTGTTAATCACCCCCGTTTTAGGCCGCACTGCCATCCTGTTTTTGCTCATTACCACACCCTATGCGCGGGCTACCGGTATCGGTGTGGCCCATGCCCAATATCTTCCCCAAGGCCCAGCGGTTGCTTCACTCTATGTGCTGATAGGAATCATGGTTTTGCTATTTGCTTGGCAGGGTCTTTGGGTAGTGCTGGTGCTGGGCGGCGGTCTGCTGGGTCTGCGCCGTCTCTTGCTGACGCGTCTAGGCGGAACCACAGGGGATACCTTGGGCGCCGCCTGTGAGTTGACTGAAATGGGTGGATTGCTGTTGTTAGCCTTATTGATTCATTAACCTATAGGTGGTTATGTTAGTCAGATTATCATAGGAGAGGCCCTGCTTTTTCAAACTATTGGCGAGGTTAATACCATCATGAGCGGTACCTATTTGGTCTGTGATCAGTGCGGCAATTTTGGACCCCCAGCAAGCTTTATCGTTAAGGAGGGTATGCGGTTATGCTATCAGTGCGCCTTCCAAGACGAGCAAAACCAAGCTCAGACCACAGAGGGTTCGGAGAGGACGCCAATGCAAGAACAAAATTCATCTCAAGATAAGTAATTGACGATGCCAACAGCTGCTGCTCGACAATCCATCACGGCGGTTATATTAGCAGGGGGTCGTGGTACCCGGATGGGTGGTCAGGACAAAGGCTTGCTTACCTTAGCAGGTCAGCCTCTGGTAAGGCATTTAATCAATGTTCTGCATCCCCAAGTAGGGGCTTTATTGATTAACGCCAATCGCAACAGGGCGGCTTATGAAGCTTTGGGTTGGCCGGTAGTGAGGGATCAGGTGGGTGAGTTTTTTGGCCCTCTGGCGGGTATGTTGGCGGCCTTGCAAGTGGCGGATACTCCTTATGTGCTCAGCGTACCCTGCGATTCACCCTTGCTAGTCAAGGATTATGCCCAGCGCATGTACCACACTCTCCTGCAACAGTCCGCGGAACTGACCGTCGCCCATGACGGTAAACGTTTACAGCCTGTGTTTGCCTTGCTGAGCACATCCCTGGGTGCGAGTTTGCAGACTTACTTAGCGGCTGGAGAGCGTAAGATCGACCGTTGGTTTGCCCAGCACCCCATGGCAACAGTGGATTTTTCCGACGCGCCGTTTATGTTTCGCAATATGAATAACCCAGAGGAGCTAGCGACTTTGGAGTTGGAATTGAAAAAGTGAGCATCATGTTGGGTATGCAACGGGCAGCACCCCATAGACGTTTTAGTCAGGTATCCCTTAGCATGGGATATTACTCACGGTGAGGTGTGACTGACCATGATGTCCAGTAATACCGATGGCCTCTCGGTTCGATTGATGATTTATCATCCTTTGCCAGCGGATCAGGTTCTCGCTGTCATAGGCGGTTGTTCAGCCTTGGGAAACTGGCGGCAACCAAAAATGATGATGTTAGGTTCTGAACGGCGACTTTTGTCGGGTGGCTGGGGAAACTGCTGGGAGTATGAATTCACAGCTGTTAAGTCCCAGCTGGCTGGCATCGAATATCGTTATCTGATTAAAAACCAAACTAAAGGTAATATTCTATGGGAGCGAGAGCCCAACCGTGTTTTAAATGTATCGAAAACAGCTTCAGACATTATGGAAGTGATGGATGCTAATTTTGTCAGCGGTATGCAATTCGACGCGGTGTCACCGGCGCTTTTTCTGGGCCCTTATCCCCAACTGCCTGAAGATATTGATGCTCTAAAGCGGCAGGGCATCAGTGCCGTACTCAATGTACAAACGGATGCCGATATCGCTTTACGCTATGCTAATTTCGAAGATTTTATTGCCCATTACCGAAAAGCCGCCATCCAGTTGTATCGTTTCCCCATCGAAGACTTTAACGAAGTTGATCTTATCGCTAAACTACCGGCGGCCGTGGAACTGCTCAAAGAACTCCTCGACGCTGATCATCGGGTGTATTTGCACTGCACAGCGGGTATGGGAAGATCAGCAGCGGTAGCCGTCGCCTATTTAAGTCTATATCATGGCCAATCCCTCGACAAAGCACTGGCTTACGTCAAAGATTGTCGTCCCGTGATATGCCCCAATGTAAATGCCATACGTCGATTTCTTGAGACTAGCGTTAGCCCCCTACGCCGAGAGGTTTAGCGCTAGCATTCTAATAACAAAATAATAAGCATGATGGATTTTCAAGTCATTCATACTGATGGTTCTGCTCGCCGCGGTCGTCTTCGCTTTTTACGGGGTACGGTGGAAACCCCCGCGTTTATGCCTGTAGGCACCTATGGGACCGTGAAAGCTATGACCCCCGAAGAGCTGCGTCAAAGCGGCGCTGAGATGATCCTTGGCAACACCTTCCACTTAATGTTGCGTCCTGGCGTGGAGATTATCGCCCAGCATGGTGGGTTGCATGGTTTTATGCATTGGAATGGTCCCATCTTGACAGATTCCGGGGGTTTTCAGGTTTTCAGTCTGTCAGCTCGTCGCAAGATCAGCGAAGCGGGGGTACATTTTCAATCCCCTGTGGATGGCAGCGCCGTTTTTTTAGGACCAGAAGAATCCATGGCGGTGCAACGAGTCCTGGCTGCCGATGTGGTGATGATATTTGACGATTGCACGCCTTATCCTGCCAGCGAAGCGCAAGCCCTGCATTCCATGGAACTTTCGCTACGTTGGGCCAAGCGCAGTAAAATTGCCCATGGAGATAATCCCGCGGCGCTTTTTGGTATCGTGCAAGGAGGTATGTATCCGGCGCTACGAGCCCGTTCCATCCAGGAACTTACCAGCATCGGCTTTGATGGTTACGCCGTTGGTGGTTTGGCGGTGGGCGAACCTGCGCCTGAGCGGCTACGTATCCTAGATAGCACCTTACCGCAACTGCCTGTGGATGCGCCCCGTTATCTCATGGGAGTGGGAAAACCCGAAGATATTGTCGAGGCGGTGCGCCGGGGTATCGATATGTTTGACTGTGTGTTACCCACCCGTAATGCCCGCAATGGTCATCTGTTCACCCACGCTGGGGTGGTGCGGATTCGCAATAGTCAACATCGCACAGCTTCTAAACCCATCGACCCGGACTGTGGCTGTTACACCTGTCGCCATTATAGCCGCGCCTATTTGCATCACCTGGACAAATGTCATGAGATTTTAGGGGCTCGCCTTAATACGCTGCATAATCTGTACTACTATCAAGAGCTGATGAGTTGCTTGCGAGATGCCATCGAACAGAGAAAATTGCTCGAATTCATCGGGGATTTTTACGAAAAACGCAGGCAAACATCGTCGTCTGTGTATAATAACGAGTTTTTCTAGGGCGATTGCCGCCCTGTTGCTTACAGCTATGAGCTATGAGGAAGCGCTATGGGGTTTTTGATTTCTGACGCCTGGGCTCAGGCGGCACCGGCTGGCGGTGAGCCGAGTCTTATTGGTACGTTGTTGTTTCCTATCTTATTGATTGTCGTCTTTTATTTTTTGCTGATCCGTCCGCAAACCAAACGCGCCAAGGAACATAAGCAAATGGTGGAAGCTTTAAAGAAGGGCGATGAGATCGTGACCGGCGGTGGTGTCTTGGGTCGGGTGACAGAGATCGGTAACAATTTCGTGCAACTCGAAGTGGCCGAGGGTATTCAGCTTAAGGTGCAGAAAGGCGCCGTGGCTTCCCTGATGCCTAAAGGTACCGTTAAAGGTGATCTTTAATTCCTCGTCTGATAGCGCATAGGACGTGCAGCCATGAATCAATATGCTTGGTGGAAATACATCATCATCGGCCTGGTGACCTTCACCGGTCTTGTGTATGCCTTACCTAATCTGTTTGGTGAAGACCCTGCGGTACAAATCTCCACTGCCCGCAATGACGTGGTGGTGGATCAGGCCTTGCACGAGCAGGTGATGGAAACCCTCGAAGGCGAGAATATTGCCTATCAAGGCGTTGAATTGAATGTGGACGAGGGTCGCCTATTAGTGCGCTTTGAAGATACTGAAATCCAGTTGCAGGCAGCCGACGTGCTGCGTCAGGCCCTAGGCAGCAGAGATTATGTGGTGGCCCTTAACTTAGCCCCCTCCACCCCTGGGTTTATGCGTTCCCTGGGTTTAAATCCCATGTATCTTGGATTGGATCTACGGGGCGGTGTGCATTTTCTCATGGAAGTGGATATGCAGGCGGTGCTTAAACAGGCCGAAGAAAGTTATGCAGATGAAATCCGCAGCCTACTGCGTAATACTCGCATACGTTATCTAACTGTGGATAGGCCCGATTCCGGCGGAGTGCAAATTACCTTAAGAGATGCCGCCGAGCAGGCCAGGGCGCAAGACGTCATCGCTGAGAACCTAGCGAACCTACAGATCCAAGAGACAGCTAACAACGCTTTGCAGTTGACCTTGAACGAGCAGGAAATCCAAGAAAAGCAAAATTTTGCCCTGCAACAAAATTTAACCACCTTGCGCAACCGGGTTAACGAGCTGGGGGTGGCGGAACCCATTATCCAGCGCCAGGGCAGCAACCGCATTGTGGTGCAGTTGCCCGGGGTGCAGGACACGGCCCGGGCGAAAGATATCTTAGGGGCAACGGCCACGTTGGAGTTTCGCTTGGTGTCCGAAGATCAAGATCCCTATGCCGCCCAGAGCCGCGGCCGTGCCCCGGTGGGAACCCGGCTTTACCAAGAACGCAGTGGTCAGCCTATTTTGCTGCAGCGCCGCGTCATGCTCACAGGTGATTATATTACCGATGCGGCTTCGGGTCTCGATCAGCAAAGTGGCACCCCAGCGGTTTTTGTAACCCTCGATAGCCAAGGGGCGAAGCGTTTTGAAAACGCCACTAAAGACAATATCGGTAAGTTGATGGCGGTGGTGTTTATTGAAAATAAAACTGAAACCCGAGAAGTGGGTGTAGAAACAAAAAAAATCACCACCACGGTGGAGGAAGTCATCAACGTGGCCACCATCCGCGACCGCTTGAGTCGACGTTTTCAAATTACTGGCTTGGATAGCACCCAAGAAGCGCGGGATTTGGCCCTTTTGTTACGGGCAGGCGCATTAGCAGCGCCCATTGAAATTATCGAGGAGCGCACCGTAGGACCCAGCGCGGGTCAAGACAATATCAACCAAGGTTTTCGCTCAGCCATGATCGCTTTTCTATTAGTCATGGTGTTTATGGCGTTTTATTATCGGAGCTTCGGGTTGGTGTCCGATTTGGCCTTGGTGACTAACTTGGTGTTAATTGTCGCCGCGCTGTCCATGTTGCAAGCGACATTAACCCTGCCGGGTATCGCCGGTATTATCCTCACCATCGGTATGGCGGTGGATGCGAATGTGCTTATTTTCGAGCGCATCCGGGAGGAGATTCGTGTGGGTAACTCTCCCCAGGCTGCCATTCATACGGGGTTTAGTAGCGCTTTTTCCACGATTTTAGACGCCAACGTCACCACTCTTATCGCGGCGATTGTGCTCTTTAGTTTTGGCACAGGACCCATTAAAGGGTTCGCGGTCACCTTAAGCATTGGCATAGTGACTTCGATGTTTACCGCCATTATGGGCGCCCGAGGCGTTATCAATTACGTCTATGGTGGACGGCGTTTGCAAAGTCTGCCTATTTAGAATTTAGTTTGACGTACAATATTTCAAGTGTCAGGTGCTTATTCCGGAAAACGCTGTAAATACATCCCTGTACGCTTGACGGCGGTATCCAGACCGCCGACATTTCCTTTAATAAGCACCTAACACCTGAACTTGATTACAAATCAATCGCTTATTTATATTTATAACCTTTGGTTTATGTGTAAGCCAAACTGTGGAATAAACAATCATGCGGACGTTGATTAGGGAAACCCATATCGATTTTTTGAGCAAAGGCCGCTTAGCGCTTAAGATTTCTGGCGTCGTATTGCTGGTATGTTTGGCGGCTCTGCTCATACGGGGGCTTAATTTAGGTCTTGATTTTACCGGAGGGACCGTCATCGAAGTGGGCTATCCCAGTGCAATCCCTATACCCACTGTGCGGGAAGCCCTCAGCGAGGCGGGTTTTAGCGATGCGCAAGCGCAACATTTTGGCACCGCCAGCGATGTATTGATCCGCTTAGCCCCCCGGGAAGGCGCCAACTCCGCCGCTGTCAGCAGTCAAGTGTTAAATGCCTTAAGAGCAGCGGAAGGGGGTGGTCAGGCGGAAATGCGCCGCGTGGAGTTTGTCGGGCCGCAGGTGGGACAAGAACTTATCGAGGATGGTGGTCTCGCCATGCTATATGCCCTGATCGGTATTCTGATCTACGTGACGCTGCGTTTTGAATGGCGTTTTGCCGTGGGCACCATTGCCGCCACCGTGCATGATGTATTGTTTACCATGGGTGTCTTTGCGCTTTTTCAAATCGAATTTGATTTGACGGTATTGGCGGCTGTACTCGCCGTTATCGGTTATTCGGTGAACGATACCGTGGTGGTCTTAGATCGCATCCGGGAGAATTTTCGCAAAATACGCAAAGGCACCTCTCAAGAGGTTATCAATACATCCATCAATCAGACCTTGGCGCGCACGGTAATGACCAGCTTCACGACCCTGATTGCCGTGGTTATTCTTTATCTATTTGGCGGCCCGATGATTCAGAACTTTGCCTTTGCTTTGATCGTGGGCATTTTTGTCGGTACCTATTCATCCATTTATATCGCCAGTTCCAGTGCCTTGTTATTGGGAGTGAGTCGGGAGGATTTGCTACCTAAGGCAAAGGAGGCGGTTGACGGGCGACCTTAGAAGCTGTTTCAAAACCGGCTCATGTCCGCTGACTCGATGTTACAGTAGTAGGGTGGGCAACTTGTTGCCCATGCGGAAAAATTACTGACATTATTGTGGGTGTTGGGGTTCCCAAAGCTTATCTTCAACCTACAAAAACTATCGAAGTAGGTAGCCCGGATGGAATGTAACGAAATCCGGGGAAGTTGGTGTTACACCGGATTTCACTTCGTTACATCTGGGCTACTGTTACTTAAGTCCTATTATTGTTGCTACTCAGCGTATTCGTATACAGGTGTTTCGATGACCCGTTTTGGTTTTTCCTGTCCGAGAATCGCTTTTTGCAATCGTTTTACAGTAGCAGGCGAAAAGAACTGCTCACCCGTTTCTTCGTTAACGCGTGCCGGTACGTTCTCCACAATATAAAGCTTTTCCCCGTGCGCCAGCGTATAGGTTACCCGTCGATCGACTAATTTCTCTTCTCTCGAATTCATTATGATCTCCGTGTTTTAAAATCAATCCAACGTGCTGGATCTGGCTCATACAATGTAATGATCTTAATCATTGACCTTGTTGGGTAGCTGCATATGACTGCCTATTTAAATGTGTTATTTTCTGGCATCTGTCTTGAACTAGCGGCTAACAAGAGGTTAGGTAACTACTAACTTTGTTTTCTTCGGCTCACTCAGTGCTTAGAAAGCTCCGAGAAAGGGTCTGGTTCATCGGGTTTTGGCACAACCCGGCGATTTAGCGACCCTTGCTGATGAGGGCTAAGATCTTCATCTACTTCCTGAATGACAAGCCTTGCCCAAACGGCAGCAATAATCCACATCACTACCCCTAATCCCACCAATACCCATTGGGTGCCCTCTACATTGCCCAATTTGCCGCCCAAAAGTCCATAAATTAAACTGACCAAGCTAGCAAGCCAAAATACGCCGATGGGTGCTGCAGTGCTGGTGGCGCATCCATGGTTATAAACAGCCGCCGGCGGTATTAGCCATGCCATGGTATTTCTATTCATTATCATCTCCTCCAAACACTTTGATGGTTTTGCGTGTTGACCTTGTAATAACTATTTGGTAATAACTATTTGGCTTCCCGCGTGGGCAACAAGTTGCCCACCCTACACAAATTCACATTTAGCTAGCGGGTTAGTTCAGCGGTTAAATGAGGCTGTATCGTCTGCAATAACCCTTTAAAGACTTTGGGTGATCCCGCCACGATGTTGCCGGTTTTTAAAAACTCATGACCGCCCCCAAAATCGCTTACCAAACCGCCAGCTTCTTGGATAAGCAATGCACCGGCTGCCATGTCCCAAGGGCTTAAACCAATTTCCCAAAAACCATCTAGGCGTCCTGCCGCCACATAGGCTAGATCTAACGAGGCGGCGCCGGTACGCCGTAGCTCTGCGCATCGGGTAAACAGGTTGCCAAACATGTTAAGGTAAGCAGTGATATGTTGAGTGTGACGAATAGGAAAACCGGTCCCTAATAAAGCCACTTCTAAGGCATTGACGCTTCTTACCCGAATCCGCCGGTCATTGAGATGAGCGCCGTTGCCCCGTGACGCGGTAAACATTTCTTGCCGAATGGGGTCGTATATCACAGCGGCTTCCAAACGTCCTCGCTCTCGAAAGGCGATGGAGACGGCAAAATGGGGTAAGCCGTGAATAAAATTGGTGGTGCCATCCAGGGGATCGATGATCCACTCGTATTCCGACGAAGAACCTGTCTTAGCACCACTTTCCTCAGCAAGGATACTATGATGGGGATAGATTTTATTAAGGGTGCGAATGATTTCCTGTTCAGCCTGAATATCGGCTTCGCTGACAAAGTCATTGGGATGTTTGGTATTAATCGTCAGCTTATCTATGCGCTGGGATTGGCGCAGAAGAACGCGGCCAGCGCTCAAGGCGGCGCGCTTGGCGATATTTAGAGTTGGGTGCATAGTGGCTAAAGGACGTGATAGCTAAAGGATATAATAACGGAACAGCAAAAAACTATGATACCAGTAAAATGACATTAGACAGAGCCTGTGCTGAAAACCTACGTGTTGTATTGGTGGAAACCACTCATCCTGGAAACATCGGCGCAACCGCCAGAGCCATGAAAAACATGGGACTGCGGCGGCTTGTGTTGGTAAATCCAGAACGGTTTCCCCATGCTGAGGCGACCGCCCGAGCAGCGGGCGCTGATGATATTCTAGCCCAAGCGCAAGTGGTCAGTAGTCTCAGCAGCGCCTTGCAGGGCTGCCATGGGGTGTTGGGAACCACAGCACGGGACCGGGGCTTATCGGCACCTGAACTGGATCCCCAGCAATGTGCGCTTCAAGTGATGGAATTTTGCTCCCAAGGGGAAGCCGCTTTAGTCTTTGGTCGAGAAAGTTCCGGTTTGACAAACGATGAACTGGATCTTTGTCATTATCGGATAAAGATTCCCACTAATCCGGCTTTCAGTTCTCTCAACCTGGCTGCGGCGGTCACGGTGGTTGCTTATGAAGTGCGCCGGGTTGTGGAAGCTGCACTGCAAAATCCAGAACCAAAACCCCTTAAACCTAAAGAATTACCCACCTGTGCTGAGGATATGGCAAATTTTTATCAGCATTTAGAACAGGTGTTGTTAGAGACCGGTTTTCTAAATCCCGCTAACCCCCGCCATCTCATGCGGCAATTACGGCGCTTGTTTAACCGGGCGCAACCCAACAAAAATGAAATGAATATCCTGCGCGGGATGCTCACCTCGGTACAGAAACGTATTGATCGCCAGTAAGGGGCGATGGTTTCTCGCAAATCTTGATATAATTCCTCGGAAATTGACCCAATGTATTATTTAGTTTATCTACCCTTAACCCTTTTCAGTGAATTTAGGTAAGCACCATGTGGCAGCGGCTACGGGAAGACATTTACTGCATTTTTGATCGCGATCCAGCGGCCCGTAATGTCTTTGAAATTTTAACCTGTTACCCAGGTGTCCATGCGGTATTACTGCACCGTTTTAACCATTTCCTATGGACCTTGGGACTCAAGTGGCCAGCGCGTTTTTTCTCCACCATTGCCCGTTGGTTAACAGGCATTGAAATCCATCCTGGTGCGTCCATCGGTAGACGTTTTTTCATCGATCACGGGATGGGCGTGGTGATTGGAGAAACTACTGAGATCGGCGACGACTGCACCCTCTATCAAGGCACCACCTTGGGCGGCACCAGTTGGGAAAAAGGCAAACGCCACCCGACACTGGGTAAAAACGTAGTCATTGGGGCTGGCGCAAAGGTGTTGGGCCCGTTTAAGGTGGGCGATGGCGCCCGCATCGGTTCTAATTCAGTGGTGGTCAAGGCGGTGCCCGAGGGGGCTACCGTCGTGGGTGTGCCGGGACGCGTGGTGAGCGGTGGACCCAATGAGATTCACAAGGAAATCGCCCGTAAATTGGGTTTTGATGCCTATGGCACCACACGGGATATGCCGGACCCGGAAGCCCATGCCATCAATCGTATGCTGGATCATTTACATCTCATCAACTGCAAGCTTGAAGAAATGTGCGAGGCCATGCGGACAGCCGGTATCGAACCTGGCGATACACGGATTTCGGAATTGGTCAGTTGTGAGATTAGATCAGCTTCCTATGCCAATAATGGTAATCACAACCACGAGTCTGAAACACAGCTCCAACTTCTGGATATACCCCAGAGTGATATTAAAAACTAATTTTTTAGAGCCTGTTGAGCCTGCCATGAACCGCCCCATTTATTTGGATTATGCAGCCACCACGCCGGTAGACCCCAAGGTTGCCGAGAAGATGTGCCACTACTTGGGGATGGAGGGTGAATTTGGTAATCCAGCATCCCATAGTCATTCTTATGGGTGGTCTGCAAAAGCAGCCGTTGATGAAGCGCGGGCGCAAGTGGCTGCATTGGTCAACGCAGATCCAGATGACATCATTTGGACCTCGGGGGCGACGGAGTCAAATAACTTAGCTCTTAAAGGCGTAGCTCATTACTACCAAAAAAAAGGCCGCCATATTGTCACCAGCAAAACCGAACACCGGGCCGTATTAGACGTTTGTCGACACCTTGCTCAAGCGGGGTATGACATTACCTATCTGGATACTCAGTCTAATGGATTAATAGATTTCGACAAAGTAGCCGCTGCCCTGCGTGACGATACGATACTGTTATCGGTGATGCACGTTAACAATGAGATTGGCGTCATTCAGGATATCAAAGCTCTCGGCGAGCTTACTCGTAGTCGCGGCATTTTATTCCATGTGGATGCCGCGCAAAGCTTAGGTAAACTACCCATCGATCTAGCGGCTTTAGATGTGGATCTTATGAGCTTTAGCGCCCATAAACTTTATGGTCCCAAGGGAGTAGGCGCTCTTTATGTGGGGCGTCGGCCACGGGTGCGGTTACAAGCTCAGCTTCATGGGGGTGGTCAGGAGCGTGGTTTACGGGCAGGTAGCCTCGCGACCCATCAAATCGTTGGTATGGGTGAAGCCTGCCGTTTGGCAAAGCAAACCATGGAGGCGGAAAACCGCCGTATCCGAGAGTTGCGTGACCGTTTGTGGCAGAATCTGCAAGATTTACCAGAAATTTATCTTAATGGCGATCCAAACCAAGGTGTCTCGGGTATTCTTAACGTGAGTGTTAACGGTGTAGATGGCGAGGCGTTATTAATAGATTTAGCAGAGCAACTTGCTGTATCCTCGGGGTCTGCTTGTACATCGGCCATCCAGGAGGGATCCCATGTCTTGCGGACGCTGGGTCGTAGCGAACCCCTAGCCCGAAGTGCTATTCGTTTTAGCCTAGGTCGTTTTACGACGCTGGAAGATATCGACGCGGCCAGCGCCCATGTGCATCAAGCTGTTCATAGACTGCGGGCATTGTCTCCGTTATGGGATAGGTATCGAGAAGGAATAAATCTTACGGAACTTGAGAATTTATGGCGGCAACCCCATCTATAGCAAACATGGCGTGGCGCGATAGTTTATACAGCCACATGATCTGGGATCATTATAAGCAGCCTCGCAACGTAGGCGTTTTATCTGAGTATGACCCTAGTGTGGGCACCGGTAAAGTAGGGACCCTGTTGCAGGGAGATGTCCTACAATTACAGATTAAAGTCGCTATGACAAAGCACATCGAGATGGCTAGATTCAAAATGCAAGGGGGGGTTGCAGGCATTGCCGCAGCCTCACTTATCACGGAATGGGTGCAAGGAAAATCCGTGCAAGACGCGCTGGCTATTCACAGTAGCCAAATCGCCGACGCCCTTGCATTAGCGCCTGTCAAGATTCATTGTGCCGTATTGGCGGAGCAGGCTTTACAAGCCGCCCTCGCCGACTGGCAGGCTAAACAAAGCGTGATAAGTTAGTTATTATTGATTATTGTTTAACTAATAGGTTGAGGTCTATTTACTATGGCAATTACGTTAACAGAAAGCGCCGCTAACCGTGTCAAAAGCTACTTAGTGGATCGGGGTAAAGGTGAAGGTTTGCGCGTTGGTATACGCAAAACTGGCTGCTCAGGATTTGCCTATGTCATCGATTTTGCGGATACCATTGATTCCGACGATCATGTTTTTGAGGATCAAGGGGTTAAAGTGATCGTCAAGTCGGATAATTTGGCCTTTTTAGATGGCAGTGAGTTGGATTTTGAAAAGCAGGGTCTCAATGCCATGTTTAAATTTAATAATCCCAACGTCAAGGATGAATGCGGCTGTGGAGAAAGTTTCAGCGTATAATAAACGGTTTACATAAAGGTGCTTTTGACGGGAAGGTGTGGCATGGCAAGATACGCACAGTATTCGAGGTTGGCTGTATGAAACTCAAATGGGAAGATTCCTTAGCCATTGCCATTACCCTAAACGATACGTATCCCGATGTTGATCCTCAAGGGGCTGCGCTAGCCGATATTCAACGCTGGGTGTGTGCCCTCAGAGAATTTGATGATGATCCTGATGCCGTGGATGATACGCTGCTGGAAGCGGTCAAAACCGCGTGGATAGAAGAAAAAGAGTAACGCTAGGTTTTTTTATCCATGCTGGGCGATGCGGTGTAATGAAAATGTAGGTTGCGAAGGGCAGTCGAACACATCCTCGTCCCAACGAACTACCCGGTTACGACCATTTTTCTTGGCGGCATAGAGGGCTTTGTCAGCTTGCGCAACCAGTTCTTGAACATCATTGACTTCAGTGTTCAGGGTTGACACACCGAAACTAGCGGTAACTTTAACGCCCATACTCTCTGTCATGGCGATCAAACGCCGACAAGACTCAGCGACTAAGGCCGCCTGCTCGATAGGGGTGTCGGGCAACGCGATGCAAAACTCTTCGCCCCCGTAGCGACCGACGATATAACCGTCGGAGGTGGATTGCAACGTGCCGGCCATCATTTTGATGACTTCATCGCCCACGGCATGCCCATGGTTGTCGTTGACGGCTTTAAAGTGATCGATGTCACACATGATGCATGTTAGGTTTCCGCCTGTTTGTCTAGCTTTGTTAAAAGCGGATCCAAATTGTTCAAACAAAGCACGGCGATTAAAACAACCGGTGAGGGGATCGCGGGTTGCCAAAAATTCCAGTTGGGTATTTTGTCGACTGATTTCAGCCTGAGAGCATTCTAGTTTCTCCACCATAGCTTGCAGCTGTTCATTCTTCTCTTCAAGCGCCGTGACATCATCAAAGGTAGCTAAAGCGCCACGGCGGTGGTTGTTGCCGTCGTAGATGGGTGCGCCATTGACCATAAACAGACGTTGGCCGTGGTGGCGGGTACGGATACTCACTTCTACCCCACTGTGATGATGACCGTCCTGGAGAGCTTGTAACCAAGGAAAATTCGTCATGGGTTTTTCTGAGTTGGAGACTGTCCAGTGAAAGCCGGAGGCTTTTTTGCCTAGTAGCGTTTCAGCGGGATAGCCGATCTTGTCAGCAAACGCCCTATTGGCCAGCACAATGCGGTCTTTTTCATCCACCAACACCACTCCCTCTACTAGCGCATCCAGCGCCACTTTTACCCGCTCTGGGATAACCGCCGAAGGGTCCAGATAATGCAGGGTGCGTTTCATAAAAAACAGATACACCAAAAACCCTACTAAACCGACAAAACCGAGTAATTGAAAAAAAGGATTGTGCCACGGTAGGGTTGTTCCCTTAGGCACCAGGGGGGTAAAGTGAATCTCTAGAGTAGCCCAGTTTTCCTGGCCTCTAAAGATCGGTATCTGGACATCAGTGGGTGTAGACTGTTCGTTGAGTCCCTGCCTGCGCCAGTGGATCTGATGGTCACCTGCTTGCGCTACAATGTTTTCGTCGACAACCCGTAAGGCCGCCGAGCGCACGTCCTCGTTGCGGGCCACCATCGCCGTCAAGGTGCTTTGAATCGTGGCGGTATCGCCTTTCTGGGCCAAAATCGATACCTGCACCGCCAAGGACTCAGCAAATTTCTTACGTGCGTCAAGCGCTGCCCCCACGCGGTTTTCCACAAGCCCTAGCAGGTCTGCAAAGAGCACGACACTCAAGGTCAAAAGGACCAAACCGAAACTAATGCGCGTTGCGGGGGTGACTCGCATGGCGACTATCCGTTGTCAACTTCGTGATTGTGGGTTTTGGCGGCATTAAGAATACGTTTAAGGGCTTCATTTTCCTCTTCTTCCGCGGTTTTTGCCTGCTGCAAAGCAGCTAGCTTTTTTCTGCGTTCTTGGGTGGACAAGCTGAGTACAGCTAGGGGGTCAAACTGGCGCCATAAAGGGGTAGTTGCTAGGATGCTAGCCAGCAGCTTACCCGCCTGCAAATACCAACGCACAAAACCTGCCAACACGACTACCGTCATGCCTTTGACACTGCTGATCAACAGGGTTTGCGACCGAGCAGCTTTGTCCATCTGCTCTTGCATGGTGTCCAATGCTTGCCAAGCGGCATCGTCAAGGACCGTGGGCGTCTCGATTAGTGTGGACGTTGCTTTATGGGTGGGTGTGTCCAGGCGTACCTGCTCTGTTTCCTGATCAACCACCTCTTCAATCACTTCTGTATTAGGCGCGGGTCTGTTGGTATCAATAACCTCTAGGGGTATCTCAGGTATGATGATTAAGCCGTTATGATCATCATCGTCATCGTCTGACTGTGAAGTTTGAATAAATCCCGGCGGTCTACCAATAATTCGGGTAGGTGTATCTGTCGACTCATCGCCAATCCATAAGGGATCTGGGCGATCAAATCCTGATGGTAGAACAACCGTTATTGGTGGTGGTATCTGCAGGTTTGGATCATTATATGAAGGTTCAATCCAAATAGGCGGATTAACGGTTGGATTAACGGAATGGTCCGAATGTGGCATTACTCTGATACTAAATTGACCTATTACCTCATCGCCATGGCTATCCCTGGCAGTAACTTCAATACTGAAAGTTTTTAAATCAATATCTATAGGAATACCGAAGAACACCCCCGTGTTGATATCGAAACCGAGCCAATTGGGTAATGGAGCACCGCCAACCAGCGTGGCCGAGTAGGTCAAAATATTGTCATCTATATCAAAGAAATTACCAGATATATCATAGTTCAACAGCTCATATTCATTAACTGAGATATCAGTAATCGATGTAACGGTGGGAATATGATTGACGTCAGTGACATTAACAGTGATGATGGCCGTCCCACTGTGAAAACCATCGCTGACTTGAACTGTAAGGGTGTAGTAAGGGGTGGTGTCGTAGTTCAGCTTACTATTATCGAAAACTGCGATCTCGCCGGTGCTGCTGTTAATGGTGAAAACACCGTCGTCATTACCAGTGGTAATACTGTAGGTTAGGGTGTCCCTGCTATCAGCATCGAAAGCCGCCACAGAATGAACTAAGTTACCGTTAGGAGCATTTTCTAGTAGGAAGACGGTAGCATCATTAGCTACAGGAATGTTGTCATTTACTGGATTTATAGTAATGCTAACCGTGACGATGCTGCTCTCGCCGCTACTAGGATCGGTGACCGTATAGGTAAAGCTATCGCTGCCAGTGTAATTGGCATCTGGGGTATAGGTGAAGGCGCCGTCAGTCTGCAGCGCCAACGTACCGTGGCTGACATCGGTATCGAGGGCATACCTGAGTATCCCACCCGAGGTGGTGGTGTCATTGCTGGAGACATTAGCATTTAACATCACATCTTCATTCGTAGTGAAGGTATCGTCTTGGGCAGTGAGATCAGTGGCAGGATTGACCGTCACAGCGATGACTTGCGACTGGGTATTACCATCATCATCAGTGACAGAGACGGTAAAGCTGTCATTGCCGTGGAAGTGGGCATCTGGGTTGTAAGACCAGGCACCGGTAGTATTGCCAATGGAAGCCAAGCCATCACTAGCAGTTCCAGTCACTGTGAAGTTAGGGTTGGTCGCACCGTCAATGGTGTCTGTGAAAGTCAAGGTGCCGGTAATGGCACCACTATCTTCCGTACCTGTGCCGCTGGTGTTGCCACCGAAGGTACCTGCATCATCCACCTGTGTAACGGTAATATTGATGACCTGAGTTTGTGTATTACCATCATCGTCGGTGACAGTGACAGTGAAGTTGTCATTGCCGTGGAAATTAGCATCTGGGGAGTAGGACCAGGCACCGGTGGAGTTGTCGATAGAGGCTGAACCGTTGGTGCTGTTAGTGCTGACGGTGAAGCTAGGTGTGGTGTCGCCATCGGCAGTATCGACGAAAGTCAACGTTCCTGTGATCGCACCGCCATCTTCAGCACCCTTGCCCGATGTATCGCCACCGAAGGTGCCGGGGTCATCCACTGGATTAACGGTGATGCTGACGCTACGGGTATCACTCTCACCACTGGCGGCATCGGTGACAGTGTAGGTGAAGCTGTCACTGCCATTGAAGTTAGTATTCGGGGTGTAAGTGAAGGTGCCGTTAGAATTGAGGCCCAAGCTTCCATGACTCACGTTGCCATCTAGGGTATAACTCAGCACCCTACCCGAGGTGGTGGTGTCGTTGCTGGAAACATCGGCATTCAGCACCACATCTTCATTGGTGCTGAAGCTGTCATCGGCTGCACTTAAATCAGTGACCGGCGTGACGGTGAGGTTGATCGTACCGGTGACAGCTATAGCACCATCTTCCAAACCGTCCTGAATACTGACGCCGATGGTCGTGTTTTGATCATTGTTGCTAGCAGGGGTGAAAGCCACCGCAGCTAGGGCAGTGTTCACCTGCGCCACACTGCCCGTCACTGTCCACACTCCCGTGCCGGGGGTGTAATTCTCGCCATTGCCGCTAGCGGCAGTCAATGCACCAACGACGGGATCGGCAAGCGTTAAGGTGGCGTTAATGACCTCACCACTATCAATATCGCTGACGACTATGTCGTCCAAGACAACGGTAAGATCTCCTTCGGTGTAACCTTTCGTCTGATTCGTGTTGGTGGCGGTGAGCTGGTCGTTGACGTTAGCCACCGCACCAGTGGGGGCACTCGTCACACTCTCGGCAGTACCTTGCCCATCTGTATAGCTTGCAACAACCATAATCGTACTGCCGACATCCGCATCAGTCAGTTCATAAATGGTGTTCGTAGCCCCTATAATATCCGCACCATCACGTTGCCATTGGTAGGTGATGGCGCCTAAGCCATCGGCATCAGCGAGGGTGTTGGAAGCCGTGAGTATTTGATCTTCTTCGACAATCCCCGAGATGGTGACGGTACCGGTGGGATCATCGTTAGTGGCTTGAATGGTGACTGTGGTGCTGCCGGTGGCCTGCAATGCCCCACCGCTACCCTGTAATCCGGTGTTGCCATCATCAAAGGTCCAGTCGATTTGAACGTTAGCAGAAGGCGTGTCGCTGGTGTTGCTGTAGGCAATCTGCTGCATGGCCTGGTTGACCAAGGCATTCGTGGCAGTGCTGTTGAAGGTCAGCATCAAGGTGCCAGCAGAGTTGGTGGTGACAGTGCCGATGGTGGTGCTATCCACTATCAAGTTGCCGCCTTCGGTCAGTGCGCTGAGTGTGCCGCTGGCGGAGAAGGTATCTTCGGTATTGGCCCCACCATTACGCGCTAGGGTTAATAGGGCACCGTTAAAGTTATCAGCCGTGGAGAGTTTGGCATCAAAAACCTCCACATCAGCATCCAGCACCATGGCTGCGCCGTTTTCGATGAACGTAGGATTGTCGTTAAGGTTGGCGAACTGCGGGGTATCGTTGATGGGTGTGACATCAAGTTGAATGTTGTCAACGTCTTGTTGTGCCCCGCCGCTGCCGGTATAACCTGCGTCATTGGTAGTCACCGTCAGGGTATCGGCAGCCGTGCCCGCTGTGTTGGTGTTACCGGTATAGGTCAGCGAGGCTAATGTAGCATTGATATCGGTGATGTTGCCTTGAATTGTCAGATCGCCGCTGTTGTTAGCTCCTGCGCTGAGAGTAGCGCTGCCTGATAGGGTCACATTGAACACGCCATTGGCGACCTGTAACCGGGTAGTCAGGTTACCGCCGCTGACATCCACATCACTGATACTGACACCATTGATGGCTGTGGTCGTCTCCTCGGGCACTGTCTGGGTGCTGGGCATACTGTTGACGGGTGCATCATTCACCGCACTGACATTGATTGTTACGGTTGCTATATTGCTGTCGGCAGTTCCATCATTGACCTTATAGATAAAGGTATCGGTGCCGTAAAAATTAGCAGCGGGGGTATAGGTAAACGAGCCGTCAGGATTGAGAGTGACGGAGCCGTTGCTGGCGTTACTCACCAAAACCGCCGTCAGCGAATCGCTATCCGTGTCATGGTCGTTGCTAAGAACGCCTTGGCTGGCATTGACGACCAGCGGGTTATCCTCGCTAGTGGTATACCTCTCAAAAGCCACAGAAGCCAGGTTTTGAATTTGCGCATCTGCCAATGCGTAATCATAAACGGCAACTTCGTCAATCCGTCCGTCAAATACCCGGTAACCGTCGGCGGAATTAGCACCGATGTAGACCGGTGTCGTCATATCCCTATTATCTAGCGCACCCCCTATTGAGTGAGTCGCGCTGCCCACTTCTACCCCATCCAAGTACAACTTCATCGCTCCGCTGTCCACGTCATAGGTGGCAGTGGCGAAATACCATTGACCGGGATTTAAGTTCCCACTCGATGCGATGAGCGTATCCGTTGTGTCCCAGGCTGAGTCCTCTGTACCGATGCGCAGCCGTAAGCGATATTCACCGCCGACTTCGACGGTGCTAAGCATCCACAAGTGACTTCGTTCAGACGTGCCAGTCGCTCTAGAGATGAGGCGTTGATCGTGGGTATCAAAGTTATCGGCGTTGAACCATGCCGAGAGGGTGAGACCGGTTCCATTGATATTGATAACGCCAGCATTAACATAATCATCACTGCCATCAAACTCCGCGGCTGTGTTTCCAATAACGGTGCCGGCAGCGCCTAGCATTGGGCTGTTATAGGTTCCGTTATGGTTATTAGTTGCATCCACGGCGGTAGAACCTGTAGATTCACCCAAGCGCCAGTAAGCGACCGGATTAAGATCCAGTGCGTGAGTGATACCGTCGTTGCGGGCAATAGGATTATCGTTAACTGGATTGACTGTGATGGTGGCGGTGGCGATATTTCCACCTAAGCCAAAGGCATCGGCAACGGTAGACGCCTGTACATCGAAGCTGCCGTTGCCATTAAAGTTGCTATAGGGGGTAAACCGCAATCCGGCGTTGCCTGAGGAAGCGCTTATATAATCTCCGTTTTCGATGACGGTGGTGCCGTCATTGTGGTAGAGTGTGCCGCCTATAATGTTGCTGATTCTGAAATTTCTGACTTCTGAACCATCCTCTGAATTTCGGCTTATCACCAACCCAGAACTGGTTTGCGTATCTTCATTGGTTGTGGCGTTAGTTACCGACGGGGTGTCAGCGACGGGCGAGACGATGATGGTGACAGTTGCCACATTGCTGTCGGTAGTTCCATCGTTGACCTTATAGGTAAAGGTATCAGTGCCGTGAAAATCCGCATCGGGGGTATATGTGAACGAACCATCGCCATTGAAGTTGAGGGAACCATGGCTAGGATCGCCGCCGCTTACCAAGGCGGCGGTTAGAGTATCACCATCCGCATCGCTGTCGTTGGCCAAGACCCCTTGGCTGGCATCAACGTCGAGAGAATCGTCTTCTCTAACACCATAGCTATTATTGGTCGGGACATGAAATAGATTGTGGATCTGTGATGCTGTGACGACTTGTTCAAAGACAGCAACCTCGTCAATCTGGCCGTAAAAAGGTTGATAGAGACTGTTAGAACTAGCACCGATATAGACAGGCACTGAGCTATTGATATCGACTGCGCCACCTCTTGAGTGGGTCGTGTTGCCCACCTCGACACCGTTGAGATAAAGCCTCATCTCGCCCGATGTGGCGTCATAGGTGGCTGCCGCAAAATACTCCTGACCTGGAACTAAATAACCACCGGTAGCGATCAACGTAGTTGTCTCGCCGCCCGCCTTAAGTTGCAACTTTAACCAGTGCTTATAGCCAACACGATCGATGCTCAGCGTCCACCAGTGATCGTCAGCATCGCTGCCGTTAGCTTTAGAGATAAGGGTTTGTTGATGGTGACCGCTGAAGTCATCAACGTTGAACCACCCCGTGAGGGTGATGCCGTTGCTGCTGCCGTCAATATCGAAGTTGCCTGCATGCACATAGTCATCAACCCCGTCAAATTGCGCAGCCGTGTCGCCAGGTATGATGCCGGGTGCACCGAGAATGGGACCGTTATAAGTGCCGTTGTGATTGTTACCTGTTGTATCTACGGCGGCAGTGGAACCTGCGGATTCTCCTAAGCGCCAGTAAGCGATGGGGTTAAGTGCGCTTACATTGGCGCTGAAGTTAGTGGGGTCGTCCTGGGCAACGGGGGCGTCATTAACGTCGGTCACGGTCACGTTAAGGGTCTGCACATGGCTGCCGCCGTTACCGTCGGCGGCGGTGACCTGGACTTCATAGATACCGTTGTTGTCCACGTCGCCAGGAATTTCGTGGTCTGGAGCGCTAACGAACGTCAGTGAACCGGTGTTGGAGTCTATGGCGAACGAGGCAGCATCAGCACCGCCGGAAATAGTGTAGGTCGGGGTGTCGCCATCAACATCTGTGCTGGTGACAGTGGTGATTGTAGTCTGGTTTTCTGCTGCATTGACCGCCGCAGTAGCGCCTCCCCCGTTACTGGTGATATGAGGTGCATCGTTAACCGGTATGATATTTACGGGGACCATACCCAAGTCGATATCACCACCCCCACCGGTGCCGGTGTAGCCATTATCGTTGATCTTGATCTGAATAGTATTGGCGTTGTTACCGTTAGTGTGCGCTATGCTATGTAGATACTGCAGATTGTTGGTGTCATCGAAATAGGTATTGAGATCCGCAAGCGTCCCTGTCAGAGTCAGCGCTGTGCTGGTGCCACCGGGGCTAATGCCTGCTCCGGCTGCGGCTGTGAGGTTGCCGCCAGTGCTGGTGGTTAGGGTTACTGTTAGGGCGCCTACTCCTGCATCGACGTCATTCAGATCGATGGCTGATAAATCTACGTTGCTGGCTATATCTTCAGTGACGATAATATTTGTAGGTAGACTACCACTATTCCATGGATCGTCATTGAGGGCGGTAACAGGGAGAGTTATATTCCCCATCATCGGGGTAGCGCCGGCTTCCAAACCATCACGGATATCAATGGCTAGGGTGGTATTTTGATCGTTATCAGACGCTGGCGAAAAGGCCACCATCGCTAGCGCTGCGTTCACCTGATACACAGTACCGGTCACTGTCCAAATTCCCGTGCCTGAAGAATATGTCTCACCGTTACCACTGCTTGTTGTCAGTACGCCGGTAGACGGATTGGCAAGAGTCAAGGTGGCCGTGATTTGTTCATCGGTATCTACATCGCTCACGACAATGTTATCGAACGCAACACCGGTGGCTCCCTCGCTGTAGCTATGGGTCTGAGTAAGGTTGGTTGCTGTAGGTTGGTCGTTGACCGCTGTCACTGTGATTGAAACGGTGTCCGTGGCTGTGCTAAAGGCTGTGGCGTTACCGTTAGTGCTAGTATCGGCTTTTGTGCCAGCACTCTCGCCGCCTGACTGATCCCAAGCGCGGTAGGTGAAAGACGCGCTGTCAGCGTTTTCACCGTCGGGAACAAACCGTATACGGTCCGTAGCACGCAGTAGCAATGCAGAAGTATCGGAGACAGCCCCTATTTCGGTCCAACTGCTGCCTCCATCTGTTGAATACTCTCCGCTACCCATGCCTGGTGTTAAACCTGTAATAGCAATGCCTTCGACCGCGCCGCTGTCCACATCGGTGACTGAACTACCCAATGCCCACGAGATCAATGCCCCGCTGTTGTTCGTGTCGTCTTCGGTTATTGAATAGGGGAGTGGACCCCTGGGTGTTAGTACAGGAGCGTCGTTGATACCGTCGACGTCAACTACTGTGTCATTAATGCTTGTGCCACCGTCTCCGTCGGTCAGCGCGAAGCGCACCGTGCGCACATCTGGCGTAGGCGCTCCGCTATCGGTATTCTGATAGGTAATACTGCGAACCAATGCCTCGGCGGCGGCGGAGGTAGCACTGCCGTTGAGGATAATGACGAGGTCGGCTCCATTGCTGCCGCCGGTATAGGCGCCAATCACCACTCCGCCAAAGGTTACGTCGCTAGTACCCGATAAGCCAATTTGACCTGCACCCATTCCCTGGTTGCGGATGGCCAGTGTATCCTTTGCGCTGTCGCTGCCCGATACAAACGACACTATCAAGGCGCCGGTATTAAAATCCGTGGAATCGATATCGCTGACCGTTGCGCTGGCATCGATCACCGTGGCCGGGTCACCTTCCGTGTAGGTCATTGAACCACCTGGCAAAGTCATGACGGGCGCATCATTGACGGCGGTAACGTTAATCTGAACAGTATCGATGTCTTGCTGAGCACCGCCGTCGGTAGTGAAAACGTTGAGCACGTCCATGCCATTCCAATCGGGATTGGCATTGTACTGTAGGCCATTCAGCGCTACGTTAATATTCGCGACAGAGCCAGAAAGCGTGACCGCTGCAGTGCCATCTCCACCCACCACTGCACTGCCAGCGCCGCTCACGGTCAAGGTGCCGTTACCCACCGAGACGATCACTGTCGGCGTTTCACCGTGGTCGTCGCTGATGAAAATCTGATTGCCGTTTGCCGAGCTAAAAGTAAGGATAATATCTTCGGCGGTGGTTTGAGCGTCAGGAACCGTGTTTACAGGAGGTTCATCAAGATCTTTCAACGCGACAGTGAACGCTTCGTCATAGCTAAGGCCGCCGATATCATTAACGCGCACGGTGATGGTATGGGTCGCGTTGCTTTCAAAATCCAGGAGTGCCCCATCGGCGACGGTGATCTCGCCGCTGTCGGCGTCGATAGCGAAAGCCCCGGCGACAGTTTGTGATTGGATGGAGTAGGTTAGGGGATCGGTGGCGTCGAGGACGTCATCAGCATTCCATTCCATGACATAGCCGCCAATGGTCACAGAGATAGGGTAGTCGTACCAGGTCCCACCGCTATTATCCATGATAGCCCCGGAATCCGACGAGCTACTATTAGGTTCACCACTAGCCCAGTTGGCATAGCCTAGTGAGCTGCCGGTATCGTCACCAACCCAGAAAAGCTCGTCATCCGTGCCGTTGTCTTGCCAAAACCACTGGCCTTCAAAGGTGGTATCGGTAGCGCCGATCCATTTGGATACAGTGCTGGGGGCAACCAGTTGATTCAATACCAAGGCGTTTTCCGCCGCCGATCCGATGGTGACCAGTTGGCCAGCCACCGTATTTAGATTTGTTCCCTGTGCTGCGGTCTGGGCTGCTGACCAAGTGATCGACGTGTTATCTGAAACTTTATAGAATTTGTTGAACTCAGCGCTGTAGACAAGTCCTGGATTTGCCGCTAGCAACGCGGCAATCCTGTCCTGGCGCTCGGCGTCGTTACCTGCGACGGAGCCAATAGCAGTACCAGTCACGCTATTCTCGTTAATGGCAAAGGTCAGTTCAGGGGTGCTAGTAGTAAAACCACCACCCACGCCCACATGATTAATGGTCAGATTATTGCCTGCCACCGTATCGGTGACGACGCCATTGGTGGACAAATGGTTGAACGTCCAGTTGGCGATCATCCCGCTTTCGTCATGGGGCAGGGTTGAACTGTAATACACTGCAATCTCGGCTGCCGAACGGACATCGTTAAAAAGGCGTGTGTTGTGTAATGTAGCAGATAGAACAACCTCAGTGCGGTAGCCCCCATCCATGCTGTTCTGTTCTTGACCAATGACGAGGCTGCCGCCCGCGGCGATTGTTCCGCCGGTATAAACACCAGAGCCAGAGTCTCTCTCGACCCCATCCACGTAAATGCTCCAGCCACCGTCGGTGCTCTGCCAGGTGAAGGAGATGGTGTGTTCTTCGCCATCGGCAATGGAAGTGAAGTCAAAGGCGGAAGATGTAATTTGTTTTGTACCAATTTGAAACAGAAATCTGCCATCTGCTTGCAAAACAATCTTGAACTCGTTGTGATTCGTTGATGTGGCATAGGAGACTAGGGGCTGGCGGGTCGTACTATCGGTGCTGGAATAGCGGGTTTCAAAGGTCAGCGATGTCAATCCACCGAGCACAGCACTCCCATCATCGGCAATCAGATAGGCGTCGTTGCCACCGTCTTCGTTGAGGCTTAAACCTCCTTCGCTAGTCGCGACTGCAGCTAGATCATTGGGCGCATTGTTGACAGTGATGGCAACGGTGGTGCTACCGGTAGTCTGCTTCGTTCCACCGCTGCCTTGAGCGCCGGTATTGCCATCGTCAAAGGTCCAGTCGATTTGGATATTGGCAGGCGGTGTGACGCTGCTATTTCTGTAGGCGATCTGTTGCATCGCCTGGTTGACCAGGATATTCGTGGCGTTGCTGTTAAACGTTAGCATCAGCCTGCCGCCCGAGTTGGTGGTGACCGTACCAATAGTGGTGCTGTCCACTATCAGATTGCTGCCTTCAGTCAGTGCACTGAGTGTTCCAGTGGCGGAGTAAACATCTTCCGCATTGGCCCCACCGTTACGTGTTAGCGTTAAGGTAGCCGCGTCAAAGTTACCAATAGCCGAGAAGTCGGCATCAAAAACCTCCACGTCTTCATCCAGCACCACAGGGGCACCGTCTTCGACAAAGGTGAGATTACCGTCGAGGGTAGTAATTTTTAAAGAATCAAACGTGGTATCCAGCGAGCCGTCGCTGTTATAGCGCACTACAGCAAAGTGAGACTCAAAGAGACTTTCTGTAGTATGGCCTACGACGAGAATCTTACCGTCATCTTGTACCGCGACGCTGTGGCCTGTATCGTCTAATCCGTTATAGCTAACATTAGTGGTGAGCTTGCCGCCATTGCCAAAGGTGTCGTCAAGTGTGCCATCGCTATTTAAACGGACCACAGCAAAATCGTTGTTGGCCCAGGCATCACTAAAACCCGCGACAAGGATTTTGCCATCAGTCTGCACTGTGAGGCTTTTGCCACGGTCGTTTCGAGACACAATATCAGTGGTGAGCTTGCCGCCATTACCAAAGGTGTTGTTAAGTGTGCCATCGCTATTTAAACGGACCACAGCAAAATCGCTGTTAACGCCGTTAATGCTAGAGCCTGCGACGAGGATTTTACCATCCGCCTGCACCGCGACGCTGTAGGCTTGGTCGTTGCTAGAACCGAAGTCGACAGTGCGGATGCCGCCAGTGCCGAAGGTGTTGTCAAGGGTGCCGTCACTCTTGAGACGGACCACGGCAAAATCGTTAGTACCGGCCTTATCGCTGTAGCCTGCGACGAGGATTTTACCATCCGCCTGCACCGCGACGCTGTAGGCTTGGTCGTTGCTAGAACCGAAGTCGACAGTGCGGATGCCGCCAGTGCCGAAGGTGTTGTCAAGGGTGCCGTCACTCTTGAGACGGACCACGGCAAAATCGTTAGTACCGGCCTTATCGCTGTAGCCTGCGACGAGGATTTTACCATCCGCCTGCACCGCGACGCTGTAGGCTTGGTCGTTGCTAGAACCGAAGTCGACAGTGCGGATGCCGCCAGTGCCGAAGGTGTTGTCAAGGGTGCCGTCACTATGATAGCGAGCCACAGCAAAATCGCTGTTAGTAAGATCATGGTAGCCTGCGACGAGGATTTTGCCATCAGCCTGCACCACAACACTCTCGCCGGTGTCATGTTTAGTATTAAACATGGTGTAGCTAGTATCGTCGCTAGCTTTAAAAGTAGGTGCATCATTGAATGCAACAACGTCGATTGTAGCGGTGGCTATATTGCTGGCCGTAGCGCCATCGGTTGCCCGTAAGGTGATAATGCGCGGCGTGGTGTCGGGATTCTGCGAGCTATTGTTATAGGTGATCGTTCTCAGGACTTGCTGGTAGTTGGCCACCGTATCGCTACCGTTAAGGGTCAGCACACCAGTTCCGCTGTCGTAACTTGCGTTGATGCTAGTGCCGTCGACATTTGCGCTTAGAGTTTCCGCCGTGCCGTCTGGTAGATTGGTAAGGGTAACGGTGAGAGACGTTAGCGTCGGACTGCCGTTTTCTGACAGAGTGGCGTCGCTATCAACAATAGCGACAGGTCCGCCGTCTTCGGTGAAAGCGGTGGCGAAGTTTGCGCCGCTCTGGCCAGAGCTGTCATCCGCATCTATATCGAGTTCAAACAGCGCTGGAACATTTTGTGCAAATTCTGAGGTGTCCCCGTAAGTGCCTTCGCCGTTGTCCACGGTCGCGGTAGCGGTGATGTATTCACCCGCGGCAACGACTTTAGGAAGCGAAACACTAAAACTGGCACCACCGCTGCCGTCGGTGGTCACCCTGGTGAAGCCGAGATAACGTTCAGCTTCGCCATGGCCAGTTCCGTCCGCCGTAACACTGGCGAAGAATTCGATGCGGAAGGTGGTGTTGGATGTGCTGTTGAGTGAACCTCCAATGGCGATACTGTCAGTGGTGTTAGTGGCAGCCGCCGTAATAACCGGGTAATTCTGTAGGTTATTTGGACCGCTGTCTGAATCTTTGTTTGCTGGAGCATCGTTAGCGGTCACACCGTTTTCGTCGAGATCAATGCCGCGACCGATGTTGGAAAAAATCGTGTTGCCGAGCACCGAGATATTTTTGCCCTTGTGGATCCAGACACCGTTGCTACTGTTGTGAGCGATGAGGTTACCTTCACCTGCGCCGGTGCCGCCGATGAGGACATCGTTTGCCTCACTGCGGTTATCGATACCGGTACCGATACCGATACCACTGTTGCCCAACGCTCCGTTGCCAGTGACGGTGGTGCCGATATAGTTGCCCTGTACGACTATTCCGCTGGCGAAATTATAGATTTCGACACCCCGATCCTGATTACCAGAGACTAAGTTCCGATCTTCAGGCGTTGGACCGCCGAAGATGACATTGTCTGCCTTGATGGCGATACCCGCCCAATTACCCCGTGCTTGTGTTCCGGAGATATCCGTACCAAAATAATTACCTACGATAACCGATCCGGCAGCGCCAGCATCGACTTCGATACCTTGATCGCTAGTGCGGTTGATTACCAGACCGCGGATTGTCGAAGCGCCATTTGACAGTGTCATAGCATTTGGATCGGAATCCTGGACTCCTGCGGCATTGATCTCAATGACCGGTCCTTTGGCGGGGTCGTAACCAGGCTGGGTGCTGCCGTCGATGATTACTGCATCCGTCACATTAAGTTGGTTAGTATCGAGTGTGATGCGGTACCAGGAGCGGGCAGTACCTGCTGCATAGTCGCTGTCGAAGTCACTGATCGCGTTGTCGGCCAACGTCGTCGCGACCGGTGCCGCAAAGCTGTCAGCAATCCCATTGTTGCGGTAGTACAGATGATTAGCGTCGTCGAGGGGGATGTCGAATACGATTTTATCCGGCGCGCCACTGTTGGCCGTGTTATTGGCCGCGATGATGGCCTCGCGCAGCGAAACCCTATTATCGGTGCCTTTATCAGCCAGCAGTGCCACGATTGATGATGTATTTCCGTAACGGGCATCGGCGCTGCTGTAATCGTCGGTTGTATCGACGGTCAACGTGGTTGAAAAGAGGGAAACTTTAAAAGCCTCGTTGTAGCTCAAGCTGCCGTCGCTGACGCGCACGGTAACACTATGATTGGGATTGGTGCTGTAATCGAGCAGCGAACCATCGGCCACCGTAATTTCACCGCTATCGGCATCGATGGCAAAGGCGCCGGCGATGGTTTGCGATTGAATCGAGTAGGTCAGTGGATCGGTGGTGTCGAGGACCTCGTCGGCCTGCCACTCCACAATATAGCCATAGGTGTTAGCGACGTCACGATCACCCCATTCACCCATGCTGGTTATAACTGCCGCATCATCTGCTGCGGAGGGCGCGTTAGGGTCTCCCGCTACCCAGTTGTTATAATTTCCGTCGACGCTGTTTCCCGTACCGGTTCCCTGCCAGAATTGGTCACCGTCACTATTGCCATTTTGCCAGTACCAAGCTCCTTCGCTAGTCTGGTCTGACGCGCCTATCCACAAATCGATACCAGCCGTTGTGCGCAGACCGGCAAGAATGTCGTTCTCCGCTGCAGAATTGATGGTGGCGAGTTGCCCATTTACGCCATTCAAACCGGTGGTGAGCGCAGTTGACTGCGCGGTCACCCAATTGACCGAACCTGTGACAACCTTGTAGAACTTACCCGTCTCGGCGCTGTAAGTAAGGTTCGGGTCAGCGGCCAGGAGCGAAGCAATCTTGGCCTCGCGTTCGGCGTCGCTACCCGCTATACTGCCAACTACCGTGCCGGTCAGTGAGTTTTCATCTAGTTCGAAGGTCAGGGTTGGACTGCTGGTCGTAAAGCCGATATCATTGACATGTTGAATAGTGAGGTTGTTACCGCTGACCGCGTCAAGGACGACGCCATTGGTGGAGAGTTGATCGAATTGCCAGTTGGCAAGCATACTTGGCTCATCATAAGGTAACGTGCTGCGATAGTTGGCGGTAATCTCGCTGCCGGTGCGCACGTCACTGAAGAGGCGGGCATCGTATAGCGTGGCTCCGAATACCTGGGTGTTGGAATAGCCAGCGTCTACCGAGTCCTGGTCCTGACCGAACACAATGGTTCCGCCGCCGTCTAGCGTCTGACCTGTTGCCAGACCGGCACCGCTGTCAGTCAATGTCCTGTCGACATAGACTGACCAATCACCGCTGCTGTTGCTCCACGTAAACGACAAGGTATGCGTCTGTCCATCAGCCAGTGTGCGGTAATCAATGGCGTTCGAAGCGATCTGTGACTCGGCTACCCAAATTTTTAATTCGCCTAAACTATTTATTAATACAGATAACTCTTTGTCGGTTGTCGCTGTGGCGTAATTCAGTAACGGATTAGAATTGATATTATCGCTGGTGGCGAAGCGGATCTCCGCCGTCAATGCCGTGCGGCCACCCAGGATGGCGCCGCCATCGTCGGCAATCAGATAAGCGTCGTTGCCACCGTCTTCGTTCAGGCTCAGACCGCCTTCAGCCGTTGCGGTAGGTTGCAAATCGATGGGCGCTTGATTGACATTGAGTGTCACAGCGTGAATTTCCTCATCCGATGAGGAGGTTAATCCTACATCGGAACCGTCGAACCACAGGGTCGGTGTTGCAGAGGAATTTGAGCCTATTGCCGTAACATCGAGAGTAAACACATCGTGTGGCTCAACGTTAGTGAGTCCGCCAAAGGAGTCTGTATCCGTCAGCGAGACGAGAAATTGCCCTACGGTTAGCGTTTCGTCCCCAACTGTAAGATCCGATCCAACCAAATGGATCCCAACGATTCGGTTGCCGGACGAGATACCAAGGTCAGTCATGTCTAAAAACAGACTTATAGAGCCGGCTGTGTTTGTGCCAGTAAAAGTCAGCGAGAGCCGTTCCAGGTCTTTCTGATCATCGGCGATTAAAAGGTCTCCAGCATTTAGATTTACACCACCGATAGATATATTTTGTTCAACTAAAGTGAGTGCTTGTACATCGCTAAGACCAACATCAGATCCATCGATGAGGACAAAAAAGACGCCAGATCCAAGGTTGCCAGGGGTGTCTGGACGGAATACAAGAACATCCTCATCCCTAACGCTAATCCCATCGATGGTTTCATCCTGGGCAGTTGAGAATAGCAAATCCCCCTGCTGGAGAAGCGTTGTTCCCGATGTGACGGTCTTTGAAACTATGTGCATTCCATCGATACTGGCATTTCCGTCCTGGGTGAAAGGGTCGATGTCAAAGACCGTTGCCACCTGACCGGCTGTTCCACTGGGTTCAAAGGTTGGATTATTGCTAAACTCAAGAATTTCCGATTCGTTCCAGCTCGAAAGACCGGGAACACCACTGGAGGACACGTCACCTTGGGTGCTAAACCATAGATCCGCTAAGTCAGGGGTCGGTAATATAGCCATCCAGATGTTTTGTGTTGACTCATTAATGGCTATCTGGGTTTCGAGATCGCCAGTCTGATATTCCAGGGCCCAATCACCACCCAGGTCTTCGTGGCCCGTAAGGTCATCGCTCGCGGCCACATCGGCGCCGGTCAACCCCGCCAAGCGTTGTATGAGGGTTTGACCGTCGGGTCCGGCGGCAAGATCGCAGCCATAAAACAAAAGATCGGCTTCATCGGCGAGCGCATTACCCCACTCGGCGATGACCCCGGCATAGACATCCAGGTTATGAAGCCCAAGCTCAGTAGCGCCCAGCGTCAAAAGACCATCACTGCCATGGGAAACCACATGTATCGCGTCAATCCCTTGTCGGTTGGCCAACGCTTCACTGATCTGCTGGATGCCATCTTGGTTGCTATCCAGCACCAGGATTTCCCGCTCCCGGTCATCAGGGTTGTCGGCTAACAGATGGTCCACAAGTTGCTGATAATCAGCCACGCGACTGTCGAAAATGATCAATTCTCGGCGTACAGGGACATCCGTCGCCACCACATTATCGGTGGAGCTAGAATTGATTTCATCGATGTCTTGGGAAACAACGCCATAGGACAAGGGAGACGTGGCTGATAAGTCCTCCTCCAGGAGGACGCTTTCTAGGCCAGCCGAAAACAATAAACGTGGTTCGAGCTCTTCGAGCCATAAAGAACGTCGATGGCGCAGTGAAGTCCGTTTCTTCATACTAAAAGTCAATGACAGCTGTCGTTTTTGTATAAATTTATATATAAATAGGATGCAAACCCCAGGCCAATAAATTTTATTTTCCATGCACAAGGTTAAAACCACCGGCTTTAGCCGGTCAGCTTTAGCACCGATCTTTTGACGATGCTTAGTTTTGCAACACAAGCCGGATTGGCGAAATCTTGAGCGCGGGGCGCATACCGGGTGGACTTTCAGTCCTCTGCGACCCGCGCGAACCCACCTACTTGAGTAGGTGGTTGTTCAGATTTAGAATTGAGAAATTTAGTAAAAACAGCGCGACCAGAACGTACCTTGATAGCTCACAATCTCCACCGCTATCTCCGTGCATTTACGATAAGACAGACGGTTTTTCTGGCTACGGATATCCGTGGATTTCTTAGGCGTTATCGCCGTTATTTCTTTTCCCCTAAATGATTTGTCTTATTGGGTTAACTGAGTATGGTCACTTTTTTGGGCGATACTTGGTTCGATAGGAGGTTTGTGTATGACGCAAATGGTTTATGAAGTGTTTGATGCCTTAAAAAGCATAGGCATAGCCGAAAACAAGGCTACTGAAGTTGCCAAAGTTCTTGGCAATCAGAACGAAAAATTGAATGCTGTCAAGTTCGAGCTTAAAGAGGAGATCCAAAAGTCTCGGTCTGAGCTGAAGGAACAAATAACCATTGTTAAATCTGATATAAAGGTTGTGTATTGGATGTTGGGTGTCATTGTTCCAATGAACGTCGGAATTCTCTTAATGATGGTCCGAATGCTATTTCTAGGAGGTTCCAGATGATGCGAATAATCCTTGAGCAAAACCGTCGCGCATCCTACCAATGGACGTAAAGCGTCATTCGTTAGTTAGCGGCGGACGAAGTTTACGCGGGTCATCCTGATTTCCGATGTACTTCAACAGCGTTTCAACATTGGCTCTACCGCCAGTGGTGATCAGCCCATAAGCTCTGTTCCAGAAGTAGGGTTTCCAGTAGAAGGGGCGCAGTTGTTCTGCAAACGCTTGACGCATCTTTCGGGCGGATACCGACTTCAGATTTTTTACCAAGTCAGACAATCTAACGGTCGGGTCAACCTCGAACAACAGATGTACATGGTCAGGTTCCCCACCGAACTCAATCAACTCACCGCCCCACTTAGCCAGGAGGTCAGCGCATATCGTCTCCAATCGGTCCAACATCTCAGCGCTCAGGCATTTGTGGCGATACTTCATTGACAACACGAGGTGATAGCACAGTCTGTAAGCACCGTGATTCTTGGTTTTTAAGATCGCAAAATCTCGCTCCATATGCTACAACTTGACTATGAGTAGAGCCATTGTACGCACGGACAAATGGGGCTTGCAACCCTCGCCAGACGTGAGACTTCATTTGCTGGCCACGGTTGACGAGTATCGAGCTTACTGCAAGGCACTGAGCTATGTGGTGATGGGGCACTGGTCAGCATTGGTTGCAGCCAAAAGCTTCTGTGGGGTAGTGGAAAAGCTCATCCATTGCACCCAGAAGAATCCTAACCCAAAGTATGGCTACTTTGAAAAGCGGTTCTACAAGTTCCCGTCGTATCTCAGACGGGCAGCTATCGAATTTGTAAAAGGGCAGGTTGCGTCCTACCTGACTCGATATCGGGAATGGCAATTAGGAATCCGAAAACGGCGTGATGCGAAACCACCCATCTTCAATGTGAATGCTGGCTGTTACCCAGCTCTTTATAAAGGGCAGTTGGTTAACTTTGACGCGCCAATGTGGGTTGCGTGGATTAAGGTTTGGAGCGGCTCTGATTGGGTTTGGGCTGAAGTGCCGATTACCAGTAAGCGGCAACGACATCTAACTGGTTCCATCAAGTCTCCCTATTTGGTGATTTCAGAGAAACACTGTCATCTGGCTGTGCCCTTTGGCATTATGCCACCCCAGCGGCAAACCGATGTGGTGTGTGCTGTCGATGTAGGCATCAACACCCTGGCCACTGCGTCAATTGTTTGTCCTGACGGCACTGTATTGGCTCGGACGTTCATACATCCGGCCTCTGACATAGACCGTCGCGATAAACAGGCCACGATCATTCGCCACAAGGTAAGAAAAACCAAGCTATTGCACCAAGGCTTTGCTAAAACGCCATACCGTCGAGCAAAAGCTATCAACGCCAATATTGCTCAGCAGCTATCCCGGCAACTGGTCAACTTTGCCCTGGCGTATGGAGCCAGCACTATCGTCTATGAAGATCTGAAAGGCTGGCGTCCCAAGGGGGGTAGAAAGCGCTCTAGCCTGAAGCAGAAGTTTCATGGCTGGCTACATCGTCGTCTGGTCACGCTCACTGAGCAAAAATTTCAGGAGGAAGGAGGCAAAACTGAGTATGTCTATGCTCGCGGCACATCCTCCTGGGCTTTCGATGGCAGTGGCAAGGTGCAACCATGCCATTTTGCCGTCATTGCCCTGATCTGCTAGAGCGTTTTCGCTTTGGCTTTACACAAGGCAGCCAAGGTGAGGCCCGCGCAGTGTACATGCAGTACATGAGCACACCGCCGAGACCGAAGGCTAACGATGTGTAGAGTCGAATGGGAAATGCTCTAGACCGTCGCCAACACCTTTTCAGCCCCCGCAAGGGTGACTTCTAAATCCGTTTCGTTATGGGCGGAAGAGATAAAACCCGCCTCAAAGGCCGAAGGGGCTAAGTAAATGCCTTCCGCCAGCATACCGTGAAAAAAGGCTCTGAAATGATCCATGTTGCAGGCTGTGGCTTGGGCATAATGGGTGACACGCTCCTCTTCAGAAAAAAAGAACCCAAACATGCCTCCAGCATAATTAGTAGTGAGGGGAATGCCTGCTGCCCGTGCTTTGCGGGTGAGACCTTCTACAAGGGTCGTCGTTTTGGCCTCTAAGTCAGTAAAAAAACCCGGTTTAGAGACCAATTCCAAGGTGGTCAGGCCCGCCGTCATGGCCACCGGATTGCCCGACAGGGTTCCCGCTTGGTAGACAGGTCCTAGAGGCGCTAGATGCTCCATGAGTGTGCGTTTACCCCCAAAAGCCCCCACCGGCATACCGCCGCCGATGACTTTGCCCAAGGTAGTGAGATCAGGAGTGACGCCATAACGGGCTTGTGCGCCCCCCAAAGCGACCCGGAACCCGGTCATCACTTCGTCAAAAATCAGCACACTGCCGAACTTATCGCAGACTCTACGTAGCCCCTCTAGAAAACCGGGCACCGGCGGAATGCAATTCATATTACCCGCGATGGGCTCGACGATGATGCAGGCAATCTGTTCGCCCAAGACACGGAACGTTTCTTCAACGCCTTCCAGGTCGTTAAAGGTTAACGTTAAGGTATATTGTGCTAAATCTGAAGGTACGCCGGGCGAAGTCGGTACGCCCAGGGTCAGGGCGCCGGAGCCTGCTTTGACTAACAGTGAATCGCCATGGCCATGGTAACAACCTTCAAATTTGACGATGCGATCCCGGCCAGTCACACCCCGGGCGAGACGAATGGCGCTCATGGTGGCCTCGGTGCCAGAGCTACACATACGCACCAGCTCCATGGAGGGCACCAGCTCGCAGACTTTCTTGGCAAGCACGGTTTCAATGGCGGTGGGTGCGCCAAAACTCAAACCGTGGGTAGCGGCTTCCTGCACGGCGCGAACGATCTCCGGGTGAGCATGACCGGCGATCATAGGACCCCAGGAGCCCACATAGTCGATATAACGGCGCTCATCCTCATCGTATAAATAAGCCCCCTCACCGCGCTTGAAAAAGATCGGTGTACCCCCTACGCTGCGGAAAGCACGCACCGGCGAATTGACGCCGCCGGGGATATAATGTTGGGCTTCTGCAAATAGATCTTCGGATCGGCTCATAAAAGTTTCTTTCCTTGGCGTAAAGTCAGTTTTTTCAGTTGCTACATATATTAGATGTGGGAAACAGTGATAACTTTGGCGCAGCTGATTCAAGCATATGGGTCTATTGTCACACATTCGACATATAGCCCGCTTTAAGATTCAATCTCTATCCCATCAGCGCTGTATGGTTGTCGAGATTACCTCAAGCGCATAGGTTTAGAGGTTATTTAATTTTATCATTTACAACTTGAGAGTAGGTGACAAGACAAAGGATAAACACCTTGCTAACGTGGTGAAAACCAGCTAAAAATCCCTCATGAATGACCACTTGATCAAAACCCCCGATTATCAAAACTTTATTGGTTCTCTAAAACAGAAAGTCCAAGCTGCTCAAATCAAGGCGGCGCGGTCGGTCAATACGCAACTGATGGCGCTTTACTGGGAGCTCGGCCAACTCATTACCGAGAAACAGCAGGCAAGCGGCTGGGGTGATGCAGTTATTGCACAAATTGCTCAAGACTTGACCCGTGAGCTGGGAGGCGCTAAAGGATTTTCCCGCAGCAATCTTTACTCCATTAAGCAATGGTATAGCTTCTACGCTAAGCAGGACGAAAATGTCCAACAACTTGTTGGACAAATTCCGTGGGGGCATAACGCACTAATTATCAACAAGATAAAGGAACCTCATAAAGCTCTTTGGTACGTCCAGAAAACTCTGGAGAACAACTGGTCTCGAAACGTCCTTGGCTTGCAGATTGAAAACCGACTCTATGAACGCCAAGCTGATAAACTTGCGATCGATAATTTCTCCCAGCGGCTACCGGTCCCGGATTCTGATCTAGCTCGAGAAACGTTAAAAGATCCCTATGTCTTCGACTTCCTCAATTTAACCGAAGAAGCCCATGAGCGGGAAGTAGAACAAGCTCTGGTTGATCATATCGCCCGATTTATGCTGGAGCTAGGTAAGGGATTTGCTTTTGTCGGCAAGCAATATCACTTGGAAGTCGGTGGCGATGATTTCTATATCGATTTGCTTTTTTACCACTTAAAGCTGCATTGCTATGTGGCCATCGAGTTGAAGAGTGGACCTTTTCGTCCTGAATATGCGGGTAAGCTGAATTTCTATCTCACGGCCCTAGATGAACAGGTAAGGACAACCCAGGATAATCAATCCATTGGGCTTATTTTGTGCAAAGATCGGAATAATATGGTAGCCGAATATGCGTTGCGGGACGTTGGCAAGCCGATTGGCATCTCCCGCTATGAGTTTGCCCGAAAACTACCGGAGGAACTGAAAAGCAGTCTTCCGACTATTGAGGAGATGGAAGCGGAGTTCAGAAATAGAAAAAGGTAACGTTGTTCCTGAAATCTATTTGCTACGCTAAATTTAACTTAGAACTTACGCGCAATAAGGGTTTGCGTGGCTTGTGATTCCCAAAACATAAGTTTTCCAAATCATTAATCGGCCAATGCTGCCAACTGATCAGCCTGATATTCTTGCACCAAAGGATCAATCACTTGATCCAATTGACCCAGCACAATCTCTGGCAGCTTATAAAGGGTGAGATTGATACGGTGATCGGTAACTCGGCCTTGAGGAAAGTTATAGGTGCGAATGCGTTCTGAACGGTCGCCGCTGCCCACCAGAGAACGCCGGTTCTCGGCTTGAGCGGCTTGCTGTTTTTGCTGTTCGCTAGCCAGCAGCTTAGCCTGGAGGAGCGCCATGGCGCGGGCCCGGTTTTTATGTTGCGAGCGTTCATCCTGGCATTCCACCACAATACCCGAGGGTAGATGCGTGAGCCGAATAGCGGAGTCTGTTTTGTTAACGTGCTGCCCTCCGGCCCCGGAAGCGCGGTAAGTATCCACCCGCAGATCATTGGGATTGATGTCTTCCACTTCCACTTCTGCCGCTTCCGGCAAAATAGCCACCGTGGCGGCGGAGGTGTGGATACGCCCTTGCGACTCTGTTTCTGGAACCCGTTGCACCCGGTGAGCGCCGGATTCGAACTTGAGCCGGGAATAGGCCCCTCGGCCGATAATTCGAGCGATGATTTCTTTATAGCCGCCGTGTTCACCTTCGTTAACGCTCAATATTTCTACCTGCCAACCTTGGGCTTCTGCGTAACGGGAATACATGCGAAAAAGATCGCCGGCGAACAGTGCGGCTTCATCGCCACCGGTGCCCGCGCGAATCTCTAGAAAAATATTGCTATTGTCATAGGGGTCGCTGGGAAGCAGCAAAATCTGTAACTCTTGCTCTAGGGCTTCCCGGCGATGCGCGATAGCGAGCATTTCCTCTTCGGCCAAAGTGTGCAGTTCTGGGTCATTATCCTGCATCATCTCCTGGGCAGCCTGTTGATCCTGTTGCAACTGTTGATAAGCGGAAAAGTTTTGCGCCACGGGTTCGAGTTGTGCGTACTCTTTAGATAGGTCGCGAAAGCGCTCTTGGTCACCGATGACATCCGGGTCGGCGAGTAAGGCGCTCACCTCCTCGTGCCGAGCTGTCAATTGCTCGAGTTTAGTCAGAATCGATGGGTTCATCGGTTACTCCCTAGGCATCGGATGGGGCCGTAGACGTTGAAAAAAAACCTTGCCAAATTCAATAATAACAGCAGCTGTCGTTAAAACGTATGGGGTTACGGGGAGAGTGTATAATGTTTGCGGTGGTATGATGCAGAGGAGAGGGGGCTGAGCTAACCCAGCCCCTTTTCAGGGTGATTTTCGTAGGGTGGGCAACTGGTTGCCCACGCGTTACTGTGCTCTACTTTCTGAGTTATGACGATACTTGGCTTAGGTGACCACAGCCAATGCCGGTTTATGAGCCTCGGTTGGTTCAGCCATGCGCACCCGTTCTTGTTGCCAGGCGATTAAGGCGGTGGTGAGATCGTTGGAGAGCTTTGCGAATTGGCTATCTTTTCCCATGGCTTTAGTTGCCTCTATCCGCTCGCCACTGATGGCTAAAGCTAGAATGCGGGATGCTTCCTTATGAAAAGTGGCATGGAGGGTGCGAACTTTTTGAAACTGGGAACTTTTTTGTTGAGTAGAAGGCAGCTCATAAAGCCAATGGCCGAAGTCGCACAGGTTGTCACACTGTACCCGGTCGACAGTCCACTCGCTCTGACCCGTACTAATGGCAGTAGACAAGCGCATCTTCCATTGTCCGTGGGCGACAATAGCTTTTTTGGTCTGCTCGCTGTGGGAGGTGTCTACATCTAGCATAAACTTCTCGGTTCGGTCTTGCAGCTCGCTGGCTGTACGGTCAAGACTGCTAGCCGTGGTCAGAGCAACCGCCGTGGCGCTCAAGGTGGTTTGGGCGTTTTCGGCCACCTGATTGATATTATGGGCGATCTCCACGCTGCCGGTGGCCGCCTCACTGACACTGCGGCTAATCTCATTGGTAGTGGCAGTTTGCTCTTCTACGGCACTGGCGATGGTGGTTTGGATATCGTTGATCTGGGTGATGGTGGCCGTGATTTGCGCAATGGCCTCTACAGCGCTGCTGCTGCCGTTTTGAATAGCACCAATTTTTTCACCTATTTCATCGGTGGCTTTAGCGGTTTCTTTGGCCAGCTCTTTGACTTCGTTGGCTACCACGGCAAAGCCTTTGCCGGCCTCGCCAGCGCGAGCCGCCTCAATGGTGGCGTTTAAAGCCAACAGGTTGGTCTGCTCGGCAATGCCGGTAATCACCCGAATGATGTCGCCGATATCGGTGCTGCTGGCGCTGAGCTGACGCACGGTGGTGTCGGTGCTGGCGGTCAGTTGCACGGCTTCACCGGCCACCCGTGCCGCCGCGGCGGCGTTATAGGCGATCTCTTGAATGCTAGCGGTCATTTGTTCTGCCGCCGCGGCCACCGTATTGACGTTGGCGCTCACCTGCTCAGCGCCGACTGCGGCGGTACTAGCTTGCTGGGCGGTGGTGTGAGCGTTGCTGTCAATGCGTTGCCCCGCCCCGGTGAGTTGCTCTGCCGCACAGGCTACCGCTTGGGCATCGAGACTGATGCCCACCAGACTCGCCCGCAGTTCCTCGAGAAACTGCTCCAATCCCTGACCCACCTGACCGATGGCATCTGCGCCTTGCACAGTGACCGTGCGGCTAATATCACCTTTACTGGCTGCGCTAACGACTTCCAATAGGCTATCCACTTTGTTTTGCAGAGTCTGGGCCTGTTGGCGTTCCTGTTCCGCAGCCTCTTGAGCTTCTCGGTGACGTTGCTCCTCGAGCTGGCGTTTTTCTTGCTCTTGGCGTTGTTGTAAGGCCATGGCTTCTTCACGCTCTTGAGCGGCGCGTTTTTCGGCGTCTATCAAGTTTCGTAGATTGGTCTGCATAGTTTGTATCGCTGCATAGACACTGGCAGCGGGTTTGCGGGGCTTAGCTCCATCGTGAGATCACCCCGGGCAATACGTTGCACGATCTCCAGGATACGGGAGGGTTCATCTCCCAGTTGGCGTAGAATTGTGTTGAGCACCAGGGAGACGGCAACGGCAAACGCGCCAATCAACAAGGTTGCTATAACGCCGCTCAGTAAGGTTGTATTGTTAACCATGGCTACGCTGCCGTTAACCGTGTCGGCGCTCGCTTGGGTAGCCTGGCGCAACTCTTCATCCAGTGCCAAGAATGCTTCCAACGCTGGACCGTCGTCGATTTTGACGACAGCGTCTATTTCCCAGGGGGTTTTTCCTTGCGCAGTTAAGCGCTGAGCGGTTTTTAGGGCATTGCGGTACTTTTCAAAGGTGGTGCTGATGGTATCCAGGGCTTGGGTTTCACGGGTATTGAGAGGTAACGCCCGATAAGCGCTTATGGCTTCTGTGGCGGCGCGCATTTTGTTTTCGGTTTTAGCGACACGGGGCTCATCTTGCCGTAGCATGTAATTTTTGAACTGGTGAATGACGCCACCATACCCCACCGCATGACGCAGCTGGCTCAAAATGATTCCTTTTTGCGCAGGTTCTTGTTCGTAATGGGTCCATTCTTTGTCAATCTTATGGGCTTGCCAGGCGATGATGCCATTACCCACAACGACAATGGTTGCCGATACGATAGCGCCAAATACAAGACCCCGTATGAGACGACGTACTGGCGTGTGATTGAGATAAGTACGATAAAATGCAAACATGTTTTACTCCTTAAACTAAAAACTATTTTTTTCCGTTACTTACAAATCGATCAATAAACCTGGCTATAGGGTAAAAGTCTGAGTTTTACAAAAAATGTCAGTGCTCTAAAAAATCACGTCAACAAAGTGACGTTTTATGAGTGTGCGTAGATTGTTTAGGCGGATCTATTAGAGGGTTTAAAAAAATAATTAGGCATATATTCATATATATACATAAACTGATGAAAAGCTTCCTAGTCGAGAATAATTGTGGTCAATAGCTATACAGCATAACCCGTGCCATTATAAGGTTAATAAGTGGAACTGCTTTTGCATCTAGTTATAGGTTTGAAATCAAGTTAGGGCAGTGGCTTGAGTACATATATTTTGCAGAATTGCTATACCACCACCATGGACAGGCCCATTGATTTTTAACGTTACTGCCGGTCACACGGCGTTTTTACTTTGTTAAAGAAAGGAAGCGACAATTTATGATGAAGAAAAAACTAACCTTTTTAGTAGCCGGCGTGCTGGTGGCGGCAGGGACGCTGGCGGCCACTCAAGCAGGTTTTTTTAATCTGCCGTCACTGTTTGGCGAAGACAAAGCTGCGCTGCAAACATTTCGACAACATGTGCCTGCTGACACCCTCTATTACCTGGAAAGCAAAGCGGACCAAGGCGTCTTTTTACAAGGCGATAACATGCAGTTGGTTTTAGCTCAAATTGAAGCGTCTCTGGCAGAGCTTGAAAGTGTAGAGGAGTTCGGCGAGATGCCTGTGTTTCAATTCTTCGCTTATCTGCTGCGCGATTTTATGGAACAGTCAAAAAAAGGCGGTGCTGCCCTCAGTGCCCATTATGGGCTAGATGAAACTGCCGCGTTCGCGTTCTACTTGGATGGTCTGGCGCCGGTTATCCAAGTGGCTATTGCGGATAAAACAGCCTTTATGAAAGTGATCCATGAGGCTAGTGCAGCGAGTAATTTGCAGTATCAAGAAGAAACATGGGACGGCAAGCCAGTGTTGGTTTGGCAAGGCCCTAAGGGTGATGATAAGTTCCCGGCCCTATCGGTCGCTATGGGATTCGAAAATCAAAGCGTTGCTGTTGCTTTAGTGGGCCAGGACGAGCCTTTAACCCGTAAGCTGCAGCGTTTGGCGTTGGCCCCAGAATCCCACTCACTGGCTGCTAGCAACACCATCCGAGAACTGCAAGAAACCAACAACTACACCGATACACTGGTGGGTTATGTCAATTTTGTGGAAATCGCAAAAACCTTATTAAAGCCTAACCAAACTAGTGCTGGTAAAGACTTGCTAGGGGTGTACAGGGATTATAAGCGGCCATTGGATGGCGCTTGTGCTAGCGAGGTGATGGAGTTAGTGCAAACCATGCCCCGGATAGTTTTTGGTTATGACCGTTTTGAGCTTAACGACGGCGTGTTGGATATGGGTTCTTCAACGGTGTTGGAATTAACCCATCCCCAGGTCATCGATGCCCTGAAAAACCTCAATGGTCATTTAGCCCCCCATACAACCCGTTATGACGATAAGCTGTTAGCCGTTGGTTTAGGTTTGGATGTAAGCACCCTTTTACCCACTATTAACCAATTGAGAAATTTGTTCATCCAGGCGCAATTTCAGTGCCCGCAATTACAAATGGCCCAGACACAGGTTAAAGGGGTTAATCCCGCTATCCTAGCTATGGGTACCGCCATGCTGCAAGGTGTCAAGGGCATGGGCATTTCTCTTTATGATTTTGAAATGACTGATCTTGCCAACGGCCAGTTTAAAGCTGATGCCTTACTGAGTGTGACAGCAGAGACGCCTGCTAACTTGGCTGCTTTGCTGGGTAGTCTACCGGGTATGCAGAATGTTGTGGTGCCTGGGGATGGTTCGGCGGTACCCATTGATCTGCCCTTTCCAATGGCTACAAAACCGCAGATTGCCATCAAAGGGAAAAATTTGGTGGTTTTCACCGGTGAAAAATCAGCGTCGGCTGCTGATGAATCTGCTCAAGACGCTATTAACAGCAACGGCTTATTGGCCTATACCAGCGATTATCAACGCTTAGGTGAATTGGTGGAAAACGCCATGAGCAATGCGGGTCAGTTGGCTGCTATGGAGACCGATAAATGCATTGAAATGTACAGTGGTCTAAATAGCTTAACCGCCATGGATATGCAATTTAACCTGGTTGAATCCTTTACCGATAAGGGTGTTGAGCTGCGCGTGGACGGTCAGTGGAACACCGATCCCACAACTGCTAATAAAAAAGGGTTTAGCCCTGGCAACTACCGTATCGAACAGATGTCCGAAGGTTGCCAATGGAAGCTAGCAGGCTATGAAACCATCAATGCAGAGGGCGAAGGCGTTTTCAAAGCCAGAAACCAAGCCGATAGCTGCGATGTGTATGTGGCTGATTATAAATGGCAAAAAGAAGGAGCACGTTTATCTTTCAACGAAACCAAGGCCATGAATCGGAAAGGTTGTGCCGACGAGTGGGTGCAAGAAGAACCAACGGAGTACAGCTGCGTTATCACAAACCACAGTGACAACGGGTTTACCTGTTTGTTTAGCACCTCTAAACCTGAATTTTATCGCTATAACCGTTATTAGAACAAACGGTAATTGCTCACCCGTTATTCCAGCAGGGATTGCCGGAATCCAGTGACCATGGAGGGTAGCAGGCGGTTTTTACCCCGGCTTGTCGTCCATGGCGCTGGATTCTCGCCAGTCCATGGCGAGAATGACGGGAAGGTGAGTAGTTACTTTGATTTATTTATTAAAAAATGAATTTTTGATTTTTTTCTCTAGTGGTTTTATTAATGTAGCCAAAAAACTATTTAAAAAATTTGTCTTACTTTGATAATTATCGAGTTTATCAAGAGCAATATTTTTAAATGGCTTATCATACTTTAGGCTATCACCAAAGCAATCTATAATAAAAAGAATACAAACATAAAGAATAATTAACGCTAATATTTCCATAACAGCATACTCTTAACCAAAAAGAAGTTGTTTTCCATTTATTTAACTTAACAGCTACGTCGTTCTGGGCCTTAAATGGGCTAGCAAGCGGTTTTCTAGTTGCCGAAAGCCATAAAGAATGGCAAAAGTCAGGGTTAAGTAGATCAACGCCACAAAGGTGAACGCTTCGAAGGGCGCATAATACCGGGAGGCAATATCACGAGCCGCCCCAGTGAGATCGACGATAGTCACTACACTGGCGATGGCGGTTGCATGGAGCATAAAGATCACTTCATTGGCATAAGCGGGAATTGCACGGCGGAAGGCCGAGGGTAGAATAATACGGCGCAGGGTTTGCCATTGCGACATGCCATAAGCCTGGGCGGCGGCGATCTCGCCGTGGGGTGTAGCAGCCATAGCGCCGCGGAAAATCTCGGTGGTATAGGCGGCTGTATTGAGCATGAAAGCCAGCAAAGCGGGGTAGAAGGGTTCTTTCAATAGTGGCCAAAGAAAAGTATTTTGAATGCCTTCAATCAAGGTAACCCCGTAATAGATCATATAAAGCTGAATGAGCAGCGGCGTACCCCGGAAAACGTACACATATAACCCAATAGGTAGGCGCAACCAAGGATTACGAGAAAGCCGTAAGATAGCGCAGGGTAGGGCTAGCACTAATCCCAGCACCAAAGAAAGCAGCAATAGCTGGACGGTGGTGACCAAACCATCCCAATAATGAGCTAGGGTGGCTAGGGTAAATATCTCGTTTTGTTCAAGTAGCGTTGTCAACCATTCCATGGATTTATCGACTATGTGTACTACCGATACTGTAGCGGGCCTCGGCACGCTTTAACAACAGTTCAGAAACCGCTGTCAAAAGCAGATAGATGATGGCAACGGGTAGAAAAAAGGTAAAGGGTGTGCGTTCCGCCGCCGCCGCTTCTTTAGCTACCCGCACCATATCCACAAGACCAATTACCGAAACCAGGGCGGTGGTTTTAAGCAGCACTAACCAATTATTGCCAAGCCCTGGCAGTGCATGACGCATCATTTGTGGAAACAGGATACGCCGAAATATTTGCCAATCGCTCAGGCCATAGGCATGGCCTGCTTCGATTTGGCCCTGCTCAACCGCTAGAAACGCGCCCCGAAAGGTCTCCGCCATATAGGCGCCAAAAATAAAACCGATGGTGATAACACCGGCAATGAACTCGTTGATATTAAAAAAGACGTCGACATCATAGCGCTGGTAAAGCCAGTCGGATAGACTGTTGACGGCCACTTGGCCGCCAAAAAAGATTAATAGCATAAGCACTAAGTCAGGGACACCGCGAATCACCGTGGTGTAGGTGTTCCCTAAAATGCGCCAAATTCGGTGTTGGGATAATTTCGCGCTCGCTCCCAATAACCCTAGCAGTACCGCTAGAGCGAGGGACAAGAAGGCCACTTCTATGGTGATAAGAGCGCCCTGGAGCAGAGCAGGGCCATACCCTTTGAGGTCTAGAGCATTTCCCATTCAACGGTACACGGCGTTAGCCTTCGGTCTCGGCGTGCTCATCATGTACTCTATGCACACTCCGCGCCCCTCGCCTCGGCTGCCTTGTGTACAATTAGAGCGAAGCGCTAGCACGGTAAACGAGATCTAAATAAAGGTCGTTGTTGAGAAGACGATCAATCACCATAGACATCGAAATCAAAATAGTCATCGTTAATTTTTTTATAAACCCCGTTTTCCCGAATCGTTTCGATGGCGTCATTGAACTGCTGGGCTAACGCTTCATCGCGTTTGCGAAAGGCGATACCGGTTCCTTCGCCAAAAATAGCAACAGGTTCAGAAACGAAATCGCCGACAAATGCAAAATCAGAACCGGCTTCTTTTTGTAAAAAGCCTTCATCCCCCGCTAAAGAATCGATGAACAAAAGATCCAAACGGCCTGCCTGCATATCCAAAAACGCTTCATCCTGACCCGTATAGCGTTTTATATCCACGGTATCGGAAAGGGTCTCGGTGATGTATTTGTCTTGCGTTGTCCCCCGCTGCACCCCCACGGTTTTACCTTGTAAATCTGCTTTGTCAGAGGGATCGATATCAGACCCTTTCTTAGCGATCCACCCCGCGGGTGTGTTGTAGTATTTGTCGGAAAAAAGCACTCTCTGTTTGCGCTCTTCGGTGATGGACATAGAAGACAAAATAGCATCGTATTTACGGGCTAAAAGCCCGGGGATAATGCCATCCCAATCCTGTACCACCCATTCGCATTGCACATTCATCTGCTCACAGAGAGCGTTGCCGATGTCAATATCGAACCCCACTAACTCTCCACTAGCATTCTTAGAGGCGAAAGGAGGAAACGTGGCATCCACGCCGATACGGACTTTTTCCCACTCCTTGGCTTGCAGGTTGGTTGCCATTAAAGCAATGACAGTCATTAAAATGAGGGCAATTTTTTTCATGGGTTTTAAGCTCTAGTTATTTTGTTATGCAATCAGAGGTGGTAAGGCATTATGGAAAAGGCTAACTTAACTTGTCGGTGAAAGAAACTGCTGGATGCGTTCTGAATCGGGATTGTTTAAGACCTTGCTAGGGTGGCCTTGTTCTTCGATCTTGCCCTGGTGCAAAAACACAACGTGATTGGATACATCCCTGGCGAAGCCCATTTCGTGAGTGACCACTAGCATAGTACGGCCTTCTTCGGCTAAACCCCGCATGACCCGTAACACGTCGCCGACAAGCTCCGGGTCTAGAGCAGAAGTGGGTTCATCGAATAACATGACGTCCGGGTTCATGGCCAGCGCCCGGGCGATGGCGGCGCGTTGCTGTTGGCCGCCGGAGATGTGGGCAGGGTAATAATCCCTATGATCATAAAGTCCCACTTTGTGGAGCAGATTTTTACCGTTTTCCAGGGCCTGTTTTTTAGGAACCTTTAGCACATGCACCGGCGCTTCAATGACATTTTCCAAAATCGTCATATGGGACCACAGGTTAAAGCCCTGAAACACCATGGAAAGACGCGCCCGAATGCGTTGCACTTGTTTTGCGTTAACGGGTTTTCGGGCGCCGGTTTTGCTGGTTTTAAAGGCAATTTTTTCACCCTGTACGGCAATTTCTCCGCGGGTAGGAATCTCCAACAGGTTGATACAACGCAAAAAAGTGCTTTTTCCAGAACCGGAGGAGCCAATCAACGAAATAACATCGCCTTTGTGGGCTTTAAGTGAAATTCCTTCTAATACTTTACACTCGCCAAACTGTTTATGGATATTTTCTACCTGTAAACGGGGTATGTCATTATCCATGAGAGGGTTTTATGCTGTAGGGTGAGTTTGGTGGGTGTTTGGAGTAAATCCTACAGCAGCTATCCTGTGACTAGAAAAATCTGCTATACAAAGGGTGCAGGAGCAGCGAGGTGTTGATTGAGCCGGATGACGTTGTCTCATGACAGTCATTTTGACTGCCATCAGAGAACGCCATCCCCGCCGCAATGCTTGCCGAGCCTGCTGCCGTAAAGTTTTGTTAGACTTGCGGTGTTCTCCCCCTTTTTTCAACAAGGGATGATTATGGAGCGGATTGCGCATCCGCGTGGGATTAGAATTAGGGTTAGCTCTGTTATCACAAATCACAGTGACAACGGGTTTACCTGTTTGTTTAGCACTTTTGAACCTGAATTTCATCGTCGCTATACCCCTTAATTAAAACAAATGGGTCCTAGTGTTCTAGGGCCTATCTTACTAAACTTGAAAAGTTGTAAACAGTGTTTTTTATACAGGTATCTCGCCATGTCAACCTGGGAAGAAATTTGCGATGATCCACGCTTTCAAAATCTCCCCTATAAAATAGAAACCGACCAATATGGAAGAATCATTTTGACGCCATCGAAAACCATTCATGGTCGGTATCAATTTCAAATAGGACGTGAACTAAGCATTTTATTACCCCACGGCTATGTGATTACCGAGTGTCCCATTGAAACCAACGATGGTACTAAAGTGGCGGATGTTGCCTGGTTGACCGCTGAGCACGACGCGGTTGCCAGACATCAAGTGGCTTGTACCCAAGCCCCCGCTATTTGTGTAGAAGTAAAATCAGCTAAAAATACTTGGAAAGAGTTGGCGGATAAGCGCCATTTATATTTTAGTAAAGGCGCCCAAGAGGTCTGGATTTGCAATGATGATGTAATGCAATTTTTTGATCTATCGGGTGAGCTTTCCGCCTCCAAGATGGCGCCCGGTTTTCCTAAACAGATAGTGTTAACGTGATTATTTGATATCCTAAAAATGCGTTATGCTCTAAGTAAAACGCCCAAGTTATTTGGTGTTATTAAAGGGCCTTCGCCTTTGGGAGACGGCGATGGAGCGTACACGGATGTATTCACAGCGTTCCCGAGATAATGCCGGATAACTTACAGGCAGGTACTTATGATAGTTAGATATAAACTATTACCACGCTATCTATTTAAAAGACTAACTCCTTGAGTGAACTTGCATTAGACAGTACCGTCGTATTGGCCCTGGTAGCGGTCACTGCCGGAGGTTTGGTACATGGCGCTCTTGGCCTTGGGTTTCCGTTGATCGCAACCCCGTTAATCGCGCTGATAACAGATGTAAAAACCGCCATCATACTTACCCTTGCACCCACATTGACGGTCAATATCATCAGTATTGTTCAAGGCGGACATTGGCAGGAGAGTTTGGCAAAATATTGGTCGATCGCCATTTATGTGTTAATTGGCAGTATTGCAGGCACAAAATTATTAATCGTTTCGGACCCGCGTCCCTTTAAACTCCTGTTGGCCATTGTCATCTTGATGTATCTATTTAGCAGTTCCATTAACCGCTTAAGTTGGGAATGGATTCGCCGCCGCCCAAAGCTGTGGGGAGTGGGGTTTGGCGCTGCGGCTGGAGTTATGGCAGGCACGGTAAACGTAGCGGTGCCGGTTTTAATTATTTATTTTACTGAATTGCGTTTAGCGCCGCTGGCTATGGTGCAAAGCCTCAATTTATCCTTCCTGGCGGGTAAGGCTGCTCAGGCGGGGACTTTCGCAGTATCGGGCTATCTGCACCCCTCTATATTGACCATCTCTATGTTGTTGGCTTTGGTTGCAGGTCTTGCGTTATGGGTAGGCATTGTTCTGCGTCAGCGTATCCATGCGGACACTTACCGTCGCTGGCTCCGTATAATGTTGTTTATCGTCGCAGCATTACTTATGGTTGAGTTTGCTGCGGGTCTATAAACTTATTCGTAAAAAAATAGTATCTATGAAAGCCATGATTCTTGCCGCGGGCCGTGGTCAACGGATGCGGCCATTAACTAATACCATGCCTAAACCGTTACTCACAGTGGCGGGTAAACCCCTCATCCTTCACCAACTTGAAAAGTTACGCCAGGCAGGATTTCGGGAATTGGTCATTAATCTCGGTTACTTGGGCGAACAGATTTCCAATATGTTGGGTGATGGGCGGGACTTTGGCGTAACACTGGTTTATTCCCAAGAACCTGAGACAGCCTTAGAAACCGGTGGCGGCATTTTTCAGGCCCTACCTTTGTTGGGAGAAACGCCTTTTTTAGTAGTGAACAGTGATATCTGGAGTGATTATCCTTATGCGCAATTACCTGCTGATCCTTCCGGGTTAGCCCACTTAGTGATGGTGGAAAGTCCACCTCAGCATCCACAGGGTGACTTTGTCTTGTCCAATGGATGGATCAAAGCGGAAGGTAAAAAAAAACTCACCTTTAGCGGTATTAGCGTTTTGCGGCCAGAACTATTTGCCGGTTGCACGGCTGGTCGGTTTCCGTTAGCGCCTTTGCTGCGAAAAGCTGTAACTGAAACCAAAGTAAGCGGTGAATACTATTCCGGTGTTTGGCAAGACATCGGCACACCGGAGCGACTGGCGGAACTAAATGTTTAATCAAACTAAGTAAAACGCCCTCAGTTATCCGGTGTTATGGAAGGGCCATCGCCGTTCAGAGACGGCGATGGCGCGTACACGGAGGTATTCACAGCGTTCCTGAGATAATGCCGGATAACTGACAGGTAGGTACTTATCTTTTTGTTTTTTAAAATAAACCCCCTAAACATTCAGCTAATGGCACTGCCATACCACTGAGTGGGACTTTGACTATTAGTCGCCAAGCCTACCTTGTATAACGCGTCTTGAAAATGTTTAATGTCAGCTGGATTTTTAAATCGATGATTTTCAATCGCACGGGCCAGAAACCGCTGGTTGTCCCGTTTGTCCCATGTGTCCCACTGGGGAATTTTCGTCAGAGTTGCTTGAGCTTCCTCTAGTTTGCCAACCTGCGCATAACTCGCAGCCAGCAATAATACGGTATTCGTCTGGTGACACGGTAGTCTTGCTAAGATGGCGATGGCTTCTGAATAACGTTGCGCCATAAAATAGCCTTGTCCTAAATTGGCCAGATAGCTTTCCGGCAGCGAAGGGTCTAAGCGTAGCGCCCCGCGCATCATTTGAATGCCTTCTTGTGCAAATCCCGCACAAGCCAGGCCCCAGCCATAGTCTATTACGATGTCCGCATCATTGGGGGTCAGTTTGTACGCCTCATGGTACTCTTCAATGGCAAGTTCGTAGCGCTTTTGCCAGAGATAAACCGAGGCCAGGGCCCAGTGGGTCCAGCTTTCGGTTGGATCCATGGCTACTGCCCGTTGCGCCATGACATGGGCCCACGCTAATGACTGTTCGGGTCTGTCTTGCCAATGATGAATATAGTCCGCTAGATAAGTCCAGGTATTCTTAGCTACGGCTCGAGTGTAGTTCGGATCCAGTTCGATCGCCTTATCAAAAAGATTACGGGCAAGCCTGTTATCGGTTTTTGTCAAACGATCAAGATGCAGTATGCCGCGACGTAAACAATCGTATGCCTCAAGATTTTGGGTGGGAGCATTGAAATGTTTTTGGGTCGTCTGGGGCTGATTTAATCCGCCACTGGGGGTCAAATTGAGAATACTGGTAATCCCCCGTGTAATGACTGCAGGCGGTGTCAACAAGTCGAGATTTTCATAATGATAGTGTTCTTGCCAAATGGGATGTCCATCAAAAGTATCAACAAGCTGTACGTGAATAGTTAAATAATGTTCATATTCTAGACTGCCTTCTAATAAATAGCGTACCCCGAGGTCCGTGGCCACATCCTTAGTCCTCAAGGTCTTGTTTCGATAACGTGATGAGACCCGATGGGCAATAACGAGCAATGCAGGAAAGCGACACAAACCGGCGATGATAGTGTCAACCAATGCATCACAGAAAGTCGTAAGATGTCCATCGCTATTTAATACCGTGAAGGGTAATACAGCGATAGCGTGTGCCGAGGATAGAGTGCGAGCCGCAGAATTCTCTTTCAGCGTAATATGCCCAATATAGCGATACCCGCGACGATGAACCGTTTTTATAAAACGCGGTGATTTTGGGTCATCGCCTAACGCTTTACGTAGATCACGCACATAATCTTTAACTAACCCTTCAGTGACATAGGTGTTCGGCCATACTTTTTCAAGAATTTCATGTTTCGTGAGTAGACGATCCGGATGTTGCAAGAAAAAGCGCAGCAGTGTAAACGCTTTTGGTGGTAAGGGAATTTCTTCTGTGCCTCGCCATAGACGCTCATCATCTAAATCGATCTGAAAAAGCATTTTTCTAGCCTGCATATTCATATTTTAATAGTCTCCACCGAAAAGCGACCAAAACTCTTCTTTTTTTCCACCATACGGTAGTTGCGTTACAGATAATTTAAGGTTCATGATAACGACTGTATCTAAACAAAATTGTCATTTTTTATAGTTCTGGTTCAGTAACCCTTGAAACTTCATTCGAGGATAACCATTTAGTTGATATGAAGCTGTGATGTTTTTCACAATACGGATGTGATTTTTTTACACTTGGCTTTTTTTATGCATGGCAACAGGGCAGCCCATGTATTGTAACAGTCAACCACGGGGAGAGGCGTTTGCTATTCTCCAATTTTTTTAATCTTAATAGGATGGCCCGCGACAGCTATGGATGTAGGGCTTGAAATACGCTGACTTTATGATCGACGAAGATTAGGGTTAGCAAATTTGACGTGTAATGCCATAATGATTGCCTTTTTGGACAATCGAGGTAGCGAAGGAAAAAAGCGATGAATGATTTTGACCCCCTTGCGTCTCCTTTTGAGACTGCCGATTCACCAGATATGAATACCACAGACAGCGCTAAAAACTCTCATGAAAATGTGGTCACATCACGCATCCAGCGTATGAGCGAACTCGCTCGAGCAATTTGTGAAACCACTGCGTTGCATGTGTATTATTTAGAGGCTCGAAAGCAGTCGAGCAATAACTGCATGAACCAAAAGCTCCTGAGCGCCGCGACCTTGGTCCGCGAGCGTGCGCGGCAACTGTTGTTGGAAGCCGCCAAACTGATGAATGAACAAACAGAATGGTGGCAGTGGCTTGGGTGCGAATGTCAATTACACGAGAGACGAGTTCGTTACTATCTAGAAAAACCTTAGCCTTATGCTTATGAGTTAAGGGACTTTAAAAGTATTTAGTATACCCCTCATCGAAAAGCTCCATTGAGGGGTAAAACTCATAAGTCTCTCTTTGCCGCCCGCTTCATCCCCGCAGCACAAATCCACTCACATATTAGTTTAATTTCTCTTTAGAAGCTGTTTTAAGAACCCGCTAGGTTTTTCATTTACAGGACTATTGCTGCTCGCTCCAGAAGACGCCGTGAACACATCCCTGGAGATTTGACGACGGTTATCCAGACCGCCGCCGAGCGATCTGCCTAAGTCCTGTCCTTGGGTAAGTCATGATTTAATTCAAATCGCCACCAAAAAGCCACATTAAATCCGCTATTTCTCCACGACGTTGTTGCGCCATTTGAGTACCTTTTTCACGAGCAACATAAGTCATGATTTCTGTAAGTCCTGATAATGAAATGGCCTGGCAATGGGAGAAAGAATGAAAACCATGGTTAGCGATTATCCCTCGAAAAAAATTGCTGTTGTCGGTATGGCGGTTTGGTATCCCGGCGCACAGTCGCTACGGCAATTCTGGGAAAATATTTTGGCTAAACGGCAGCAGTTTAGAGAGATGGTTGATTGTCGTTTACCCCTTGGGGACTATTACCATCCGGATAAAGAGACACCGGACAAAACTTACGGCAGAAATGCGGCCTATATCGAAAACTTCGAGTTCGACTGGCAAAGCAGGCATATTCCAAAATCCTCGGTTGATTCTAGCGATATTGTTCATTGGTTGACGTTGGAAGTAGCCCTCAAAGCCTTACGGGATGCCGGTTATAGCAAAGCGCAGGTGAAAGGCTCTAATACGGCTGTCATTCTAGGCAACACCCTCACCGGCGAATGGACCCGGGCCAATAGTATGCGTATGCGTTGGCCTTTTGTGGAAAAAGTGCTTAACACAACCGCCCATAACCTACAGATGGACGATGGCCAATTAAACGCCTTTTTAGCCATTGCCGAGTCAGCCTTCAAGTCGGTGTTTCCAGCGGTGGATGAAGACACCTTAGCCGGCGCCTTATCTAACACCGTGGCTGGTCGGGTTTGCAATTATCTGGATCTGCACGGGGGGGGTTATACCGTAGACGGCGCTTGTTCTTCTTCGTTGTTAGCGGTTATCCAGGGCGCTAGAAGTTTAGTGCTGAACGAAGTGGATATGGTGTTCAGCGGTGGTGTGGATATCAGTCTAGACACCTTCGAGTTGATCGGTTTTGCCAAAACCGGCGCTCTGACTGCCGATGAGATGCGGGTTTATGACCAACGGGCCAGCGGCTTCATTCCCGGTGAGGGCTGTGGTTTTGTGGTGCTAAAACGGCTTGAAGACGCCGTTGCTGCTAATGATCGGATCTATGCCGTAATCAATGGCTGGGGTATTTCTTCCGATGGCAAAGGAGGTATTACCGCACCCAGCGTCAAAGGTCAGGCGAAGGCGTTGCGAACGGCTTATCAAATGGCTGGCTATGACGCTTCCCAGGTGGATTTTGTGGAAGGCCACGGCACCGGCACCCGGGTCGGCGATGAAGTGGAGTTAACGGCCATTCAAACCGCCATGCAAGAAGTAGAGCCGCAAGAGCGAAGCGTGGGGGTCACTTCGTTAAAATCCATCCTCGGACACACTAAAGCGGCGGCTGGAATCGGCGCTTTTATCAAAGCGGTGGCTGCCGTCAACCGGCGTATTTTGCCACCCATTTCAGGCACCGAAGTTCCACGGGATGTGTTTCAGCATAAAGCCCAAGCCCTTTATCCTTTGTTTGACGGCGAGACACGGCCCGTTGATGACGTGCTGCGTGCCGGTGTATCAGCCATGGGATTTGGGGGTATCAACAGTCATGTGACCTGTGAGTCTTTTGGTCCACCCGCCCAGACCTTAAAACCCTTTTTAGATGAGAAAAAAGTCCTGGCTCATCCCGAGGACAGCGAAGTTTTTGTCTTTAGTAGCCAATCCTTGGATGAGCTAAAAAAACAACTTGTCTCATTAACCGACGCAGTCGCTCATATCGCCAAGGCAGAGCTGGCGGATCTGGCCGCTCACCTAGCGGAGCGGCTGATTCCCGAGACGCCAATACGCGCGGCCTTGGTGGCGGATACGCCCAGCTCTCTCAAGGACAGGCTAGAAGCGCTAAACGCCTTGATCGCTAAAGGGGTGCGGGAGGGAACTTTTGTCCATGACTCCCAAAAAGGAATATGGCTTGGTAATGGGGTCTATAAACGCCGTCTTGGGTTTATGTTCCCGGGTCAAGGTTCCCAGCGCATCAATATGACTAAACCCCTCATTCGTCGCTTTAACTGGGCTGCCCAGTGGGTAGCGGATTGCGAAGATTATGCAGAGACTCTCGGTGTGCCCGGATTATCCCATTGTTTTCTAGTGGATAATGCTCCGATGCTAGCGGAGAGCACATTGTCTGGTTTGCAGCGTAACTTAGCCCAGACTGAGGTAGCGCAACCGGCCATCTGTCTCAGCTCACTGATTTGGTATCGTTATCTGATCAATGCAGGCATCGAACCGGTCGCCGTGGGTGGTCATAGTTTAGGTGAACTGATGGCCCTCTATGCAGGGGATGTCTACGATGAACAAACCCTATTCCAGTTAGCCAGTCGCCGTGGTTATGAAATGGGATCATTCCATGGTGATCAACCAGGCAAAATGGCGGCGTTGCTCTGCGACCAACAACAAGCCGAGACCCTGCTTAGAGAGGTTTCAGGTTATGTGACCCTGGCCAATATTAACAGCCCTGAGCAGGTGGCGGTATCCGGTGATGCAGAGGCTGTAGAAGCCTTGATCCATAGGGCCGGCGTGGCAGGTATTACAGCAAAACCCCTGCCCGTTTCCAATGCATTCCATTCCCGTCTCATGACGGGGGCCGCCGAACGTTTTGGCGCCGCGTTTGCTGATCTTAAAGGTCAGGTGTCTGCCCGCAAGGTGTTGTCTTGCATGGATGGCCGTTCTATGAGCGGCGAAGTAGCGGTGGGTGAACACCTGCAAAGGCAAATGTTGGCTCAGGTGGATTTTGTGGCCTTGGCAAAAGCGTTGGCCGCGCAAGCCGATCTCATCATTGAAGTGGGGTCAGGGCGGGTGCTAACGGATCTGTTCAGTCGTATCGTGCCTCCTGAACAAACCCTCGCTTTACCGGTAGAACCCAAGGCCAGCAGTACACAGGGTTTAAAACAGGTATTAGCTGCCGTGCATGTGTTCGGCCACGAGTTAAATTGGCGCGCCATTTATGCCGATCGGTTGATTCGTCCATACATCCCATCACAGCAACGACGCTTTATTGAAAATCCCTGCGAACGGGAAATCACCATCGATACGCAGAGGTTAGCCCCTTTACCCCTACAAACTCCTAGCATTGCGACCGTTGCTGCGCAAACCGTTTTAGCCACAGCCGATGATCCCATACCTACATCAAGCACTGAACCTGTCAACAGGGATTTGCCATCAGCGCCAGCAAACACGACGCCATCTTCCACTGACAACGATGCTTTAGCGCAGGTGTTAAAGGTAGCCGCCCAGCTGACCGGCTATGACGTAGGGAGTTTGAGTGAAGATATGCGATTGCTGGACGACCTTAACATGGATTCCATTAAAGCCGCGGAACTCCTAGCCATATTAGGGAGAGCGTTTCAGGTAAGCGACGCGCTGGATATCGCCGATTATGCCAATGCCACCCTAGGAGAAATTGCTGATTTTCTGAAAACTCAAGCTGGCAATGGGCCCCTTGAGCAACCTTCTCTATCGACTACGACGCCCGTTCCAGAAACTTTACCCGATAATGCCGCCTCCATCTCCCCGGTAGTGAAGACGGTTGTGCAGCGTGTGGCGGCGTTAACCGGCTATGACGCCGCCACCCTGACCGGCGATATGCGCTTATTGGATGATCTCAATATGGATTCCATCAAAGTTGCCGAGCTGCTGGGACTGTTAGTCCGGGAGTTCCATAAGGAAAACACTGCGGAGGTGGCGGACTATGCGAACGCTACCCTAGACGAACTCTGTACATGGCTCGCTGAGCCTAAGGTAAAAGCGCCTACCGCAGCTACTGCAACTACTGTCGCTAGCCCCCCGTCCCAAAAACCAGCACTCCCGGTTACTTTCCGGGAAACATGGGTGCGCAATTTTGTAGAAACCGCACGTCACGAAGATTTATTAGGGATGCCCGATGAATCCCTTTGGCGCGATCAGCATGTGTGGCTGATTCGTCAAGATGATGACGAGTTTTCCAGAGCGTGGAGTGACTATTTTAGAAAGGCTGGCGCTCAACTGACAGAAACTTATTTTGCTGCGTGGCAAGAGGCATTCCCGGAGGCAGTATCCCATGTGCTGGTGGTGGTTCCCTACGCTGAACACACCGTGACAGTGGATGAGTTGGGCCAGTTTGTAAGTTATTTACAGACTATCACGCTGGCGGCTTTGGGTGTGAATGGAACCGATGCCAAACCCACGATTAACTATGTTCAACCCTATACCCGCTACCCTGAACGGCAACTAGAAAACTCATCGTTCTCGGTCAACGCCTATGCATCCAGCCTGGCGTTAGAGCAACCTAATGTGGTTTGCCGAGTGATTAATGTGAGCTGTAAAGCGTTGCCAAAGGGAGCCCCATTGGCCAAAGCTATTGGCTCGGAAATGCTGGCGCAACCATCCCAGGTGATCGTCGCCTTGGATGAGCAGTTGCAGCGTTGGGTGCCCGACTATCAGGTTCAGGAGCCTGCCCTTTATCAAGATCAAGATTTGCAATGGAGTAATGATGACGTGGTGTTGGTGACCGGCGGCGCCCGGGGGATCACCGCTGAATGCGCATTGGGATTAGCGCAAATCAGTGGTGCTAAGATGGCATTAATCGGTTCCTCGCCATTGTCAAAGTCTCACCAAGACGACCCCAAAGGCAAAGAAATACGGGCGGTTTTGGATCGCTACAAAGCTATGGGTTTGACGGGTCAATACTATAGTGGCGATATCAGCGATGCGGTGGCGGTTGCTGACCTGGTTAAGCAGATAACCCAAGAACTCGGACCGATATCAGGGGTTATTCACGGTGCTGGCCTCAATCGACCACGGCCAGTGACGGCAGTTTCCCCGTCGGCGGCTGTGCAGGAGTGTGTTCCTAAGGTCTGTGGCATTACCCATCTTTTGGATCGATTAGAGCCGCAACGGTTGAAATTAGTGGCTGGTTTTAGCTCCATCATCGGTGTTACCGGTATGCCAGGCAATGCCTGGTACGGGTTTGCCAACGAAACCTTGGCTAATCTGCTAGCCGCTTATGGGCAGGCGAATCCCCAGACCCATGTGGTGAGCATTGCCTATAGTGTCTGGGATGAAGTGGGTATGGGGGCGCGGCTCGGGAGTGTAGACAACTTGCGCAAGCAGGGTATTGGCGCGATTCCTGTGGACGAAGGTGTTTTGCGTTTTCTCCGGTTAGTCTCCGCCAAAACAGGTGTCGATCAGGTTGTCGTGGCAGGCCGCATGGGACCGCACCGTACATGGAACAAGGCTGATACCCTGTCGGTAAACTCTACTGATAGCAACCAGGCTTATAGGGAGCAACCCCTTTATTATCAGCCGGGGGTAGAGCTGGTGGTCCGCCGTCAATTGTCATTGACCAAAGACCTTTATCTTCTGGATCACAACTTTAAAGGCAGTTATCTATTTCCCACCGTGTTTGGTCTCGAAGCCATGGCTCAGGCTGTCAGGCAGGTGACGGGGGTGGATTGTCTAGATTCCTTGTCCATCAGGGACATCAGTCTAGAACGTCCCATTTCCGTCAGCGAGCATCATGATACAGAAATCGAGATTTATGCCGAGGTGGCGGAGCGGGAGACAGATGCCGAACCGTTACAGGTTCGTGCAGGCGTACGCTGTGATTTAAGCGGCTTTAAACGGGATCATTTTGCCGCCACTTTTGTATTGGGTGATTTGGGTATTGGTCCCGTCCATGAGGTTGAAGCTCCTGAAGAACCCTTAGGGATAAAAAAACAAGGTGCTTTATACGGCGATATCCTATTTCAAGGTCCCCGTTTCCAACGCATCAATACCTTGCACCGGTTGGAGAATCCGGCACCGGGAAAAGGTATATGCGTTTTCCAAGCTGATTATGAAAACAGCGAGTTTTTGCTCAACGATCCTTATTTTCGGGATGCACTGCTGCAGTCGGTACAGATCATCATTCCTCAAGATTTGTCTTTGCCCGTTTCCATCGAGCGTATCGACATTTATCAGGGCGCAAAAGACCAAAACCAGGAACGCCAATGTGTGGCTTATTTGAACCGCCGCGAGGGCGACTACTACTTAGCCACCGTAGTGACCTTATCGGCTGCGGATGGACGGGTATTAGAGCGGTTAGATGGCTACCGGTTAAAAATTCTGGAAAACCGGGAGCGTACTGAAATTAACCATCAAGTGGCCGCAGCCTAGCGTATTGGGGGAGAAATCAAAAGATGGCAGGTTTAGCGTTTCATGAAGCCGGTGAGTTGCTCAAGGTAACCATTGAAGAGACAGGTGGTCCTCAGGGGCAGGAGGTTTTTGTCAATAAATTTATTCCTAACTTTAAAATGTTTGCGAATTTGGATCGGACGCTGTTTTTTCCCCACTTTTTCGCCTGGATGGGAGAAACCCGGGAGTTGGCCGCTGCGCCGATACTCTGCAAGATTAGTAAAGCCGTAGCTACCGGCAAATGGGGTTTGGTCACCAATAACGCCACCCTAGAAATACTCGGCGAAAAAATGGCTGAAGACAGTGTAGTTCAAGTTCGTCTTTGGTCAGGTCATCCCCATGGCCCAGCTAATTCCACGGTGGAACTCCATTTCGAATGGGTTTCCTGGGACAATCAAGGATCCATCGAACGGCTTGCCTTTGCGCGTATGAAAACAACCTGGGTAGAAGTGCTCGGTCATGGGCAAGTAAGACCAGTGCCATTACCGGATTTCTACGCAGACTTTATAAAGAAAATGGCGCCTCGTTATGAAGCCCCCGACACCTTATCAAACCTGCCCGAACCGCTCCGAAATGTAGACCTAGGCCAGACCTTGATGAGGGCAAAGAATGGTCCCCGGGCACAGCTATTTTTGGCGGACAAAGCCTTTGAAACCACCCTCTACGATAGCAATCTGGTGGGTAATCTGTACTTCTCTAACTACGCCATGTGGATGGCAAAACTACGAGAAGCCTATTTCTTTTCGTTAGCCCCAGAGTTGTTTCGCGGTTCCGGTGAAGAGGGTGTGCTCAAATGTGTACGCTGCAATATTGATCATCTGCGTGAAGGTATGCCCTTCGACACCATTCACGTCAGCATGTCTCTGAAGGCTTTGTTCGACAAGGGTGCCGATCTTTACTTTGAGTTCTTCAAACAAGAGCCAAACGGTCAAAAAATAAAACTTGCCTTTGGTGACCATCGTGCTGTTTGGATGAAACAAAATGCTGTGGGTCAATCCCTGCCAGCGCCATTGCCGAAGTCTATCAGGAATGCCTTACTACAGACGGCTGCTCATACAGAATCCGCCATGGGCTCAGCTCAACCGGAAAGGGTTTAGTGGCTAACCAGTATTTTATCTTTGCGTAATAAACGCTATGCGTCCAGCCGATTAGCAAGTTTACTAACTAATAAATAAACCTGAGGGTCGGTTGGTCTATTTGAGGAGCTTTTCTATGATCCGTTTGCTTTTCGCTGTTGTGCTTTTTTGCGGCGCTTACTCAGCGGCATTTGCTTCCCTTTACGATATTGACTACCGTACCAACAATTTTATTGTCGAGGACAGTGAATTCGGTCATTCTGTGCGGCTGAATTATCGTGCCTGGGTCGACGAGTCGGCGTCGGATGTGATCGTTTATCTATCCGGCATGCAAAGTCACAGTCAATGGTTCAATGAAACCGGCGATTACTTTGCTAGTATGGGTTTTAATGTTTATGCTCTGGATCGGCGCGGTTCAGGGCTTTCCAGCGGAAGACGTGGCCATATTTATACGGCGTTTCAATGGGTCAGCGATTTAGCCCAGTTCATCGGTTTTGTCAGTCAACAGAATCCAGGCAAACCGCTTCATTTAATGGCCAATTCCTTTGGCGCTCGTCTCACCATGACCTATGCCATCTCCTTCCCTGACCAAGTGGACAGCCTTATATTATTGGCCCCGGGTACCCATATGCAGGTTTCTTTACCCCCAGAACAGATGATAAAAACCCTCTTTCACGTTCGCAAATATTTCCCTACACCGTTACAAGATGAGCTGTTTACCAGCGATCCCGAGCGATTGGATTTTATGGCCCAGGATGAACTAGGGCTACGGCGGGTAACCGCTAATTTGTACAAAATGGGTGAATTTCTCAATACCGGAAACCTGATGACCCACCGTTTACAGCGGTTGACCATGCCGGTGTTGATGCTGTTGTCCAAGCAAGACGAGATTCTCGATGTGCCGGCGGTTATTGCGGGTCTCTACAACCGATTAGAAACCCAAAAAAAATTGGTGACCTATAAAAATGTAAAGCATTTTCTGCTTTTTGAAGAAGCGGTGCGCCAGGATGTATTGGATGAGATTACCCATTGGGTAGATACCTTCGACTATCACAACCCCTAGTTTAGTTGACTCATGAAAATCCAACATATAACCGTATGGCCAGTGGATATACCGTTGCGGTTTTCCTTCGAACATGCTCTTGCAAAACGCACAGGTTCCGCATCGATCTTGGTGCGGGTGGTCCTTGACAATGGTGTGTGGGGTTATGGGGAAGCACTACCGCGAGCCTATGTCACCGGTGAAACGGTGGAGTCTTGTTTGCAGACGATTTCCCAGCTTATCGCTCCCCGCCTAGGGGCGATCGACTTTTTCCATCAGGCGGATGTGAAGGCTACTATTTTAGACCTTCATAGGGACCCGCTCTTAGTGGGTTCCCAGGCTGCTATTTGTGGGGTGGAGCTGGCTTTAGTGGATGCGTTAGCCTGTTCCAAGAGGCAAACGCTGTATGAATTTTTTGGTATCCCACGGCAGGTAAACCGTGTGCGCTATAGCATGGTTATTGGCACTACGAATCCAGCCCGGATTCGCAAGCTGGTATGGTTAACCCGCTTGCTGGGTATTCGGGATATCAAGCTAAAGATGAGTATGTCGTTGGCGGAGAACGAAGCCAATATTCGACTGGTCCGGCGCTTGTATCGCCGCGCAAAACTACGGGTCGATGCCAACTGCGCCTGGACCTTAGACAACGCCCAACGCCACCTGGATTACTTTCGTCAACAGGGTGTCATTGCCTGTGAGCAACCTTTGCCCAAGAACCACATTCAAGGCTATCACCAATTGGTTTCGCGCTATCCGGATATTTTGATCTGCGCCGATGAGTCTCTATGCTCCTATAGGGATGCCGAGGGGCTGATCGAGGCAAAAGCGGCCACCTGTTTTAATATCCGACTTTCGAAAAACGGCGGTCTTTTCAATGCTATGGCTATTTATCGTTTGGCCCAACAGCACGGGGTTGCTTGTCAACTGGGGGCTCAGGTGGGCGAAACGGCGATTATTTCAGCAGCCGGACGGTTTTTTGCCGGGATGACCGGCAATCTGCGTTTCCATGAGGGGTCTTTCGGGACTTGGTTGCTCAATACCGATGTGACTCAGCAGCATTACCGATTTGGCTATGGCGGAAGAGGCACAACGCGGGCTCGACAGAGTGGACTCGGTATCGCCGTTGCGCTGGACCCTATAGCGTCTTTTATGGGCACACCACTGCAAATACCCATGGGGCGGCGCAATGCCCCAATGTCAGCAGCGGTTGCTTTCACGAGCTACCCAAGTTCTGTTTAGATAAATCCTATGTTTTAAAAAACCCTTAGAGCGTTCGGGAAATGCTCTAGATGACATAAAAGGTGATCACCATGATAAGTAAACCTCGTAAAGGCATCCAAGGTGTCCTAAACGGTCTGCTGAGTCGACACATTGAGCGGGTATTGGCCATTCCCGGTTCGCGACTCTATAAAAAATTTACCCAGGCGAGTCAACGGGTGGAGCAAACCCAGGCCGCTATCTTGAACGAGATCATGCAATACAGCAAAGAAACGGTCTACGGGCGACAACAGGGTTTCGCTTCGATAGGTTCATACAAGGATTACGCAAACCGTGTTCCGGTCAATGACTATGAGGCATTGCGGCCTTACGTGGAGCGTCATACGCAAGGTGAAGCAGATGTGCTATTTCCCGGAAAACCGCTTATGTATAATCAGTCCAGCGGTACCACCGCATTACCTAAACTGATTCCCGTGACGCCTTATCATTTCGAGCGTTCGATCAAAGACCGCGGCAAACTTTGGTTGTACGGTTTGATGCGTCACTATCCCGGCATCTATAAAGGTAAAGACTTGGCGGTGGTTTCTCCGGCGGAGGAGGGCCGTACCCCCGATGGTACGCCGTTCGGTTCTCTATCGGGATTGGTTTACCAAAATATCCCGAACTTTATGAAACAGGTGCATACCATCCCCTATGGTGCTGTGACCATCCAAGACTACGAAGCAAAGGTTTATACGTTGTTACGCTGCGCTTTAGCCCACGATGTCACTGTGATCCTCACCGCCAATCCCAGCACCGTGCTGAACTTGGTGAAACGGGCTGATCTCTTTAAGGAGGCTATTATCCGCGATATCCGGGACGGAACCTTACGGGAGGATTTGCCCATCGAGGCAGACATCCGCGCAGAGATTCAGGCAACCCTAGCCCCTAATCCCGGTAGAGCCGCTCAATTAGAGGGTATCGCAGCGCACAATGATGTGTTCAAACCCGCTGACTATTGGCCCAACTTACGGCTCGTTCATACCTGGAAAAACGGCAACTGTAGCCTTATAGCGCCAAAATTAAAGCCCTGGTTTCGGGACACGACGCCGGTATTGGATTTTGGTTATTTGGCCAGCGAAGTGATGGCGACAGACCTTTTGGATCCGGCAACAGACGGTTCCATACTCCAGGTCTCCAGTAGCTTTTATGAGTTCAAGCCCTTTGCGGACGACGACAAAGCCGGTTTTTTGCTGGCCCATGAACTGGAAGTGGGTCAACGCTACTATATCTATGTCACCACTTTTAGTGGATTATATCGCTACGATATGAACGATGTAGTGGAGGTGGTGGGCAAATTTCACGAAACGCCCATTCTAAGGTTTTTATTTAAGGGCAAAGGGATCACCAGTATTCAAGGAGAGAAACTGTCTGAAAGTCAGTTTATTGAAGCGGTGCATCGGGCAGCCGCCACAACCGAGGTACAACACGATTTCTTTATGGGGTATGCCGACGCGGAACAACAGCGTTACCAGCTCTATATCGAATTGTTAAATGAATACTCAGAGGCAACCCTGGCGCGGTTTGCCCAAGCCGTGGATGAGGCCTTAGCGGCAGTCAATGTGGAATATCAGGCTAAACGCCATAGCGATCGTCTGCAACCGGTCACGGTGGTGCCGACCGGAAAACACTTTTTTGAGCGCTATCGAGCATTACGTCTCGCGGAAGGCGCCCAGGAAGGACAGCTCAAGTGGTTAACCTTATCGTCCATTCCCACCATTAAAGACAAGTTGGATCAACTGGTAGCTACTGAACGGCGAGGGTTGCCAGCGGCGCATACCTTGGATAGCGTTGATACTAGGAAGTTGGCCAATGTTTAAGTATTGTTTAACTATAAAAAGTAGTATTGTTCAGTGCCTTGGCGTGCGGACCGTTAAGGTGATGGCGACCCTTATGGCTTTGACCCTTTATGCTCTACCCGGTTTTAGTGGCGAGCTTGCGCCCATAGATGAGGCGGTTACCCTAGCTCAGGTGCGCGATAAGGGTCGAATACATACTCTACTGGTATTAGCAGACCGCCATAAGAGCATTACGGGTATTGATCTCAGCGCCTATAGCGGTTTGTTCGTAGCGGATCCTTTTCAGATTGTACGTAAGTTAGGTCATCAAGGCTTAGTGGCGTTGGCGCAAAGTTCCACTGCCCCGAAACGCACCTGGCCCTACACTGAGCTGTTGCCAGTCTCGCGAAATTATCAGCATCATGTGGCGGTGGGCACCAATTATCCAGAACATGCCGAAGAAACCGACTTGGATGAAGGTGTGTTTCTGTTTCCAAAAATCGTTCAAGGCACACCTCCGATAACGGGCATTGTCGCTAAACCAGACTATTTACTCGACTATGAAGTCGAACTCTGTGTGCAGTTTGATCGCGTCATAAAAAACGTCACCGATTTTGCACAAAGCCAGAAGGGATTTTTTGTCTGTGGCGATTTTACAGACCGGGCGTCGTTACTGAGAGAAGTGGATACCTCGAATATTGAATCCGGCATCGGATTTACCGACGCCAAGAGTATGCCCGGTTTTTTTCCCACCGGTCCTTATCTGGTGATCCCCCGGGATTGGCAAGGTTTTTTAGAAAAGATTCGTTTACGGCTTTTTGTCAATGAACAACTGCGGCAAGATGCACAGGTAGTCGATATGATCATGCCCCTCGATGAAATTGTGACCACTGCCCTGCAAACCGGTCGCGAGGCAAGATGGCGCTATGCTAAAAAACCGGTTTCACTGTTACCCAAAGATAAGTTGCAAAAAGGCGCTGTGGTGTTGACTGGAACACCAGCGGGCGTGGTGTTTAGACCCCCAGGAACCGGTTTTATAGTGCGTCATGGCTTGGGTTATGTGTTCTCAGGCGCCTTTTTAAAAACCGGCCCTGTGGACTATGTAGTGGAGAAACATATTGATCGTCAAATGGCAGAAGGTAAATACCTAAAACCAGGTGACAGCATAGCTTTGACGGCGACCTTTCTGGGTGCCATCACCGTGACTATTGTCAATTAATAACGACATAATGTGGATTTGTGAATGCCTCTGCAGGTTCAATAAGTAAAACCCCCTAAGTTATCCGGTGTTATGGAAGGGCCTTTGCCGTTGGGAGACGGCGATGGAGCGTACATGGACGTATTCACAGCGTTCCTGAGATAATGCTGGATAACTTACAGGCGCAGGTACTTATCGCATGGTAAGCAACTCACCGGTCCGATGATAGGATGATGAACCTGGCTGAAAAAACCATTTATCTTTGGTTGCTGGATCTGAACACTACCAATCAAGATAAGGCATCGCTACAAGAACTACTGTCCCCACGCGAGAGACAAATCGCCCAACGCTTTCGTCTCGAACAGCATCGTAACCGTTATATTGTCACCCACGGACGTTTACGGCAGATTCTCGGCCACTGCACGGGTGAGCTTCCAAAATCATTGCAGTTTCTCCTGGGTCGCGGGGGTAAACCCCAGCTTTATGGGCCTTATCCTTGTTTACGCCGCATCCGCTTTAACCTGTCACACTCGGCCCACCTTGCCTTGATAGGTGTTACCTTGGATGCAGATATCGGCGTAGATCTCGAGGTGATACGCCCCCTGAATGACCTGTCTGTAATGGCTAACACTTGGTTTTCCGCTAGTGATATTGCGGATTTGGCAACTTTACAGGGTAATGAACGAATAAACGGTTTTTACCGATGCTGGACCCGCAAAGAAGCTTTTTTAAAGGCCCTCGGTCAAGGATTAACCCATCCGTTAAATGCTTTTCATATCTCCTTCAAGTCCACAGGGCAGGCGCAGGTCGTAGCCATGGGGAATCACCAAAGCAGAGAGCAACGTTTATGGTCCATTTTTGATATTACACCCCATAGCAACTTTTTAGGCGCTGTCGTTGCCCAGGGGCATGATCTGCAATTGGTGCATTGTCAGTTCTGATGGGACAGGGGTCTAACCGCTACTTCCTGAGTTCCTCAAGGTTTACTTCATTTTTGGCCACGGATTTGACACTCTAAAAAAGATTCGTTCTTCCCGCAAAACCATAATCCGTTATTCTCGAAAACTTTCCTTTTCTGCCATTCCTGCCTAAGTTCGGGGTTTTTTGGACATGGCAAAATGTGCCTACGTGGAAATCCAGTCGCTTTTTTAGCAAAGAAGGGGTCGCTTTATCTAATAAAATGATGTGAAATACAAACCGCTGTCACGTTGTTGATACATCAAAGACCATCGATAAAACCCTCAGTTCAGGAATTAAGCTGAAAATGAGTGAAGAAGAAACAGCAAAGGTGACTAGCCGGATTGCTTTAGAGGCCCTACAGTTCGATCAGCCCTGTTTAATGGTGGTATCCGGTTTTGATCTTGGACGCAGATATCCCCTTGACTATGCTGAGATCTTAATCGGTCGGCAAGTGGCAGCAGATGTTTATTTAAAAGAAAACAATGTCTCTAGAAATCATGCTCGCATCATTAAAGAAAACTACTCGTTTTTCATTGAAGATTTGGAAAGTAAAAATAGCACCTTTGTTAATGGCGTAAGAGTGGTCAATCGCCAACTTTTGAAAGACGGTGACTTGATTATAATTGGTAAAGTGATTTTAAAATTCTCTGTCCAATCAAAGGTGGATAAGCTCTTTTATGATGAAATCTACTCATCGAAATATGACGAATTGACTGGCTTAGTGGGTAGAAAGTTTTTTCAAAAACATCTTACATTGGAATTTGCCCGGGCTCGTCGTTATGGTCATTCTCTGAGTTTGTTGATAATGGACGTGGATGACTTTAAAAAGGTTAATGACCAACACGGCCATCATGTAGGCGATATGGTATTAAATTTTATAGGGCAAACCATCGCTCATAGCGTGCGCAAAGATGTGGATGTTCCAGCACGTTATGGTGGTGAGGAGTTTGCGGTATTATTGCCTGAGGTATCTTTGTACGCAGCGCAAAACGTCGCCCAGAAAATCCGTAGTCGAATTGAAAAATCTTTTATGACTTACAATGAATATTTATTACAGGTAACGCTTAGTATTGGTGTTAGCTCTAACCGAGAAGGGATTTTTAACTCCGAAGAGCTTGTCCGTAAAGCAGATAGTAAACTTTACAGCGTAAAACATAGCGGTAAAAATCGCGTCGAGATCTGAGAAAGTATAAGAAGCTGTTTTAAAAACTCGCATAGGTTCCCGAAATCAAGGCGCAGTACCTTATCCGCTGCGCAATTTACAGGTAGTAAATGAGCAGCGGATAAGGTTCTGCAACGCCGAGTCGGCGGACATAAGCAGATTTTAAAATAGCTTCTAAAACTTTGACTGCTCTGTTAAGTATTACCCGTATTAGTAGTATCTTCGTCTGACTGGTCTATTAATCGAGCATGGCCGGAAAAATCTGGAGAAGGTAGACCCAAATAATAACCTTGTCCTAAATCAAATCCAAGGCGTTTGCAAACTTCTAGCTCTTCTTTATATTCAATCCCCTCGGCGAGGGTCTGAGTGCCTAAATCCTTAGCCATACTCACTAATGTCTGTACCATTTGTTGGGCGCGGGCAGGTTGTTGGTGAATATTTCGGATTAGGGACATATCAAATTTTAGATAGGCTGGAGGCACCGACATGAGCTCCACAAGACGCGCCTGACCAACACCAAAATCGTCGTAAGCTAATTCAATGTCTAGCTCGGTGAGCAGCGCTTGTAATTCACGCATCATAGTTAGGCTGGTTATGGCCGTTTCATGCACTTCTACGACCAAGGGTAACATGGGCGCTAAGGTACGCAACGCTTCCAGGGAATGGCGCAGATAACGTAAATCCATCTCAGCAGGGACTGTGTTGACAAAGAGTGCATGGCCGATGCCAAATCGACAGGCTTGTTGTACACCCACATGTCGGAAGAGCTCACTGAGCCTGACTTCTTTGTGTAAGCGCTTAGCGATAAGCAACAGGGACGGTGGCGCTGTAGGTAAATTTGCGGCACTGCCTCGAGCGAGTAACTCATAGGCTAGAGTTCTGCCATCTTTAAGTCGAACGATAGGTTGAAAATGCGGCACCACAGAATTTTCGCGGATTAATTGGTCGAACTCATCTTCGCAGTCCAAGAAGCCATGGGGGAGTTCAAGATCGGCGATGGTGGTCAAGGGGTCTTGGGTAATATCGTCCGGCTCTTCTATGGGTTCAATGGTTTTGTCTTGATAGATACGAAACTCTAAGCGGCCAAAGTGAATGATGTCACCGCTTTGGAGTATTTGTTCCCCCTTAACCCGCTTTCGATTGACAAATGTGCCATTGGTACTGCCAAACTCCCGAATCCAGAGATTATTGTCACGGCGAAATATTTCAGCATGACGCCGGGAAATCTCTGAGGAAGACAGCCGGAGATTAGCACCCTGTTGTCGTCCTATAGCATAAGGTAAGGGTTTTAGATCAATGATCCAACTTTTACCTTCTTCCACATAACCTTCCAAATACCAAATTTGACCTTCGGTCTTGCTTCCACTAATAGGCATGGCCACCTCTTAAGACCAAGTTAAGAAGCTGTTTCGAAACCTGCTCATGTCCGCTAATTCGGCGTTGCAGCGCCTTGATTCAGCGAAGGTCGCAAATTTTTGAAACAGCTTCTAAGATCAGAGTTTCCTCGCTGTTTTTGCTTTGTTCCCCACGATAAGTCCATGCGAGGTGAGCTACTAACCATTGAGCCTCGTTGCCGTCGATTAAATTGTGAGCAGGCATTAGCGAAGCTGTAAACACAAACTTTATCTCAAAATGTGTTCTTGTGTTACATTTTATAATGAATTTTAAAAGAGAAAAAACGGGTTAATGTCTCTTTAGAAAATCCATTGTTGCTCCTTAGATTTCCTTTTATCTTTATTTCCTGCCAGAGGCAGTCAGCGTAGCACCAGATAAAAACCTAGCTAATTTGTTTCTTAGTGGATACTTTTTTATTTTAACGTATGGTTTCTCTGAGTTTCACCCATCTACAACAGATAAAAATAGTATGAATCAAAATACATCGTTTATTAAACGTGATCTGGCTGTACTTTGGCATCCATGCACGCAAATGAAGGACCATGAATGGCTGCCCTTATTGCCGATCCGCCGGGGAGAAGGTGTCTGGATCGAGGATTTCGAAGGTAACCGCTATTTGGATGCCATCAGTTCCTGGTGGGTTAACCTTTTTGGCCACAGTAATCGCCGCATTAACGCCGCTGTTAAAGAACAGCTCGATACCCTTGAGCATGTAATCCTATGTGGATTTACCCATGAACCCGTGTTGCAGCTTGCCGAACGGTTAGCGGCGTTAACGCCCCAGGGCTTACAGCGGGCTTTCTTCGCCGACAATGGATCATCGGGTATCGAAGTGGCGCTGAAAATGAGCTATCACTACTGGCGCAACTGCGGAAAGGCGGAAAAAACTCGTTTTATAACCTTGAGTAACAGCTACCACGGTGAGACCTTAGGCGCTTTGGCGGTGGGAGATGTCCCCCTCTATAAGGAAACCTATCGACCTTTGTTGATGGAGGCGATCACAGTGCCTTCCCCTGACGCCTATCATCGAGAGCCGGGTGAATCGCCAGCCGAGTGTGCTCGGCGTCAATTCACTCATATGGAAGCAGCCCTTGAGCGCCATGGCGAGCAAGTGGCGGCAGTGATTGTCGAGCCTCTAGTACAATGTGCTGGTGGCATGCGCATGTATGATCCGGTTTACTTAGCCCTGCTGCGGGAAGCCTGCGATCGTTACGATGTGCATTTGATCGCCGACGAAATAGCGGTTGGTTTTGGTCGGACGGGCACCCTATTTGCCTGTGAACAGGGGGGCATCACTCCGGATTTCATGGCGTTGTCCAAAGGTTTGACCGGTGGTTATCTACCCCTTTGCGTAGTTATGACGACCCCTGAGGTCTACAACGCCTTTTATGACGAATACCAAAATCTTTCGGGCTTTTTACATTCTCACAGTTACACAGGGAATCCTTTGGCTTGTCGCGCTGCGTTGGCGACATTGGATATTTTTCACGATGATGATGTCATCGCCAAAAATCGCCTCTTGGCTCAGCATATGGCAGTTGTCACGCAGCGTTTTAATGACCATCCCTACGTAGCTGAAGTGCGGCAAACGGGTATGATTTTGGCCATCGAAATGGTTCAGGATAAAGCCACCCACAAACCCTATCCTTGGCAACAGCGGCGAGGGATACGGGTTTATCAACACGCCTTGAGTCGAGGTGCACTGCTAAGACCTTTGGGCAATGTCATCTACTTTATGCCGCCCTATGTGATTGCGCTTGAGGAAATTGAGTTTTTAGCTCAAGTAGCTTGGGAGGGTATTGAGCTAGCCACCCAAGATTAAATAAATGAGCAGCGGAGAAGGGTCTGTAACGCAGAGTCAGCGGACATGAGCAGATTTTAAAATAGGTTCTTAAGCATGATAGGTAAAATATCTGATTTAATTACCGTTATAGTAGTCAGTAGAAATAAAACAGAAAACCTTATCTGAAAAACCTTTTTAGTATTAGTTTTTCTAATTAAAGTAATTTGATTTTTTAATAAATTCTATGTGGAAGTTATTATATGTGGAAGTTATTAGATAAATGGACTTTTTTTTAAAAACTAATTTTTATTAAAGATATTTATCATTAAAATGATTGTTGTTTTAATTCATTATATTACTCCCTATTAATTTTTTAAGTGCATCTGTCTCTTAGTTTCAGTATTTGACATGACGCAACGCAACATGTTAAAAAGATTAGTTATGTCAACTCATTTTCTATCCCCATGGCGAGTCAGCTTATCTCTGAATCATGTAGTAATCTCCGGGGAACTCTGGGTAAAAATAGGTTTCCCAGTTCAGCACAGGCGCGTAGTGTAGATGTCTCCGTGGCAGCCCATTACGGCACTAGCCAGTCCAGCAAAAGCTATTTCTATCATTTTGTTTTTTTGTTTGAACAGGATCTGGCGCAGGCGTCTAATCCGTTGAACAAGCCCAAACCAAAAGCATGGAGCTTGTTACGTAACCGAGCAAAATCAAATCAACGCAGTTCCTTGTACCGTACATATCTATCTATTTTTGACTCGCATTTCGGCTTTACCTTAACCGCGATCTCGAGAGGGTGTCATTATGTCTAATTCTCAGGCACAAGTACTTATGGACCAGGCTAACCAGGCGCTGGATGCTGTTAACAAAACGCTGGATATCGTCCTGGCAAGTCTTAAAGACCGCACCCAAGCAGATGGTCGGATCTCGGCTGCCAAACTCGATGAGCATCAAATTGTTGCCTATGATACGGCTTTATCCTGTGCTGAGGCGGCGGCCGCCAAATTTGTTTTAGAGTATGCGGGTAAAGCCCGGCAAGCCAATGGTTCTAGCGATGCTTCACCGATTCTTGAAGAGCGGTTAGCGCTATTTTTTGCTGCTGAGGCCATCCACGCTGTTCGCTCACGCTTAGCAGCCCGGCCCGATGATTTTGGTTTGAGCCGAGGCAAGCTAGGTACTTTATTGGAAAGTGCTGCGGTGGAACAATTTTGCTCTGCCCAGTTGGGGGTTGGAACCTTGGCAGGTATTGGTGAAACCGTCACGGGTTTAGATGGCCAGACCGGCGCTTACCTCTTAGATGACGATCATGTCATGATGCAAGACACCTTCCGTCGCTTTGCCAACGACGTGGTGATGCCCCTGGCTAAAGATATCCATCAACAAGACCTTATCATTCCTGACGAAATCCTAGAGCAAGTCAAAGAGCTAGGTTGTTTTGGGTTATCTATCCCTGAGCAATTTGGTGGTCTTCAAGAGGACGAAAAAGAAGACAACATGGGGATGATTGTGGTCACCGAAGAGCTTTCTCGCGGTTCTCTCGGTGCGGCGGGTAGTCTCATCACTCGCCCCGAGATTTTAGCGCGAGCGCTATTAAAGGGTGGTACTCAGGAACAAAAAGAAAAATGGTTGCCGCAACTGGCTGCCGGTGAACCGCTATGTGCTGTGGCAGTCACCGAGCCCAACTATGGTTCCGATGTAGCCAGCATGAAATTAAAGGCGACTAAGACCGAAGGAGGATGGTTACTCAACGGCGCTAAAGCCTGGTGTACCTTTGGCGGCAAAGCCGGTGTGCTTTTAGTGCTGGCGCGTACTAATCCCGATGCGTCTTTGGGGCATCGTGGCTTGTCCATGTTTTTGGCCGAGAAGCCCTCTTACGATGGCCATGAATTTGAGTATAAGCAAGAAGAGGGTGGTACATTAACCGGCAAGGCCATCGCCACCATCGGTTATCGAGGTATGCACTCTTTTGACTTGTTCTTTGATGATTTCTTCGTACCCGATGAGAATTTGCTGGGAGGACCAGAAGGGGAAGGTAAAGGTTTTTATTACACCATGGCCGGTTTTTCCGGTGGCCGTATTCAGACCGCTGCTCGAGCCATTGGCTTGATGCAAGCGGCCTTCGAAAAAGCCGTATCCTATTCCCAAGAGCGGGTCGTCTTCGGCAAACCCATCGCTGACTATCAACTTACTCAGGCAAAACTTGCCCGTATGGCGGCTTATCTGTTGGCCAGTCGGCAATTTACCTATGCCGTGGGCCGTTTGATGGATCAAGGTGGCGGCGATATGGAAGCGAGTATGGTAAAAATCTTCACCTGTAAGACAGCGGAGTGGTTTACCCGAGAAGCCTTACAGATCCATGGTGGTATGGGTTACGCAGAAGAGGTGCCGGTAAGCCGTTACTTTGTGGATGCTCGCGTGTTATCCATTTTTGAAGGCGCCGAGGAAACTTTGGCCCTTAAAGTAATTGCCCCCGCGCTGGTTAAGAATGCCAAGGAGAAACAGGAGTTGGAGGACTAAATCCATGTCCATTGCCATGGCGTTTACCCCACAAAACGAACTGGCTGGGGATGTTAAGATCAATTTGGAGCGCGTTCGCGCTCCCCAATATGGGCGCTACTTGGATGAGTTCGTGCCAGGTCAGGTCTTCGTCCATCCCCGAGGATTTAGCTTTGAGCGGTCCACCATGTTGGATTTTGCCCGCATCTTTATGCAGGCGAATCCCCTGTATTTGAATGCCGATTATGCCAAGGCGTGTGGGTTTCCAGATCTTCCCGCTAGTCCGCAAATGGTTTTTAATGTGGTGTTGTCCCTCGGTGTGCAAAATGATTCCGAGAAAGCCATCGCCAATTTAGGCTATTACAATGTCCAGTTCTTACGGCCTGTGTATGCGGGCGATACCCTGCGCGCCTTTACCAAGGTGGTCGATCGCAAAGAGCGGGGAGAAGATAAACCGGGCATTGTATTGATTCGCACCCTAGGCGTGAATCAGCAAGGTCAGGTGGTGTTGCAATACGAACGTAAAATTATGGTGTCGTGGCGGGGCAGTCGCCCGCCAACAACGCCAGCTTCCAATGAACCCGTGGAATTTCCCTGGGTGGAAAACCCAAACCTGGAATTACCCTTATCCAAAATCTCCTTTCCGGAGGATCTGACGGGTCCCAACACCTATTTTGAAGATTTTACCCCTGGGGATATCATTGTCCATCCCAACGGGCGCACCATCACCGATGAACACATGGCTCTCACCTATTGGGTGGGTAACACCCATCCGCTGCACTTCGATCGGGTTTTTAGCACCGGTTTGTCGGGCAAAATGAGTGGGGAGCCCATCGTTTATGGGGGACTGGTGTTCGCTTGGTTGGAAGGTCTGGCAAGTCGGGATGTGAGTGAAAACGCCTTGTGGGAACTGGGATTTACCGAAGGATACCATACCCAACCCGCTGTTTCCGGCGACACGGTAGCAGGGCTTTCCCGAGTGTTAGTGGCAGAGCCGCTAGCCGATAACAACGGAGTCGGTCTTATTACCTTGCAGTTTATTGGTGTAAAAAATGTGAGCGCCGCCCAAGCCCTAGAAACTCACGGGGCAGATCTCTTTATTAAGGAAAACAATAAACAAAAGTTAGGTAAGGAAAAAATCAATCAGAAAATTTTTGAGATCGAGCGGCGTCTCCTAGTCAAACGACGCCCCACGTCATCTTAATAAGGAGGTCTGCATGGAGACCCAAGCAGTTAAACGTGATAAACCGTGGCTGATGCGTACCTATTCCGGGCATAGCTCAGCCAAAGCATCCAACGAACTCTACCGCAACAATTTGACGAAAGGTCAAACTGGCTTGTCGGTGGCGTTTGATTTACCGACCCAAACAGGTTATGACTCAGACCATATACTTTCCCGGGGCGAAGTGGGTAAAGTCGGTGTACCCATTTGTCATATTGGGGATATGGAAACCCTTTTCCATCAGATTCCCTTGGATAAAATGAATACGTCCATGACCATCAATGCCACGGCAGCTTGGCTGTTATCCCTCTATGTGGCGGTGGCGGAGCGTCAGGGTGTGGATCAATCACAGCTTCAAGGCACCACCCAGAACGATATCATCAAAGAATACCTTTCCCGGGGCACCTATATCTTTCCGCCGGAACCCTCGGTGCGGTTGATCAGCGACATGATCACCTACACGGTAAAACATATTCCCAAATGGAATCCCACCAACATTTGTAGTTACCATCTGCAAGAAGCAGGTGCCACCCCTACTCAAGAGCTGGCCTATGCCTTGGCCACCGCCACGACTATCCTCGATGCCGTTAAAGCGGCTGGCGCAATGAGTGATGAAGACTTCGAGCAGGTAGTGGGGCGCATTTCCTTCTTTGTCAATGCCGGTATCCGCTTCATCGAAGAAATGTGCAAGATGCGGGCTTTTGTGGATATGTGGGATGAAATCGCCCACGATCGCTACGGTGTGAAAAACCCCAAGATGCGCCGCTTTCGTTACGGAATTCAGGTCAATTCCTTAGGGCTCACGGAATCTCAGCCGGAAAACAACGTGCAGCGCATTGTTGTCGAAATGCTCGCTGTAACCTTATCTAAAAAAGCCCGCGCCCGCGCCCTGCAACTACCTGCTTGGAACGAAGCCCTAGGTCTGCCCCGGCCCTGGGATCAACAGTGGGCGCTACGTATGCAGCAAGTGCTAGCCTTCGAAACGGATCTGCTGGAATACGGGGATCTTTTCGATGGCTCGCCGGTGGTGGACGCCAAAGTGCAGTCCCTGATTGACGGCGCTCGAGAAGAGCTACAACGGGTGGAAGATAATGGTGGTATGTTAGCTGCCGTACAAAACGGTTACGTTAAACGTCAGCTGGTGTCCAGTCATATGAAGCGGATGCGAGCCATCGAAAGTAAAGAGCTCAAGATCGTCGGTCTCAACTGCTTTACCGAGACAGAACCATCGCCCCTAATGTCGAAGGAAGACGGTGGTATCATGAAGGTTGATCCCCGTGCAGCCCAGGCCCAGATCGAAAGTCTCAACGCTTTTAAAGCACAGCGGAATCAAGCTGACGTGGATGCCGCTCTGGCTGCCTTGAAAGACGCTGCCAACAATGGCGACAATATCATGCCGGCCTCGATCCGTTGCGCCCATGCGGGAGTCACTACGGGCGAATGGAGTCAGACCTTACGCGACATTTTCGGCGAGTATCGGCCTCCCACAGGGATCGATATCAGTACCGAGGGGCAAAAACACAGCGACATTGTGCTGACCATCCGCGATAGAGTCCGTCAAACTGGCGAAGAGTTGGGTCGCCCATTACGTATGTTAGTAGGTAAGCCGGGTCTCGATGGCCACAGCAATGGCGCCGAGCAAATCGCGGTTAAGGCCAGGGACGTAGGTTTTGAAATCGTCTACGAAGGCATCCGTCTAACACCCCAACAGATTACCAAGGCAGCCTTGGAAGAAGGTGTTCATCTGATTGGACTCTCAGTGCTATCCGGTAGCCATTTGGAATTGGCTGAAGATATTTTCGATGAGTTGGGTAAGGTCAACCTAACCCATATTCCCATCATCATAGGCGGTATCATTCCCGTGGATGATGAGCAAAAATTGCTCGCTAGAGGGGTGGCTGCTGTATACACGCCAAAAAACATCATGGATATGAACGCTATCATGATGGATATTGTGGACATCATCCGCGAGTCCAATGGATTAAAACCCTTCCAGCAAAAGGCCGCCTAATGCTTGCCCAAAAAGGCTTGCCGAACCCGGAGACGCTAGCAGCTTCGGTGGCGGGGAGAGACCGGGCGGCTGTGGCCATGTCTTTAAATCTGCTGGACGATAAACGCCCTCAAGCACGTCGCTGCGCTGCCCATTTTCTCGCCACATTGCCGGTAGAAAAGCTTGATGCCGCGGGTCATCTCATTGGTATTACAGGTCCTCCCGGCGCAGGAAAATCATCCTTGACATCGGCGTTGATCGACGTTTGGCGTCAACGTGGGTTAACAGTAGGGGTGTTGGCGGTGGACCCTTCCAGCCCCATCAGTGGCGGCGCACTGCTGGGGGATCGTCTACGTATGCTAGCGGCTGGTGGTGTGGATGGCGATGTGTTCATCCGTTCCTTGGCATGTCGTGGTGAATTTGGTGGTTTGAGTGCTGAAGTATGGCCCATGAGTTTAGCTATGCTGGCGGCGTTTGATATTGTATTGATTGAAACCGTCGGTGTTGGGCAAAAAGAGATCGATATTTCTAAAATGTCCGACACCACCTGTTTTGTGGCCCAGCCCGCTTCGGGAGACAGTATTCAGTTTCTTAAAGCAGGCATCATGGAAGTGCCCCATCTTTTAGTGGTCAACAAGGAGGATATTGGCACTGCAGCCCGTAAAACCCTATCCGAATTACGCACTACCTTAAGAAGACAAACCGACGAATACGGTTGGGAGGTGCCCGCTCTTTCCGCCAGCGCCACAGCGGGAACCGGCATCGATACGCTCGTCGATACCCTTGAGAAGCATCGTGTTTGGCTGCTAGAGCGCGATCTGCTTAGCATTCGGCGCAGGCGTTTCCAAGCAGAATGGATTGTAAAACGTTTGCGGGAGGAATTTGGCCGTTTTGGCATCGACAAGTTAGGTGGAGAACCTCATCTTTTTGACATTTTAACGCAGCGTAGCGGATCTCCCTTTGATCAGTATGACACTTTGCGTGACAGTTTTCTTGCTAATTGGAGAGAATCTTAAATCGTTTGATTAGTACGACAACTTGCGTGAAAGTTTTATTGCTAATTAAAGAGACTTTTGAAGCGCTGTTTTTATTTGGGGAAAAACTAAATTATGGCAAAAGAAGTCTACGACATCGGTGATATGCCGCCATTGGGCGAAGTACCGAAAAAAATGCATGCCAGTCTGATTCGTCCCGAACGCTTTGGCGAGCCCATGAAGGCGTTTAAGCGGGAAATTGTCGATGTGCCCCCCATCGGCGACGACGATGTGCTGGTCTATGTGATGGCTGCAGGTATTAACTACAATAATGTCTGGGCAGGACTTGGTGTACCCATCGACGTTATCAAAGCACGTAACAAAAAAGGTGAACCAGAAGAATTCCATATCGGCGGTAGCGATGCCTCTGGTATCGTCTACAAAATTGGTAAGAATGTAAAAAATCTTCAGGTGGGGGACGAGGTAGTTGTCCATTGCGGCATGTGGGATGTCCACGAGCCTTGGGTAACCAGTGGCAAAGACCCCATGTATGCGCCTTCCTTCCGAATTTGGGGTTATGAAAGCAACTATGGAAGCTTTGCGCAATTCATCCCAGTACAAGCTCACCAGTGTTTACCGCGACCGAAACATTTGAGTTGGGAAGCCGGTGCGTCTTATTTGCTGGTAGGCGCCACAGCTTATCGTATGCTTATGGGATGGGGCGAACATACCGTTAAAAAAGACGATGTGGTTCTAGTCTGGGGTGGTGCTGGTGGTTTGGGTTCCATGGCGATTCAGATCTGCCGAGCAATGGGCGCTATTCCCATCGCCGTGGTCTCCGGTGAAGACAAGTTTGAATACTGTAAGAGTCTTGGCGCCAAAGGTTGTATTAATCGTAAAGATTTTGATCATTGGGGTATGTTGCCCCACTGGAAAGACAATGCGGGTTACAGCGCTTGGCTAAAGGGTGTGCGTAAGTTTGGCTCGGCGATTTGGGAAGCGTTGGGAGAGAAACGTGCGCCCAACATCGTCTTCGAGCATCCTGGCGAGACGACGATTCCTACCTCTTTGTTTGTGTGTGAAACCGGTGGCATGGTGGTGATTTGCGCAGGTACTACCGGCTACAATGCGACGGTGGATCTGCGTTATATGTGGATGCGCCAAAAACGGGTGCAAGGTTCTCACTTTGCCAATGATGAGCAAGCCGAGGGCATCAATCGCCTGGTGCTTGAGGGCAAAGTGGATCCGTGTTTGTCTCAGGCAGCCACCTTCGACGAAATCCCTGATGTGCATCAACTGATGTATGAGAACAAACACCCCCATGGCAATATGGCGGTACTGGTGAACGCCACTGAATTCGGTCAAGGTATCACTGAAAGCGTTCCTGCATCTGCAGAACCTGTGCCTGCCGCTGCCGGTGCGTCTCTAGAAGCGCCAGAACCCATTTCTGTTTCTAGCCCAACTTCCCCAGCGCCAAATTATATCTCCCAGCATATGGATGAGGGATTAGAAGCTGTTATCGAGGATGACGGTACTCTGGTCAGAGATATGATGAATCAGGGTGTGATCTCCTGTTCACCTGAGTCTTCCTTAGAGGAAGTCGCCGATCTTATGATGAAACATAAGATCCATGCAATCGTGGTGATGGACAACAACAACCCTATTGGTGTAGTCACACAAACCGACATGGCTTTGTCCCGTCAAGGTAAATCCCAAGATGAGGCCCGCCAAATGTCGGCGCGGGCCGCCATGACCATAGGTTGTGCTACCTGTAACGCGAGGGATACCCTAACGCAAGCCGTCACCACCATGACCAGCCGCCGTATTCATCGGCTCGTGGTGTTAGAAGACGGTGTGCCGGTGGGTGTGATCTCCATGACAGACGTGGTGCGTAAATTAATCTTTAAAAACAAATAGAAGAAAGTTTTTTTGATATTATCCGCCGCCATGCAGTGCATGGCGGCGGATATTTATTAGGATTAAACCAAAATGTTGAGAATGTTTATGTTTTTTTTTCGCTCACTTACTAAGGTAGACTGCAGCAAATGATGAGTCATAAGTGTCTCTTATATTACGTTTTTTTTCTCGTAAATACCCGTTAAATTTTGCTGTAACAGTACCATCAGTTGTACTAATTACGCTATCAACTAAGTCTTGGTTATTATTCTTTTTTGCGAATTCACTTTGTTTTAAGGCGTTCACAAACTCATTTACAGTGCCAGTTTTTGCGATGTTTATTACTTGTTCATCAATTTTTTCTGACAAAAACAATGGAGTGATGTCTATAAACATTGCCAACCATCGTTTGTCAAACTCATTGTAGTCATACCATTTTGCGAATAATCGTTTGTTTCGTTGTTTCATAATCTGTTCACGTAAAATCGACAGATGACCCATAATGTTACCAAACCTAGCGGCATAATATCGGTTTTCTGATTCGCTGAGATTGCTATCCATAGCTTTAATATAGGTTTCAGCAAATAGCTGTGAAAATTCTTTAATCATATCTTTAGAAGAGTCTTGCTTGCTAAGCAAGATTCCTTGAATCAATTCGTTAATCTTTTGATCAGAGCCTTCAATAAAGTGTTTTTTAACTTTTCCTGGATTAATTGTAAAGTTTGTGGATAAGTTGGTTGTTGCCTGATATTGAATTGCTTCTTGTGAGACTTTTTGTTTACAGCCTATTAAAACGGTTAAGATTATTAGTAATGTAAACAATAACAAGTGTTTTAAGTAACTCATATTAGTTCTTGAATAAGTCTTTTCGGCTGCTAGAAACTGCTTTAGCAGAAGCTAAATCATATACATCTCTGCTTGTGCGGCCTGTATGTTCTAGGTAACCATTAAAACCTGCCAGGATAGCGCCTTCTAGCTTTCCGAAAATGGTATCAATTAAATCTATATCTTGTGTTTGCCTACGTCTTTTGCCGTTAAGCAACGCATCAAAAAAGGGAACAATAGCCCCATCTTTAAGTGCGCCAATCTGCCTACTAAGATGAGGATATATAGTTGCGAATCCGGTAAGTATATTGATAGTGTTTTGCACCGCATTTTGGTTCATTTGATTATCTGCTTTTGCAACTTCAAAAGCAGCTTGCAAGTTTCCAAACATCAAGCCTAATGCTCTTGCGTTGAGTTCATTCTCTGTTTCATCTATCGAATCATCGGTTGCGCTTTGGTATAGAGATTTTAATGTTGTCGAAACCGCTTCGAGAAATTGACTTTCAGAATCGGGATAATCGAAGATAGTTTCTTTAAAAAAATAGGCAAATGCTGAAAGACTTTGTATATCGTTTTCAGAAGCATTTTGTACTTCTATAGCAATACCCTTAGCGTCACTTGTGAATAGCGCCTTCAATCCCTCAGTCAGCCCCTTACGGGTATACTGCTCACCCATAGCATCGTTGGCCGCGCTGAAGACATGAGCTTTTAATTTAGTGTATTCATCTCCCTGAAGTTGGCTCAGTCCTCTCAGCAGACCATCAACTCCTTGCTGATAGTATTGGTCATAATAAGGTAGACCGTCTAAACCTGGTGTTGCCTTGGCGGAATGCTGAACAGCATTACTAATAAAGTAGGTTAGTTCACTACTTCCTGCTTTCCGCTGCAATGATTCAGCCAGTTGACTACTGGTATCACTTCCCAACAAAAGAGTTGCAGCCCGCACCCATCTTGGCGTGTCTGTGTCACTTACCTCGCTGAGGGCTTTATCGGCTGTCATAAGGGTGTTAAGAAATGCCGTTTTGAGCGGTGTTAGCCCTTCATCGTCGGACTGGCTGAGAATATTACTCAATTGGTTGGCGGTTTTTGGATCAGCGCTTGCGACCTTGGCCATACCTTGGACAAAAGCGTCGCTTAAACCACCTTCAGCGCCTTTACTAAGGGCTTCGGCCAATATCTCACGCAATTCATTACGTTGTTCATGACGCCATGCTTTAATCCGGTTAAGCTCGCCCAAGGAAGTGTCATCCCGGTCGGCTAATTGTGTGAAGGCTTGCGAACCAATGACATCACGGGCTTTATAATCTACATAACGTAGCGCATTAACGGTATTATGGGGTCCTAAGGCTTCAAAAAAACCCGCTAATACCGCAGGATAATCCCGGTATTTGGCAAAGACATTCATCACTTTATCAGCCTTGACATGACTATCATTCATCAGGTCGCGAGCACCTTGGCGACCTTGATCTGTGAGGGTTTTAAGGCGGCGTTGACTGAAGTCCGCTAGTAAGGTACGAGTCGAGGGGTGACTAAGTACAGATTTTAGTAACTTAGCGTGATCCTTTAAGGTGGGTGTCACTGCGTTATCCTCGCTTGCCTTCATGGCAATTTGTAGTTGATGCGCAGCTTGAGGATTAGGTTGAGTCGCTAACGTATCGGTAGGAAATCGATGGTGGTAATTACTATGGGTTGTATGGGCTATACGGGTCATTTTCGGGTTACTCTTTATGAAGCCGGTAAAACATGATCACAAAGTGTAACCCGTTGTCTAGTAATGTCTATCCGGCATTCGTCTTAGTACGAAAGTCTTAGATAATGCAAAGCGCAGCGACAGACACCGATGTATTTATGTGCCTTAGACTGCACTTGCCTATATGCGATTGCTTTGTGTAAAGTTAGATAAAAAATGTCTTACACTAATCCTTTGAATTAAAATTCTTCAATACTTTGTGCTATTACTTATTTTGGCCCGCCCTATAAGATAGAGCCTTCTTAGGATTGGTATCGAATTACGGCACATGCTCGCGAGCAAGATACTCGTGGGATTGCATTTCCTGTAGGCGGCTAAAAACCCGCTGAAATTCAAAGGTCAACTTTTCGCCTTGATAAATTTCTATGATGGGAGCAGCGGCAGAGATGATTAACTTGACGCTATGATCATAAAACGCATCCACCAAGTTGAGGAAACGCCGGGCTTGGTTTTCCATCTGCCAATCCATGATCGGAACATCCGAGATCAACACCGTATGAAAGCAACGGGCGATCTCTAAGTAGTCTGTTTGACTGCGAGGGCCATCGCAAATAGCTGAAAAATCAAACCATACCACACCATCGGCCTGACGCCGAGTTGCAATAGAACGGCCTGCTATTTCTAAGCGACCGTTTGGATAGCCGACTTCTGGACTGACGTGATTAAACGTATCCATCAGAATACCCTCGGCTGTTTCGTCAAGGGGGTAATGATAGATCTCTGCTTTTTCTAAATAACGCAAGCGATAATCCCTATCGCCATCTAAGTTCATAACCTCCAAATGTTCCTTGATAAGGTCAATGGCGGGTAGGAAACGGGATCGCTGGAGGCCATCTTTGTAAAGTTCATCGGGAGGGATATTGGATGTGGTTACTAGAGTGACCCCCTGGTTAAATAATGCCTCTAATAACCCAGACAGCAGCATGGCATCCGTGATGTCAGACACAAAAAACTCATCTAGACATATGAGCTTTGTCCTCTCAGCGAAGTGACGGGCAACGGATTGTAAAGGGTTTTGTTGCTCTCTTAACTCTCCCAATGCAGCATGAATTTGTTGCATAAAACTGTGAAAGTGGATACGTTTTTTATGATCGATGGGTAGGGTTTCGTAAAATAGATCTACTAAATAGGTTTTACCGCGGCCGACACTGCCCCATAGGTACAGACCTTTGATGGGTGTTCGGGTATCGCGATGTTCGCGGCGACTACCGAAGAGTCGTTTTAACAGCTTGGGTTGCGGTGAACTCGCTGCAGATGGCGTAGAAACCAGCTCATCACAAATCCGTTGTAAACTTTTAATGGCCTTTTCTTGCGCCACATCGTATTCAAAGTCCTCCCGTTTGAGGTCATTTTGATAGCGTTCGTACAGCATGATAGATTGTCTCAGCTGTCTTGATTCGCCTGTTTTGGCAAGTACCGGGACCAGTCGTGACTGCAATCGCCGAAAACAAAAAAATCTGGGTTTACAAGCGTGGGCCGCGCATTATAGCTTAGGGGCTGCATCTGCGTGTCGGTGAGTCCGCCACCGGCTTCTTCGACAATGATTTGTGCGGCCGCGGTATCCCATTCGTAAGTGGGTCCAAAACGGGGATAAAGATCTGCCTCACCTTCCGCCACGAGACAAGATTTTAGCGAACTACCCACCCCCGTGTAATGATGATGACCGAGATCACTTAGAAACGTGTTTAGGCGGCGGCCCGTGTAGAGACTACCGATCACCCGAGGTATGCGCTGACCGATAACAGAAGTATGAATTTGCTGAATTTGACGATGAAGATCTTGTTTAAAAGCGCCACCCTTATGATAGGCATAATAGCAGACACCCGTGATAGGTATCAGAATCAAACCAAAGACGATGCTATGTTGATGCACCAGAGCGATATTGACCGAAAATTGGTCATTATGCCGGATAAACTCTCGCGTGCCATCCAAGGGATCCACCAGCCATAGCCACTCCCACTGGGCCCGCGTGGCAAAACTGATATCAGCATCTTCTTCAGAAAGCACAGGAATATGGGGTGTTACAGCGCTAAGGCCGTCGACAATGATATCGTGAGCAGCTAAATCAGCTTCAGTTACGGGTGACTTGTCCGCTTTTTCAGTCACTGAAAATCCGTCTTTGTAGATTTCTACAATACGAGAACCAGCCTTTTCAGCGATGGATTGTACCGGTTGAATTAAATCAACAAGCTTGATAGTCATGACAGGGGATGTTGATTAAGCAGTTTACGGGTAAGAAACAGCGCCGCAATGGAGCGTGCTTCGGTAAAGTCATTACGTGCAATTAAACTGTCTATATCCGCCAGGGGCCAAGGCACTACTTCAATTTCTTCGGGTTCATCACCGGGCATACGTTGCTCGTAGAGGTTTTCAGCGAGGACAAGATGCGTGACATGGCCGATGTATCCTGGCGCGATAGTGACGGATGTTAAATGACGAAGGGTGTGGGCAGCATAGCCAATTTCTTCCATGATCTCGCGATTAGCCGCGCTGATGACATCCTCTCCTTGTTCCAGGACACCCTTGGGAAAACCCAATTCGTAGCGATGGGTGCCAGCGGCGTATTCACTAATTAGCAGCACAGTCTCGGGGTTTAATAGGGGGACGATGAGTACCGAGTCAATCTGAGAACCCGGCACCCGTTCATACTCCACCTGAGCGCCGTTAGTAAATGCTAGCTTTACCCGTTCAACGTGGAACAGACGGGTACGAGCAATAGTCTCAACATCGAGTACTGTTGGCACGTCGCGCTTTTTTGACATAATTTACCTAAGTGCAGCACTAACATAAGATGACCCATATTAACATCGCTGGGTATTTCATTGCAGATTAACTGTTAGCGTCACAGGCTTATGAAACTTCCTTGGAATCGTATTGAGACAGTCCTGTTAGACATGGATGGCACATTGCTGGACCTGCGTTTCGATAATCATTTTTGGTTAGAGCATATGCCGCTTCGTTACAGTGAACTTCGGTGCATTGCTCTTCAGCAGGCCCGCACGGAACTGCTGGCTCGTTATCACCGTGTCCAGGGAACCTTGTCTTGGTATTGTGTGGACTACTGGAGTCACGAACTGGGTTTCGATGTGGGGATTCTCAAACACGAGGTGGCTCACCTTATTGCATTACAGCCCGCAGCCTTAGATTTTCTGCAGGCGATACGTAGTGCGGGAAAACGAGCTGTACTGGTCACCAATGCGCATCCCAAAAGCCTACGCTTGAAATTAGAGAAAACAGGGTTAGAACAACATTTAGACGCCGTTATCACTGCCCATCAATTGGATTTACCAAAAGAAGATCCGCAATTTTGGTGCCGTTTACAAGCCGTTGAACCGTTTCGACCTTCGGCGAGCCTGTTTTTGGATGATAACCTAGGCATTCTGCGTACAGCTCATGATTGTGGTATCGGCTATGTGGTCGCTATGGCTAAACCCGATTCGGCGCAGCCAGCCAAAGCGCCTGGGGATTTTCCAGCCATAAGCGACTTTGCGGAGTTGTTGCCGTTGTGATGATATGAAACGGAGTCAATTGTTCGTTGCAACGCTCTGTTAGGCTCATCTGCAGCGATTGCTTCATAGCGGTAATATAACAATACGGTTTTCCCATTCTTCAACTTCTGTTGCTGACCAAATGAGAATTAAATCTTCAATGACTATATTGATTGAGAGGGATTGCGGAACAACAATGAGTCCTGGACTTATGTGGCTTGTGATGAATTCCGCAAAATGATGTGGCATCGTTCTACGATCATGGGAAACTAATACTCGGTCCTCTTTCGCTGATCTTGCCAGCACGTCCAGATCAGCTAGACCTTCTAAATTTGCAACACTAGCCGTTTGAAAATCCATCGCCGGTTCCCGACGGATTAAGGCTGACACGATGGTTTGCTTAAGATCAGCATCTGCTTGAAATCGTAAACCCATGCAATCTGTAACTATGCAACCGATTGACGTTTTTCAGCTAGCTTTTTATAGAACATTGGATCTTTAGCACGGATAGCGCGGCGCAATTGCCCAAATTCAGTATTTGCCTTTTTCAGATAACGATCAACTTCAGACTGATTAGCTAAGTAATACGTTATTGCCCCATAAACTTGCTCTAGAGTAAGTACGGGAAATGATTGCGCGATACTTTCAGCCGTTTCACCTCGCAAAAAACTGTATACTATTGAGTCCAGTGAAACACGACTGCCTGTGAGTCGATAGCCACCGCCCACTTTTTCAATGTATTGTTTATTCATAGATTTTACTCAATCAAACGTTCGGTAAAACTACGTTAGTACTATCCGGCTATACTCAATAAAAGTCAGCCCTATTGGGTTTTTATGCACTACCCTAGTTATTAAAAAGTCTCCAAGATTTTCCCTTTTTGTCTTTTATCGTACAGAGAAAGTAAGCCCCACATTTGCTATCAGTGTTTTTCAAATCTGGCTTGTCTACTCAACGTTACCACGTTTTTCCTTTGAGTTGGCATTGCGCCGCTCGCGAAAAAATTTTCGCAAAAGCGCACCACAGGTTTCATCCAAAACGCCCGCCGTTATTTCAACCTGATGGTTTAAATAATCTGATTGCACCAAGTTATAGATGCTGCCACAGGCACCCGTCCGGGGGTCGCTTGCGCCAAACACCAGCCGTTTAATTCGGGCATGAACCATCGCGCCAGCGCACATGGGACAGGGTTCCAGGGTAACATAGAGGGTGCTATCGACTAATCGATAATTGTCTACCCGGCAGGCGGCTTCTCGCAGGGCGAGCACTTCCGCGTGGGCGGTGGGATCACAAAGACCGATAACACGGTTATAACCCGTGCCGATGCAGTTATTATCCCTTACCAACACGGCACCCACGGGCACTTCGCCTGCGGCGGCGGCTTGTTGGGCGAGCATGATAGCCTGTTCCATCCAAAAGTGATCTTGTTGAGTCATTAAGTTTCTGTAAGGAAAAATAAAAATATACTATTAGGGGTTACGCAGTTGAAAGTTTAAGTTGTTGATCTTTATTAATTCATGATTGCATAATGCGCAAATAAATTCTTAATACAATCAAGCTTTTATGAAATCTTGACGTACACATGCAAACGTTTATTGAATTGGTATGAGCATCTAAATCGGGAAAATACGCTGTTCACAGTGGAGTTATATTATTAGGACTTACGCAGCTTGTTCCAGAGGACGCCGTGAACACCTCCTTGTGGGCTT
>CAYRGG010000002.1:0-155115 GCA_964423745.1 uncultured Candidatus Competibacteraceae bacterium | reverse complement strand
TTGGTTGGCCTCCACCACCCCCGCGCCTGAATCTAGGCCAGTGCCTGAGTCTGCCCCTACTACCAGCAGCGATAGAGACTAAAGCCTTATACCCATTGGAACTTGTTTTGTCTTTTGGAAATTTGTCCCATCGGCATCCACCCTTGCCAGGAGCCGACTAAATTGCTCAGGACTTACCGGTGGGCCGGTGAAGTAACCTTGCACCAGATCGCAACCTTCCTCACCCAGGAAGCGCATTTGCTGTTGTCGTTCAACACCTTCCGCAATTACTTGTAATTTGAGGTGACGCGCCAGCGCTATAATAGTGCGCACAATAGCCGCCTTACGGGTGTTTTCGGAGAGATTTTCAAGAAACGATTTATCGATTTTTAAGGTATCTAAGGGTAATTGCATTAGATAGCTTAAACACGAATAGCCCGTACCAAAATCGTCCATAGCAATGCGCACCCCCAAGTCCCGGATACTACCTAACATACTGGCCGCGATATCGGGGTCTCGCATCACCATACTCTCGGTCAATTCCAGTTCTAAACCGCCTGACTCTAACCCTGTCATCTCCAAGACATGCTTGATGGTTTGGGCAATGGTGCGATTACGCAACTGGTGTTTGGAGAGGTTAACCGACACAATAATATCAGGCAGGCCCATGTTACGCCAGGCACGGTTCTGGGCACACGCTGAATACAAAACCCATTCACCTATACCGCTGATTAAACCAAAGTCTTCTGCTAAAGGAATAAAATCCCCTGGCGCCACCCTGCCTAGACGCGGATTGTGCCAGCGAAGCAATGCCTCAGCTCCCACGATTCGCCCCTTAGCAAGCTCCACCAAGGGCTGATAATCTAGACTAAATTCTTCTCGCTGCAAGGCGCGGCGTAGCTGATTCTCTAGGGACAAACGCTGGACGGATGCAGCATCCATCCAGGGATAATAAAAGCGATAAGTATTACGACCTTGTTGTTTAGCATGATCTAAGGCCGTGTTGGCCCGTTTGAGTAGGGTCTCTGCATTTCCTCCATCATGGGGATATACGGCAATACCCATGCTTACCGTGACGAAGACTTCCACATCTTCCACTTCAAAAGGTGCGCTTAACACATCCAGGATCCTTTTGCCCACCTGATCAGCATTCTCCGACCCGTTGATTTTGGCTAATAGCAAGGCAAATTCGTCTCCCTCTAGACGCGCCAACATATCCTGACCGGCTGCATGGGCGTCAACGCTATTGATTCTCACACCTTGACGCAGACAGGTTTTAAGCCGTTCTGAGATACGTTGCAGCACCAGATCTCCAACCCGATGTCCAAAAAAATCGTTAATACGCTTAAAACGATCTAAATCCAACAAAAAAACGGCGACAGAAAAGGGGTCAGACTGGGTTAGTTCGAGGGTTTGCTGGAGATGGTCCTGGAAAAAAACTCGATTAGGCAAGTGGGTGAGACGGTCATGATAGGCGAGGAATCGAATCCGATCCTGAGCCAGTTTATGGGATGTAATATCTTCTTTAAGTCCAATAAAGTGAGTCACCGACCCTTGGGCATCGCGAATTGCCGAAATCTGCGCAGACTCCCAAAAGGGCTCACCGTTTTTGCGAAGATTGGAATATTCCCCCCGCCATACGTTGCCCTGCTCAATAGTTTGCCAAACACCGGGGGTATCATCGGTGGATAAGCTGTTTGGGTTGAGCAGGGAGGAAGGTTTGCCCAGCACATCTTCGGGACGATAACCGGTTACTTGAGTAAAGTGTGGATTGACGTATTTCACATGACCCAGCATGTCGGTAATCACCACCGATACCGGACTTTGCTCTAGGGCATGGGACATCATGTGCAGTTTTTCTTCCGTTTGCTTGCGCTCTGTAATATCGCGGATGATGGCCACCGCCTGTTCTTCGGCAATAGCCACAATACGAACTTCATATTGGGTGAGCTTATCCTTTGCCGCCACTTCGCAATCGAATAACTGAACTGTCTTATACTGTAGCGCCTGTTCCACCGCTGACAAGAATTTATCTCGAATTGATTTGGGCAAGCGGTGGAAACCATTTTCACCCACAGCCGGTGGCTGACAGGTATTGCCCGCTTTAAAATCGATGACTGTCCCGTCCCGGTGGAAACGTATAATGGTATCGGGCACCGCGTTCACTAGCGCTCGTTCATTAGCCTCGCTGTCATGTAGCCGTTGCAGTAATTGGCTACTGCGTAGCACATAGCGAACCCGATGCTGCAGCATACGCCAGTTAAGGGGTTTGGTCACGAAATCCGTGGCGCCGTAATGGTAAGCCTGTTCCACTGAAGCGGTGTCGTTAAGCCCAGTCACTATCATAATAGGCATATGTTCACCGCCTGGCATGGCTCGCAAGGCGGCGCATGTGGCAAAGCCGTCCATCTTTGGCATAATGATATCCATTAATACGATATCGGGCCATTGCATCACTACTTTTTCCAAAGCCTCCTGCCCGTTCCCCGCCTCGCAGACCACTAAACCATCGGCCAACAGTGCTTCGCGGATCAACAGCCGCTCCCCGGCGTCGTCATCGACTACTAATACAAGGGGCTTTTTTTGCATACGTTTAAGTGAGTCAAATTTTGCGTGTCTGTTGCGCAGCATTACCGATGTAGTCTGCGGGCGTCAGGGATAACAGCCGCTGTTTTGCATCTTCCGGCAAATCCAATTGCTCAGCAAAAGCCATTAAAACGCTTTGGTTGACCGACTGTCCCCGGGTCATGGCTTTTAATTTTTCATAGGGTTGCGCAATGCCATAGCGGCGCATCAGGGTCTGTATGGGCTCCGCCAGCACTTCCCAGTTAGCATCGAGATCGTCTAACAGCCGTTGTACATTCACTTCAAGTTTACCGATTCCCTTAAGACAAGCTTGATAAGCGATGAGGCCATGGGCAAACCCAACACCTAATGCCCGTAGCACTGTTGAATCAGTCAGATCTCGTTGCCAACGGGATAGGGGTAATTTGCCGGCCAGGTGACTCAGCACAGCATTCGCTAAACCAAGATTACCCTCTGCGTTTTCAAAATCGATGGGGTTAACCTTATGGGGCATGGTGGAAGAACCCACCTCCTGCCCCTGCACGCTTTGCGTAAAGTAACCCAAGGCGATATAACCCCAGATATCTCGGCACAGATCTATGAGCACTGTATTACAGCGGGCCACCACATCCAGCAACTCTGCAAGAGCATCGTGGGGTTCGATCTGGGTGGTAAAAGGGTTCCAGCTAAGCCCCAAACCCTGCTCCACAAATGTCTTGGCCAGCCCTTCCCAATCCAGTTTTGGATAGGTCACTAGATGAGCGTTGTAATTACCCACCGCGCCATTGATCTTACCCAATATGGGCAAATCAACAAGCTGCTGCCGCTGCCGTTTTAAACGATAAGCAACGTTAGCCATCTCTTTGCCTAATGTGGTGGGCGATGCCGGTTGGCCATGGGTGCGGGACAACATGGGTTGGTCGGCATAGCAGTGCGCCAACTGGCGCAGCGCCTCAATAAGTTTATCAAGACTCGGCAACAATACAGCGCTACGCGCTTCTTGCAGCATTAGCCCATAAGCAAGATTATTGATGTCTTCCGAGGTACAAGCAAAATGAATAAATTCAGCGATAGCGGTCAGTTCAGGGTTATCGGTAATCTTTTCTTTGAGAAAATACTCGATGGCTTTAACGTCGTGGTTAGTGGTGTTTTCAATCTTTTTTATGCGCTGAGCGTCTGCCAAGCTGAAATTATCGATAATAGCGTTCAGTCGGGTTTTGGCTTGGGGACTCAACGGTGGCGCCTCGTGGATGGCAGGATGCTGAGTTAGGGCTTCGAACCAGCGGATTTCCACTTGCACACGGTAGCGAATAAGCCCGTATTCACTGAAGATAGAACGCAATGCTTGAGTTTTATCGGCATAGCGACCGTCGATGGGAGAAATAGCGGTGAGCGGGGTTAGCTCCATAGACATCGATACACTTTTGATAACTTAGTTCTAATTAATCAGGACTATTGCTGCTGGTTTCAGAAGGCGCCGTAAATACCTCTCCCTAGGCGGCTTGATGACGGCCATCCAGGCTCGCCAACACTTTTTGTACGAGCAACGATAGTCCTGTCTTTACGTAAGTCATATAATTAACAATAGATGGTTTTAATCAGGTTTGTGCGTTAACTGTAACACATCTTACCCCCCCAAATAGGCTTTACGCACCTCCTGGTTAACCAGCAGATTATCTCCCTCATCAGCGAGCACGATGCGACCATTTTCCAACACATAACCACGATCCGCTAACTGTAGCGCACGATGGGCATTTTGTTCCACTAAAAAAATAGTCACCCCCTCCTCGCGAATTTCTTCCAAGGTTTGAAAAATTTGCGCAATTACCAGGGGCGCAAGTCCTAAAGAGGGCTCGTCCAACAACAGCAAAGTCGGATGACTCATCAAAGCCCGAGCGATGGAAAGCATTTGCTGCTCGCCTCCGGATAGAGTGCCACCGCGCTGGTGACGGCGTTCTTTTAAGCGAGGAAAAAGGGTATAAACCCGTTCTAGATCCTCTCCTAAACGTTCTTTGTCAGCGAAAAAACCTCCCATATGCAAATTTTCCAGTACCGTTAAACCGGGAAAAATACGCCGCCCTTCCGGCACCACCGCCAACCCTCGACGCATAATGCCGTGGGTGGATTGGCGGGTAATATCGCAACCTTCAAAAGTCACTGTGCCGTAAGTGGCACGAGGCGAACCGCAGACCGTCATCAACAGGGTACTTTTACCGGCGCCATTGGCGCCGATCAAGGTCACAATTTCCCCGGCGTTGACGTCTAAGGAAACCCCCTTGAGGGCTTCTACGGGACCATAAAAAGTATGCACATTTTCCAGTTTAAGCATACCTACCCTAGGCTTCACCCAAATACGCTTTAATAACTGTGGAGTTACTACGAATTTCTTCTGGTGTGCCGGTGGCGATGGGACGGCCATGCTCCATGACTAAAATCTGATCGGAAATACCCATTACCAAGCTCATGTCATGTTCGATGAGCAGCACCGCTACGCCATGTTCCTGGCGTAACCACATGATTAGCTGATCCAGTTCCCGGGTTTCCTGGGGATTAAGACCCGCTGCTGGCTCGTCCAGCATCAATAAACGCGGTCGGGTGACCATACAACGGGCAATTTCAAGACGCCGCTGCTGTCCATAGGCGAGATTGCCTGCTTCCCGATTAGCGAGCTTTAATAAACCTACTTTTTCCAACCAATAGGTTGCTTGGTCCATAGCGCCACGCTCGGCTCTACGATAGGCAGGTGTTTTAAACAAGCCAGGTAAAAGCCCAGTTTTAAGCTGAGTATGTTGCGCCACTAAAAGATTTTCCACTACCGTCATATTTTTAAAAAGACGCACGTTTTGAAACGTGCGAGCGACGCCCACCCGGGCCACCTGATGAGAACCTCCAAAAAGTTTATAAAATAGCCACTCCAGCAGAGCGCTAGGCTTAACCAAATCTGCTACACGCAATGACCCGCCGAGAATTTTGAGCAAATCCACGGTGCGTTCTCCCAGGTGCATGTAGACCTGCCCAGCGGTGGCCCGATAGAAACCGCTAATACAATTAAAGACCGTGGTTTTACCAGCGCCATTGGGGCCGATGATGGCAAACACTTGAGCGGGTTGTACCGTCAACGTAACACCATCCACCGCCAATAGACCGCCAAAACGCATACTCAGGTCGTTGACCTCCAACAATCCAGGGGTCATTGGCTTAGTTCCAGGCGTGGTCGCTTAGCGGGTAACAGACCCTGGGGTCGCCAAATCATCATTAGCACCATCACTAGACCAAAGAATAGCATCCGATATTCATCCAGTTCCCGAGCTAATTCCGGTAATACGGTGAGCGCAATAGCAGCTAATATCACACCCATCTGGGATCCCATACCACCTAATACCACAATGGCTAACACAATGGCCGATTCGATAAAGGTAAACGATTCTGGATTGATAAAACCTTGCCGAGCTGCAAAAAAAGCCCCCGCAAAACCACCAAAAGACGCGCCCAAGGTAAAAGCAGACAGCTTGACGATAGTCGGGTTTAACCCCAGCGATCGGCAGGCGATTTCGTCTTCACGTAATGCTTCCCATGCTCGCCCTAACGGCATACGGATCAGCCGGTTAATGATAAACAGGCTAATCAACACCAGCCCTAGTCCCAACAAATAGAGAAATATCACCGTGTCGCCGCCACTGTAGTCAAGGCCGAAGAAATCGTGGAACGTCATGGTGTCTTCGGAGCTGGGTCGACGGCGAAATTCAAGGCCAAATAGGGTTGGCTTGTCGATACCTAGAATACCGTCGGGGCCTCCGGTTAATTCGTCCAAATTATTCAATAACAAACGAATAATCTCGCCAAATCCAAGGGTTACAATGGCCAGATAGTCACCCCGTAAACGCAAAACCGGGAAACCCAATAGGCATCCTGTCGCTGCCGCCATTATCAGACACAAGGGCAAACATTGCCAAAATGACAGACCGAAATGCTGCCCCAGCAGCGCATAAGTGTAGGCTCCTACTGCATAAAAAGCCACGTAACCCAAGTCCAGAAGTCCTGCGAAGCCCACGACAATATTGAGCCCAAGCCCTAACAGGATATAGATCAGCGCAAGGGTTGCCACATCGACAGTGCCCCGCGAGGCCGTGAACGGCCATATAATGGCGAACCCGATGAGCAAAGCAAACAAAGCTGGGCGATACGCCGTCATCCGCTCAGGGCTTGGCAATAGGTGGCCTAGCTGGAGTCGGCCTAACAAATTAAACAAGGGTGTTTGCAATAAGCGCACTAAAAAAACAGCGCCCATGGCAAACAATACCGGCGTGGCATCACCCTCCAAGGAGACACTGATACCTCGTATTTGGATTTGCAATCCGAGGATGGGGATGGTTAACACCGCGGCGAGTAACGCCATGACGATGGCATCCCGCCAATGCAGCCTACTCATACCTTCTCCACATCGGGTTGTCCCAACAAGCCGGTAGGCCGAAACAACAATACTAAAACCAAAATACTAAAAGCCACCACGTCTTTGTATTCGGTGCTGAGATAAGCTGACGTGAAGCTTTCCGTCAAGCCCAGCAGTACGCCCCCTAGCATGGCCCCGGGAATACTGCCAATTCCCCCCAGCACAGCCGCGGTAAATGCCTTGATTCCGGCAACAAAGCCCATAAAAGGATTAATCAGGCCGTAATAAAGTCCTACCAACACACCGGCGACGGCCGCTAAAGCCGCTCCTAACACAAAGGTCATGGCAATCACCCGGTCGGTATCGATACCCAATAGATTGGCCATCTCTCGATCTTGAGAACAGGCTCGACAGGCGCGTCCAAGGCGAGAACGGGAGATAAACAAGGTTAACAAGGTCATAAAGACGACGGTGACAATCGCGATAATCACCTGCATATAGGATAAATAAACCTGGAACCCTCCTTCCATACCGAAGCGCCAGCCACCGGTAATCAATGGCCGCATGGAAACGTCTCGAGCACCTTGGCCAATCATGACGTAGTTTTGCAGAAATATAGACATACCGATGGCGGAGATCAGGGGCACAAGTCGCGGACTTCCCCGTAATGGCCGGTAGGCAAGACGCTCGACAGTCCAACCGTAAGCACTAGTGACTAAAATGCTTACTGCTAGGCTCAATAGCAACAACAAGGGAATCGTTTCTAACCCAAAGAGACTCAGCGCGGTAATCATCAAAAGGCCCACGTAGGCGCTAATCATATAAATTTCGCCATGGGCAAAATTAATCATGCCAATAATGCCATACACCATGGTATAGCCGATGGCGATTAGCGCATAAATGCTACCCAGCGTTAATCCATTAATGATCTGCTGAATAAACTCAAGCAAGTCATCGGACATAACTACCCCCAGCACAAGAAACGCCCCGTTTCCTAACGGAAACCAGGGCGTCAAAAAGAAAGGTTATTACACGCGAGCAACGGACAATTTATTCGGCTGGGGTTTTTGTCGCGTCCTCATGCCAAGTAAAGACCACAAACTCAAACTCTTCAAGATCGCCTTTGTCGTCAAAAGCGACCCTACCGATGGGCGTTTCATAGGTGGTCTCACGCAGTGCTTCAGCCACTTCCTCCGGGTCATCACTACCGATTTTATCCATGGTTTGAGCAATAATTTGCACCGCCGTATAGGAGGGCATCACGAAGGCTCCAGAAGGGTCTTGTTTGTTTTCCTTAAAAGCTTCCACCAATTCCGCGTTGGCTGGATCTTGTGAAAAGTCAGCGGGTAGCGTGACCAGCAAACCCTCCGACGCGGGTCCAGCAATGGCGCTGATGTCTCTATTACCGACACCCTCGGGCCCCATAAAACCCGCATCAAAACCTTGGGTGCGGGCTTGGCGCAGAATCAGCCCCAGCTCGGGATGGTATCCCCCATAGTAGACAAAATCCACATTGGCTCGCTTCAATTTGGTGATCAATGCTGAAAAATCGGTCTGGCCCTTACTCACGCCTTCGAACAACACCACATCGATGTCTTTTGCCTCAACGGTATTTTTGACTTCTTCAGCGATACCTTGGCCATACTGTTGTTTATCATGAATGATGGCCAGACGCTCGGGTTTAATGGTGTCGGCAATGTAATTTCCAGCCACGGGACCCTGTTGGCTATCTTTGCCGATGGTGCGGAACACCATGGTCAATCCTTGTTCGGTAATAGCCGGATTGGTGGACGCTGGGGTAATCATCAACACACCTTCTTCGTCGTAGATGTTCGATGCCGGCTGGGTAGAACCAGAACACAAATGTCCAACCACATAGCGGATACCGTCATTAACCACTTTATTGGCCACAGCCACGGCTTGTTTAGGTTCACAGACATCGTCCATCACGATAGCCTGAAGCTTCCTGCCGTCCAACACGCCACCCTTGGCATTGATCTGTTGCACCGCCATTCTGGCGCCAATCATCTGCATTTCACCATATTGCGCAACAGGACCGGTCACAGGACCCACGATGGCAATTTTAATCGGGTCATCAGCTCCCTGGGCTAACCCGCCGAGGGTCAGCAAAGCTGAAGCAATCAATGTGCGGATGCATCGTGTCATGGGTGAATTACTCCTCGTAAGCTTTTTTATGACTACATTTAGTTTTATTTACGCCCCCGCTTCCTGCGCAATAATCGCCTAAATAGGTATTAAAAACAAGCGTTAGGCTTTACTTTGTGGCAATTTAAGAATCCGCTACGCTAAGGGAGTTGGCTCATCCTGCTGCGGGTTAGCCCCTTTGGTTGGCCCCTTAAGGACTAACCCACCAAGGGGAGGCAAAGTCAGGGTTAACGAATAGGGTCTATCCATCCAGGCTACCGCTGCGGTGTGTAGCGGCACCCCCCCATTTCCCACGTCACTGCCTCCATAATCCTGAGCATCGGAATTCAATACTTCCCGATATTCGCCTTCTTCAGGTACACCGATTTGATACCCATAGCGAGGTACCGGCGTAAAATTAACCACCACGATGAGAAAATCGTCATCGGTTTTGCGAATATAGCTCAACACCGACTGTTCTGCGTCGTGACAATCTATCCAATCAAAACCCTGCCACTCAAATTCATAGGTATACAACGCTGGAGAGCTGTGATACAGATGGTTTAAGTCCTTGACCAGATTTTGTAAACCTTTATGAAACGGGTATTGCAATACATACCAATCTAACTCTCGGCTACTGTTCCACTCGGTGCCTTGCCCAAATTCAGTGCCCATAAACAAAAGCTTTTTACCCGGATGGGTAAACATATACGTGTAAAGCAGCCGTAAATTAGCAAAACGCTGCCATTCATCCCCTGGCATTTTGTTCAGCATAGAGCCTTTGCCATGGACTACTTCGTCGTGGGAGAAGGGCAAAAGAAAATTCTCGGTAAAGACGTACAGCATGCTAAAGGTCAGCAGATCATGATGATATTTACGGAAGACAGGCTCTTTACTCATATAGGACAGGGTGTCATTCATCCAACCCATGTTCCATTTCATGCTAAAACCTAGACCACCCAGATAGGTAGGCCGGGTTACCTGGGGCCAGGAGGTGGATTCTTCCGCCATCACCAGTGAACCCGGGTATTCACTGTGGGTCACGGTATTGAGTTCCCGTAAGAAATCAATCGCCTCAAGGTTTTCTCGCCCGCCATACTGGTTTGGAATCCATTCAGTCCGGGAATAATCCAAATAGAGCATGGAAGCCACGGCATCCACCCGCAGTCCATCCAAATGATATTCCTCGATCCAAAACAAGGCGCTGGACAGCAAGAAATTCTTAACTTCGTAGCGACTGTAATTATAAATCAACGTGGACCAGTCCAGATGCTCCCCGCGGCGTGGATCAGCGTGCTCATATAAGGGCTCGCCGTCGAACTGGGCTAGACCATGGGCATCTTTGGGAAAGTGCGCAGGCACCCAGTCCAGAAATACGCCGATACCCTGTTGGTGGCAGTAATCCACAAAGTAGCGAAACTCATCGGGATCCCCAAAGCGACTGGTGGGGGCATAATAACCGGTGGCCTGATAACCCCAAGAAGCATCATAGGGATGCTCGGTAACGGGCATTAATTCGATGTGGCTAAAACCCATCTCTTTGACATAACTCACCAACCGATGGGCTAATTCACGATAGCTGAGGAACTCCCCTTCTGCACCCCGCTGCCAAGAACCTAAATGCACTTCATAGATGGACATGGGGGCATGGAGCCAGTCCCGGGATTTACGATTTTCCATCCACTGGGTGTCTTCCCAGCCATAAGAGACCTTCGGCACCACCACAGAGGCCGTACTAGGGCGTAATTCAAAACGCTGACCGTAGGGGTCGCTTTTTAAGGAAATACTGCCACTATGACGGTTACGAATTTCAAACTTGTACAGGGTGCCAGGACCAAGGTTCGGAATAAACAGCTCCCAAACACCTCGGCTACCCCGTACCCGCATAGGATGAACACGACCGTCCCAACGGTTAAAGTCCCCCACAACACTGACCCGCGCCGCATTCGGCGCCCATACCGCAAACAGGACCCCACCGATGCCATCGACTTCTTTCTCATGGGCACCTAAAAACCGATAGGCATGCCAATGTTTTCCTTCGCCAAACAGATGCAGGTCTAGATCAGACAATTGCGGCAAAAAACAATAGGGGTCATGGGCAATATGCTCATGTTTGTAATCATCGCACCAGCGTATGCGGTAATGTTGAGGTACTTCATTGGCGCCTCCCCGCCATTCGAAAAAGGCTGTATCACCTACCCGCTGTAAAGGTTGTTCTACTTCGACAAGGGTGGCGTCGACAGCGTGGGGAAGGTAGGCGCGTATGATAACTCGACCCTTATCATCTTCATGTTTGCCTAACACGGCAAAAGGATCATGATGGCGGGCTTCGAGTATGCGTTGCAGATCGTCGTTAATCTGAGGCTTGGTCATGGTTTCATACCATTTGTTAACTTATCCAATTTAAAAACCTGGTTAATCTACTGGAATCCCTGGGATCAGTACAGTAGGTAATTAAGGCTTTTCAGGGATTAATAGAAAATTAAATACTTTTTTATTAAAGTTGGCGGGGAAAAATGCTCGTAAAGGGCGACTAAACTTACGCAAAAAAATCCGCTGCGCTAGAAAATCAAATGCTCACGGTGAGCAGCTATTTTTGTTAATCTTAGCGCTTTTTTACAAAACCATTGACCATGGCCAATCAGAGGGTTGACTTTTTATGATCATGTATAATCTTTTCCCGCCATTAGCTGGCCTCTTTAGCCATTGGCAACCTCATATAGAACGGGCGGCTGACATGGGTTTCGACTGGATTTTCGTCAATCCGATAGAAAAACCAGGAATGTCAAAAAGTCTTTATTCCATCGTGGATTATTTTGCACTCAACCCGCTGTTTGTGGATTCCGCGTCGTCAACTTCCCCTGAAGACCAGTTAAAAAGCGCCATCCAAGTGGCGGAAAAACGGGGCATGAAAATGATGGTGGACTTGGTCATCAACCACTGCGCAGTGGATTCTCAACTGGCTACTCAGCATCCAGAATGGTTTGTGCAAGAATCCGACGGGAGTATTGCCCATCCTTCTTGCATCGAAAATGGAGAAGAGGTGGTTTGGGGTGACTTGATCCGTTTCGATTACGAAAACACCTCTGACCCCGAAGGGCTTTATAAATATGTGCGAGACATCGTCAATTATCTTATCAAGCTTGGTTTTAAGGGTTTTCGCTGTGATGCCGCCTATCAGCTACCCCGGGACATTTGGCAACGGTTGATCAAAGACACTAAAAGGGAACACCCAGATACTGTGTTTGCCGCCGAAACCCTCGGTTGCACCGCCAAACAAACCAAAGCAACCGCGGAAGCAGGCTTTGACTATGTGTTTAACAGCTCCAAGTGGTGGGATTTTGAAGGTAACTGGTTGTTGGAACAATACCAACTGGTACGTGAAATCTCACCTTCCATCGGCTTTCCTGAAAGCCATGATACAGATCGGCTTTTTCAAGAATGCGACGGCAATATCAATGCCATGAAGCAACGTTATCTGTTCGCGGCGCTTTTTTCAAGCGGGGTTATGATACCCATTGGCTTTGAATACGGTTTCCGTAAACGTCTTCATGTAGTGGAAACAACCCCCGAGGACTGGGAGGAAACCCAAGTGGATTTGCGGGATTACATCAGCAAAGTTAACGAGATAAAAAAACAGCACAAGATTTTCACAGAGGAATGCCCCACCACCCTGCTACCCAACGAAAACCAAAATATCTTGATGCTGTGGAAAGCGTCTACAAAAACCGACGAGGAAGCGCTATTAATCCTCAATAAGGACGTTTCCAACAAACAACATTTTTTTACCGACAATCTGCACAAATTTGTCCAAGCTGGCGCTCCTATTGTGGACGTTTCACCAGAACATCCCCTGGACTTCATACCACGACCCTTCAACTATGACCTAAATCCCGGTCAAGGATTGGTTATGGTATCTCATCAGGACTAAACACGGGTTACGCAAGTACTTTAGGATTAAACACGGGCTACGCAAGTACTTTGCGTGTAAAACTTGATTTAAATTTAATGTAAGGATCTTTATCATGACGCAGCTCCCTGAATATGTTGACGGTTTACCCAATATCTCCGGCTCGGAAGACGTGATTTCGGAGGCTTTAGACAAGAGCCGTAAACAGCCTATTTATCAAGACCAGGGTATTGATTTTGCGGCTATCAACAGCACTTTTGCCATCGCCCTGCACATGCACCAACCCCTTATTCCCGCAGGAGGAAGCGATCTCCCCACGGCAGAACTGATCAGCAACCTCAAGGATATGATGGATAATCAACACATCGGCGATAACCATAATGCGCCGGTCTTCCAATGGTGCTACAAACGTATTGGGGAATTTATTCCGCAACTGATCGAGGCAGGCAAACAACCAAGGGTGATGTTGGAGTATTCGGGTACGCTTTTGCACGGCCTGCGTCATATGGGTTTGCACGATGTCATCGACGCCCTTAAAACCATCACCTGCGACCCCCGTTATTACCACGCTGCGGAATGGCTGGGTTGTCCCTGGGGCCACGCGGTGGCACCCTCCACACCGGTACAGGACTATCGGCTCCATGTTAAGGCTTGGCAACATCACTTTGCCGCCATTTTTGGTCTGGAAGCTTTACAGCGGGTGAAGGGTTTTTCACCTTCGGAAATGGCTCTGCCAAACCATCCCGATTTGGCCTACGAATATGTAAAAACCTTAACGGATTGCGGCTACCAATGGGTTTTAGTGCAAGAACACACCGTGGAACAACCGGACAACGGCTGGGGCCCCGAACAGAAACATCTACCCCATCACCTAGTATGCACCAATTCCCATGGCGACACCGTCAGCATCATGGCGGTGATAAAAACCCAAGGCAGCGATACCAAGCTGGTGGCTCAGATGCAACCCTTCTACGAGGCCAAAAGTCTCGAACGTACAGAACTGGCGGGTAAATCCGTGCCGCCCTTAGTGACGCAAATTGCCGATGGCGAGAACGGGGGGGTGATGATGAATGAATTCCCTGGGAAATACATGGAGGTCATGGGAGAATGCAGCGGTTCCCCAACCCCCGCCGTGAACGTGACGGAATATCTCGAGCATCTGTTTGCTCTCGGTATTAAAGAGACGGATTTGCCGGTGCTACAACCGGCGCTGCAAAAACGCATTTGGGAGCGTTTTCAACCCGGCGACGGCCCCGACAAACTGACTAAGGTCATTGAGACCCTAAAACAAGAAGACAACAATTTCCATGTGGATGGGGGTAGCTGGACCAATGATATTTCTTGGGTCAAGGGGTATGAGGATGTGTTAGGACCCATGGAAAAAGTCAGTTCGCTGTTTTACGAAAAAATCGTCAAGCCGGATCTCTCTCCGGCAGATCCACGCTACCGCAATGCTTTGTTTCATTTGATGGCCTCGCAGACTAGTTGCTACCGCTATTGGGGCGAAGGACTGTGGACCGATTATGGACGAGAAATTTGTCGGCGTACCGAAGCTATACTAAACAGTCTTTGATGACGCAGAGTAGTAAGTCTATTCCTAACGATAAAAGAATTAAGACTTCATGAGGGCTGAAAACCGCTATACTAACGAACCTTAACAAAATGCTTTGGTCTTAATTTAAAATAACCACAACGTATTAATGTGAATAGGTTGTCATCTTAAAGTGGGCATTGCGCCATTGCAGCAACCGTCCAAATTCCCATCATAGAGATGGCTCAAGGGCAAAAGTGTCAATCACAATGACACCGACTACACTAAGTAAATGTATAAAAACCACGTTTATATTAAGGTCCAATTCCAGAATTTTATTTGAGGTGATTAGTATGCGGCGTTTTAAGCCCTTCGTATGGATACTCGCTAGCGCGATCGGTATGGGGGTTTTAATAACCCCTTTGTATGCTGCCGATTTCCCGGATTTTACGCAGTTGGTGGAAAACTACAGTAAAGCCGTGGTCAGCATTAACGCTACTGGCGAACAGCGCACAGACAGACCTGATTTCCCGCCGCCTTCGATTCCTGAAGACAGCCCTTTCCACGACTATTTTAAGCGTTTTTTTGAACAACTTCCCGATAGCCCACCCCGCTCATCTCCCCTAGCTTCGGTGGGTTCAGGTTTTATTATTTCTGCAGACGGCTACGTTTTAACCAATGCCCATGTGATTCAAGGCACCGATAAAATCGTCGTGGGTCTCAGCGATCGTAGTGAATTGTCCGCCAAGGTGGTGGGTAAAGACGAGCGTAGCGATATTGCGCTGCTTAAAATAGAATCTAAAGATGAATTACCCACTGTGGATATTGGCGATTCAAAACAACTCCAAGTTGGCCAATGGGTATTGGCCATCGGTTCTCCCTTCGGTTTTGAACATACTGCTACTCAGGGCATCATCAGCGCCTTGGGGCGCAGCTTACCGAGAGACAACTATGTACCCTTTATCCAAACGGATGCCGCGGTCAATCCGGGCAACTCAGGCGGTCCGCTGTTCAACTTAGATGGCAAGGTTATCGGTGTTAACTCCCAGATATATAGTCGCAGCGGCGGATACCAGGGTGTCTCTTTTGCGATTCCCATCGATGTCGCCATGGACGTGGCCAATCAACTAAGAACCGAGGGCAAAGTTTCCCGAGGCTGGTTGGGGGTTCTTATTCAAGAAGTGACTATGGATTTAGCGCGTTCTTTCGGTCTTGATAAACCCCAGGGCGCTCTCGTTGGACAAGTCATCACCGATAGTCCCGCTCAAAAAGCGGGTGTCCAAGCGGGAGATATCATCACCACCTTCGGTGACCAACCGATCAATCATTCCAGCGAATTACCCCCCATGGTGGGCCGTATCCGCCCCGGCGCTAAGATACCTTTGAACGTTATTCGCAACAATAAACAGCAAACTATCTCGGTTACCATTGAAGAGTTGCCCGATAACCCCCGCCAGCAAGCGTTGTCGGTTGAGCCTGCTTTAAGCAATCGTCTGAAGCTCAAGGTGGTTGATGATCCGGAAGTAGAAGAAGGCGTCAAAGTCGAGGAAGTTGAGGAAGGACCTGCCGCCAGCGCTGGCATTCAACCAGGGGATATTATCATGCGTTTAAATAATAAAAAAATTGATAACGCTCAGCAATTTGAAGAAACCGTCAAACAATTACCAACGGGCACCCCCTTTCCCATTTTAGTGCAACGGGGTGAGGGTGCGCTATTTTTGGCCCTGACCCTTTCCCAGGAAGAAAAATCGAGCCAGTAGGGTGGGCAACTTGTTGCCCACGCGAATGAGACTATGGATTACGAGCTAGTTGCCCACGCGGGAAGTTGGTAGCTCGAATGGTGTGCAACGAAATCTGGGGATGTCCCGGATTTCACTTCGTTACATCCGGGCTACAAGGTCTTCCACGGATTATTACAAAAGCGCACTCCGTAGAAGACCCATCGTCGTTTCCCCACCCGTGGATTTAACATAGTCCAAAACGATGGGCACATACTGACTAACCATTTCAGGGCTTAAACCGAGTTGGCTAAAAGGTCCCGCTAGGGCGGCAAGTTTGCCAAGAGAACTCCCCGTATCGGCGCCCAGGGCCGACAACCCCTGGTCGACAAGTCCTTCTGTCTCGCTCTTGGGGGCGGCATCAAGCAGGGTATCCATATTAGGGACTACCTGAGCAATTTGCGAAAAATCATTAGCCCCTAATTGGCCTTTAGCATACTCAAAAATGGCCCCTGCGCCGCCTGCGGCTTGATCGTCGGTAACACCCAGTTGTTCGGTCAGTAACCCCACTAAATCAGCCCCATGGACCGGCAGAGTAAGACCTAGACCTAATAAAGCCATAAATAAAAAAACGCATAGCCTTGGCAAAAAGGTTTTCATAAAAAAATCTCCGAGTCATCCGCGGATGACAACAAAATCGGTTTAACTCAAAACACCTTTACCTTCAAATTTTACCGTAGCACATTCGCGAAAAATCCGCCGGGTACAGAGACTGCACCGCTCTTCGTCGAGACGCTGAAAAATAAGTCGAATGGCTTCTTCCTTGTTGGGAAACAGATTCTCGCGGCCAATCACTTTAATATACCCACCCCGCTCCAAAACCCCCTGAACGGTATCCTTGAGTCGACATAAATAAAGCCCCCCGCCGCGGCGACGAAAACGCCGTGCTTCTTGGGCCAACATCTGTGCGCCTGCCACATCGATAAAATTGACGCCACTGCCGATAATTAACACATGCTTCCATTCACTACCTTGGTCGGCTATCCAATGCAAGGTTTCTTGTACATGATCCACGGCGCCAAAAAATAAAGAACCATCCAAACGCAATATTTTTATCTGGGGACATTCGGGGAGTTCATGGACCGACGCATCGCTCAAACGGCGTCTGGGCTGTTTGGCATCCGGGGCAAGGCTAATGATCTTTGGATGAGAGGTGCGTTGCAAATACATGAATAGCGATACTAAGACGCCCACATAAACCGCAAACTCTAGAGCAATAAGTAAAGTCGCTAAAAAAGTAACCAGTAACACCGCTGTCTCCCGTCGACTGGTGCGAAGAATCCGTCGCAGATGAGGAATATCGATGAGATTCCATGCCACCAGCAGGATGACACCGGCCATGGTAGGCATGGGCAAATAGGCAGTCAACGGACCCATCAACAGCAATACGGTGGCCACGATGAGCGACGCAAAAATAGCGGATAACGGTGTTTTTGCGCCGGCTTCATAATTGACGCCTGAGCGGGTGAAGGAACCAGAACCTGCATAACAAGAAAAAAAACTGCCCATCACGTTGGAAAGCCCCTGGCCGATAAATTCTTGATTCGCATCGATACGCTGGTGGGAACGGGTAGCGATTGCCCGGGCAATGGAAACCGCCTCAATCAACCCCAGTAAACCGATGGCGAGAGCCCCCTGGGCCAGCTGCCGAAACATGTCCAAAGAAAAGATGGGCGATGAGAGGGGCGGCAACTCACTGGGTAAAGAACCCACTAAAGGCACCCCATGGGCTTTCCCATCGATCAATAAACAGGTTAGGCTACCCACGACAATACCAATGAGCATAAAGGGAAAACGCGGCCGGTAGCGCCTGACTGTGATGGTGGTAACGAGGGTGACAAAGGCCACCAAAATCACATAGGGGTTAGCAGAAGGCAATTGCCAGATAAAACCGATAACAGTACTTAAAAACGACTCACCACCTTCAATGGACACACCAAAGGCATGTTCCAATTGCGCCGTGGCGATGAGCACTGCGGCCCCCATGGTAAAACCGATCACCACCGTGTGAGATACAAAGTTCACAAGACTGCCCATGCGGGCGATCCCTAAAAACAACTGGAACAATCCCGCCATAAAGGTCAACGTCAAGACATAATCCAAATACTCTGCAGTCCCGGATACCGCAAATTGGCTGACCACGCTAAACATGACAGCTGAAATAGCAGTGGTGGGCCCAGAGACTAAATGGTGAGAAGAACCGAACAAGGCCGCAATGATAGGCACAACGATGGCAGTATACAGACCATATTGCGGAGGCAATCCGGCAATCATGGCAAAGGCGACACCTTGGGGCAGAACGATAACCGCACCCGTCAACCCAGCCAACAAATCAGCCCAAAGGGATTTAGCCGTTACCCGTTTACGCCAGATTAGAAAGGGCAAAAACTTGCGCCAGGCTATCTGCCTAGTACCGGGCCTGATAAAACTGGTGGGAATACTACTCACACTGTGATTTTTCTTCTAGGTTCATTAAATAGGGAAAAAGCGCCGTCAATTAACCTACCTTAAAGGTTGGTTATAAGTTACTCTTTTCCGTTAGCCTAGAAAAGCGCCATGTCTAACTAATACTTACTTATAGGACCTACACAAAGCCCTGACCTAAACCATTCACGGCAGCCAAGATAGCAGCTAGAATGCAAGGAGCAAATTGATCTATACCCCTTCAGCTACTCCACAAGACACCATAAGGAGCCAAACCCATTAGTCTCCCATCCCGCTGTGCAACACGCTAACACATTAAATTAATAAAGAGGGTTTTGCTGTGCTAGACGCCTATCGCAATCACGTTGAAGAACGCGCCTCCGAAAACATACCGCCGCTACCGCTCAATGCCCAACAGACAGCGGAACTGGTGGAATTATTAAAAAACCCCATTCCAGGAGAAGAAACTACGCTGGTTGGATTGCTGACCCACCGAGTACCGGCGGGGGTTGATCAGGCAGCCTATATTAAAGCCGCTTTTCTGGCAGATATCGCCAAAGGTCTCACCCAGTCTCCACTGATCACACCGCAACAAGCCATTGAGCTACTAGGCACTATGCTGGGTGGCTACAATATTCAACCCCTCATTGATGCATTGGCCGATAGAGCCCTAGCCCCAACGGCTGCTGAAGCACTCTCTCACACCCTATTGATTTTTGACGCCTATCACGATGTTATCGACAAAGCTAAGAGCAATCCGTTCGCTCAACAAGTGGTGGATGCCTGGGCTGGCGCCCAATGGTTTACTAGCAAACCGAAGCTTGCGGAGACCATCACTGTCACGGTTTTCAAAGTACCCGGTGAAATTAACACCGATGATCTCTCGCCAGCCAGTGAAGCTTGGAGTCGCCCGGACATCCCATTACATGCCAAAGCCATGCTAGGCCATCGATTTGATGGGGCGCTAGACACTATCGAGTCTCTCAAAGCTAAGAACCACCCTATCGCTTTTGTGGGTGATGTGGTGGGTACCGGTTCGTCCCGCAAATCGGCTATTAACTCGGTATTGTGGCATATCGGTCAGGATATTCCTTTTGTCCCCAATAAACGCCAGGGGGGCGTGATTATTGGCGGTAAGATTGCACCGATTTTCTTTAACACGGCGGAAGATTCTGGGGCCTTGCCCATTGAATGCGATGTGACCGCCCTCAATACCGGCGATGTCATTCATATTCATCCCTACGCCGGCAAAATCACTAATAACGCTGGCGAAACCATTAGCACTTTTACCCTCAAACCCGTTACCATGCCCGACGAAGTGCAGGCCGGTGGGCGCATTCCACTGATTATCGGCCGCACCTTAACGGATAAAACCCGCGCCGCCCTAAACCAACCACCGGCGGAGATCTTTCAAAGACCCGTCCCACCAGCGGATACCGGTAAAGGTTTTACCCTGGCGCAGAAAATCGTTGGTCGCGCGTGTGGTGTGGAGGGTGTCCGACCAGGCACCTATTGCGAACCCCGGATGACTACGGTGGGTTCCCAAGACACCACGGGACCCATGACCCGGGATGAGTTAAAGGAACTAGCCTGTTTGGGTTTTTCCGCCGACCTGGTGATGCAGAGTTTTTGTCACACTGCGGCCTATCCAAAACCAGTGGATATCGAAACCCACCATACCTTGCCCGATTTTATCAGCTCCCGAGGGGGCGTGGCGTTGCGGCCAGGCGACGGTATTATCCACTCCTGGCTGAATCGTCTGTTGCTGCCTGATACGGTGGGCACTGGTGGCGACTCCCATACCCGTTTTCCCATCGGCATCAGCTTTCCTGCAGGTTCCGGGCTGGTGGCCTTTGCCGCGGCGTTAGGTGTCATGCCCCTGGATATGCCCGAGTCCGTATTGGTGCGTTTTACTGGCAACCTGCAACCCGGCATTACCCTGCGGGATCTGGTCAACGCCATCCCCTATGCGGCTATTCAACGGGATTTACTGACTGTCGCCAAGGAAGGTAAGAAAAACGTTTTCTCCGGACGTATTCTTGAGATTGAAGGACTTCCTGATCTCAAAGTGGAACAAGCCTTTGAATTGTCCGACGCTTCTGCTGAACGTTCTGGGGCAGCTTGTACTGTGCGTTTAAATCCAGAACCCATTGTGGAGTTTTTAAAGTCCAACATCGCCCTGATGCAGTGGATGATTGCCAATGGTTATCAGGATGCCCGTACCTTGGAACGGCGCATCCAAGCCATGGAAACTTGGCTAGGCAAGCCTGAGCTATTGTCCCCGGATGCGGACGCCGAGTATGCCGAAGTGATCGAAATTGATCTAAACGAAATCACCGAACCATTGCTGGCCTGTCCCAATGACCCAGACGATGTGCGTCCCTTATCGGCCGTAGCCGGAACCACTATCGATGAGGTATTTGTGGGTTCTTGTATGACCAATATCGGCCACTACCGGGCAGCGGGCAAAGTGCTGGAAAGCGCCCGTGATATTCCCACGCGGCTTTGGATTGCGCCCCCCACTAAAATGGATGCCAATCAGCTGACCGAAGAGGGCTACTATAGTATCTTCGGTCGCGCTGGCGCCCGTATGGAATTACCCGGCTGCTCCCTATGTATGGGCAATCAAGCCCGAGTCAAAGATAAGGCAACGGTGGTCTCCACCTCCACCCGTAACTTTCCCAATCGACTCGGCGATGGTGCCAACGTTTATTTGAGCTCGGCAGAGCTGGCTGCTGTTTGCGCCATTCTCGGCCATATTCCGACCTTCGAGGAATATATGCAGCATATGGGCGGTATCGATACGTCCAAGGAAAATATTTACCGCTATATGAATTTCGATCAAATCGACGCCTATAAAAACGCTGCTAATGCAGCAGCGTAAACAGCCGATACGAACTTATCCCGGCCTGCTTAACTAACTAACTTTGGCCTTTTATCACCTCCCCAGCATTCCCTATAAACAACAATGCCAGGGGAGGACACAGCACTAGCATGAAACTCATTCAACTGGTCTACGTCAGCAAAACGAATCACCTATTTCGGGAAAAAAATTTAGAGAAGCTGGCTCAGCGCAGTCGAGAAAACAATGCTAAAGTAGCTATCACTGGTTTATTGTTGTACTCGCCCGGTTTTTTTATGCAACTGCTCGAAGGTGAAGAAGACGCCATTGAAAAGTTATACCGCATTATTCAGCAAGATAAGCGTCATTCAGCGGTTAAATGTTTGGTTAAAAGGGTGGTCAGCAAGCGAAGTTTTCCAGAATGGAACATGGGATTGGTCAATTTTAATCACTATCAAGACAAGATAGATTTGGTTAAACAGAAAAGGTTGCAAGACATGTTTGATGCGTATACCGAAAACGAAAACTATACTGGGGATCACAATTTGGCTTTCGATGTGTTATTGGAATTTTTAACGCCTACCTGATAGAAGCCAAATAGCCTCACTCACTCATGAATATGCTTCAAAGAAAAACGCATATTCGCTATTTCCACAGGGAGCTAAAATAGCCATCTGCGTTACATGGAAACGCCATAGTATCGACAATAGCGTTTACAGGGAGAACGCCATAGATGTGGGGAAAACGTTCTACTCCGTCTTCAAGATTTTCATCAATCACTTGGCATTCAAGCTTTGACGGATCGATAACCAAAACAAGCAGATCAGCTTGACCACGAAATAGTCGATTGGCTACAGACTGTAATTGCTGCTTATATGAACAATGGATAAAGCCTTCGTGATCAAAATCCGCAGGTTTATACTTGCCCTTTCGTATCGCTTGCCACCATTCATCTTGGGAAGTTAGGTGAAAGATATGTTCACTCATAGAATTACTGGTTTTTAAAAAGACGCTACAAGCATACCAACTTATAAAAGGCAAATTAAACTGATCTAATACACGTACCCTCTAGAAATGCAGGCACACACTATGAGTGACATCGATACAACGGAAAAAGTGGAGTAAAAACGTTTGCAAACCGATCTATTCGAACCTATCGAACACTGCCTAAACAGCCAAGATCCTCAAGAAAAAGTCACCTTAACTCGACAACTATACAGCGACTGGCAAACTGACGGTTTTGAGCCGACGGATACAGAACACCCTCGTCCTATCGGTTTACCTGGTCGTCCAGTGCGGCCTCGGTTGGTACCGCCCAAGTCTTTGCCGCAGCGCCGCCTGCATACCCCCGCCGGACGGGCGGCGCTGATTCATGCTGTCGCCCATATCGAATTCAATGCCATCAATTTAGCTCTCGACGCCGCTTATCGGTTTCGCGGTATGCCAATTGACTACTATGCAGACTGGCTTTCGGTCGCTGCTGAGGAAGCTCGCCATTTTGCCATGTTGGAGCAGCGGCTAGGCGAACTTGGCTATGGTTATGGGGACTTCGATGCACATGACGGTCTTTGGCAGATGGCGGTCACAACAGCCCATAGTCCGTTAGCGCGTATGGCGTTAGTGCCGCGGGTGATGGAAGCCCGCGGCTTAGATGTAACTCCAGGGATGATTGTACGGTTACGCAGCACGGGTGATGAGCAGACCGTGACCATTCTGGAAACCATTCTCCGGGAGGAAATTAGGCATGTGGCCATTGGCTCGCGCTGGTTTCGCTATTGCTGCGAAGAGGCCAATTTGCCTGTGGAGGAGACCTTTGTGGATTTACTCAAACAGTATTTTCAAGGGCAATTACGGGGGCCCTTCAATGAACCGGCAAGGTTGGAAGCTGGTTTTACTGCAAGAGAACTACATCGACTGAAAACGTTGCCATCCTGAAAAGACACTTTGAAAAGCAAATCTGCGGCATGGCCGTCGTCTTCCGCGTGGGCAACAAGGTGCCCACCCTTGTATGTTAACTCCTTTAGTGATTAGCTACCACTACACGGGAACCCGGGAGGTTGAGCCCACCCAAAGACCATAGAGTCTGTCACGTAGATAACCCCCCGTGGTACCCACCGCCTCGCCCTTGACCACCGGCACCATACGTTCTTCTTCGACTAAAGTTAATTGTGGATGATCCAGCTGGATGATGACCCGTTCTCACACCGGCAGGGTAATCAGCTTGATGCGAGCCAGCGCCTCCAGGGGAATCAGCAAACACAACACTATCCCAAAAGCGTAGTGTAAGTGTGTGAGTGTAATCGCCTTTAAAAACCAATTAATACAAGCAGCTTTTTTCATTGCAGGTAAAATAGACTTATCCTTGTGTACCGAATAACAACAGTCAATGATATATCGGTACTGTCCAATAAAAGTTTTATATATGAGTTAAGGTACGTAATCGATGAGTACGCCACAACCGGTTAGTGAAATCAACCAAACCCCTGCTGCCAACAATATCACAGCTTATAACCCAGCCACGGGTGAGAAGATTGGTCAGTCACCTATCCATACCCAGGACGAAGGTCGCGAAGCCATCAAACGGGCGCGCCGTGCGCAACCGGCCTGGGCAGCGTTGCCACTCAAGGAACGCGTTGCCTACATGCAGCAATTAGCGGATTATCTAGTGGAGCACATGGACGAAGTGAGCGAGGTTGTCTCCAACGATGTGGGTAAAACCCGCGTCGAGGCTTTAGCCACGGAAGTCCTACCCACCATTATGGCAACCAATTATTACGCTCGCAATGCGCGGAAGTTTCTTAAACCAAAGCGGCTCGGTGGCGGCGCTCTCCTGTTTCTTAACAAAGGTAGCACTGTTTACCGGCTGCCGTTCGGTGTGGTGGGCATCATCGCCCCGTGGAACTATCCCATGGGCATTCCCATGCATGAGATCGTACCGGCTCTGTTAGCCGGTAATACGGTGGTCTTTAAAGCAGCTGCGGAAACCCAAATGGTGGGTCGCAAAATCGAAGAACTTTTTAAAGCCGCCGGTTTGCCTGAAGATGTTTTTATTTATCTCAATATCAGCGGCAGCATGGTCAGTCAAATCATGCTGGAACCCAATAACCACGTAGACAAATTGTTTTTTACAGGTTCCGTGGCGGTGGGTAAATTGCTCATGGCGAAAGCGGCGGAAACCCTTACGCCGGTGTCATTAGAGTTGGGGGGTAATGACGCCATGTTGGTCTGTGAAGATGCTAATTTAGAACGGGCTGTCAACGGTGCTATCTGGGCTGGGCTACAAAACAGCGGGCAATCCTGTGGTGGCGTGGAGCGGATTTATGTGCATCGAAATGTTTATGAATCGTTCCTGACGCGACTTAAGGAAAAGGTCGATGCCTTACGGCAAGGACCTGATAAGGATTACAACGTGGATATCGGCGCTATGTGTACCACAAAGCAACTGGAAGTCGTCCGTCAGCAGGTGGACGATGCCCTCGCAAAGGGCGCCACCCTCTACGCTCAAACGACCATCGATCCCGCTCATACCGAGGCCAATTTTTTTCCTGCCACGGTGTTGACGGATGTCACCCACGACATGGAAATCATGCGGGAAGAAACCTTCGGCCCAGTACTGGCCGTTATGCAGGTGGACGATATGGAAGATGCCCTCACCTTGGCCAACGACTCTCACTTAGGGCTTACGGGTTCAGTATGGTCCAACAGTAACCGGCGTGCCGTGGAAATGGGTCGGCGGATCCAAGCAGGCGTTATCACCATCAACGATCATCTCTTGAGCCACGGCGTCGCGGAAACCCCCTGGGGTGGTCTAAAAGAATCCGGCGTTGGCCGCACCCATGGTCAATGGGGTTTTGAAGAAATGACAGAACCTCAAATGGTCATGACGGAAATGCTATTTTTTTCTAAGCGTAATGTCTGGTGGCAACCCTATAGCGAAGCTGTCTACCGAGGACTGCGCGGCACTACCCAGCTTTTCTACGGACGAGATTTTAAAACCAGATTGCATGGTTTGTGGTTGTTCGCCCTGCTTTCCCTAAGGATGTTTTTTGGTAAAAAATAGTTGATTTGTCGTTTATTTATCCCTATGGATGGGGAACGCTTACAAAGCTTTTGTCTGCACCTCATATCTAAAAATTGATGTATTTCTGATTGAATGAATCTTTTTTGCGGTTCTTAACGTCTATAGATAAACAAAGTTTAACTATGGTCATTAATTGCGAGGATTCATGTTATGCAGCGGCGTACTTTTGTGCTGGCTCTTGGTAGCCTTGCAGCCGTACCGTTTATTCCCTATCAAGGTTATGTGTTAGCTATGAAGCAAGATAAATCCTTGGAAACTATTCGTGGCGAATGGCGTTCGCTTTTACCACCTAACGCCCAAGTACCTTCCCCTACAGATCCCATTGCAAAAAGCCAAGACGAATGGCGCAAACAACTGGGTTCTAGGGCCTACGACGTGCTTTTTGAAGAGGATACCGAACGCCCCTTTACAAGTCCGTTAAACGATGAAAAACGCCCAGGTGTATTCGCCTGTGCAGCTTGTAATCTGCCCTTATTTACCTCTGAGATGAAATTCGATAGCGGTACCGGTTGGCCAAGCTTCTTTACCAGTATCCCAGAACATTTAGACACTAAACGGGACTTTAAGATGATTTTGCCGCGCACCGAGTACCACTGCGTCCGCTGTGGCGGTCATCAAGGCCATGTGTTTAAGGATGGTCCAGCGCCCACCGGAGAGCGCTGGTGTAATAATGGGGTAGCGTTGACCTTTATTCCCGCCGAACAAACTGCTTGAGCCAATGAAACTCGTTAAACCCTTTTTTGTTGTTTTACTCGTAATCAGCGCTGCGGCCTTAAACCTTTGGGGTTTGGCAGAGGAAGGCGACCAGCCAATAGCCCCGCAAGACACTGCAGAGCTCGCTAAGGCCACTTTTGCGGGAGGTTGTTTTTGGTGCATGGAACCCCCTTTTGACAAACTAGAGGGGGTTATTTCAACCACCTCTGGTTACACGGGCGGCGATCAGCAAAATCCCACCTATAAGCAAGTCTCTGCAGGGGGTACAGGGCACACCGAAGCCGTTGAAGTTCTCTACGATCCGGAGAAGATTAGCTACGCGGAACTACTAGACGTCTTCTGGCGTAACGTGGATCCTTTAACCGCGGATAGACAATTTTGCGACGTAGGCAGCCAATACCGAACCGGGATCTTTTTCCACAACGAAGACCAAAAACGCTTGGCCGAGCAATCAAAACAAGCGTTAACGATGTCCGATCGTTTCGATAAACCCATCGTGACGGAAATCGCACCGGCTCGGGAATTTTACCCTGCGGAAGATTACCATCAGGATTATTATCAAAAAAATCCGCTTCGCTATAAGTTCTACCGCTATCAGTGTGGCCGCGATCAACGTCTCGAAGAACTTTGGGGGTAAGTCCTGCCAATTAAGCACGATGACGGCTCTCACCGGTAATAATTCCCCCTGCAATAAGATGAGCAGTGCGTAGCGGCTCCGGCAAAACACTGTTTAACGCCAAACGTCGGATGAGCCCTTGCGTATTCGTCTTATTAATACCCACACGTTGCACATAAACCTCTGCGAGAGGTTCCATAGGACCCGCCTGCTGAATCAAGCGCCATTTACGTGCCCCACCGGGCACTTTGTTTAACAAGGCGGACTTAATCGCCGAGAAATCTGGCTGCTTGCGGCTTATCACTACGACGGGAAGTTTTAAACTCTCATGGAGGCGGGCCAAATCCACCACATTGAATCCTGCGAAGGCAATACCCTGTAACAAAACAGCTTGGAGGTGTGCCTGAAAACGGCAACGGGAGACGAGTTCCGCAATGGTCGCAGTCGCGTTGCGTCCATCCCGGCGCACTTTACCACTCAACACACCCTCCAACCGGGTTCCGGCAAACACCGTACCCACCAGCAAGACATCACCGCGGTGGGACCGGGCAAAAGGCGCATCGTCAAAACCTACTACATGGGAAAAGCGACTTTTCATCGTTAACTCATCAACAGGCCCTGGGTCAAAGGTGCTGATTCAGAGCTTTCTAAAAATGAATTCAGTCATTAATTAACTAAAATTTAGTTAAACTACTAAGATATCAGATTTTTATCCTTCACTGACCACTGTTTTAACATGGGTAGAGTAAAACGCGCCGCCGCTTTAGGCATTGCCACTGGATTGCTAGGCTGCATTATTGCGGTGACCAACTTTGATGTAGAACAGAATATAGGGTTGCGTTGGTTGTTTTTGGTAAGAGGCCCAATGCCAAACCCACCCGAGGCGGTAGTCATTAGCTTCAATAGACAGGAGGCTTCTACCCTTGGGCAATCCGTCAAACCCCGGGAATGGTCCAGAGCGCTTCATGCCAAACTAATTCGCAAACTCATAGAACATGATGTGGACGTGATCGTCTTCGATGTTCTATTTGACAGAGAACGGGATGCGGTAGAAGACGCTGATTTAATAAAAGCGGTGACTGAATCTAAACGGATTGTGCTGGTTCAGACGGTGCAACGGCGCTGGTTTGACCGTGCCAGCCGGGAGATCCTAGAACCACAAGCGCTCCGTGGTGGATTTGATGGCATGGTGCAAGACACGTTAGTGAGTCCTTTCCCCGCCTTAGCGTCGGTCGCCCAGGGTCTGGCGCCGTTTCCCCTGTCGAAAGCCCATGATCGCACACATCAATTTTGGTCCTTTTTCAATGGGGTCGGCCATACACCTACCCTACCCGTCAAGACATTGTTATTGTATGCCTTACGGAACGCCGAGGACGTTGATCTTGAGATGCTGTTGGAAGCCAATGACGCCTTAAAACTCGCCCTTCGAAGTCATCAAAATGCTCAAACTCTGAGCACCCTTTCCGGACATCTGTATGGACACCTTAAAGATAATCCAGCTCTAATTAAACGTCTTCTGGCGCGTCTGAACAGCGAAAAGCTAGCACCACGAGTCCGTAAGGCATTGCTGGCGCTGATGCGGATTTATAGCGACCGCCATCATCATTTTCTCAATTATTACGGTCCTTCAAAAAAAAATGTCACCCTTTCTTATAACGCTGTACTTAATAACACAAAGCTGCCCAAGTTACAGGGTAAAGTGGTGTTTGTGGGCTATGCAGAACCCTTGAGCAGCCATCAGCAGGATGAATTTCGCACACCATTCTCCTGGCGTGGAATTAATCTTAGCGGCGTGGAAATCGCCACTACGGCTTTTGCAAATTTATTACATGGTCACCAACTGCGCTATCCAAATCAACCGTTGGTTTGGGGCATTGTGTTTATCATTGGCCTGAGCGCTGGCCTGTTGGCAGGACTAACCCCCGGACGCTGGGTTGTGGCCACTGTTTTTACCCTAGGACTTGCCTATTACGGCTTCGCCCAATGGTCGTTTAATGAGTTTCATTATTGGTTTCCTGTGTTTATCCCCCTGGTTGTACAATTACCCGTCGCGCTATTACTGGGTTTGTTGCTGCAATATCTCATGGCGCGGCGAGAACGAGCCTATGCTGACCGGGCTGTGCGGTACTATGTGCCCGAAGCGGTTGCACAAAAACTCATGCGTGGCGAAGATCCCGCCGCGCCGACCCTGGTCTATGGCACCTGTTTAGTCTCCGACGTGGAGGGCTATACCACGCTGGCGGAAAACGTGGCTCCGGAAGTGCTCGCCGTCTTAAAAAACGATTACTTCCATGTTATCGGCCAGTGCGTGCGCAGACATCAAGGCGTAATACTGGACATGATCGGTGACAGTATGGTGTGCATTTGGCCTTCCCGAGAACCCGATCGAGAAAGTCGTTTGCAAGCCTGCTTAGCAGCTTTGCACATGCTGGACACCGTGGAGACGTTCAACCAACGTCATCCAACGCAGCGCTTTCCGACACGGATCGGTCTTAATGCCGGTTGGGTAGCCATGGGTCATATGGGAGGCAGTGGGCATTTCATGTACGGCGTTGTGGGCGATATAGTCAATACCGCCTCGCGTATCGAAGGACTGAATAAACACTTAGGTAGCCGTCTATTGGCCACAGAGCCGGTGGTGGATGAACTCCATGAACTGCTGGTACGCCCCGTAGGCCAGTTTTTACTCAAAGGCAAAACTCAGCCGCAGAACGTGTTTGAAATCGCGGCCCCAAAAACAGAAGCCACACCAACCCAAACGCAGCTGTGCGCGCAGTTTGAGACAGCCCTCACCCATTACCAGGCAGGATCTCGGCCTGTCGCCATTGAACATTTCGAAACATTGCTACAACAGTATCCCAAGGATGGACCCAGCCGTTTTTATCTACAACGCTGTTTAACATCCGTTACTGCACCCACCGATACCCAGGCAACGGAAATCATCAGTTTTGCAGAAAAGTAATTGCATAAAAAATGTTTCTGCAAAAATGAAAAATTGATTCTATAGTCATTAAAAAGTTTAGGACTATTGCTGCTCGTTACAGAGGACGCCGTGAATACCTCCTGCTTCACCGGCTTGACTGCGGCCATCCAGGCCGCAGACACCTCTTTCACAAGCTCCGTAAGTCCTTTTTGTGTAAGTCTGGAAGTTAAAAAACTAATTTTGTGACATAGTTCACAGAATGAGTGTGAAAAAGTTCACAGCATTTGCCGATCCTATCCGGTAATTTAACGACCACAAACAGGGACTATGGACAATAGAAAAAGCAAGCGAAAAAACGCCGTTAGGCAACTGCGCCTAAATAATGTTTTCACCATAAGCAGCGGTGTATTTGCTCTTCTTTTTATCAGCCAAGTTACGTTAGCCAGTGATTGTCCCCCTGAAGAGGCCGTCGCCCGCGTGGAATCACTCCAAGGACAGCTCATTGTAAACAATCAACCCATTGCAAAAGGAGCACTGGTGTGCGCCGATGACTTACTCGCTACCGGGCTGTTTAGCCGCGCCGCCCTACGGCTTTTTGAAACGCAAACCCTAATGCGTTTGGATCAACAAACCCAAACACGCGTTCAAGCATCCCAACAACCTGGAAAATCATGGTTGGAGATGCTTGAAGGGATGATTCATTTATTCAGCCGCGACCCACGGGCGTTGGAAGTTGATACCCCACTGGCTAATGCGGCGGTGGAAGGCACCGAGTTTGTGGTCCGGGCTACGGAACGACAAGTACAAGTTACCGTAGTGGAAGGTTACGTGCAGGTAACTAACAATTGCGGAGCTTTAAGGCTGGATAACCGCCAGACCGCGTTTGTTAGCCCTGGGCGAGCACCACGATTAAGCACATTGATCACACCGGAACAGGCAGTGCAGTGGACACTGTATTATCCGCCAGTCCTACAATCGTTGATCGACGCAGATCAACTCCCTGCCAATCTGCGCACTCTCCTAAGTGACTTTAACGATGCTCACCAAGTCCTAACGCAACTGGCGCGGGTACCCTTTGCTGAACGCAACGAAGCCTATTTTGTGTACCAGGCGGGCTGGCTACTGGCTGTAGGTCAAGTTCCCCAAGCCCAACGGGCCTTGGATCAAGCCCTAGAGATTAATCCCGCCAGCGCTCGCGCTAAGGCGTTGCAAGCCATCATTGCAGTCACCAAAAACGACGAACTGATGGCACTAGCCCTGGCCAAAGAAGCGATACAAAGCGATCCTGACTCAGCGGTCGGTTATCTCGCCCTGTCCTACGCTCAACAAGCTGCCTTTCAGTTGGACGAAGCTCTCCAAAGTGTTCAGCAAGCGGTGGCGAACGATCCCGATAATGCCCTGGCAAAAGCCCGTTTGGCCGAGTTGCTGCTGGCTCAAGGAAAGCTGGATGAGGCAGTGGATGTGGCGGAGCAGGCGGCAGCGCAGGCCCCCGATTTAGCCCATACCCAGACAGTGTTAGGTTTTGCCTATCTCAGCCGTATCGATACTGACCGCGCTAAAGATGCCTTCGAGCGCGCCATTGCCTTAGATCAAGCTGCACCGTTGCCGCGACTAGGGCTCGGCTTGGCGCAGATACGAGAAAGCGATCTAGAAGATGGTCGCGAAAATCTTGAAACCGCCGTCGCACTTGACCCCTTGCGTTCCCTGTATCGTAGTTATTTGGGTAAAGCCTATTTTGAGGAAAAACACGATACGCTAGCGGGGGATCAATACACTTTAGCAAAGCAGTTCGATCCCATGGACCCCACACCCTGGCTTTATGACGCCATTCTTAAACAGACCCAAAATCGGCCTTTGGAGGCGCTGGAAGACATTCAACAATCTATCAAACTTAATGATAATCGGGCAGTGTACCGGTCGCGGTTGCTGTTGGATGAGGATTTGGCGACACGTAGTGCAGCCCTTGGGCGCGTTTATAACGATCTTGGCTTTCAGCAGTTAGGATTACTGAAAGGTTGGAAATCAGTCAATAGTGATCCAAGCAATTATTCAGCCCATAGGTTGTTGGCGGACAATTATGCTGCATTGCCGCGCCATGAGATTGCTAGGGTGAGTGAGTTATTACAGTCACAATTGTTGCAGCCGATTAATATCACACCGGTTCAACCAAGTTTGGGGGAAAGCAATTTGTTAATTTTAGAGGGCAGTGGCCCGTCCACACCTTCGTTCAATGAATTTAATCCATTATTTGCACGTAATCGTTTAGCACTACAGGCTTCAGGTGTTTTTGGAAGTAATGATACTCTTGGTGATGAGGTCACTCATTCAGGAATATGGAGTAATTTTTCCTATAGTTTGGGACAATTTCGTTACAAAACAGATGGATTTCGTGAGAATAATGATTTAGAACAAGACATTTACAATGTGTTTGCTCAATTAAGTTTATCGCAAAATCTCAGCGTTCAGGGTGAACTTCGTCATAGGGATCTTGAACACGGGGATCTTTTCTATAACTTTGATCTTGAAGATTTTGATCCTAATTTTAGAAACAATTCTCGTGAAGATTCCATACGTCTAGGTTTATATTCAAAGTTGTCAAGTTATTCAGAAGTTATTTTTTCAGGAATCTACAAAGACGAGAAAATTGAACAAGCACTTGATTTTGGTCTTGGTCCATTTACTACTAACTTTGAAACTCATGGAGTCATTGCTGAGGCCCAGCATTTGTTCAGTAACTCATTTGTAAATACTGTTATTGGAGGAGGGTATTACAATTTAGATATCAACAGCACGCTTTTTGGCAAAGTTAATACTGACCATTATGATGGTTATCTATATTCGAATATCCGTTTTCCATCACTAATCAATTGGACATTCGGCTTAAGCGCTGATGTTCTCAACGATGGTGTATTAGACGATTTTAAACAGGTTAACTGGAAATTCGGATTAACTTGGGATGTTACGCCAACAACAATAATACGAATTGCAACATTTCGCACTTTGAAAGGTAACAGAATCAACAATCAGACTATTGAGCCTACTCAAATTGCGGGTTTTAATCAGTTTTTTGATGATTTTGACGGTACAGATTCTAAACGCTATGGAATAGCGATAGATCGAAAATTCTCTTCAAATCTTTTCGGTGGGATAGAGGTTTCGAAACGTGATTTAGATATACCGCGACCAGCCAGTGAAGGAACGAAAATATTATTGCAGGATGAGAAGCTATACCAAGTTTATATAAATTGGATGCCTGTTGAGTCTTTGGCTATTAAACTTGAATTTATATTTGAAGATTTTAATTCAGAAGCAGAATCACCAAACACTAGAACAAATTTTACACCATTATCTCTGCGCTATTTTCATTCTTCAGGTCTTATTAGTACTTTCGGTGCTACCTACGTAAACCAAGAAGTAAATTTTAGACCGACTGGTTTTGAAGAAAGTGTGGATGATGAATTTGTTTTGCTCGACTTAGATATTAATTATCGTTTGCCTCAACGCTATGGAATAATTAGTTTTCAGGTAAATAATTTGATGGATAAAGAATTTGATTTCCAAGGTTTGGGGGTTGGAAGAATATCTAACCTCGAACAAAACCTACAGTTTGTACCAGGCTTAGCAGAGCGAACTGTATTTTGCCAATTTACATTGGCGTTTTAACACAGTATGCACGAATCACAGGATAACTTTCGATGAATAACAATTTGAAAAATTCAAGAAAGATGCAGTTAATGGTGATGATGCTCGTAGGGGGCATTGCTTTCGCAATGGGTTTTGCTACAGGCCGAACAACCGCTAGTGCCAGTTTACCCGCATGCGGAGGTAATCAACCTTGTCATGTAATCCCTGCTGGTGGAACTACGGCGTGTGTTTATACAGACCGTAGACATCCTAAGTTCTTGAAATTATGTCCTTAAAAGGAGGGGTCAGGGGGTCGGAAGAGGCATAAAAAGGAAAGAAAGGAAAGGGGTCAATTCGCTTTTTTCATAATACTCTATGACAGTAGCCTGGATGGAGTGCAACGAAATCCGAGGAGATACATCTTATCGCGGATATCACTTTATTCTATCCGGGCTACAAAGCTAGAATATTGAATAAAAAGCATGATGCAGAAGATTAAAGAGTGAACCGAATATGACAATAGTTAAACAACGAGTAGATTATGAAGAAGATTTTTACGGTTGGGCTTATGATCAAGCATCCAAGCTACGCATGGGTCAATTGACAGAGCTAGATATCGATAATATCGCGGAGCAACTAGAGAGTTTGGGTAGATCAAAAAACGAGAGTTGGTGAACCGATTAGCCATGTTACTCACCCATCTTATGAAGTGGCAACATCAACCTGAGCGACGCGGTAAAGGTTGGAGATCTACAATTAAGGAGCAACGACGAGAATTGCAACAACATTTGTCTGAGAACCCAAGCTTACGTCCAAAATTGCAGGAGGCTATTGCTGAAGCTCACCAGGATGCCGTTTCCGAAATGATTAGAGTAACGCCGTTAGACGAAAAGAATTTGCCGACTCATTGCCTGTACAAGCAAAGGCAAATTTTTGATCGCGGTTTTTGGCCCAATGAGGGCAACTGTTAAACTTAATCCTCTATAACTACCCTCAAAAATAGTCACAAAATCAATACTTATCTAACAACACCAACTGTTTTTTAATTAGATCAAACAAAAAAGTCGGCCAAATAATTCAGAATCGAAGATACCTTGATTCGCGTCCCTTTTATGCACGGCTTTCCGAAGCAAATAGAAGAATTGATGCTGATGCGGTTTAATAGATCTGTCATGCATTTTTCTCCAGTTATGGTGTGGATGGCGACCATCTCAGCATACGAAACTAATTGCCTAACCGACGACTAGACGACTCAACGCTTCCCAAAACACAGTCGGCTAATTATCCTCACCTTGCCAATACTCTACCATCCCAATGCTGGGGAAAGGATTGAGAATTGACTTATTTATCATAATCTCCCAACGGATAAAGAAGGGCTGTGCGGAGGGTGACATCCCATGTTAGGATGCCTTGCTATATAAAGCTTTTAAGTCTCTTCTGATCTACACCCGCTAACAAGAGGTCATTAAGGTGCTTTTTACCCTCGAAGATCGTCGTGTCGAATTGCGCGGTAAAGAACATTTTATTGCTCACAACGCCACCGTCATCGGTTCAGTTATCTTGGAAGATTGCGTTAGCATCTGGTTTAACGCGGTACTGCGCGGGGATAATGATCCGTTGTGGATAAAAGAAGGCACGAATATCCAAGACGGATCGATAGTCCACACCGATGCAGGTATCCCCCTCACCATCGGCAAAGGCGTAACAGTGGGCCATATGGTGATGTTACACGGCTGTACTGTTGGCGATAACAGCCTTATCGGCATCAAGTCTGTTATTTTAAATCACGTTAAAATCGGCAAAAACTGCATTATCGGTGCCAATACGCTATTACCTGAAGGCAAAGAAATACCCGATAACTCTTTAGTCATGGGTTCGCCGGGACGGGTCGTGCGGGAGGTGAGTGAAGCACAAGCCGCGCGTCTCAAAAAATCGGCCGATCATTATGTGGACAACATGCGCCGCTATTTCAATAGCCTTAAAACCGACGAGCGGCTTTAAAGAAGTCTGTTTTTTTAAAATCGTGTTATCAGATTTTACGTCTAGCACATTCACGTTTACCGCCTTCCATCATGAACTATTTGGCGCACCTCTACTTTGCCGATGCTAATCCGGAGTCTCTTATTGGTAGCTTGATGGGCGATTTTGCGAAAGGCCCCCTGGATTCACGATTAGCGCCCGCCATCAGTCAAGGCATTTTACAGCACCGCAAAATCGATGCGTTTACCGATACCCATCCTTGGGTGATTGCCAGTAAACGACGCCTCCGACCTACTTTCAGGCATTATCGAGGACTATTGGTGGACATTTTTTATGATCATTTTCTAGCCCGCCATTGGCCCCAGTATTCCTCTGTATCTTTGGTGTGTTTCTGCCGACGTGCGTACCAGATTTTTCAGGATCATTACCAATCATTTCCAATTTCCATGCAACACAGCGTCAACTACATGATCCGTACCGATTTGTTGGTTTCCTATACTCAACTGGCGGGCATAGCGCGTACCCTGCAAGGCATCGAAACCCGCTTACGACGCCCCTATCCTTTAAGATCCGCTATGTTAGATCTTAAACAAAACTACACCGCACTGGCGGCGGATTTTAAGCACTTTTTTCCAGAACTTATTGCCTATGTTGCAAGGCTAAAAACAGCGACAACAACGTTTGTATCCTACGCCACTATTACAAACCACGGGATCGCCTGAACACCGACCACTACACAGGCGCCAAACGGGCGAAATTGCCTACTTTGAAACATGCGCAAGCTGGACTATTTATTAAACCAGGTTCAGGTCGCGGCTATTCCCCCTTTTGCCAACGGAGTTTTGACCTTGGATAGAGCTTCAGCAGACCAAACGCCTAAAACAGTTTATCTCAAAGACTACACTCCCCCAGACTACGGCATTGATCGGGTACAATTACGCTTTGAGCTGGGTGAGGAATCCACCACTGTTTTTGCCACTCTAAGCGTAGTTCGGCAATCCCAGGGTGAGCAACCCCACTCGCGCCCTTTGGTGTTGGATGGTCAAGATCTTGAGCTGCTGGCATTGCGCCTTGACGGCGCAACTTTGGAGGCAGACCGTTACCAAGTCACTGACAATCATTTGATTCTCCCTGAGGTTCCCGACACCTTTGAACTGGAAATAGTTACCCGCATTCGCCCCCAAGACAATACGTCATTGGAGGGGCTGTATAAATCCAGTGGTAATTTTTGTACCCAATGTGAGGCGGAAGGCTTTCGCAAGATTACCTATTTCCTCGACCGCCCGGATGTGATGGCGGTGTACACCACCACGTTGGTGACGGACAAAGGTCGCTATCCGGTTTTATTGTCCAACGGTAACCTCATTGAGCAAGGCGACTTAGAAGATGGACGGCATTGGGCCACCTGGCACGACCCCTTTAAGAAACCCTGTTATTTATTTGCTTTAGTCGCGGGTCATCTAAAACGGGTGGAAGATACCTTTACGACCCGGTCTGGCCGTCAAATTACTCTGCATATTTACGTGGAGCCGGAAAATATCGACCAGTGCGACCATGCCATGGCGTCCCTGAAAAAAGCCATGCGTTGGGACGAAGCGGTTTTTGGCCTGGAATACGACCTGGATATTTATATGATCGTGGCGGTGGGCGACTTTAATATGGGGGCTATGGAAAATAAAGGTCTCAATGTATTTAACACCAAATATGTGCTGGCCAAACCTGACACAGCCACAGACATGGATTATTGGGGCATTGAAGGGGTGATTGCCCACGAGTATTTCCACAATTGGACGGGTAACCGGGTTACTTGCCGTGATTGGTTTCAGCTCAGTCTCAAGGAAGGACTCACCGTGTTCAGAGATCAGGAATTTTCCGCCGACATGGGCTCCCGCGGCGTAAAACGCATCAGCGATGTACGCATTCTGCGTTCTTCCCAGTTTGCCCAGGATGCCGGCCCTATGGCCCATCCCGTGCGCCCCGACTCGTATATGGAAATTAATAATTTTTACACGGTCACGGTGTATAACAAAGGCGCCGAAGTGATTCGTATGATGCATACCCTGCTGGGTAAGCAAGGTTTTCGACGCGGCATGGATTTATACTTCGCTCGTCACGATGGCCAGGCAGTTACCACCGACGACTTTGTTGCCGCCATGGAGGACGCTAACGGGGCGGATCTGCAACAATTCCGCCGTTGGTACTATCAAGCCGGCACACCGGAAATTAAAGCTGAAGGGCATTTTGACCAAAACACTAATACCTATACGTTAAACGTCAATCAATCGTGTCCGCTGACACCAGGCCAACCCCATAAAGAACCGTTTCACATGCCATTGACCCTTGCCTTACTGGATGGCGACGGAGAAGAGCTGCCCCTGCAGTTGGACGGTGAAACGACACCGGCAGGAACCCAGCGGGTGTTGCAACTTATTGAGGCTGAGCAGGAATTTCGATTTATCAATATACCAACGCCCGTTACACCGTCACTGCTACGGGGATTCTCCGCACCGGTCAAACTGGACGCCGGTTATACCGATACAGACCTGACATTTTTATTGGCCTATGACAAGGATTCTTTTAACCGCTGGGATGCTGCCCATACCCTCGCTATCCGCACCATCCTAAGCCTGGTTGAAGAGCGCCGCCAAGGTCAGCCATGGCAACTACCTGAGTCCTTTGCTCACGCGTTTGCCAAGGCGTTAGGTGATAGGTCAGCAGATCCTGCTTTACTCAATCAACTCCTTATTTTGCCAGATGAATCATATCTGGCTGAGCAAATGGCTGTGGTGGATGTAGACGGTATTCATGAAGCGCGGGATTTCGTGCGTCAATCGTTTGCTAAATCTGTGAAAGATTTATTGCTAGCTCAACATGCCGCCAATTCGGATACCGGCGAGTATCAAACTGACTCCCTCTCGGTGGGGCGACGTAGCTTGAAAAACCGTTGTCTTGATTATTTGATGCAACTGAATGAACCAACCATTCGCCAACGCTGCTTACAGCAATACCAACACGCTAATAATATGACGGACACCCTGAGCGCCTTGAGTATGTTAGCAAACTGTGATTGCCCAGAACGCCGCCCTGCCCTAGACGACTTTTACAAACGCTGGCAACAAGAACCTTTAGTGCTGGACAAGTGGTTTACCTTACAGGCCACCTCGCAATTGCCGGGCACCTTAGACGAGGTTAAAAACCTGCTTAAACACCCCGCCTTCAATTTAAGAAACCCCAATAAGGTCCGTGCCCTTATCAGCGCTTTTTGCCAAGGTAACCCAGTTCGTTTTCACGCTATCGACGGTAGCGGCTATACTTTCCTAACGGAACAGGTATTGGCTTTGAACGTCGTTAATCCGCAAATAGCGGCACGCTTGATGGGTTCTTTTACGCGCTGGCGTAAATATGACCCGCAGCGTCAAACGCTGATGCGCAATCAGCTTGAACGGATTCTGAACGCCCCGCAACTTTCGCCGGATGTTTATGAAATTGCGGCTAAAAGTTTAGAAGCGGACGAAAAACGTTAGATAAATAAGTAGACAACAAACTAAATTATTGCAGTGCAATATATTGACAGAATCAATTTAACTCCAGAGAATGCATGCTGCACCGCAACAATCACCTTCACTTTAGGAGATCAACACTATGGCTGATAACAATTCCTTTAATCCCTTCGCAAACATGGACTTTGGCAAATTCGATGTTAGTCAAATAATGCAAGACCTCAAGGTGCCTGGTATCGATGTCAATGCCTTGATGGAAGCCCAACGCAAAAATATTGAAGCCGTAACCGCAGCTAATAAAGCTGCCATTGACGGCATGCAATCGGTTGCCAAACGCCAGGCAGAAATCATGGCACAATCTTTTCACGAAGTCTCAAACCTGGCACAAGAATTTAGCGCTAGCAGCACTAATAACCCTCAGGAAATGGGCGCCAAACAAGCTGAAATTGTCAAGCAAGCCTTTGATAAAGCTCTCGGTAACATGCGCGAACTGGCCGAAATGGTCAGCAAGACCAACACCGAAGCCTTTGAGGTCATGAACAAACGTTTTACGGAAAGCCTTGAAGAACTTAAAGGACTAATGGGCAAAAACCCCCAATAGATTTATTTGGCTGTCACGGAGGTGGTAGCACCTAACTCATGTTAAAGCCAGAGCAAAATCATGGGAGGTGATACCACCTCCTGCTAGGATGATCTTGTACATTCCAGGCAGCAGGATTTATTTTTTTCCTAACACAAACCAACCAAAGGTCATCATCTGCAGCACCAGAACAGCGGCGAAGGCCACTTGATACCCTTGTGGATGATAACCGCCGTTTTTGCCAGTCCATACATCGATAATGGCCCCAATACCCCACTGTCCGGCAAAGGCGGCTGTAAATACTAATAGGTTAAGAGCGGTATTGACACGCCCGGTTAATTCACCCGGAAATGCTTGGGATAACACGGCATACATTACGACGGCTGAGGTGCCAAAAAAGCCAAATCCTATCCATAGAATCCATAGGATCCATAGGGGCAGTATGGCGCTAGATGGGCCTAATATTAAAGCTAGCTGTACCAACATAAAGATAACCATACCCGTGCTCGCTACCAGAATAGGTTTGACGCCCATCTGACTCAATCGATACGCCAGGGTGCCCATGCCCAGAAAACCGGCCACCATAGCGGCGGCAATCAGCAATAAATTCACGGCCACTACACTCCGCTGTAGACCCGCCACGTCTCTTAGCCAGGGCCCTGCCCAAAGACCTTGTATAGCTAAAAAAGCAGCTTGAGAGAAGGTGGTGAACGGAGCAATACGCCAAAAATAGCGGCTTCTTAAAACCTGTTGTAATCCCTGCCAAGGGGATTGCAGGGCAATGGGTTGCTGTTGATAACCTGACCGTTCTGGAACCACTAAAAAAATGCCAGCCGCTATTATTAGGGTGGCTAAACTCAATACGACGAACAGCATACGCCAATCTATAAATTGCAGCGCGGTTTCCACCGGCGTGGTTGCCGTCAGCGCACCCAATCCACCGGCGGCCAAAACCCAACCATTCACGGCAGGCAACCGTGGCGAAGGAAACCAAATCACAAACGCCTTAAAGCTGGCCATCAAGCAGGCAGATACCCCGAGTCCAATTAACCCTCGCCCTATCACAAGGCCAATTGGACCATCGCTTATGGCGAAAAGCAGTGCGCCCAGGGCTGCGAACAACAACAAGACAGCCTCCACCCGGCGTGGTCCAAAGCGATCCAATAACATACCTAGGGGTAATTGAAACACCGCGAAGGTTAAAAAATAGGCGCTGGTGAGAAGTCCCAGATCACCGGCATTGAGACCCAACGACGCGACGAGATCAGGCGCAATAACAGCATTGACCGTGCGATACAGGTAAGACAAGAAATAGCCGCTGGCGAAGGGCAAGAAAACCCGCAGCAATAGCACTGTTGTAGCAGGAGTAACAGCTGCAGCGTGCTGAGTCATAAGGTACTGTCGTTCTCAACGCCAGCCCTGCACTGCAAACGATAAACTTTTTCCGTCAAATACCTGAGACCCTTTTGTTGGAAACGTGGACTCTCCGACAAGGCATCGTGGACGTAGATACGCTCTATAGCATAATCATCACCATATAAATCTCGCACTTCCGTTTCCGTGACCGAGAATGGCGGCCCATTCATGGCGTCTTCTGCATATTCCAAGGTTACTAACAAAAGTGGCGCACCAGTAGGTAAAATATCTCTCAAGTGCTCGGCATACGCCCTACGCATGGCAGGCGGAAAAGCAATCAGTGAAGCGCGATCGTAGACGGCCACGACATCTTGTAGTAAGGCCCTATCGACGGCAAAAAAATCCCCACATAACAACGTAAAGCGGTCTGCTTGCCAAATTTGGAAGGTACTATCTTGATGCACATAGGGCATCAATCCAGTTTCCGTAAAAAAGCTTTGCACAGCGACAGGGCTTAACTCGACGCCTAAAACATCGTACCCTTGCTGGGCCAGCCAGACCATATCGCGGCTTTTGCCACACAGGGGCACAAACACGCATCCCCCTGTTTGCGATGGCGCTAGCCGCTGCCAGAAGGTCTGTAGATGCAAATTGATGTTATGCTGATGAAAAGCGATTTCATCCTTTTCCCAGCGCGTATGCCAAAAATTTGTGTCCACTAGCGTATTACCGTCGTCATATAGATCACTTACACTTTTTTTACATAACCTCGATCCGTTAAGGGGATCGTAAGCGAGGATACTGATTGATGGCAAGCACGTCTCCTGCCTCCGCAGCCACCCCCTCTATCACCGGACAATCAACCACTGCACCACCTCGCGCACAAGCATTTCTCTATTGGCTAAAGCTTGGCTTTATAAGCTTCGGTGGACCTGCCGGTCAGATCAGCATGATGCACCAAGAACTGGTGGAGCGCCAACGCTGGATCTCGGAGCACCGGTTCTTGCACGCTCTAAATTACACCATGGTGTTGCCCGGACCCGAAGCGCAACAGTTGGCGACTTATATGGGTTGGTTGATGCACGGCACTTGGGGTGGCATTGTCGCCGGTAGTTTATTTCTCTTACCGTCGCTGCTGTTATTAAGCACTCTAGCCTGGATTTACCTAGTCTTTGGAGATGTCACGGCCGTAGCGGGTATTCTCTATGGCATTAAACCCGCAGTGACCGCCATCGTTGTCTTTGCGGCTTGGCGTATTGGCTCCCGAGCGTTGCGAACCCCTTTGCTATGGGGACTGGCAGCCATGGCATTTGTGGCTATTTTTGCCTTGCAGATTCCGTTTCCGGCAATTGTTCTAGGCGCTGGATTGATAGGTTACCTGGGGAGCCGACTGTCCCCGGACAGTTTCAGAGTAGGCGGTCGAAAAAACTCGGGTGATAAAGACTACGGTCCGGCACTGATTGATGACGACACCCCAGCGCCACCCCATACCCACTTTAGCTGGGCGCACACCCTGCGCTTTGCCGCCATCGGATTAGGTCTATGGATGGTCACATTAGGTATTTTGATTGTCCTATGGGGTTGGCAAGGCACCTTCACCCAAATGGGTTGGTTTTTTACCAAAGCAGCCCTGGTGACTTTTGGCGGCGCCTATGCGGTACTGCCTTACGTCTTCCAGGGTGGCGTAGAAACCTACCAATGGTTATCGGGTCCGCAGATGATCGATGGCCTTGCTCTGGGCGAGACAACCCCTGGCCCCCTCATCATGGTGGTAGCCTTCGTAGGTTTTTTAGGAGGTTGGAACCATGCGGTGTTTGGCCCTGATAGCGTCTTGCTCGCCGCCATAGTGGGGGCATCTGTGGCCACCTTTTTTACCTTTTTACCGTCTTTTTTGTTTATCTTTTTGGGTGGACCGTTGGTGGAAGCAAGCCGTCACGATGTTAAGTTTGCCGCACCACTGGTGGCCATCACCGCTGCCGTGGTGGGCGTTATTATCAATCTCGCTTTGTTTTTTGCTTACTACGTGCTGTGGCCTCAAGGGTTTGACGGTCCCTTTGAAGGCGTGGCGGCGGTCATCGGTCTTGGGGCTTTTGTGCTACTGTTTCGTTTTCAAATGGGCATTATCCCGCTGATTGGCATTTGTGCAGCAGTAGGATTGTCCTATCACCTGCTTATGCCATTTTTTGGGGCAAGTTAGACCATAGCTCAAATTGGTATGCATATTGCTAAAAGTGGTTTGTTTACAATTGTAGTGCGGAACCCACCAGGACAATGGCACCTTGAAACCCCTGCGTGTAATGCTTGTCGACGAAAACCGGGGTCGTTTAGCTATCCTGACGCAAGCTTTAAAAGATGCTGATCACCAGGTCGTTGCTCAACTAGACGGTACTGAAAACCTTTTAGAGCAGGTAAGCCAGGTTAGGCCCGATATCATTCTGATTGATCTAGAATCTCCGAGCCGGGACACGCTGGAAAGTTTGCGCTCTATTAACCAAGATCAACCTAAACCCATCGTTATGTTTGCCGAACGCAGTGATCAAGCAACCACCGAGAGTGCAATCCATGCCGGTGTGAGCGCTTACGTAGTGGATGGCCTGAACCCGGATCGACTGAAACCCCTGGTGGAAGTAGCCATTGCTCGATTTCGCGAATTTCAAGCGCTACGTCAAGAATTAGCAGAAACCCGCAGCAAACTTGCTGAACGCAAGGTCATCGAAAAAGCCAAAGGCTTGTTGATGCAGAAAAAACAGTTAAACGAGCAGGAAGCCTACCGGGCTCTGCGTAAGATGGCCATGGATCGTAATCAGCGCTTAGGCGAAGTGGCGCAAAATGTGATCGATGTAATGGAACTCCTCGGCTAGACCTGGTTAGCTTTGCACCATCTTAAGGCGACACTCTATGGCAATGCACAATGGCGTAACAGGAGAAGGCAAAAAATTCACAGGGATTAGCTGCCCTGTTGGAGTCCTCGTATCATGACGCTAACTGCTTCCCAGCCCCCTTCATCCCCTGCCTCTGGCAATGAGCCGGAAAAAACCCACATTACCTTGGGCTTTATTCCGCTGACCGACTGTGCGCCATTGGTAGTCGCATTAGAGAAGGGTTACTTCGCCGAAAATGGTTTAACAGTCACGTTATCGCGGGAAAATTCTTGGGCCAGTATTCGCGATAAGGTAGGCATAGGGCTTCTCGATGGTGCTCATATGCTGGCAGCGTTGCCCATCGCCGCCACGCTCGGTGTTGGGTCCGTCAAAACACCCATGGTGACCGCCTTCAGCCTAGGACTTGGCGGTAATGCCATTACCGTGTCCAATAACCTTTTTGAGCGTATGGCCGCAGCAGACAGCGAGCTTAGCATCATGCCTTCCCGCTCGGCGCAGGCACTCCAAAAGGTGGCAAAAACCGACCAAAAGACGGACTGCTCACCCCTTACCTTCGCCATGGTTTTCCCTTTTTCTTCCCATCACTATCTGCTGCGGCGTTGGCTGGTGAGCGGTGGGCTAGACCCTGATCGTCAGGTGCGCATTATTGTTATTCCTCCCCATCAGATGGTAGCCGCTCTCGAAAGTGGCGCCATCGATGGGTACTGCGTGGGCGAACCTTGGAATAGCTTGGCGGTACAACAAGGTCTCGGACGCATCGCTATCACTAGTTATGACTTATGGAATAATCATCCGGAAAAGGTATTTGGTGTCCATCGCATTTGGGCAGAACGGTTTCCTAATACCCACCAGGCTGTGCTGCGATCTCTTCTGCAAGCCGCCCTTTGGCTAGATAAATGGGAAAATCGCCTAGAGGCAGTTCATCTGCTCGCCCAACCGGACTATGTTGATGCGCCTACTGAGGTCATTGAACCGGCGTTGAGTGGTAGACTTGCTCTTACCTTGGACGAATCACCTGTTCAGTTACCCGATTTCAATGTTTTTTATCGTTATGCCGCCACCTTTCCTTGGTACTCTCATGGGATTTTGTTGTTGAGTGAAATGTACCGCTGGGGACAGATCGACTTTCCCGTAAATCTGCAAGCAACAGTAGCTAAGATTTATCGCCCCGACTTCTATCGTCAGGCAGCCGCAACCCAACAGCTACCCTACCCCACCATCGATGAAAAACCCGAAGGCAGTCACCCGGAACCTTGGACATTAAACGAGGCCACCGCACCCATCTCTATGGGTCCAGACCAATCGTTAGACGGGTTGCAATACCATCCTGATAATGTGATGGGGTATATGACATCCTTGGGAACGGGTCAGGTGGCAATATCCGATTTAGCAGTGCTGAATAGATAAGGATTTTGTGGAGCAGTTGAGAGTTTTGAATCCGTAAATCGTGGCTAAATGAAGTTGACAAGCTTGACCCTAATTCAATAACTTGGTTTCAATGCTTATTGTATTATTTAGATCAGCAAAGGCGTATTACGAGATGAAGTCATCAACAGACATAGACCAACCCGGAAGCGCGGGTTCGGCCTCTGCCATATCGCTTTGACGATAAACCGTTGACTTATTAGGATCAGTTGCGCGATAAACCCGCACCACTTTGTCACGCAGCACATCTACATCCCAAAAAACCAGGGTTCCACAGGCGAAATAATCTGCTCTTTTTTGAGCAATTTTGCGCTCTGCTCTAGAGCCATAGTCCTGCTTACTGCGTACTTCAACAGCAAAGATAGGCGCACCTTTAAGGAATTCTCCACCTTTTAATTCCCCCACATAGAAGGCCGCATCGGGACTAAATGATGTTCTATGGGGCAAATCCACAATAAACCCTACGTTATCAGGAAAAGCATAGCCTCTGCCGGTGCTGCGCTCATAATCATCGAGACTACGATATATCTTACCGCCACCACGGCCTGGCGTAGCTCCGGTTGGCGGCATCTGGATAATCTCATCATTTACAATCTCGGCCTTACCGTCTTCAGGTATGCGATATAACGCTTCTATAATCGTATCAAGATCTGTATTCATAACTGCATTTTTTATCGAACTCAGACGGCTGTTAGCTAGCTAGAAAAATGCTAACACCCTTGCACCAAAATTGATGTAAACAACGAGTGAAGAGTATATCCTACGTTTATCCGACCATAAAATCACTTTTTACTTTAGCAAAAGCTCTGCACAATTTGCTTAAAACTGCTTACCAGGGAATTTTGGTTGGGACGGTAGCAAAGCATACAAAGCTCTAAAAAGAAGCTCTCTGGCCGATCCGCAATTGGGCGATAAACAACGCCGTCAACCCGTAGGCTGCGTGCGGATGCTGGAACTAAGGTTACACCGAGGCCCGTAGCGACTAAGCTTAACTGAGTATGGATACGAGTGGCTTCGGTAACTACATTGAGTATCACGCCAACTTCAAAACAAGCCCGCTCAATCGCACTAAACAAACTAGGACCTTGGGTTCGAGGAAATAGCACAAATGGCTCCTTGGCTAGCGCACTAAAGGGTATTGAGTTGGCTTTAGCAAAAACATGGTCTGCCGTTAAGGCTGCCATTAATGGATCACGACCAAGACTCACAGTTTCACAGCCTTCCAACAAAGGCAGAGGCGGATGAATAAAACCCACATCAATGGAACCTGTTTGTAACACCTGCAGTTGTTCGTTAGTCGATAGTTCTTGCAGGCGTATATCGGCCCCTGGAAACCGCTGACGAAACAGACGCAAAGCTGCCGGCAGGATTTGATAAAGCGCCGCACTCACAAAACCGATACTTAAACGACCGCGTTCGCCAAACGCTACTTGCTGAGTTCGTGCAGCGGCACGCTGCGCACCAGCGATTACCGTTTGTGCTTCCCTTAACAGCGCCTGTCCCGCCGCAGTCAACGAGAATCCACGTTTTTTTCTTTCGAATAAGTCTACCCCTAATTTTTTTTCCAAGCGTTGAATAGCCTGACTCAGAGGCGGTTGCGCCATATGCAATCGTGCAGCGGCACGACCGAAATGACACTCCTCTGCCACAGCGACGAATTGGCGAAGCTGACGTATTTCTAGCATAGATATTTTTTAAGTATCAAAAAATATATAAATCATATTGGAAAGATATTTATTTTACGCCTATTCTGACACCTGGTTGCAACCCTTACGACGTACACGCCGATTGTTTGATTATCGCTGAGCATAAGCCTATCAAACGGCATTTTGGCGATATCTCATACAGATTGCTGTGTTAGTGAATTAATAGCTTTCCAACGTTGACTGGAGACAACCCATGCGTAACGCCGATTTTCTACCATTAGTAGCACTTGTCCTTGGCTTATTGACAAGTCCCCTCATCGCTGGAGCAGTGACACCGGCTGAACGCGCTGTGCTTTACTACTTTGATGGTCTGCATCCAGACGCCATTGATCGCTTCCAGCTACCGACGTTGCAACGGTTAAAGCAAACATGTACTCAAGTAGAAGATGCGGTAATGATCTATCCCTGGCATCCCAAGTCAGACAGCTATGGACTTATGCACTCCACGTCGTTACCTAATCCAATAACCATGACGGGTAACCTCTTTTTGCGTGAGGGACAACCGATGCTGCAACACCAGTTTCCTCGGGAAGCGAATACCGCTATCGCCACCGGTTCAAAAGCCTATGACACGCTGAGTCCGGGTTTCGACATCGTTGATTTAGTGGATACCTCGGATCGCGAACTCACCGACACCATTCTTGAACGCCTAGATCGCTATGATCCCGTGTTCTACCGTATCCAGCTTCAAGATGTGGGTCGGGCTGGTTTTCAAACCATTAACGCTGCCGATGACGTCGCCTATCAAGCCGACATTTGGCATCCAGAAAGTCCCTATCGAACTGCAACCGAGGAAGCCGATCGGCAATTGGGTCGATTCATAGACAAAATGCAACAACTCGACCGTTGGCAGAGCACATTTTTCGTGTTTATGGCAGACGGCCAAAGCCGGTATGGTTGGCATCTTCCCAGCGATGAACAGAGCTGGCAGACGCCGATGATTATCTGTGGACCAGGGGTTCGGGCAAACCATACGATTCCCTATGCGGAAATCATCGATATTGTGCCTACCATGGCCGCTGTGCTCGACGTCGATTCCCCTAACCCTGGTCCTGGCAGCGGCCGCATGTTGACAGAGATATTTGAGGATGGTGGCAATGCGCCTAAACCCGCCAAAAGACTACGCCAATTCAACGAGCAAATTCGCGACTATTTGCTTTTGCAGGCTAGACTTCAGTTGCTCGCCGCTGATAACCCGCTGGCGGACAACGCAGTCATGATAGAGCGCAATGGCTTTGGTGAATCTGTGCCAGAACCATTTCTCGGCATCCGTCAAATCGACCGCTGGCATGAGGCAGGTAGTATAGATAATTTGCTGGAAAGGAATGCGGCATCCCTCACTTGGCTGCGCACTCAACTGCGATGACTTGATGTACCCAATTCCACCAACGCTCTAGGGTCATGGCCAAAGCTTTTTCGCGAACTCCGTCGGCGTCAAGATAGGGTAATTCTGACGCAGCACGAGCAAATCCTGATCGCCAGTGATAAGGTACTCAGCATGGGCAGCAATAAGCGTGGCAAGGATAGGATTATCTGCCGGATCTGCTGGCACATTAATCTTAGTCAGGCTGATGTCTACAATTTCCGCTTTGAAGCGCAGCAATAAGATAAACCGCTGAATAGCCTTATCATCCCAACACAGACGTTTTCGAATTTTCGGATAAGTTAGTACGCGGGCGATTTCATTCAGCATCGGTTGGGATAAAACAAGATCGAATTGCGCCAAGCGCCAGGCATTGATGATTTGGCCAGGCCCACTTGTCGGCAACATAAGTCCGGACAGTAAAACATTGGTATCGAGCACAATCCGCATAGGCGTTTATTTCATACCTTACGGACAGCATTTACGGCCTCAGCAATTTCATCCAGAGCAATTTTTTCGTCAGCATCGACATAAGTTTTTGCCAGTTCACCCGTTAGCCGCTCAAACTCTTTGTCTAGCAGACAGATTTTTTCGAACAACGCGATATCAACCAACGCCGCTACTGGCTTACCGGCTTTAGTGATGACGATAGCATCGTGCCGGTAATGCACTTCATTCAGCAATTCACCGAGGTTTTGGCGCACACTCATAGCAGGAGCTTCACGAATCATGGTAACTTACCTAGTTAATATAATTAGTATGACTATAACAGTTTTTCGGTAGGAAATTCCTTATCAATTCACCAAACATTCTGCTATTGGCAACCTTTTTGATGCATCCGTGACCAATCCGGTTGAAATCACATATTGAATTGGCATTAGGCAAAAAAGAGTAATAATCATGCCTAATTTGTGGATTTTTCTAAAACCATCTGTATGGCTTTCTCTAGTGCAGGATTGAATTCCGCCGGGCGATTCATCATCAGGAAATGATCCGTTCCTTCTAACACAATGGCGTCGAACGAAGACATATGCTGGCGATTGGCTTGGTAATCGATAGGCCATAGATCCGCATTAACAACAACGACGGGAATGGGAATTTCATCAAACAATTTAGCGGCTTCTCCCGTAATATATAGAGACATCATGTTTTCCATGGCGCTCAAGGCCACCGTCGGTGACGCTGCCGACATATCTGAAAGAATCCACTCGCGAAGCTGCGGATCAGTGTAGGGTAAAATCATCTCTCCAGCGAATTGTCGGGTTCCCGCGGAAAAATCCTTCTCCAAAGGAGCCATCATCTCTTTAAGGGCTTCACGGGTCATAGGGTACTCAACGTTTTGCAGGGTGTCGACACCAATCAGCCCGATAACGCGGTCTGGCATGAGTCGGGCAGCTTCCGCAATCACCGCTCCGCCCATGGAATGTCCTATCAGAATAACATCATCGTCGCCCACGGCTTTTGTCACCGCCTGTACATCCTCGCCAAAATGCTTCATGGTGTATTGCGAACGTGTCAGCCCGGAATGGCCATGCCCTGCTAGATCCAGGGTGACAACCCGATGATTTTTAGAAAAATGCGGTATCTGAGTACGCCAGTAACGGCTATCGCAGCTCCAACCATGAACGAACACAAGGGTCGGTTCTCCAGTACCAACGATTTCATAAGAAATCGGTGTATTATCCTCAGAAAGGACCACATGGGGCCATTCTGTTTGGGCTGGTAGCGCTCCCAAAGTCAATAACAGGAGCAATAAGTAACGTATCAGTTTTTCTAAATATTTGGTAATCAAAGGGTTTTTATTGCTATTTTCAGCACTAATTCCAGTTATTGATACGCTCATAATCATTATGCCTCTGCTCTAGACAAGACTGCTGATCGACTGCTGAAATCCGCAGCAGTCGAAACAACCTGACTTAAATGAAATGTTAGTGCAATAGAGAATTTTTTGCGGTGCTTGGTAGTTATATTTTTCCCAGACATTAACTAACATCATCTCGATGGGTTATCTCGTAACAGATCTCTAGATACAAAACCGATCTTACTGCAAGATAACAAATAGTCGTTTCAAGAACCAACCAAGTAAAAATAACGTCCTATTGAGGATGTTTTAGCAGCAGAGAGAAACCTATGGGTGTCGATGGATTGCGGCGTAATGTGTATAAAATCGCCAGCTATTTGGGTTATGGTGCTCAAACTGACGTCAATAATTGGCTTGGTCTGCCAGCAGCCTATGGGCTACGGGAACAGCTCAAATACCGTGAATATTTTTCTCTATCCCAACAATTGGACCGTTGTCGGCATGAAGATCTACAGAGTTATGCCCTCTGTATGGCAGCCTTGGGGGACTGGCCTGGGCGGCCCACCTTTCTAGATGGCTGGGTTTGGTATGCCGAACACTTGGCGGAGTCTTGGTTAGCACGGGGCATTCATAGCCTGAAATGGGCGTTTGAAAGCCATGAACCGGGGCATTCGCAACCCCAGGGGATGCTGGCCATGCACACCTTTTTTCAACGGTTGGAAATGGCTGAAGAGGATTTCAAACGCGCTGCTCAGGTCCAGCCCGACAATCCTGAACCTTATGCCTATCTCATCGCGTCGGGTGGAGCTTTAAACTTAGACCGGCAGACACTGCAAGATCGTTTCACCCAGTTACTGGTTCGGGATGCTAGCCACTTCCAAGGCCATAGTAATATGTTAATCGCCCTCTATCGGCGTCCTGAGCCCGTTGAAAATATCCTATTCGCCTTTGCCCGACAGGTGACGAACGCCGGGCCCTTTGGATCGCCATTGCATGCGCTGATTCCCCAAGCCTATATCGAGCGCTGGGCCATGAGTTTATTTTCACAAGATCGTGAAGCCGCCGATACCCATTTACGGGAGTCTTCAGCGAGGACAGAAATTTACGCCGCCTATCAGCGCTTATTCAATACACCTGAGTATACCAAAACGGCGTTGGAACCCATTTTGGCAGGCTATTTTGCCGTAGCCTTTTACCTATTAGAGGATCGCGCGGGGGTTTTTGATGCCATGCACAAGATCGCTGACTACGCCATTGCCTATCCTTGGTGTCACCTATGTCATAATCCCATGGAGTTTATCAATCCCGGCTATACCATCGACCGGGTTAGGGATTATGCTAATTGGCAACCTTTTTGATGCATCTTTAAATAATCCGGTTGAAACCACAACAAATCCACCCACTGCTCACAGCTGAGGTCACATCCCATAGAACACGGCTTAGCAAGCCGGGGCCAATCGACTAAGTTAGCATTGTTACCCCAGGCCCGCTCCCGACTTGGAAAGTTATCCTATGTAGCTTTTAGTGTGTCGGTGCCTGCCTTGTTGGAAAGACTTGCTGACGAAGCGCTACTACAGGGAGGTTAGTTTCTCCCCCTTTTCAAGGGGGGGCTAGAGGGGGTGGTCTTGGCGTTAGATGCTCTCTAAAAACCCCCTCTCAATCTCCCCCTTCGTAAGGGGGAGACTATGAGTTCGGCATCCCTTAACACACGGTTGCTCCTAAGACTAGGGGGGCATTTTGGTGGTAACTTTCCAAGTCGTGGCCCGCTCCTGAGTTTGAGATATGCACTGAAAGCCGCCACTACATCAGCTGAGAGCTAATGTAATGGCATAGAGGAACAGAGTTTTTCTAGGCGATATATGATTGCTTTCAAGAACCGTCAGGGCTAGTTCAGTTTAGATTAAGCTGTATAGCTGGCGTTGAAACCCATGGCGTTATCGATGATCGTGCCGGAGATCGTCTTTGCGGCATCACTGGCTAAAAATAGAGCCGTATCGGCGACATCCTGAGGTTCAATCGCCCCGGTATTGCCAAGGGGACTGATGGGGTTAACCAGCTTGTCTTGTTCCTCCGCACTCATCACACCCATTGAGCGCATTTGACCTTCGCTCCGGTACAGAGGAGTATTAACGGCACCAGGTGCGATCGCATTGACGGCAATATTATACTGCCCCAGCTCTTGAGCGGCCTGCTTTGTCATACCGGTAACCGCCCATTTTGTTGGGGTATAAGCACCGTTTCCTGCAAAACCGGCACGCCCCCCAACAGATGACAGATTGATGATACGTCCGCCACCACCTTGTTTAAGATAGGGAATCGTTGCCTTGGCTGTATTGAAGACACCATGGACATTGACATCCACCACGTCTTTCCAGAGTTGGGGAGTACCCTCTTCGAAACTATGCCAGGCCACATACCCCGCATTAGCAACCACGATGTCGATCCCGCCCAGTTCTTCATTGGTTTTTTTCGCTGCGGACTCCAAAGCATCCAGATCCCGCACATCGGTCTGTATCTGCAAAACGTTAGTGCCGTGTTCCTGAACCGCCGCAACCGCTTCATTGAATTCGTCCATATTGGCAACGCGATACCCTTGTGACGAATTCAATTTTGAAGGGTCGGCAATGTCGATCATGGCCACATTCGCGCCGTGTGCTGCGAATGTCTCGGCAATCGAACGACCAATACCACGTGCGGCTCCGGTAATAAACGCTGTCTTTCCACTCAGTAGTTTCATTTTTGTATCTTCTTCTTGAGCAAGTGCGTCCTTTCCTAGGCCGGCAGTCGTCACAATCGCCGCACCACCGGCAGCCATGGAACCTGCCTTTTTTATAAAGCTCCGACGCTCAAAATCAGTAGCGCTGCTTTGCACTTCAGTGACATCGTCGTACATAGCATAATTCTCCTGTCGATGATTTAACTATTTACCCTGTATCAGGTTATCGAAAAGATAATCCTCGTTAATGCAGAATATTGTATCAACACTAAGTCTTAGCAAAACGCACCTGTGTCTCAGTAACTATAACAAAATGATCTTGAAGTCGATCTGCATAATGTGCAAACAAACGGCATAGCACCTCAATTTTAATGGTAGCCCGTCCATCCTTAAGGCGAAGAAACACGATGCCCCGGTGCGGGCGCTGGTCTCGGTAAACCTTTTCTCCAAAGTCTTTATCATTGGTAATCAAAATCCAGTGCTCTTCAAAAGCTTTTTGAATAATGACATCATCCTCTATACCATGGGCTTCTTCGTACACAGAAAAGACTTCATATTGTTGGTTTCGCAGCCAACGAGCGACCGCTGGACCTGTGCATTCATCCACCAGAAAGCGCATTTAAATGGTTTCTTTTGTCAGCGGCATGAATGTAGTGTTTTCTAAAGCCTTAGTGGCAAACAACAAACAAGCCTGAATATCTTCTTGAGAAAGACCTTCGTATTCTTCCAACACTTCATTTACTGTCGCCCCATGGGCCAATAGATTGAGAATATAATCGACCGTTAGGCGTGTATCTCTGATCACAGGTTTCCCCACCATCACTTTAGGGTTGATTATAATGCGTTTAAGAAGTTGCGCGTCTTTCATGGATCTTATCTCGTAGTGGTTAAATAAAGGTTGCTTTAAGGAATCACTCTTTTTTATGAAGTATATCAATCCTACGTAAGGCATTGGTTGGGTGACGCACCCTCTTAACACCCATCTCTTTTAATTCGCGGCGCAAATAAACCCATGCACACTATTAAAGCAACAACAATGGGATTTGTCTTTTCATAGTGCAGTAACGGTCGACCAAAACAGCCTAAAAAGAAAAAAAATAAATCAAATCAAACATATAAAATCATAAAGAGAATTGGCATAGGTCATGCAGAGATGAATCTCAGTTTATTCGCATTGTTAGCGAGTAAAAGCTGGCTCTCACTCAACGGCGAGTGAAGTAACTGTGCAGCAATAGGGGTTTGTAAGTATCACCCCACCAGACAAAGGCGTCTGATTCGGAACCTATTCCCGTTCCGATCAGGCGTTTTTTTTTGCTTTGGGTTTTGACTAGCAGCTTGGAGAGTTTATCTCGTGGAAGTACAAAATAAAGCGACACGCATCAATTTGTTTAGCCTGAAAACCATTCAAATGCGCACCTTTCACCTGACTTGGTTCGCCTTTTTCCTGTGTTTTTTTGGTTGGTTTGGTATCGCCCCTTTGATGGCGGTGGTGCGAGACGATCTCGGGCTTACTAAAGGCGAGATCGGCAATACTATCATCGCTTCGGTGGCCATCACCATTTTGGTGCGGCTATTGATCGGGCCTTTGTGCGATAAGATCGGTCCTCGTAAGACCTATTCTTGGCTGTTGGTGCTGGGTTCCATTCCGGTAATGTGCATCGGACTGGCCGATAGCTATGAGTCGTTCCTACTATTTCGTTTAGGTATCGGTGCCATTGGAGCCTCTTTTGTGATTACCCAGTACCATACCTCGGTGATGTTTGCCCCCAACGTGGTGGGTACTGCCAACGCTACCACGGCGGGCTGGGGTAACTTAGGCGGTGGCGTAACGCAAATGGTGATGCCGCTGATTTTCGCTGCAGTCCTCATGTTCGGAGTGGAGGAAACCCTAGGCTGGCGCTTCGCCATGATTGTCCCCGGCGTCGTCTTGTTTTTGACCGGTATTCTCTATTACCGCTTTACCACCGACTGTCCCGATGGCAACTATGCGGATCTGCGTGCCAAGGGACTATTGCCCCCAGCGACCAAAGAACGCAGTGCCAGCGGATCGTTTCTGATCGCCGCTCGGGACTTTCGGGTATGGGCGCTGTTTATCGTCTATGCCGCCTGCTTTGGGGTGGAATTGACCATCAACAACATCGCCGCCATTTATTATTTCGACAATTTCCAATTGGATCTTAAGACCGCCGGGTTAATCGCTGGGCTATTCGGTCTCATGAATATCTTTGCCCGCAGTCTAGGCGGCATCTTCTCCGATATGTTTGCGAAACGCATGGGACTCAAGGGTCGTGTGTTGTTTTTGTTCGGCGTGTTGTTCTTAGAGGGTTGGGCGCTGATCTTATTCTCCCAAATGACTGTGCTCGTGGTGGCGGTTAGCAGCATGGTGTTTTTCTCTCTGTTCGTGCAGATGTCCGAAGGGGCCACTTATGGCATTGTACCGTTTATCAATAAAAAGGCTTTGGGCGCCGTGGCAGGCATCGTCGGTGCGGGTGGCAATGCCGGTGCCGTAATGGCGGGCTTCTTGTTCAAATCCGAAGCGCTGACCTATCAACAGGGCCTTTTGTACTTAGGCATGGCCGTAGTAGTTTGCTCTTTCGCAGCCCTCTTGGTGCGCTTCTCTCCCCAAACCATCCGCGAGGAAAACGCCAACTTCGCCCAAGCAGTACAGGAACGCACCGCTCTGGCAGCCGCCCGTGCGTAACTTACCGTCAGTCCGGGGGGACCGCTTTCACCCCTAGACTGTTCATTCATGGAATAGCTGTTCTTGAACGGTAAGTGTTACGTAAATAAGGACTTGGGTAGCTCGTGAAAGAGGTGTCCTCAGGGCCTGGATGGCCGCAGTCAAGCCTACAGGGAAGTGTTCACGGCGTCCTCTGGAACGAGCTGCGTAAGTCCGCCATAAAGCAAAGCAACCCTTTTCAAACGAGAGAATTTTAGCCATGCCAACTACCCCTCGCTTGCTAGTTATCGGCAATGGAATGGTGGGTCATAAGTGTTTAGAGATGCTGGTGGCTCGCGGTGCCCATAATCATTACCAAATCGCCACTTTTTGCGAAGAACCTCAGCTTGCCTATGACCGGGTACATCTTTCTGAGTACTTCAGCGGCCGTTCGGCTGAAGACCTCAGCCTGGTTGCAGCGGATTTTTATAAAGATAACCACATTACGGTCTATCAAGGTGAGCGGGCTGATACCATCGACCGCCAACGTCAAATAGTGATTTCTCAACAGGGCCGTGAAATACCCTATGACAAACTGGTGTTAGCCACCGGTTCGTTTCCTTTTGTACCGCCTATTCCTGGTCGGGATCGATCCCACTGTCTGGTGTACCGCACTTTAAATGATTTGGACAAAATCGCGATTGCGGCTAAGGACAGCCGAGTCGGCACAGTCATCGGCGGTGGGTTACTAGGATTGGAATGCGCCAATGCCCTGAAGGAACTAGGACTAGAACCCCATGTAGTGGAGTTTGCGCCACGCCTCATGGCGGTGCAGATGGATGACGGCGGTGCCCTCATGTTGCAGCGTAAAATCGAAAAACTAGGGGTGCAGGTTCACTTGAGCAAAAATACCCGCGAAATCGGCGCGGGCGAAACTTGTCGCCACCGGCTTAACTTTGCCGACGACGAGTCCCTGGAAACCGATCTGGTGGTATTTTCCGCGGGCATCCGTCCACGGGATGAATTGGCCCACCACTGTGAACTCGAGATAGGTCCTCGGGGTGGTGTGGTGATCGACAATTACTGCCGCACTTCCGATACGAATATCTATGCCATCGGCGAATGCGCCCTGTGGAATGGTCAGATCTTCGGTCTGGTGGCACCCGGTTATCAGATGGCTCAGGTGGCGGTGGATCATCTTCTAGAAGACGCAACTTCAGCGGCCTTTACCGGGGCCGATATGAGCACCAAACTCAAGCTCTTGGGCGTGGATGTGGCCAGTATCGGCGATGGTCATGGTCGTACCCCCGGCAGCCGGGCCTACTGTTTCAGTGACGAAGCACAGGAAATCTACAAAAAAATCGTCGTGTCGGAAAACGGCAAACATCTACTGGGCGCAGTGCTGGTGGGCGATACCGACGCTTACGGCAATCTGCTGCAATTGGCCCTTAATGGCATTAAACTCCCTCCTCATCCCGATACGCTGATTTTGCCCCAACGGGACGGCGCTACGTCACCGGCATTAGGTGTCGACGTATTACCCGACAGCGCCCAAATCTGCTCCTGTAACAACGTCTCTAAAGGCCATCTCCACGCGGCCATCGAGGGGGGCGTTATGGCATTGGGCGATCTTAAAAGCTGCACCAAAGCTAGCACCAGTTGCGGTGGCTGTGCGCCTTTGGTGAAACAAGTGCTGGATGCGGAACTAAAACGCCGGGGTATCGCCGTCAATAACCATCTGTGCGAGCACTTCCCCTACTCCCGCCAAGAACTCTATCACCTAGTGCGGGTAGAAAGCATAAAATCCTTTAAAGCGTTGCTCGATAGTCATGGTCAAGGCCGCGGCTGTGACATTTGTAAACCCGCAGTGGCCTCTATTCTGGCTTCCTGTTGGAACGAGTATGTGTTAAAGAACGAGCATACCGGTCTGCAAGACACTAACGATCGTTTTCTCGGCAATCTGCAAAAGGATGGCACCTATTCGATTGTGCCCCGCATCCCCGGCGGGGAGATCAGCCCTGATAAACTCATCGTGCTGGGCCAGGTGGCTAAAAACTATGGCTTGTATACCAAAATTACCGGTGGTCAACGCATCGATATGTTCGGTGCTCAGGTGCATCAATTGCCGGATATTTGGCGAGAATTGGTGGACGCCGGTTTTGAGAGCGGCCACGCCTACGCTAAGGCATTGCGCACGGTGAAATCCTGTGTGGGCACCAGTTGGTGCCGTTATGGGGTACAGGACAGCGTATCCATGGCCATCCAGGTGGAAAACCGCTACCGAGGCTTGCGTTCACCCCACAAAATCAAAATGGCGGTATCCGGTTGCACCCGGGAATGCGCCGAAGCCCAGAGCAAAGATGTGGGCGTCATCGCTACGGAAAAGGGTTGGAATTTGTATGTTTGCGGCAATGGCGGTATGAAACCCCGCCATGCGGATCTGTTCGCCATCGATTTAGACGATGCAACCCTGATTCGCACCATCGATCGTTTTTTGATGTTTTATATTAAAACCGCTGAGCGTCTACAACGCACGTCCACTTGGTTAAACAACCTGGAAGGTGGCCTGGACTACCTACGTGAGGTGATCATCGACGACACATTGGGTATCGGCGCTGAGCTTGAACAGCAGATGGCCCAGGTGGTCGATACCTTCCAATGCGAATGGAAAACCACCATTGAAGACCCGGAAAAACTCAAACGCTTTAGTCACTTTGTCAATAGTGACAAACCCGACAATCGGGTGGTATTCGTACACGAACGAGGTCAGATTCGTCCCGCCAAACCCGAGGAAAAAGTCATTCGTTTTCGGGAGGTGGTGTAATGCAGGTCATGGATCGTCTTCAGAAAGCCAGTGCGGCTTGGGTGGATATCTGTCCGCTAGACCAGTTAGTGCCCGAGGTGGGTATTTGTGCGTTGGTGGGGAATCGTCATGTGGCGGTGTTTCATCTCCCCGAAGAACCTGAGCAAACCCTTTACGCCATCGATAATATCGATCCATTTAGCAACGCCTCGGTGTTATCTCGGGGTATTGTCGGCGACGTCAAAGGGGAATTGATGGTGGCTTCACCCATTTATAAACAGCACTTTAGTCTTAAGGACGGTCACTGTCTGGAGGATGACACAGTGCACCTGACGGTGTTTGATGTGCAGGTAAACCAGGGCATGGTACAAGTATGGGAGCAGTTATGACCGTCAAGAAACCCCGTTTGGTGCTGATCGGCAATGGCATGGCCGGTGTACGCACCTTGGAAGAACTGCTTAAACTCGCCCCGGACCATTATCAGATTACTGTGTTTGGCGCGGAACCCCATGGGAGTTACAACCGGATTTTACTGTCACCCTATTTGGCCGGTGAAGCGGATCTCTCCCAAGTCCTCACCCACGATCGGACTTGGTACAAAGACCGCAATATTACCCTTCATACCGGTAATCCAGTGATGCGCATTGATCGCGGACGCCGCCGGGTCATCGCCGCAGACGGCAGCGAAGCTGGCTATGAGCGGCTTGTGCTGGCCACAGGCTCTTACCCTATCAAGCTACCTGTACCGGGTGCGGATCTAGAGGGCATCATGACCTTTCGGGATCTCGACGACGTCCACCACATGCTACACCGCGCCCACGGCCAGCAACAGCGAGCCGTGGTCATCGGGGGTGGTTTGCTGGGACTAGAAGCCGCCCATGGTTTACTCAAGCGGGGGCTAGATGTCACCGTGGTGCATCGCAGCGATACGCTTATGGAACGGCAACTGGATACGGTGGCGGGTAGCTTGCTTAAGGAAAATTTACAGCGGCGGGGTTTGCATTTTCAGCTATCGGCGGATACAACCGCTATCTTAGGTTCCCAGAAGGTTACCGGCGTGGTTTTTGCCGACGGGTCTGAAATTCCTGCCGATCTAGTCGTGATGGCCGCCGGCGTACGTCCTAATATGGAGCTAGCCAAAACAGCACGACTGCCCTGTGAGCGGGGCGTGCTAGTGAATGATACTCTGCAGACTTTCGATCCGCGCATCTATGCTGTGGGCGAATGCGTTCAGCATCGCGGCGCCACCTATGGTCTAGTGGCGCCATTGTGGCGACAGGCGCAAGTGTGCGCCAATCACTTGGCAGAATCGGGGGTGAGCCGCTACCGCAGCTGCGTAATCGCCACTCAGCTCAAAGTCAGCGGCATCGACCTTTTCTCCGCCGGTGATTTAGGCAAACACACTGACTGCGAAGTACTGGTGTTTCAGGATCCAAGTCATAGTATCTACCGGAAACTGGTGATCCGGGATAATCGCCTACAGGGTACTGTGCTATTCGGTGACACCCAGGACGGACCTTGGTACTACCAGTTGATGTGCGACGGTGTTGATATTAAACCACTGCGGGAACAGTTGGTTTTTGGCCGTGCGTATCTGCAAGAAGCGGTCTAGGAGACAAACACTGTGCAATATTCATCTCCTGTCCACACTACCTGCCCCTATTGCGGCGTTGGTTGCGGCATCATCGCTCAACGTGCGGGCGACGCTAGAGTCATCGTCAAAGGTGATAGTGCTCACCCGGCCAATCGCGGTCGTCTGTGCTCCAAAGGCTCGGCGTTGGGAGAAACCGTGGATATTCAGGGACGCCTTTTGTACCCGGAGATGAATGGTGAGCGGGTCACTTGGGAGAACGCGCTGGATAGCGTAGCCGAGGGTTTCAAACGAGTGATCCACCAGCATGGTCCCCAGGCAGTGGCCTTTTATGTCTCCGGGCAATTGCTGACCGAAGACTACTATGTGGCCAATAAACTCATGAAAGGGTTTATCGGCGCATCCAACATCGACACCAACTCCCGGCTGTGTATGGCCTCCAGCGTCGTCGGCCAGCAACGCGCCTTTGGCAGCGATACGGTACCCGGCAACTATGAGGACTTAGAGGAAGCTGACTTGGTGGTGCTGGTGGGATCCAATCTAGCCTGGTGCCATCCAGTGCTCTATCAGCGTTTGGCTCAGGCCAAACACAGCAACCCCCACTTGAAAGTCATCGTTATAGACCCGCGCCGCACCGCCACTTGCGACATTGCAGACCTACACCTCGGCATTGCCCCCGGCAGTGATACGGTGCTGTTCAATGGCCTATTGGTTTATCTGGAACAGCATTACCCCATTGCCTGGGACACCCTAGAAAACCGCGCTACAGGCTATCAGGAAGCTTTAGAAAGCGCCCGTCAGGTTGCGCCTGACATCACCGCCGTTGCAAGATATTGCGGCGTCAGTGAAGCGGAAGTACGGGCTTTATTCTGGTCGTTTTGCGCCACCGAAAAAAGCGTTACCGTTTACTCCCAGGGGGTTAACCAGTCATCCTATGGCAGTGATAAAGTCAACGCGATCATCAACTGTCATTTGCTCACCGACCGCATTGGCAAACCGGGAATGGGACCCTTTTCCGTCACCGGCCAGCCCAATGCCATGGGGGGGCGAGAGGTGGGAGGGCTTGCCACTCAGCTCGCTGCCCATATGGGCTTTAGCGCCGAGCATATAGACCGGGTACGCCGCTTTTGGCATACCCCCTTGCTGCAAGAAGAACTTGCTTTCAATAGATTAACTCACCCACCCCGCATGACCCAAGGACCCGGACTTAAGGCTGTGGATCTTTTCCAGGCTATTGATGGGGGCGTCATCAAAGCGGTTTGGATTATGGCTACCAACCCTCTGGTGAGCCTACCCGACGCTGACCGCGTTAAGGCAGCTTTACAACGCTGCGATCTAGTGGTGGTTTCTGATGTGGTGGATAACACCGATACTGCTACCCTTGCGCATATTCGCTTGCCTGCCTTAGCTTGGGGCGAGAAGGACGGCACAGTCACCAACTCCGAACGTTGTATCTCGCGCCAGCGGGGGTTTTTGCCAATCCCTGGTGAAGCACGACCGGATTGGTGGATCATCAGTCAAGTCGCCAAACGCATGGGCTACGGCAGCGCCTTTGACTACGCAAGTCCGGCAGCCATTTTCCGCGAGCATGCAGCCCTGTCAGGGTTTGAGAACCACGGTTCCCGGAGCTTTGACATCAGCGCCCTGGCCAACCTCAGCGAGAATGGGTATAACGCTTTAAAACCGGTGCGCTGGCCCGTGCTGCCGAACCGCCGCACCGGCACAGGGCGGCTACTAGGCGACGGCCGTTATTATCATGCCTCGGGTCAGGCTCGCTTTGTCGCTGTAGGACCACGCCGCCCAGCCCATGCGCCTGATCTAGCTTATCCTCTGGTGCTCAATACCGGACGGGTGCGGGATCAGTGGCATACCATGACCCGCACCGGCAAATCACCCCGATTGGCAGACCATACCCCTGAACCCTATGGCGAAATTCATCCCCAGGATGCCGCTGACTATGGTATCGATGATGGTGCGTTGATGACCGTTAACAGCCGCTGGGGAAGCGCCATTGTAAGAGCCCAAATCAGCCAGCAGCAACGCTTGGGCTCGGTGTTTGTTCCCATGCATTGGTGTAGCCCCTATGCCAGCCATGGCCGTATCAATACACTGGTCAATCCTGTGGTGGATCCGTTCTCCGGTCAACCGGAGTCTAAACATACCCCGATCCAGGTGACGCCCTATAAACCCGCCTGGCACGGTTTTATACTGACCCGCCAACCCTTGCACAGCCTCACTCTGGACGCTTGCAGTTACTGGGTTCGGGTGCGAGGAAAAGCCTGTTGGCGCTATGAAATCGCCGGAGAAACAATACCGACCGATTGGCGCATCTGGAGTGAATCTATACTGGGGACACAATCCACGTTGGAATGGTTGGAATATCGGGATATGGCAGCAGGACGCTACCGGTGCGCTGGAATTGATCAAAGCAAGTTACAGTTCTGCTTATTCGTCGGCCCCTCTCAGGAGTTACCACCCCGGGGCTGGCTCAGCAACTTATTTGCTGATGATCTTGATAACGATCAACGTCGCAGTTTACTCAGTGGCCGTTCCCAATCTGGTCAACAGGATGCCGGACGCACAGTCTGCGCCTGTTTTGGCGTGGGCTTGAACACCTTAATGACGGCTATTTCCCAACAAGGTTTAATCACCACCGACGCCCTAGGCGGCACTCTTAAGGCAGGCACCAACTGCGGTTCTTGTATTCCTGAGCTGCAAAACATCATTCGACAGGTAAACGCGGCGGGCGCTGCTTAGAATTTAGGAGATGTTATGAACAATTTATCTCTACATGGGCATCAAAATAACGTATGCCCTATGCAACCCCAGGGTGAGGTGTTTCTTATTGGTGCAGGCCCCGGCGATCCAGACCTGTTGACCATGCGAGCAGTAAAGCTGTTGCAGACCGCCGACGTGGTGCTCTATGACAACCTGGTAAGCAACGGAGTTATGGAATACACCCACCCAAACGCTGAACGTATCTATGTGGGCAAGCGCTGCAACCACCATGCGCTATTACAAGATGAGATTAATCAACTAATGATCGATCTGGCGCGGTCCGGCAGGCAAGTCTGCCGTCTTAAAGGCGGCGATCCGTTCATCTTTGGCCGTGGCGGCGAGGAATTAGAAGCTTTGAGCAACGCAGGCATTGCTTATCAGGTGGTCCCCGGTATTACGGCAGCAGCAGGTTGCGCTGCTTATGCAGGTATTCCCTTGACCCACCGGGATCATGCTCAAAGCGTTACCTTTGTCACTGGCCATCGTCGTGCGGGATATGAATTGAACCTGGATTGGCAAGGATTAGTAAACGGCAATCAAACGGTAGTGTTTTACATGGGTTTGCAGACGTTGCCTGACATCTGTCAAAAGCTGTGCGAGCACGGTATGGCGGGTGATATGCCTGCGGCCATTGTGGAAAACGGCACCCGTCCCGAGCAGCGGGTTATGGAGGGCACTCTAGCCACTCTTCCAGCCTTGGCCCAAAACCACAATGCACTAGGACCGTCCTTGATCATCATCGGCAACATCGTCAGTCTACACCAACGCCTAGCTTGGTTTGGTGAGAGTGTATCGATTGAATCGCTAGTCGCGTCCTTGAAAGCAGCTTAGGAGCCTTAAGCGTTTTTAAAAATTTGGGTATGGCAATCTGTCTTTGATGTTAAAGGGACAGAATGCTGTATTTACCTTAGGAATACCAAAAATTGAAGCAGAATTCCGCGAATCAGCTATCGGGTTTCACTATGTTATAGTGTATGGTAATTAAAATACGACATACCAAACCAGAAAACTATCAAGCTATTCAGCAGATTTAAGCTCAGCCAAAAGCAATTTGAGGTACATTACAACTCCCTTTTCCATCCGCCGAACTACGGGAAAAGCAACTAGCAGAAAAGCCAAGTACGTCATACAGCTTAGTGGTCTGTGTTGAAAACAAACCTATAGGCACATTCAATGAACTTTGAAGAGTATATCGCCATAACACCCGACATCCGCAGGGGCAAACCCTGCATCAGGGGAACTCGTATTACTGTGTACGATATTTTGGAATATCTGGCTGGCGGTATGTCGGAAGCTGAGATTCTTGAAGATTTCCCAAACCTTAATCCCAAACATATTCGGGCTGCTCTTGCTTTTGCTGCGGCCCGTGAACGACGTTTAGCAGCCGGTTACGACGCGTGAAGTTGTTGCTTGATGAAAATCTAAGTCCAAAACTAATTGGCTACTTAAACGCTGCGTTCCCCGATAGCAGCCATGTGGATCTGCTAGGTATGAGGGGATATACGGATACCCAAATTTGGAACCTGGCTAAAAAAGATGGTTATATTGTAGTATCCAAGGATGATGATTTTCGGCAAAGAAGTTTTATTTATGGAGCACCACCTAAAGTCATTTGGCTAAAGGTCGGAAATGCAGGCACTTCTATAATTTGCCAATTATTACTAGATTCAATTGCCCGTATCGAGGCATTTATAGCTGATCCTGAAGAATCTTTGTTGATATTGAATTTGTCCTAGCAAAGACAACAAATTACTTCTAAGTCAGCACTTTAACCCATTGCTCAAAATCCTTCGATAACTAATTTTAGTTATTAGCACTCAAAAATAATCGTGGTCGAAAAACTCAAGGATTTGCTCTAGGCTCAAAGGAGTTGACCGTGCCAATATGAATATTTATAAGCTTTTCGGCATCACAGCTGATTTAATTGATCCAGCAATACATGGCTAGATTGCAAGTGAACACCGATATCACGCATCTCCTGACACCCTCTCTCGTCAAGTCCCGAGACCGCATCCTCCACTAGACAGATTCGAAAGTCCCTTTCACTGGCCTCGTACAGGGTGGTGCGAGGGCAATTAGGATAGTTACATCCGACAATGGTTAAAGAAGTGACTGCAAGTTCAGCCAAATGCTCTTCAAGGGGTGTTTTATAGAAGGCCCCCCAGCGCGGTTTGTACATAATCCATTCGTTTTCTGCCACGGGTTGTAAAAGACCTTTGAGCAGTTTGTCAGCATCAAGTCGAATAGTGGGAGTAGGTTTGAGGCCATCCACCAACTCAGCACCATCCGTCCCTGGGCAAACCAACGTAGTACCTGACTTTAAGAGGTTCCTGCGACACAATTCCGCGTTGGAACCATCAGGCAGATAGAGCCGGACCACATGAATGACGGGCAATTTAGCGTATCGATAAGCGTCTGCAATAGTGTGTAAAATCGGCAAAAGTTGATAGGTGCCCCCTATCTCGGCCGGTGCGCCGGGCATGGTGAAATCATTTTGAACATCAATGGTCAGCAACGCTGAGTGAGTTATGTCAGGTTGGGTGTAATCAGTCATAAGAAACACCGGTGTTAGCCTTTATATTTCATGATGTCTATTATCATAGCAATGGGGTCAAGTACAGCTGATAAGCAGAATGCCTATGACCTAAATAAGAATCAGACTGATGAGAAAAACCATGTCAGAACAAGGCTCAGATAAACTTCAACGAGAACAAAGCGATCCACACACACAAAAGTTACAAATCATCATGAGCTGGATTGTTATTATTATTTTGACTATTTTTGGGGTGTTTGCCCTCGTTAAGTTATCCACGGTTCATAAAACTGAGGGAGATTATTGGCAGATCCTAATAAGCGAACAATTCCCAGTTTTAGTCGGCATACCCATGGCGGGACTCGGTGCGCTTTTCGTTACGTTGATTTTAAGAATTTCAGTTGGAGAATTAGAGTTTGAATTAGCTGGACTTAAATTTAAAGGTGGTGCAGCGCCAGTTGTTTTTTGGGTAATTTGTTTCTTGAGTATTGTCTTATCGATTCGATTGCTTTGGCAGAACTAGGATGTTTTCGCAGGAAGCCTACGAGCGCTATTTGGAAACCGGCGGCAGTCTTGGGGTGCAGGATTAATCATTGCCGCCACCGGCCGTTGGTTGATTAAGCGCTTTTCCGCGACGCTCGCTTACGTTCATGCTCCAGCAATAACTTTTTACGTAAACGAATAGAAGCCGGAGTTACCTCCACCAATTCATCGTCATCGATAAATTCCAGGGCTTGTTCTAGGCTAAGGCGGATCGGTGGAGTCAAGATAATATTCTCATCGCTACCAGCAGCGCGGATATTAGTAAGCTGTTTAGCCTTGAGCGGATTTACCACTAAGTCGTTGTCTCGGGAATGGATACCCACAATCATGCCTTCGTAGACCTCCTCCCCTGGTCCGATAAAAAGCTTGCCCCGCTCCTGCAGATTAAACAACGCATAGGCGAGAGCTTTACCGGCTCCATTGGCAATCAGTACGCCGTTATTGCGGTTGGCGATAGCACCCTTTTTAAAGGGACCATAGTGATCGAACACATGATAGATCAGCCCGGTACCCGAGGTGGCGGTAAGAAACTCGGTTTGGAAACCGATCAAACCCCGAGCGGGGATCATATAATCGAGCCGCACCCTACCCTTGCCGTCTGGTTGCATGGCCTGTAATTCAGCACGACGGGTTCCGAGCTTTTCCATCACCGCGCCTTGATGCTGTTCTTCCACGTCGACGGTGAGTTGTTCATAGGGTTCGCAGGATTCACCGTCGATCTCGCGAATAATCACTTCAGGACGAGATACCCCCAGCTCATAACCTTCTCGGCGCATGTTTTCAATCAATATGGATAGATGTAACTCGCCTCGCCCGGAAACTCTAAATCGATCAGGATCGTCGGTATCTTCCACACTGAGAGCCACATTGTGGATCAATTCCCGTTGCAGGCGGTCACGAATCTGTCGACTGGTCAGATATTTTCCTTCTCGACCAGCAAAGGGGGAATTATTAACCTGAAAAGTCATGCTGACGGTAGGTTCGTCGACGCTCAAGGGCGGTAATGTCTCCACTTGAGTCGGATCGCACAAGGTATCAGAGATGCCTAAATTATCCACACCGGTGAAAGCAATAATATCGCCGGCGCTGGCTTCAGGAAACTCCACACGTTCAATGCCATGAAACCCTAAAATTTGCAGAATGCGACCGTTGCGGCGATTATTCTCCCGATCGACAATCACTACCGGCGTATTGGACTTGATACTACCCCGCTGAATACGGCCAATCCCAATCACACCCACATAACTGCTGTAGTCCAGAGAGCTGACCTGAAGCTGAAAGGGACCTTCTAGATCTACCGCAGGGGGTGACACATGCTTGACGATGGCCTCGAATAGGGGCGTCATATCCCCTTCTCGCACATTCTCATCCTGACTTGCATAACCATATAGCGCCGATGCATAAAGGACCGGGAAGTCGAGCTGTTCTTCGTTAGCGCCTAAGCGGTCGAACAGATCAAAGGTCTGGTCCAATACCCAGTGGGGTCGGCTACCGGGACGATCGATTTTGTTGATCACCACGATGGGTTTAAATCCCATAGCAAACGCTTTCTGGGTGACGAAGCGGGTCTGGGGCATAGGACCATCCACAGCATCCACCAATAACAACACCGAATCCACCATGGACAGCACCCGTTCTACCTCGCCACCAAAATCGGCGTGTCCGGGAGTATCGACAATATTGATCCGATAGTCTTGCCAACGGAGCGCGGTATTTTTAGCCAGAATAGTAATACCCCGTTCCCGTTCCAAATCATTAGAGTCCATAATCCGTTCTTGGGGCACGGCGCGTCCGCCTAAAGTACCCGATTGCTGTAGGAGCTTGTCCACCAGCGTAGTCTTGCCATGGTCCACATGGGCGATAATAGCGATATTACGAAGGGTTGCAATCACGTAGCAAAATCCATTGGTTAAAGAAGCAAACTATTTATTATACGGCAATCCGAAAGCTGTCCCTAGCATTGCTTTGCCGCAATCCTGTTGATATTTAACAAGCGTTGATTTAGCTTGCAAAGCAATCGTGGTAAATCCACCTACTTTTTACGGACAGGTGAGATTATCCTAGGAACTCACTTGATTATGTAGGGTTTGGGGTGGCAATTAAACAAAGAACATGCTATAAAATTTATTGATTGTATTCGTATTATTTTCTTCCTAAATTTTTGTTACCCCAAATAAATCCTGAGTTTTATCACCATAACTCAGTCGTTTTGCAGTTTTTTGAACGTTTTAGTCAAAAATGCAATCTCATAAGTTTTAGGTCTGGCATCAGATCCTGACAATCTCAGTCAAGATAAGCTGACTGTTAACTTAAATAATCGCTTCGTTTTTTTATTACGCCTGTAAACCAATCCTAGTCTAACCATTCATCTTTACGGCGAGGAAATCCACACTATGGTAGTTGAAGAAGGTAAACAAGTTGCGCTTAAATTTTCTATTACCCTGCAAGATGGCACCGTGTATTTAAGTAATACTGATCAAGAGCCGCTTACCTATAAACATGGCCAAAACGAACTATTGCCTGCCCTGGAACAAGCCCTCAACGGTCTTCAGGTGGACGATACGAAACAAATTACATTAACCCCAGATGACGCTTTTGGTTCTGTCAATCCCGAGGCTTTTGTTTCAGTAAAGCCAGATACGATCCCCGAAGAAGCACGTAAGGTGGATACTATACTGACGACCCAAGACGCTAATGGCAATACCCTCAATGTTCGTGTTCACGACATTCAGGATGAACAGATTGTTATTGACTATAATCATCCTCTCGCTGGCAAAACAGTGGTTTTCGACCTCCGTGTGGTAGGCATCGCGTAAAATATGTGTTTACAACGGCAAGGAAGCCCATCAACTTATCAACCTGTTCTGTTTATAATTACCAATAGTTCAACCCTTTGTAGCAAGCAAACCCTATTCTTTATCAAGGGCATGCAACTGATAACCCTTAGTATGGCCTTCCTCGTAACATTCGGCTTCGCGAAATCATCCCATCGTGCAGGACAACCTTAACGCCCTCAGCTCGCGCTTAAATCAGTGCCTTTCCCAAGACCGCGGTCAATTCCGACGACGCTTACAAGGTCTTAAGCGACGCTTACGAGACGGCAAACCCATCGATCAGGGTTTAACAAAACTCCACGCAGACCTAGAGCACTCCCTGGCGCGTCAGGAACAGCGTCGCGCGGCACTGCCAACACCCAGCTTTAACGATGATTTACCCATCAACCAGCGCCGCGATGAGATCGCTACTGCGATTAAAACCCATCAAGTTGTCGTAATTTGTGGTGAAACAGGTTCGGGCAAAACGACGCAATTGCCAAAAATCTGCCTATCTTTGGGCTTGGGCGGTGCAGGATTTATCGGCCACACCCAGCCTAGACGCATCGCCGCACGCAGTGTAGCGGCGCGCATTGCCCAAGAACTCGACAGCGAAGTGGGGTCTACGGTCGGCTACAAGGTGCGCTTTAGTGACCACTTGGGATCGAACACCGTCGTAAAACTGATGACCGACGGTATTCTATTGGCAGAAACCCAAAGCGATCGCTACCTCGATCAGTATGAAGTGATTATTCTCGATGAAGCCCATGAACGCAGTCTTAATATCGATTTTTTACTAGGTTATTTGCATCAACTGTTGCCAAAGCGTCCTGACCTTAAGCTAATCATCACTTCAGCCACCATCGATCCAGAACGCTTCTCCCGGCATTTTGACAATGCCCCCATTATTGAAGTCTCCGGTCGCACATATCCCGTAGACACTCGTTATCGCCCTTTGATTGCCGAAGACGAGGATGAACGGGATCAAGACCTGCAAAAAGCCATTGTCGATGCGGTGGATGAGGTAACTGGGCTAGATAGCGGCGATACTTTGATTTTTTTAAGCGGTGAACGGGAGATTCGGGAAACGGCGGAAAACCTCCGCAAACATCGTCTTCCCGATACGGAAGTTTTGCCCCTTTATGGCCGCCTATCCGCAGCGGAGCAAAACCGGGTTTTCCAACCCCACAGCAAACGCCGCATTGTACTCGCCACTAACGTGGCTGAAACCTCTCTGACGGTGCCGGGTATTCGCTATGTGGTCGATCCGGGTATGGCGCGTATCAGCCGGTACAGCCACCGCAGCAAAATCCAGCGTCTTCCCATTGAGCCCATTTCCCAAGCCAGCGCTAACCAACGGGCAGGACGTTGTGGCCGGGTCAGCGCCGGCGTATGTATTCGTCTCTACGGGGAAACCGATTTTCAAAGTCGTCCTGCCTTTACAGAACCCGAGATACTGCGCACCAATTTGGCCGCAGTGATTCTCCAAATGCGCGTTTTGAAACTGGGCGAGATTGAGCATTTTCCCTTTGTAGATCCACCCAACCCCCGGCTTATCACCGACGGTTTTAAACTGCTTTTTGAATTAGGCGCCGTCGACACCAAACGCCAGGTAACGGCTCTTGGTCAACAACTGGCCCGCCTCCCCATCGACCCGCAATTGGGGCGTATGATATTGGCCGCTCGTAACGAAGGGTGTCTCGCGGAAACCCTGATTATTGCCAGCGCATTGGCCATTCAAGACCCTCGGGAACGACCCCTCGACCAACAACAGGCAGCCGATGAAAAACACCGACGCTTCCGCGATGAGCGGTCGGATTTTCAAACCCTGGTCAATCTCTGGCACTACTATCATCAAGAAGCTCGTCATTTATCTCAAAGCAAGCTCCGTAAACGCTGTCGGGAAGACTTTTTATCCTATGTGCGAATGCGCGAATGGCATGACTTGTATCAAGAGCTGCTAGGCCGAGCCACGGAGATGGATATGCGGCTTAACTGGGAACCGGCTGACTATGCATCGCTCCACCGGGCTTTGTTGACCGGTTTGTTGGGGCATATAGGTATGCGTCAAGAGGGTTTACAATCCTGGTTAGGGGCGCGCAACCGCAAGTTTTATCTATTCCCTGGCTCGGGACTATTCAAAAAAGGCCCGAAATGGGTGATGGCCGCTGAACTGGTGGAAACCAGTAAAGTCTATGCCCGCACCTTGGCAAAAATCGACCCAACCTGGACGGAACGATTAGCCGGACATTTGGTAAAGCGCAGCTATTCCGAACCTCATTGGGAAAAACGCCCGGCCCAGGTGGCGGCTACAGAGCGGGTAACCCTCTATGGTTTGCCCATCGTCAGCGGACGCAAAGTAAACTACGGCCGTATTGATCCTGTGGTGTCGCGAGAGATCTTTATTCAGCACGCCTTGGTGCAACAGGAATACGACTGCAAAGCGCCCTTCTTTAAACATAATCGAGCGCTTATCGAAACGCTGGAAGATATGGAAGCTAAAATCCGCCGTCGCGACCTTCTCGTGGACGAAGCAGCCCGCTTTGCTTTTTATGATGAACGCATTCCTGCCGGTATTTACAGTGGGGCTCATTTCGAGAAATGGCGAGCCCAGGCCGAGAAAACTAACCCTTATTTACTTTTTTTTAGCCAAGAAGCGCTGCTAGCCCAGGAGAGCGCTCCGGCCACTGAACACCAATTTCCGGATTATCTATCCGTCAATGGAATGGAGTTACCGTTAACGTATCGCTTTGAACCAGGAGAACCCGACGACGGTGTCACGGTAACAGTACCCTTGGCCGCCTTGAACCAGTTACCTGTGCATCAACTAGAATGGCTAGTGCCAGGTTTGCTGAATCAACGTTTAGCCGCGCTTTTAAAATCCCTTCCCAAATCTCTGCGACGGCATTTTGTACCGGTACCAAATTTTGTCGAGGTGTTGATGGACACCTTAAAGCCTGGTCCTAACCCTTTGACGGAAGCCATGACCGCCCAACTTCTCAAAACCACCGGGGTAGACATTCCTGCCGATGCCTGGAAACCGGCAAACGTCCCAGACCACCTGAGAATGCGTCTTCGAGTCATCGACGCGGATGGTAAGGTGGCGGCTGTAGGGCGCGATCTCAACGCCATCAAAGATCGTTTAAAGGATCAGGCGCAAGGCAGTTTTGCAGATCTGCCTCCCCTCACCTTTGAACGGGACAATATACGAGATTGGGATTTTGGGCCGCTCCCGGAGGAAGTGGAATTTACCAGTAACGGGATTAAATTAAAGGGATATCCAGCCCTAGTTGCACAACAAGACGGGACGGTGGCCCTGCGTTTGCTGGACTCCCCCGAGCGAGCGGCAATAGCGTTGCGTGTGGGTTTGCAACGACTAATTACCCTACAGCTAAGAGATAAAATCAAATATCTCAAACGGAATCTGCCGGGTTTACAAACCATGGGTCTACATTTCGTCACCCTTGGGACCCACGATGAACTGCGGGACGATCTTATCAACGCCATCGTGGCGCGGGCTTTCCTGGGCGATGATCCTTTACCCCGCGACCAAACCGCGTTTGCCACCTGTTTTGAACAGGGCCAAAAACGCCTGTTAACGGTGGCTAACGAACTTTCCGAAACGGTCGGACAGATATTGGAAGCCTACCACCAAGTGCGTAAACTTCTCAGTGGCGACATCCCCCTGGGGTGGCAAGAAGCCGTTAGAGATATTCACGAACAACTGGATAGCCTTATCTACAAAGGTTTTATAGCCCGCACACCCTATGAACAGCTTGCCCATTTACCCCGCTACCTCAAAGGCATTGAGGCGCGTCTGCAAAAGCTAAAGCAGGCTCCGGATAGAGATCGTCAACGTCGAGGTGAAATTGCTCAGTTGTGGGAAAATTATAAACGGCGGGTTGCAGTTAACGCCGAACAAGACGTCTATGACCCTGAGTTAGAAACGTTCCGATGGCTATTAGAAGAACTGCGCATTTCTTTGTTTGCCCAAGAACTTAAAACGGCAATGCCGGTTTCTGTTAAACGCTTGGAAACTCGCTGGGGGAAAATGCAAAACTAGCGTGCTGTTCACAACAAGGTTGCGGATAAGCCTACGATGATCTGCCTAACATGTCTTCCTTGCAGATGTAATACGATAGAAATACAATTCATATTGTTGTTGTATTGATATATTTGGAGACAATCTGTGCAGACTGACCATACTTCCAGAAAACGAGAGGTAACAATCAGCATCCGTGCCCAATCAAAACAGCGCGATCTTATCGATCAAGCCGCTGAAGCCTTAGGTAAAAATCGCTCTGACTTTATGCTTGAAACTACCTGTAGAAAAGCCGAGAACGTATTGCTAGATCAAACTTATTTTGCCCTTGAAGGCGATATATTTCAAACATTCAAAGAGTTGGTTGATAACCCAAACTTATCCAGCGAAAAACTACGCCGGAAGTTGTCAAAAAAGATGCCTTTGGAAACTGCACGCCGGGCTCTTGTTGAGCAGATACAACAAGCACACTAGGATTATACATTTTAAAACAATAATATAGACTTAATGCGGTGCGTTTTCCACGCAGTGTCTTTTTCTCTTCCATTAATGCAGCAAGCGGCGCCGCACTAGCCCCTTCCGTGAGGATAAAAGAACCCTGCACAAGTTAATGATGGAAGACTGGCCATAGGTAAGTTTTCGCATTTATACTACGGCAATCAAACTATCTTAGTTTCTCAAGTGACTTTACTACGATGCGTTGGCAAGACGTTTGCGAAGATCCTCAACTTCAAGATTTACCTTTCAAGATGGAGTTAAACCATTGGGGTCAGCTGATTATGAGTCCGGCCAAGAATATTCATTCAGTCTTACAAGGTCGGATTCAACGTGAACTTTTCAAACGGCTAGGTGACCATGGCGAAATCATTCCCGAATGCGCCATCCAAACCACCGATAACGTCAAAGTTGCCGATGTTGCCTGGATCTCTCCCGAACGTTACCAGCAAGTTAAGCAGGAAATTGCCTACTCCATCGCACCAGAGTTATGCATCGAAGTTATTTCCGCCAGTAATAGCAAACAAGAAATGTTGGGAAAAAAAGAACTTTATTTTAACGCAGGAGCCATTGAAGTCTGGTTGTGCTCCCTAGAGGGAGAAATCAGTATTTATAATCGTTCCGGCGAGTTGGCTGACTCTCAGTTGATGCCCGATTTTCCTAGGCAGATTGACATTTAACCAATTCCACAACTGTCCCTTCATGTAATTCATCAGCAATCTCTGCCAATAGAGCCTATCCTTCATTAAAGCAACCACTTTAGTTGGAGGCAGAAATGATCACCCTAGGCGAGTTCATAGTCCAGCAGCAAGCAGATTTCCCTGAAGCCACCGGGGAGCTTACCCAACTGCTTGGATCTATTACATTAGCGGCTCAGGTGGTTAATCGGGAAGTCAATAAAGCGGGGTTGGTGGATATTGTCGGCGATGTGGGCAGCGAGAACCGGCACGGTGAGCGCCAACAAAAACTCGATGTGTACGCCAACGAAAAGTTTAAAGCTGCCCTCAAAGCCCGGGGAGAAGTCTGCGGCATGGCCTCAGAGGAGGAGGAAAACTATGTGGTATTTGAAGAGGAGCAAAACCGCAACGCCAAATATGTCGTGCTGACTGACCCCTTGGATGGTTCCTCAAATATCGATGTGAATGTGTCTATCGGCTCTATTTTTTCCATCTATAAACGTCTCTCACCCCGGGGGGGACCCGTTGCGCTGTCGGATTTTTTACAGCCGGGGCATCAGCAGGTAGCTGCCGGGTATGTGATCTACGGTTCATCCACCATGCTGGTTTACTCCACTGGCGCTGGCGTGCATGGTTTTACCTATGACCCCTCGTTGGGGGTATTTGCGCTGTCCCATCGCAGTGTGATGACCCCCAAAACCGGCAAGATTTACTCCATTAATGAGGGGCATTACTTGAAATTTCCGGAGGGGGTAAAAAAATACCTTCAATATTGTCAGTCGTTGGATAAAGATGGGGGTCGGCCCTATACAGCCCGTTACATCGGCTCTTTGGTATCGGATTTTCATCGCAACTTACTCAAGGGAGGCATCTACATCTACCCGCCAACTGCTCAACATCCCCAGGGAAAGTTGCGTTTATTGTATGAGTGCAATCCGATAGCATTCCTGGCGGAGCAAGCCAGTGGATCAGCCACCGATGGCTGGCAACGCATTCTTGCTATAGAACCTTCCCAGCTACATCAACGCACACCCTTATTTGTAGGCTCTAGCACTATGGTGGAGGATGCCATGCGGTTTGTGCAGGAGGATTAAACACAGGGTTAACGGATAGTGGCTGAACTCAACGGATCATGCTAGAAAACTTACAACGATCAGCATTACCCGCATTTTATCCACCTTGGTGGAGCCGCAATCCGCACTTACAAACCCTCTTGCCAATCCTACTGCGCCGACGGACCAAGCTTGCTTGGCATTGGCAGGAATTGATTCTCTCGGATGGCGATTTTATCGATCTCGCTTGGTTTCCTAAACTAACGCCGCAACCCCAGCAACCCTTGATACTTATTTTTCATGGCCTCGAGGGTAGTGTCGAAAGCCCTTACGCCGTTGGGATGCAACAAGCGTTAGCCGCTAAAGGATGGGCAACCTGTGTCGTACACTTTCGTGGTTGTAGCGGTCGCGTTAATCGGCAGTGGCATGGCTATCACAGCGGTGCGTACCAGGATGCTGCTGAAGCTATTGCATACTGCCATAAAACCTTTCCATCGTCACCATTAGCAGCAGTGGGTTACTCCCTAGGAGGCAATATGCTAGCTAACTATTTGGTGAAAGTTAAGCATCACCCGTTGGTGGCCAGCGTCATCGTCTCGGCACCTTTTCAACTAGCCGCCTGTTCGGAACGCATCAACCAGGGATTTTCTAAATTTTATCAATGGTATTTGCTACGCCACATGAAGCGCAATCTAATCAAAAAACTTCTCCAACATAAGGATGCGCCTCTCAACCCCAAACAGGTAAATAGTTGGAATACCTTTGTTGATTTTGACAATGGTTATACAGCCCTAGCCCATGGTTTTAAGGATGCTGCTGACTACTACAATCAGTGTAGCGCCCTACCGCTTCTCAAACAGATCGACTGCCCGACACTGGTGATCCATTCCGCTGACGATCCCTTTATGGACCACCGTGTTATACCCACTGACCGGGAGCTGAGTCCACACATTGAATACTATCTGTTCAACACAGGGGGACATGTGGGTTTCATTGACGGGACGTTAAGACAGCCCAGGTTTTGGCTTGAGGAAGCTGTCCCTCATTGGCTGTGCAGGCATATGCCTGTCGCCTTTACTATTAACTAACCCTTAATCAGTTTCGTGGTCGCTGTGGTGAGTTCTGCGACGATGACCACCGTCAAGGGCGTTAACAGGAAAGTAGCTCCAGAGTGAACCGCAAAAAAAATCAATCCTGCCAAAAATAAAATAACAGTGCTTATGCCGATGACACTGGTTAAGACAAAGATTTTCGATTCCATGAGTTTTTTCATTTAGTTTTTCCTAACTTGTTTGTTTATGTTGATCCTAAATAACTCACGGACTTTTTGTGCAATATCTCTGCCATATTTCCATAGACGAAGACCTAACTATTCCTATGAAGTCTGCTTATGCAAAGCAAACTTCACTCCTAGAGAGCCACTATTTTTGACTGCCCATTAGGGTTAGAGAATTCCCATAACCGTCCACAATTACCCAATATCGCGGCAAGTCAAATCACGTACTGATAGGTAAATATAGACAAAAAATAAAACGACAGTAGCTTGATAAGAAAAACTAAACAATTACCCTGACTTATAAACGCCAATGAGCATAACTAACCAGGCGGCAATAAAAGCCGTACCCCCGATGGGTGTGATAGCTCCCAACCAGCGCTGACCAGTCAAGGTAAGGGCATACAGACTACCCGAAAAAACAACGATTCCTATGAGCATTAACCAGCCAGACCATCTAAGCCACAGAGATGTCGGTAGGTGTAAAGTCAACAGACCTACGGCTAACAAACCCAAGGCGTGATAAAAATGGTATTGAACGGCGGTCTCAAAGATTGTCATCATGTCGGCGGTTAATAATTTCTGTAATGCGTGAGCGCCAAAAGCGCCTAACATTACGGCTAATAAGGCAGCAAACCCTCCTAAGGTCAGAAACAATTTAGGAGTAAACGACATAGAAACACCTAATGGATTGAGTTACTCTTTTAAAAGAAGATTGCAGGTAAATCCTAGGAACTTTTAAAAGGGTTTGTATTCTAACTAGGGTTAGAAAAAAACAAATGACTTGCTGATTTACATCTTTTTGTCATTTGTTTTAGTTACTATTTATCCTAAAATCTAAATGTGCAAAATGCTAAAGTGCTTTATAGAAAAGCGACTTTTAGCTGAGTTTGAAAAACCTATAGCGCATATAGACAAGTATCTCTTACATCGTTTAAACCCCAGGTTGTTTACCGATACCTCTCTCGAAGGAGAGGAACTATGATGCGTTTTTGTGATTTACCTATTTCTGAAGATTTTCGTGATCCAGTACCCGGTTCCAGGTTTTCTTGGAATGGTCATGAACACCTGGTGCGAACCGGCCAATACCAGGCCACCGGTCCGCATCCTAGACAAGTATGGATTTTCCACGGTAGAGAAATCGTGGAGGTAGAAGAACTCTACGGGCGTAACCCAACTTTTATATAAGATTAATTCAATTTAGCCAATGATCCATTCTCTAATAGGTCATTACTCCCCTTCAACTTTAATTTGATCTATAACGTTTTTGACTCCGGAAACATACCAGGCGTCGAACACGGCGAATTTCTTTTCCTCCTGATTTAACACCAAACCATCCAAGGTAACAGTGCCGTTTTTTACGCTAACCACAAGCTGGGTTGCTGGAACGACGGGATCTTTCTCCAAAACAATATGTACTGCATCGCAGATTTCGTCATCGGTGTCTTCTTCGGCCGGTATCACTTCAAGCTGATTGTTAACGGATTCGCAACCCGTTGTCCACCAAGTTAAAACTTCCGCCAGTCTGCTATGGGATAAGCTAATGACATGGCCAGTCAAAGTAACCACGCCCTCTTGCATAGAGACCTTTATCAGACTTCCTGGCTCTTTTGATATCTGACGTATGGTTTTAAAATTTCCGTTTTCTTTGACTTGCAAGCTACACTCGGTTAAGGCTGATTCTTCAAGCAAAGCCTTGATGACTTGTTCCTGCAATTCACCATCTTCTTTGTGCTCCACAGGCACAATGCGTAGCTGATCGATAAGGTTTCTATTTTCGGCCATCTCTTGGGCGGTTAGCAATGCTGCTTTTTTAGCCACAATGTTTTCCATCCGTCCCGCTAATACAATAGATTCTTTGTTGATCTCTATATGAATAGGCCATTCACGTAAATTGATACGCGTATCTCGTTCCAGAGCAGCCGTTAGTCCCTTAAACAATTCATCGTGAGTCTCTTCAACCATATTCTTCTCCTTCAAGTCTTTACCATCTTTAGAAAAAAACCGTTGGCCAAAATGCCAAATTCTAAATCCCTACTTTAATTTAATTTAATGCGTTCTAAAGAGTTAGTTATGCCTATGCATTGCTTGTATACTCAAGGAAAGCCGCTTTCCTAGTTCTGACTACTTTGCGCAAGTAGCGCCTGCACTTCAGCATCGCTGGTCTGGGCAAAATCCTTATACCAACGGCCCACAGCAATATAGGGTTCTGGTGTTGCTAAACAAACCACCTCATCAACCTCCTGACGTAGCGCATGGCATGTATCAACGGCTGCTGTTGGGATAGCGACGATAAGGCGCGCTGGCTGTTGTGCTTTCAGGGCTCGCACGGCAGCCCGCATGGTGGCCCCAGTAGCAATACCGTCATCCACCACAATGACAGTTTTGCCAGCAATTTTCAGCGCAGGACGATCTCCCCGGTAAAGACCCTCGCGACGTTCCAGTTCCTGTTGTTCCTCAGCAATGGTGGCGGCGATGGTTGCCTCGCTAACTCGCAGCATACCCAGGATATCGTCGTTCATGACCCGCAGCCCACCTGAGGCAATGGCACCCATCGCCAGTTCTGGCTGGCCCGGCGCACCAAGCTTGCGCACGATGAAAACATCTAACGGCGCATGTAACACATTAGCTATTTCAAAGGCAATAGGGACACCACCGCGGGGTAAGGCCAATACGATGCTATCTGGATGGTCGGTATAAGCCGTTAATGCTTTGGCAAGTTCCTTGCCTGCGTGAGTTCGATCTGTAAACAACGTCATGTTCCCAACACCTCCGATTACAGCGGGTGTCTATAGACTGACTTCCCCATAGGACTGACTTTATACTACCCACCGTTTGATACATTCTAAACAGCTATCCTAACAAGTTTTTCCTGGAAAACCATATCGAGCAAACCCAGTGTGTTTTTTAATAATTTTAATGATTGTTAGGACGATGAGGGTTATCAGCTAATAACGCTACCAAAGAACCACCTGTGTGAATTCGCTTGATGGCCTCGGCAAATAAACCTGCCGCGGATAGAACGGTGAGTTTTCTTGTAACTAGTTCTGGCGGCAATCTAAACGGGGGTATAGTGTTCGTCACCACAATACTGGTAAACGCATCCGCCGCGACCACTTGGTTTGCCTTTGCTACAAAAACACCGTGGGATGCCGCCGCGTACACGCCGGTGGCTCCTTGCTCGCGACAACGTTTGGCGGCGCCTAATAAGGTACTACCTGTACTGATTAGATCGTCGATGATAATGGCAACTCGATTTTTCACAGGACCTGCCAACCGGCCGATGTTGAGTTGATCCTTACTACGGGATTTTTCCATAAAGGCTAAAGGCAGATCGGCGTCTAGGGCTTGACCCAGCGCCTCGCGAAACTGTTCAGCGCGCTTCATACCGCCAACATCGGGAGATACCACTGTGATTTGATCGGTTTCTCCTAGGCAGGACAGGAAATGTTTTGCAAACAGAAATTTGGCTTCCAAATGATCCGTTTGGCAACGGAAGGCATTTTGGAAAGCCGCTAAATCGTGTACATCTAACGTCACTACTCGGTCCGTCCCTACCCCTTCAAAAAGTTCAGCCATATAACGGGTTGTCACTGGATCCCGGGGTTGTGTTTTGCGGTCTTGGCGAGAATAGCCTAGGTAGGGAATAATAACCGTAATTCGTTGTGCAGAGGCATCCCGTAAGCAGGCAATAAAAAACAATAATCGGCATAGTTTATCGTTAATGCTTTCCTGCAAATCTGAATACAGAGACTGTATGACAAAGACATCTTTTCCCCGCACATTGCTTAATGGTTGCGTTTTATGCTCACCATCTGCAAAATCTTTTTCTTTATGCTCGGCTAGGGAAATGCCCAGTTTTTTCGCCACCTCTTCCCCAAAGGGCCGAGAGGCATTAAGGGCGAAAAGCGCCATATGTTCAAAATTCATGATAATAATACCTGTGACAACGCACCAGAACTCTGTTAAAGAAAGAAATTCAGGGTAGTATAGTGGGAACAAAGACCAACATTAAAGCAACATATTTTGGTACAACTTTTTAGTTTTAATTGCTTAGATCACGCGTATCAAAAACGGGAGAAGCAACATGGCTTTTGAAGTTGATCCCATTATCGGTAATTGGTATGAACATCTCGATAAAGGACTCCGGTTTGAAGTCGTCGCCATTGATGAAGACGAAGGGTTGGTGGAGATTCAATATTTCAATGGAGATATTGAAGAAATTGAGTTGGAAATGTGGTACGACCTAGAAATCGAACCGTCGGAGCCTCCAGAGGATTGGACAGGCCCTATGGACGATGCTGAAAGCGACGATTTAGACGACATAGATACGGATATAGAGTCGGATGATTGGGATACATCCCAGGAGGAATTAAGGTCTAGCGGGGAGAAATGGGAAATAGACGAACTCAAGGACAAACCTGATTGGAAAAGCGCCAACGAGACTAAAGATCGGTTTTGATCTAATCACATGTTTTCACTTTTTACGGCTGCGGTGGTTGGTTTCCTCTTGGGAGTCCTTTATTTCTTAGGTCTTTGGTATACCCTGCAAAGGCTACCCCAAAACGGTCATCCTACCCTGATAATCATCAGTAGCTTTTTGTTGCGACTGGCTATTTTACTGGGCGGTCTTTATTGGGTCACGGACGGAGATGCGCTCCGTTTAGGTGTTGCACTGCTCGGTGTGTTAGTGGGAAGAATTCTTATTATGCATCGTTTGTATCCAGGTTAAAGGATGATTTGCTGCTTTGCAGTCTCTAGAAGAATCGGAGCTACCGGGTGAGAGATTTTGCACAATAGCGGTGCGCGTTCGCAACACGGTAGACCTAAGTTCAGCATCCAGATTTATATCCGTAAGTGCGGACTCTATGGTAGTTAAGGCCGCCTTAAAGCAACCCCTATCGGCCAGCACTTGAGCCAAGTTATTGAGAGCAATAGCATGATTGGGCATAATATTTAGAAGCTTGCGGTAAGCGGCATCTGCTTCATCAAGCTGTTCTAGCGCGTAATAAACATTGCCTAAACCTAGCATAGCGGCAGGATCGGCTGGCCATTTTTGTAGCGCTGCCTGATAACTCTGCAACGCAGCTTTGTATTGACCCAGGGCTTCCAAGGCAGCGATGCTTTGCACATAAGTATCGCGGTCCGGGATAGCGGGCAGCTCTCCAGGTTGCAACATCACTAACCCCCACTTATCCGCACCCTGCCATGTGGTAAGAAACCGCCGGGTTTTCATCAGTTTATTCGCCTCCACACCGGAGCGAAGAATCATCTGGTCGGTGGCTGTATCAAACCCGATAACCACCGCATAATGCCAGACTGACAAGCTCCGTAGCCCCAAATTTTGCATGACTAACACGGGTCGGCCCCCGTGCAATTCCTGCAACAACCCAGAGAGGGTTGGAGTAACGGGATACGGGACAATACCGTAACGACGAGCTGTTGCAATCAATTCCACCTGAAAACTGCCTTTTCTTTCCGGCACGTAGACTTGGCCCACCAAATCTTGCGGTAATACAGAAACACCTGCTGACTGTAAAGCGGTGGCTAAAGCAGCCGGTCCACATTGATAAGCCGTTTGCGGAAAAAAAGGCGTTTGCGTAAGTTTTATAGCAGGGGGAAGCGTATTTTCAGAAACATAGCGGGGTAGCAGCGGGCTATGACTTGCACAGCCCACGCCTAGTAACATCCAGACGCTTATTAAAAAAACCCGTATTCGCGGTTGCAAAGGTCTACAAACTGGTAAAAACGTTGGTAACGCCCACTAACTCAAGAACAAGTAACACCACAAAAACAATCCCCACTACCGCTAGAGCGCTAGTTCCCCCCGCCGGTAGGGTTTCCAACCGTTCCGTCACCAATTGCAGTTCTTCATCGCTTAGGGCAACCACGCGAGCCTGGGCATCAAGCGGATCTACGCCCCATTCAATAAGCTGTTTACGCACATCTTTTCGCGCCAAAAACTGATCGATTTGGTTGATCTGGCCGTTACGTTGCTGCATTTCGAGGAATTTTTGAGTCCCTATAATTTCCGCCCTGACCGGTTGGAGGACTGGGAGAATAATCGTATTAAGCAAAAAAACCACCATGAGTGTGTTGACTAGGGATGATTTAAGCATGTCCTTACCTTTTTTGACGCTTTAAATGTTGTCATAATTCTTGCTTATATAGGTTAATTCTGCAACGTTTGTCGGTTTTTTGTTTAAAGCACACGATGGTTTGTTTAAATTTGCGTCTAATCGTTTTAAATCACGTATAATATGAACGCTTAAGATAAAGTTTATACTATTTATGTCTATTCGACGGTTACTGGTTATCTTGCTCATAGGGATTTTGCCTTGCCAGCTTTTCGCGGGCGGTGTCCATACACCGTACATGTCGTGTATGTCTAACCCTCAAAACCAGCCACAACCCGCTCATGATTGCTGCGAAAGTGCGCAAGACGATCAAAGTAGTCACTCCTCGCAAACCGTCTGTCCCCATTGCCAAAGCGGCTGTTTAAATAGCGCTATTACCCTACCCTCTGGATATTCTTCACCCGTTGCAGCCACTTCAAACCCCTATTTTTACGGCTATGGGTTTTCTCTAGCATCACCCCCCTATTCTGACCTGTTGCGCCCCCCTCGAAGTTAAAGATACCTAAGCCCTCGTAGGTGCACCCGTCGAACATGGACAGACACGGGGTAGCTAACGAAAGCTTTCAATAGCGTAGTTAGAACGTTCCTTGAAATGTCCCAGGGCACTCAGAAACCCATGGTGGGCTGTATATATCTTGCCGTAGAGCATCATTATTATGGCGTTTTTCTGAATTAAAAACTTTTTTTCATCGAGTAAGTCATTATGTTTTTAAAAAACCTCCTCTATGTTGCTGTGCTCGTTATGTTAAGCACACTATTTTTGCTGACTGGCTGCGATTCCCAAGATTCCACCGCCTCTGTGACACCCACTGAAAGCCTGCAACAGGCCGCGGACGATTCCGTCATCGAACATGCCCGCAAACACGCCGACCCCACCTATGTCTGTCCCATGCACCCGCAAATCGTCCGGGATGAACCCAGCAACTGTCCCATCTGTGGAATGGACTTGGTACTTCAGGAGGCATCAACCCCTGAGGAAGGCAGCGGTGAATTTGGTCCACCCATCGTCACCATTCGTCCTGAAACGCTGCAAAACATGGGAATGCGCACAGCGCCCGTGGAACGCGACGATTTATCCCGGCGTATTGAGACCATTGGCAATGTGGTCTACGACGAAGACCGCATTAGCCATGTCCATCCCCGGGCTTCTGGCTGGGTTGAAGAACTCTTTGTTCGAGCGGAAGGTGAGGTAGTAAAACCGGGTGAACCCTTACTATCCTTTTATTCGCCGGACATCGTTACCGCTCAAGAAGAGTATCTGCTGGCATTAAATGGCATAAAAACCAGCCCCACTCCCCGCGGCCGGGATATGCTGCAAGCGGCCCAGCGTCGTCTACGGCTTTTGGATGTACCCAAGTCCGTGGTTGATAACCTGGCTAAAAACCGTCAAGTCCAAGAGACCATCCCCATTCTGGCGCCTACCGGCGGCGTTATCACCAAGCTTGGCATCCGTGAGGGCATGTATATCAAACCGGAAATGGAGCTATTTGCCATCAGCGATGTGGCGTCGGTATGGGTTGAGGCTGACGTCTTCGAACACCAAATGGATTGGGTGGAAGCGGATAACCCGGTGGCTATTCAAGTCCCGGCGCTGCCGGGACGAACCTGGGAAGGCAAGGTTGACTATATCTATCCAGAACTGGACCCCAAAACCCAGACCTTACGGGTACGGTTGCGTTTTGCAAACCCCGATGGGGCGCTAAAACCCAATATGTATGCGCAAGCAGTGATTGCCAGCCGTCCAAAAGAAGATGTATTAACCATTCCCCGGGAGGCCCTAATTGTCAGCGGCGGCGACGAACGGGTGGTGATCGCCCTGGGCGATGGCCGGTTTCAACCGAAAACGGTGGTGCCAGGGATGCGTAGCGGGGACCGATTAGAGATTTTGGAGGGTTTACAAGCGGGTGATAGGGTGGTGGTCTCCGGGCAATTTCTGGTGGACTCGGAGAGTAATCTACAGGCTAGTTTCCGGCGTATGACGGCACCACAGGAAACCCCGCAAAGCGGTCAGCAACACTGAGTGAGGCATCATTTTATGTTACCGGGTATTATTCAATGGTCTATCCGTAATCGTTTTCTGGTGTTGATGGCCACCCTGTTGCTAACTGGCTGGGGTTGGGTATCTCTGCAACAAACACCGTTAGACGCTATTCCCGATCTGTCTGATGTGCAGGTGATTATCAGAACGTCTTATCCGGGGCAATCGCCCCAGGTGGTGGAGGATCAGGTCACTTATCCCGTCAGCACCACCATGTTGGCGGTTCCCGGCGCGACTGCGGTGCGGGGCTATTCATTCTTCGGCGATTCCTATGTCTATGTGATTTTTGCCGACGGCACCGACCTCTATTGGGCCCGCTCCCGGGTGCTAGAGTATCTTAACCAAGCGGCGGCGCTGCTGCCGGATGACGTCCAACCGCGCCTAGGCCCTGATGCCTCGGGGGTGGGTTGGATTTATCAATATGCCTTGACAGACCCTACCGGCCAGCGTGATCTGGCGCAACTGCGCTCACTACAGGATTGGTTTTTCAAATTCGAGTTACAAACTGTGCCTGGTGTCGCGGAGGTGGCCACCGTCGGCGGTATGGTGCGTCAATATCAGGTCGTTGTCGACCCCAATAAACTGCGTTTTTACGGGATTCCCCTCCCTCAAGTCAGTGCAGCTATCCGCGCGGCTAATCAAGAAGCCGGGGGTTCCGTGGTAGAAAAAGCGGAAGCTGAATACATGATCCGCAGCCGCGGCTATGTGCGATCCTTGAGCGATCTCGAACTGATTCCCCTGGGTGTCACTAACGATCAAGGCACGCCTATCTTGCTGCGGGATGTGGCCCATGTGCAACGGGGTCCTGAAATACGCCGGGGCATCGCCGATCTAAATGGCGAAGGTGAGGTCACCGGCGGTATTATCATCATGCGTCACGGGGAAAATGCCCTAGAGACCATCCGCTTGGTTAAAGAGAAACTCGCAGCTCTGCAAGCCGGGCTACCCGAGGGCGTGGAGATCGTCACCACCTATGACCGCTCCGCCCTTATACAACGGGCGGTGGATAACTTGCAAGAAAAATTGCTGGAAGAGTTTCTGGTGGTTGCTGTAGTGTGCGCCCTATTTCTTTTTCACCTGCGTTCGGCCTTCGTGGCTGTAGTCACCTTGCCCATCGGGATATTGACGGCCTTTATCATCATGCGGTATCAAGGCATCAACGCCAATATTATGTCCCTAGGGGGTATCGCCATCGCCATCGGCGCCATGGTGGACGCGGGCATCGTGATGATTGAAAACGCCCATAAACATTTGGAGCGTTGGCGACATACTCACCCAGGTCGGGAACCGGTAGGGCAGGAACACTGGCGCTTGATCGGCGACGCCGCCAGTGAAGTGGGACCGGCTTTGTTTTATTCATTGCTGATCATTACCTTAAGCTTCTTACCAGTGTTCACCCTGGAAGCCCAGGAAGGCCGTTTGTTCGCCCCCTTAGCCTATACCAAAACCTATGCCATGGCAGCCTCCGCAGGGCTGGCGGTGACGCTGGTGCCGGTGCTGATGGGTTATTTTATCCGCGGACGCATCCCGTCGGAGGAAAAAAACCCCCTAAGCCGAGGGTTGATTTGGTTATACCGCCCAGTACTCACACGGGTGTTGGCACGACCCAAAGCTACCCTATTCATTGCCTTATTATTGATGTTTTCCGCAGTATTGCCCATGGCTGGAGTGGGTGGGCTACTGACCCCCTTAAAATGGCCAGCCCTGCTGGCCCCGGAAGAGATCAAAGCTACTTGGACAAATACCGTGCAAGATTGGCAAACCCGTTTATCGCAAAGCTGGACCCATATTTTTAGCGACTATCCCCGGCTAAGCACCTTGGCCACCGGCATCGGCTCTGAATTTATGCCCGAGTTGGAAGAAGGGGATCTCCTCTATATGCCCACCACGTTACCGGCCCTGTCGGTGGGTAAGGCTCAGGAACTATTACAGCAAACCGATCGGCTGATTCGCACCCTGCCTGAAGTAGACACGGTATTTGGCAAAATCGGTCGCGCCGAAACCGCCACCGATCCGGCGCCCTTGACTATGATTGAAACCACCATTCGCTTAAAACCTCAAGACCAATGGCGTCCCGGCATGACGTTGGACAAACTGATTGAGGAGCTAGAACGCACGGTGAAATTCCCAGGACTCACTAATGCCTGGGTACAACCCATCAAGACCCGTATCGATATGTTAGCCACCGGGATTAAAACGCCGGTGGGTATCAAGATTTCTGGTCCTGATCTCAAAGTCATCCAGGACATTGGCCAAGCAGTGGAACAAGCGGTCATGCAGGTGCCGGGCACCACATCAGCTTATTCGGAACGGGTCGCTGGCGGCCGCTATATCGATGTCACGCCGAATCGAGTGGCTGCTGCCCGGTTTGGTCTCAATATTGAAGACATCAATGGGGTGGTAAGAACCGCTCTGGGTGGCATGAATGTCACGGAAACGGTGGAAGGGCTGGAACGCTATCCCGTCAACTTACGCTTTCCTCGGGAACTTCGGGATGATCTGGAAAAACTGCGGGATATACCCATTATTACCCCCACCGGCGCCCATGTGCCGTTACGGCGCGTCGCGAACATTGACATGGTGGACGGTCCACCCATGCTGAAAAGCGAAAACGCCCGTATCAACGGTTGGACCTTTGTGGATATCCGGGGTGTCGACTTAGGCAGTTATGTTCGCCAAGCCCAACAGCTGGTGCAGCAAGAAGTGGAGCTACCACCCGGTTATTCCATCACCTGGTCTGGGCAGTACGAGTACATGCTGCGAGCGCAAGGGAAGCTTGTCCAGGTGGTGCCAGTCACCCTGGTGATCATCTTTTTATTGCTTTATCTCACCTTCAATAGCACCGCAGAGGCGGTTATCGTCATGGCTACCCTACCCTTTGCTTTGATCGGGGGCTTCTGGCTACTGTGGGCCCTGCATTACAATCTATCCGTGGCGGTGGCGGTGGGTTTTATCGCCCTGGCCGGTGTGGCAGCTGAGTTTGGCGTAGTGATGCTGGTGTATCTAGATAATGTGCTAAAAACCTGGCGAGCAGAGGGGCGTTTGAACACCATGACCGATCTCAAAGAAGCGATTATCGAAGGGGCTGTGCTGCGGGTGCGGCCTAAAGCGATGACAGTAGCCACTATCTTTGCCGGGCTGCTGCCCATCATGCTGGGTCATGGCACAGGTTCTGACGTGATGCGGCGTATCGCAGCGCCCATGGTAGGGGGTATGATAACAGCCCCGTTATTATCGTTGTTTGTAATGCCAGCGGTATATGTGCTGTGGCAACGGCGAAAACTGCCAAAAGTACACGAAGCACCTCTAACCGTCCCTGCCGTTAGTTCCAATCCGCCGGGGATTTGATATGACTAAACAGCATAGGCTAAACAAACCACTAGGCAGGATTTTTTCCCTACTTGAGCAATTTTTTTTCACTTTTCTCAAAACAGGCCAAAGCCGCCATACTGCCAAAGTCCTACTGGCTGGACTCATGGGTTTGATGGTGGCCGCCTGCAGTGACGGTCAGGAGTTAAATCGGCCATCGGAAACACGGGCAGCGCCGGACTTCACCCTCGAGGATATGCAGGGCGTCACCCATTCATTAGCGGACTATCAAGGCAAGGTAATGATCGTTAATTTTTGGGCTACCTGGTGTCCCCCCTGCGTAAAGGAGATGCCCTCCTTGCAACGAGCATGGGAGCAATTACGCGGGGAAGACATAGGGGTTTTGGCTATCAATATGGGAGAACAAAAACAGGCCATTGAAGGTTTTATACAGAAACATCCAGTCGAGTTGCCTATTTTATTAGACAAGGACTTTGACATGGCAGACGCTTGGGCAGTCAGCGGGTTGCCAACTACCTATGTGGTAGACCCAGAGGGACAAATCGTTTTTCAAGTGATTGGCGAACGGGAATGGGATGATCCTGACCTATTAGAGGAGATTCGGGGATTGTTATAGAAGATCGTTTAAAACCACTAAAGGTAAATCCTTAACTGAGCGAACAAATGCACTGGCGTCAAGGTAGATTGGCCCGGTGGACGGCAAAGTTAGCGTTCCCAAGATTCACGCTCGTTTTGGAGATAAGCTTCGACATCTGTTGCGGACTTAAAGAGGCGTTGACCTGGCGCTTCAGCAAGAATATCTACCGCAGACCGGCGTTCGGATACCGAGGAAGCAGAAAGTAGCACAATGATTTCTACAGCTTCTCCTGCAGGTAACTGTTGATCGACGATTTCAATTTTGCCGCCAGGCAAAACAGTCGTTTTGAGATGTAATGCAGATTGCATCGTTTCTATCTCCTATTCAGGATTGCCGATTAAGATGTCTATTGAAAAGAAAACCCGTTAGTCTTACAACCTTATGACGTGCCCAGCCATAATTTTCTAAAAAACTATAACCCTTCTATGATCATACATTACATTTTTCAACAACATAAATAAATCTACCGCAATTTTAAATCATATGATTGACTTATTCATTTGATTGATTTACTCTGCAAGCAAAACCATAGTGTGAAAGAAAGCTTATGTAGAAGGGTAAATAAAATGATTGAGGAAAACTTCGACCGGCGCGGCGAAGCAACCCGTCAAGCGTTGATTGAGGCCGGGCTAGAGTTGTTCGGAGACTATGGGTTTAAGGCCACCAGTACCCGTATGCTGGCTGAACACGCCAACGCCAACATTTCCGCCATTCCGTACTACTTTCGTAATAAGGAAGGGTTGTATACCGCTGTTATCGAATACATAGCGGAGCAGATCCAGTTGAAACTTGGTCATTCCTACACCGCGGTGCGAGCAGCTTTAGAAAAGCCTGAACTGAACAACGATGAAGCGCAAACCCATCTCGGCACTATGATGGAGGCTCTGGCTCACCTGTTTGTAGAAAGCGAAGACGCAAAAAGCTGGGCGCTCATCATACTCAAAGAACAGATAAAACCCACTCCGGCCTATGACATTCTCTATGACAACGTCATAAAGCATGAACATCAGGCTTTAAGCATATTGATTGCCCGTATGATCGGCTGTGAGCCGGACCATGAGATCGCCATAATAAAAGCCCATATGTTGATTGGACAGGTACTGATCTTTCTGTCGGCTCGCGAGACGCTGCTCAGAAGACTTGGTGTAAAAAAACTGACCTCCCAACATATAAGCCTGATTAATAAGTTGCTTTGCAAACAAGCCATCGCCTGTATCCAGGTGGAGGAAGCGACATGAGCAAAAAAAGCCTTTTTCTAGGCATTATCATCGGCAGTTTGCTTGTCGTCGGTGGATGGCAAGTGTATGAGCACTTACAACAAAACAACGCTGAAAACACGCTGACTCTTTACGGTAATGTGGATATCCGCGATGTGGTGCTGGCATTTAGGGTGGCTGGTCGAATTGCGGAGATGCATTTTGAAGAAGGTGATCGGGTTAGCAAAAATACCGTGGTCGCCACCCTCGACAGAGATACTTTTGAAGAAGATCTGGCTGTGGCTAAGGCCGAACTGGCTGAAGCGCAAGCTGCCCTAAAAAACACCGAGCGTGATTTTCAACGTAACGCTCGATTAGTAAAAACTGGCACAGTTTCACAGTCTCTGTACGATGAGGCGCTGGCCAACAGAGATACGAGTCGCGCCCGGGTGCAAACTGCCCAAGCGCGTATTGAGCAGGCGCAAACAGCGCTAGCGGATACGAAAATTCATGCACCCTCGGATGGCGTGATCCTGACTCGCGTGCGAGAACCTGGCTCCATCGTAAATGCTGGGCAACCAGTTTATACCCTAGCCATGGATGATCCCATTTGGGTACGCACCTATATTACCGAACCTAATCTAGGCCATATTTATCCTGGCCAATCGGCGCACGTCTATACCGACTCAAGACCTGATAAACCCTATCAAGGCCAAGTGGGTTTTATTTCTCCGCAAGCGGAGTTTACCCCCAAAAATGTCGAAACCACCCAATTGCGCACCGATCTCGTCTATCGACTGCGGGTCATTGTGGACAATCCGAATCAAGGTCTGCGCCAAGGTATGCCGGTCACCGTAAAGATCGACACAAACCCCTTGCCAGCAACCAGCCAGAGCGGTGACGACGATGGGTAATGAGCCACTGGTTAATATCGCGTCCATTACTAAACACTTTAAGGGAAACCACAAAGCAGCGCTGGATAATATCTCAGCCACCATTACCCCTGGCAAGATGACTGGGCTAGTGGGGCCCGATGGGGCAGGTAAAACCACCTTGATTCGTCTCATTACCGGACTATTGCATGCTGATAGCGGCACCATCACGGTGGCTGAATTTGACAGTAAAACCCAGGCTGAAAATATTCATGACCTCATCGGCTATATGCCCCAGAAGTTCGGATTGTATGACGACTTAAGCGTTATCGAGAATCTTCGGCTTTATGCGGATTTACGCCATGTGACCGGCAAGCAGCGGGAGGAAAAATTCGAAAAACTCCTGCATTTCACTGATCTCGAACGGTTCCAGTCCCGTCTGGCGGGAAAACTCTCCGGCGGCATGAAACAGAAGCTAGGCTTGGCCTGCGCCCTAATCGGCGATCCACGACTGTTGCTGCTGGATGAACCCAGTGTTGGCGTTGACCCCATCTCTCGGCGGGAGTTATGGAAGATGGTCGAGGCGCTGCTAGAAGGTGGCATGGGTGTGGTTTGGTCCACTGCGTATCTGGATGAGGCGGAAAAATGCGACACAGTGATACTACTCAATGAGGGACAAAAGCTGCACGACGGCCCTCCTGCTGATTTATTGCAACAGGTAGCAGGGCGCACCTTCCAGATTCGTGGGGTGCAACAGCGCAATCGCCGCGCGGTACTCATGCGCACCTTGGCAAGCGACGGCGTCATAGATGGCGTGATTCAAGGTCAGCATGTGCGTGTGGTCATGGATAAAGGAAAAGAAAAACCCTCCCTTGACACTTTAGCGCCCGGTGAACAGGCCGTCTGGCATCAGGTAGAGCCTTGGTTTGAGGACGCTTTTATCGACACCTTAGGCGGTGGTCCTGGTGGGCAGTCATTATTAGCCGAACGCACCGAAACCAAACCAGAGAGCCAACAACCGACGATTCAAGCCAAGGGGTTGACCAAACGCTTCGGCGATTTTACCGCCGTACATGACAACACCTTCACCATTCATCGCGGTGAAATTTTTGGACTGCTGGGGCCTAATGGGGCCGGCAAATCCACCACCTTTAAAATGATGTGCGGTCTGTTGCAACCTACCCAGGGCAAGGCGCTGGTGACGGGACTGGATTTGAAAACCGCAACCTCCCAAGCCCGTAGCCGCATCGGCTATATGGCGCAGAAATTTTCTCTCTACGGTCATCTTACGGTATTGCAAAATCTCACTTTCTTTTCAGGTCTGTATGGCTTGTCCGGCAAAACCCAGCGCCAACAGATTGCCATGATGATCGATATTTTCGATTTACAAAAATATAGTACGCAAAATGCCGGTGAGCTTCCCCTTGGCTTCAAACAACGCCTGGCCTTGGCTTGCGCCGTCATGCACCAACCGGATGTATTGTTCCTGGATGAACCCACTTCCGGGGTGGACCCGATCACCCGCCGGGAATTCTGGACCCATATCAATGGTATGGTGGAAAAAGGAGTCACGGTGATGGTGACTACCCATTTTATGGATGAGGCTGAATATTGCGATCGCATCGGCCTGATCTATCGTGGCGAAAACATCGCTACCGGCACCCCCGACGACCTTAAGGAAAAGGTGTGCTCTGATGAGATGCCGCAACCTACCCTGGAAGAGGCGTTTATCGAATTGGTACGCCGCAGCGACGCCGAGCGCACATCCCAAAAAACCCAAGAGGCCGCTTAACAATGCTGCATACTCGCCGCTTGAAAGCGCTTATCGTCAAAGAAAGCCTACAGATCCTGCGTGATCCCAGCACCATTTTGATTGCTTTCGTGTTGCCGCTGGTGCTGCTATTTATCTTTGGTTTCGGCGTCAATCTCGACAGTAACCGAGTCAAGATAGGGCTTGTCATCAATGCCCAGGGGCCAGACGTGGCGAGCCTTGTCAAGGCATTTACCAACTCGCGCTTTCTTGATGTGACTGTAGCACGAGACCGGCGAGCGTTGGAGGATGATCTTGCGGCAGGTCGGCTTCGAGGCATTGTCGTAGTGCCTCAGGATTTCACCGCTGAAGCAGCATCGGCTGATGAGAGCGCCAGCATCCAGGTGATTGCCGACGGGTCGGAGCCGAACATTGCGTCTTTTGTACAAAATTATGCCCAGGGCGTGCTGCAAGTCTGGCTCGCTTATCAAGCTCAAGATCGTGGCCGAGACTTTACCGACTCGCTCATCCAGCTGGAACCACGTTACTGGTATAACCCGGAACTGAAAAGCCGCAATTATTTGCTACCCGGCTCCATCGCCATTATCATGACACTGATCGGCACCCTATTGACCGCCCTAGTGATTGCCCGGGAGTGGGAACGGGGCACCATGGAAGCCATGATGGCTACCCCTATTTCCATCACCGATATTCTGATGGGCAAGCTGGTGCCTTATTTTGTACTGGGTATGGGTTCCATGCTACTGTGCACCGCTGTCGCTATCTTTCTTTACGACGTCCCCTTCCGAGGGACGTTGCCTGCCTTATTAGCCGCATCTTCGGTGTTTTTAGTCGCTGCCCTTGGCCAAGGATTGCTCATTTCTTCTCTAGCTAAAGATCAATTCGTCGCCTCCCAGATGGCCTTGATGTCAGCCTTTCTCCCCGCCTTTATGCTGTCCGGGTTTATCTATGAAATCAGTGCTATGCCAGCGCCCATTCAGGCCCTCAGCCATGTGATCACCGCCCGCTATCTAGTCACCAGCCTGCAAACGATTTTCTTGACCGGCGATATTTGGCCGTTGTTACTGTCCAGCATGGGCGCCATGGCTATCATCGGCATGGCATTTTTCCTGCTCATCGCTCGCAAAACCCGCAAGAGGCTAGATTAATGATGATTACCCACACAGCCTTTACCACCCGTATTCCCGCCTTAATCATCAAAGAAATGCTGACCTTATTTCGTGATCCCAAAGGTCGCTTGGTGCTCATCATGCCACCCTTGCTGCAGCTGATGATCTTTGCCTTTGCCGCCACATTGGAAGTCAAAAATGTAACCCTGGCTATTTATAATCAGGACAGCGGCCACCACGGTTATGAAATTGTCCAACGTCTAAATGGCTCATCCACTTTTACCGAGATCTTGTTTTTAGATAGCGAAACCGCCATCCAGCCGGTGATAGATCAACAACGCGCCCTGGCAGTTATTACCATCCCACAGGATTTCTCCCGTGATATTCAAGCCGATACACCCGCCAGCCTACAGGTGATTTTAGACGGCAGACGCTCCAACGCCGCCCAGATCGTCAACGGCTATATCGCGACGCTCATCAGTCGCTATGATAGGGAACTGGCCACCGAAGGCGGACGCGAACCACCCCTGGCCATCATCGTAGACCGCAACTGGTTCAATGAAAACCTTCTCTATCTGTGGTTTACCATTCCCTCCCTGGTGGGCATCCTGTCTATGCTAGTAGCCTTGATCGTCACCTCCCTATCGGTAGCTCGGGAACGGGAGCTGGGCACCTTCGATCAGTTGCTGGTTTCACCCCTCACCCCCTTTGAGATTTTACTGGGCAAGACTGTGCCCGCCATTCTTATCGGTGTGGCCGAAGGACTGGTTATAGCAACGGTGGGTGTTTGGTTGTTCGGCGTACCGTTTACCGGGTCGCTACTCTTGCTAATAGTGGCTATGTTTACCTTTGTGTTGTCCGCGGTGGGGGTCGGGCTGTTTATTTCTGCCCTCTCGAAAACTCAGCAGCAGGCTATCCTGGGCGCTTTCATCTTTATGGTGCCTGCCGTCACCCTGTCCGGTTACGCTGCCCCTGTAGAGAATATGCCGCCGTGGCTACAGTCTCTGACCTGGATAAATCCCCTTAAGCATTTTCTCATTACCTTGAAGGGTCTATTTCTCAAAGATATGACGTTTGTCCAGGTATGGGCTAACACATGGCCGCTTTTAGTTATCAGCGCCGTTACCCTGCCTATTGCAAGTTGGTTTTTTAATAAACGCACGGAGTAACAATACCTTCGTCAATTAGGCTGCGCTAACTGTCTGATTGATTTGACCGAGTCTAGAGACGCGGTTGATAATCTGTTCAATAACAATAGGCCGGGGCATTTGCGGAAGCCATTTCAAGGCTTCGAGCATTTGATCCTAATATAATGGGGGGACAAGCCTGCATTCGAGGCATGCGGATAACGGTATCCCTCATTATAAACTTAGTTGCTGACAGCATGACGTCTGAAGAAATTATAGAAGCCTATCCTTACCTGGAACCTGAAGACATTCATCAAGCTCTTCAATACGTTGCTTGGTTTGCATAGAAAAGTGAGTTACAAAATTTCTCTTATTCACACTCATATTTCAATACAGGTCCTTTCATATCTTTTCTGTACTCCAGATAAGTCACTACTAATCTTCCCTGGTCCGAATCAAAATCTTTAATATCTCCAGGATCTATCGGAACCGGCGACCCATTTACTTTAATTTGAGATCGGAGACTATTTATCGCTCCATACTGCCCCATGTACGTTAATAAAAATCTATCTCCGCACAAGAATTGAACCTTATTGATGGGTGGAACGAAAGGGGATTGACTCGCTTTATAAGAAACTAAAGATATAGTTGATAGATTTCCCCTTATTTTGTCAGTCACCTTTTCAATTTTATTTTTCTCACTATCGCTCGCTTTCTGATTTAAGGTGGCAATCACTAGTTCCAATAGCGGATTAAGTAATTCCTCTGCCATCTCCTTTTTTTCTTGGGGAAGATCAGAGACAACATTACTTATGGAGTTTTCTACACTAATTTTTATATTCTCATTTGCTGCTTCAGCAGCATTTGACTGTCCAAGTTGGTATACGCTGACCAGCACACCGATTATGGTTAATATACTAGCAATAACAGCAATGGATTTACTCATAGTAGTCTGCTAATCACATAACCAAAATTATCCCTACAGTGGTTATTCTAAAAATAACTAGAATAAACACTCTCAATGCCCACAATAATGCACTTCCACAGTGGTGTGCACCAATCCTAAATGCTTAGGAATTAGATTCTTGTAGTGCTCTGGCGGCATAGGCTCATCAGTCACCACCGCCAAACTGGCTGCATAAATCCCAGGGCCAATGGACCACACATGAAGATCAGCGACGCGGTTATCAGTCTCTTTCTCGATGGCGCTGGCAACTTTTTCTCGTAATGTTAAAGGCCCTTGCACGTCGAGCAATACACCACTGGTATCACGCATTAATCCCCATGCCCAGCGAGCAACCAGCAAGGCACCCACAATACCCATCAGGGGGTCCATCCAAGTAAAACCAAAAAATTTTCCTGCTAGCAAGGCAAATATGGCCAACAAGGATGTTAGGGCATCGGCGATAACGTGCAAATAGGCTGAGCGCAAATTGTGATCCGCGTCATGGGTATGGGCATGGGCATGGGAATGAGGATGGTGATGATGGTGGTGGTGGTCATGGTGGTGCAGAGTACTTCCTGAATCTCCCTGGTGGCTAAGAATCACTGCGCTAACCGCGTTCACTATCAATCCAAAAACAGCAACCCCAATGGCTTGATCAAAACTAATGGCCACAGGATGGTAAAAGCGAACGAGGCTCTCCCAGGCCATCAAAAGTGCAAACAGCGCTAACAAAACAGCGCCGGTAAATCCGCCTAACGCATTCACCTTGCCGGTTCCAAAACTAAAACGGGCGTCCCTGGCATGCCGCCTGGCATACACGTAGGCAATGACTGTAATACCCAACGCCAAGGTATGGGAACCCATGTGCAAGCCATCCGCCAACAAGGCCATAGAGCCAAATGCTACCCCTGCAATCAACTCAATGACCATAGTGACTGCGGTGATGGCGATGACGATGAGGGTGCGGCGTTCGCCGGGTTTGGCAACTTCTTGACCAAAGGTATGATCATGCTGCCAGGCGCCGAGAGAATGAGTATGCACTAGGTTGGTTTTCCTATTGGGCAATAGTAGGACAATGAAATTGTATCAATTTGAGCACCTTGATAGCGACATTTTACGATGATCGATTTACTGTTGAGTGAAAAACTGATTATTTTTGCCTACTAATCACTCTGCCATAAAGCCAGCTATGGGGTTATGCTTAACATGAGCTGCTAAAACCCTTGGAGGAAATGCCGTGAGCACCGTTGAGTTTACGCGAACCCCTGAACAGTATGCTCGCCACCGCCATCGCTGGACGGTAGCCGAATACTACAAAATGGGTGAGGTTGGTTTGTTTAATGAAAACACACCGGTAGAATTAATCGAAGGGGACATTATCGAGATGGCGCCGATAGGTAGCAGTCATAGTGGCACAGTGAACTATATCAATCGCTGCTTTTCTCTACTTTTGTTGCAAGGTAAAGCTATCGTCGCTTTGCAAAACCCTATTAGGCTTTCCGCCAATTCAGAGCCCCAGCCCGATATCGTCTTACTGCGCTGGCGTGACGATTTCTATCGAAAAACCCATCCTCTGCCTGAAGAGGTATTGCTAGCCATTGAAGTGGCCGACAGTACCGTTCGCTATGACCGGGAAGTTAAAATTCCTTTGTATGCTCGCTCTAGTATCCCAGAAGTTTGGCTAGTCAATCTTCTAGAACACTGCGTAGAAGTCTATTTAACGCCTCAAGAAGATCGCTACCAGACCCTAAAACTACAACGCAAGGGAGATATTTCTCCAGCAGCGTTTCCTGATGTGAGTATTAAGCTGGCGGAACTCTTTAAAGACGTGTAAAAGTCTCAAAAGATGGACTCACAAGTGGGTTCTGAGCTCAAGTGGACACCTTGTGGACTGGCAACGGGATGAATGAACTTCGCACCGCCCCGCTTCTTTTTATCGACTGTCAAACCACCGGCCCCTATGCCAATGGGGGCAATCTACTGGAGTTAGGTTGGCAAAGCCGCTCTACAGGTCGCCCCTCAGCGAAATTCAGTGCTACGGTGCAACTTCCAAATGGTGCCACCATTCCTACCCGAGTACGCCAGCTCACCGGACTAAATGAATCTAAAGTAGCTCAAGGACTTTCTCAACAACAAGTGCGCAAACAGCTTCTGACAACCCTCCATGCCTTTAAACCCGTGACATTAATTATTCATTACGCCCGTTTTGAACGGCCCTTTTTGAGGGCGCTTTTAGGGAACGAGTGTCCAGCTATTTATTGCACTTATGCTATTGCCCAACGTGTTTTATCACGACTGCCGAGCTTTGGTATCGCAAGTCTTGCAGGCTACTTTGGTGCTCATCTCGAGAAACGCAACCGTGCTTACCACCATGTGGCCGCGACTGAGGCCATTTATGACGGCTTGGTGGAACACTTGGAAGCGCAGGGAATAATCAGTTTTGCTGATCTTGATGTGTTGTTGCAGGAACCTATTCCCCGCCCCAGGGACCGTCGCTGGGTATTTTCGTTGCCCCGCAGTGTACGTTTGGCGCTTCCTCCGCAACCGGGGGTTTACTATTTCCGAGATGGCAGAGGACGGGTGCTTTATGTAGGCAAAGCCAGCTCTCTAAAAACCCGGGTCAATAGTTATTTTCAAAAACGCCGTGGACTTGCTACCCGGCAACGGGAACTGTTAACCCAAGTGGCCCAGGTAGATACGCGTATGTGCGCAACGGCTGTCCATGCGGCATTACTGGAATGTAGAGATATTCAACACTATGATCCGCCTTACAACCGCTGTTTGAAAACAGCGGGACGCCAATTGGCTTTTTGCGACTACTCCTTGGAGCAGATAGCCACCCACACGAGCCCAGAGTTTTCTATAGGCCCTTTTGCGAATCGTTGGATACCGCAAAGCTTAAACAATCTGTTCCATTTACTGCTAGACCACAGGGATGACGGCGGATTGTTTTCGGATAGATTGACAACCAGCGACCTTAAACAGGGACTAAACGATTTTCGCCAAAAACTTGCTTTAAAGAGTCTGCAGTCTCCGCGGGATTTGTTGGCGCAGGGTTTGCGCCTACTCAAGTGTTCTAATTATAACAACGGGCATGAAGATGCTGCCGATCAAGACCTGGATACCACCGTCACACCGACTAAAATCTGTGAACGCTGCCAGCATATCTTATTAAATGCGGCCCAACACTATCGACGCGCCCGCTGGCTGACCCGTTTACTGGTGGCCGAAGTGCATTGGCGAGAAAACCATGTAACCCATACACTTCGCTTGCGTGACTACATCGCAATCCCCACAAAGACACAAAATTGGACCGGCCTGGGTGTTGAAGCCTATGATTTGGCGCGTACTCTACTCAGCGAAATTCATAGGCTTCGGGCATCTGGTATATCAGTCAACCTTCGCTTGCCAGGCCAGTGTGGGACTGATCGAAAAAAACAGTCGCCCGATGATCAAGCTAACCGGGTAGCCACCTGAAAGAAATACGCAGGGAATTCCGCCGATACGTGATGACCCTGAGAATCGATGGCATGAATCTTAACCCGCTGGGTATCGCCGATTTGTCGCGCCTCGTTGAGACGCGCATCGTCGTCCAGCTGTTTTTCAGGAACCCGCATTCCATCGCGAAACCGCTCATCCCCATAAACAGGCGGTTTTGGGGAAATATAGGTAATTTCATAATCAGAAAAAGGTCCTTTGCCGATTAGCGCCGTGTAGTTGGAAAAATTCTCGCTTTCCCGAATCTCCGGGGTCCATTCTAAAACTGAACCGGGCGAAAAATGACTATCGTGTTGAATATTTGTCATGACAACATCCCCCTATACGAGTTAATCCTAGAGCCTCCTAAAATTTTATACGATGAGCGTGGGAAAAGCGGCGACAAATTAGTCCTCACAAACCAATTTTGCCTTGAGCGCACCGGAAGTCTAACGTTGTTTGTTTTTAGCTAGGGTTCTGAGGAGGTGGTGTTTGGTAAAAATTCAGCATCCCGCACCTGCTTAAGGGTGTAGGGACAACGGACAGGAAAGACCTCAACAGGCATATTTGTTTCAGCTGTCGCATCACCCCTTGCCGCGTCATAACAGTGAGCAAAGATTTCAGCCGTATAGGATTGAAGACTAGGGCTATCTTTAAGTATTCGTTCAATCTGTCGGCGGGCATCACGAATCGACAAGTGCCAACTGCCAGTACGATGCGACCCTTGATATTGCCACTTCAACAGATGCATTAACAAACGAATCAATTGGCTCTCTAAGGCACGCCGCTCACTACGCCCCATACCTTCTAGCTCCTCGGCAATATTGACAAGGTCAAGCCTTGACACCTGGCTAGCACGGGCTAAAGTCGCCTGCTGCTCTAACCAAGCGACAAAATCGCGTTCATAGAGGCTTTGCTCTAATTGTTTTATCGATGACATGGCATTCTTTTTGATCACTCAAACAACTATCCACATGTAAGGTAAGTGTTAAATTTTCAGGACAACTTACTTATTGTACTTTGGTTTACGCTTCTCTAAAAAGGCATGCATACCCTCTAGCCCATCCGCATGGGAAGCACAGCTCACTAAACCGGCACGCTCGCGATCCAGTTGTGTTTCAAGCGAGGTCTCAAAGGCATTGTTGAGCAGTTGTTTAGACCAGGCAAAAGTGTGCAGAGATTTATTGCAAATTTTCTTCATCATGGCATCGGCCGCATCCAACACGTCGGCGTCTGCAACCACTTGGTTGACAAGACCCCAATCGAGGGCCTTGTGGGCCGAGATAACTTCGTCAAATGTAGCAATCTCTAAGGCTCGAGCGAAGCCCACTAGACGGGGTAGGGTGAATGTCCCGCCCGCATCTATACACAGGGCATTGCTGGTGAAGCCTTGTTTAAGCCGGGCGGATTCCGCCATCACACGAAAGTCACAGGCCAAGGCTAGCGAGAAACCACCGCCTGCGGCTACGCCGTTGATGGCAGCTATGATAGGTTTTGGTATGCCGCGGATTTCTGCGATGCACACATGGACCACGGTGGCCAATTCGTGGAATACCGCCGCGGGACCGTTGGGATGACTAACGGCGCGTCTGATGTCGCCGCCCGCAGAAAAGGCTTCTTCCGCACCAGTGATAAGAATACCGTGAACATTGGCATCTCCACGAAGCTGCATTAAAAGCGCTGCCAGTTCGCGGGCTGTAGGGAGATCTAAGGCATTAAAGGATTCGGGTCGATTAAGTAAGATGCGACCCACACTATCGACAATCTCCAGTTTAGTAAACTCGCCCATAGATCAGTACCCCCCATTCGCGTTTAGATAGAGAGCCATCATAATAAATGACGAAGGCAAGCTTTTCCCTATACTCATTCAAGTTTGTCACTAAAGTGATAACTGGCAATATGAAAACCTTGACTAAAATAAAACTTATGGGCCTTATGGCGATGGGTGCCTGAGTCTAAATGATAAAACTGACAACCCTGTTGTTTCGCCAATTCATTCAACCAAGCGATGCATTGTTGCCCATAGCCTTGGGACCTGTACCGCTCGGCGGTAACCAGGTCATCGACATATAAGTTCTTACCCATAAATAGATTGGTAAAAATTCTATAGCCAGCAACGGCTACAACGTCCTCCGCCTCTTCTAGATAAGCGAGCCGATACCCCTCACCTTCCATATGGCGAACAAGCGCAATAAAATCATCCTTTTTTAAATGAGGCCGCAGCTCCGCCATAACAAAGAAGCATTTGTCGATTTCTTGATCTGTTTTTGCATGTTTTAGCATAGCTTTTGATTCAAACCTATGATGAAATTATGGTATCTAGATACGACTTCTACTTATGCTATTGTGCATATATGCACACAACATTAACTATTGAAGATCAGTTAGCGATTCCCAAAAATCCACGCTCGAACACATTATGGAAGGAAAATTTCGATTCCAAGCCAATACATTAAAAGCTAAGATAAACGAAAAAACCACACTCGCCTTAGCTTCTGGAAGTTTGCAATCCATACCCACTGATTACGAATTCGTCCAGCAAGGAAAGGTTAATTTTATCGTTCGAATACTTGCTAATTTGGTCTGCAAGGAATCCACTAAACAAACTCAAAAACAAAATACCCACCATCCAGGCCAGCAAACAGATCCCTTTCTACCACCCTATGACGAGGCGCTCTTCGTCAGCGACATATCCGACACCCACATCTGTCTTCTCAATAAATTTAATGTGGTTGACCATCACATTCTTATCGTCACCCGACACTTTGAAGAACAAACATCGCTATTAAACAGAGAGGATTTTGAAGCCCTGTGGGTCTGTATGTCGGAATTGAACGGTTTTGCTTTTTACAACGGTGGCAAAACCGCCGGCGCCAGTCAGCGTCACAAGCATCTGCAACTGGTTCCTCTACCCCTAGCGCCCCTAGGACCGCCGGTCCCTATAGAAACCCTGTTTGCTTCTGTCAATCAGGTAGAACCATTTAGCCATTTGCCTAACCTGCCCTTTCGTCATGGGTTTACTCGACTTGATCCTAAACTTTCCCAAACCCCCAAAGAAGCCGCAAAAATCCTTTTGCAACGTTATCATGAGCTGTTGCAGGCGGTAAATTTGCTGCCACAAACCCCTGACCATAACCAGAGCGGACCCTATAATCTTCTTATGACGCGGGATTGGATGCTGGTAGTGCCTCGCTCACAAGAACATTTCAAAACCATTTCCATCAATGCGTTGGGATTTGCCGGTGCTCTGTTGGTGCGTAATACTTCAGAAATGGCTCTTATAAAACAACAGGGCCCTATGACCGTCCTTAGTCATGTGGGGATAGGGAAGTAAACAGGAAAACCCACTCTTTAAGCAAAGGGATTTTCTTGTTCACTAAACAGTCAATACACTACATGACTTACGCAAAAAAGGACTTGGGTAGCTCGTGCAAGAAGTGTTGATGGCCTGGATGGCCGTCATCAAGCCCACAGGGACGTGTTTACGGCGTCTTCTGGAACGAGCTGCGTAAGTCCTGCACTAAATACATTTATATTTAATCACTTGGTTAGGGCATGACTGGAAATAGCGAACCATTAGGCTTATAAGATAATTTGGAGCACAAAAACACTATGAACACCCGTGACTTGATTGCCAAATTGGTCGCTTTTGAGACAGTATCCCGTAATTCCAACCTGGCCCTTATCGATTTTGTCCGTGACTATCTTGATGGCTACGGCATCGCCTCCCACCTGATTCCCGACGATAGCGGCACCAAAGCGAATCTGTACGCCACTGTGGGTCCTCCCGTTGGCGACGGCATCGTGTTATCGGGTCACACCGATGTGGTGCCCGTGGACGGACAACCCTGGGAGACAGATCCTTTCACGGTTGTTGAGCGGGACGGCAAGCTCTATGGTAGGGGCACCAGCGATATGAAAAGTTTTTGCGCTGCTGCCCTGAGCTTGGTGCCTGATATGAAAAAGCTAAAAAAACCTATTCATTTCGCTTTTTCTTATGATGAAGAAGTGGGATGTCAGGGGGCGCCACGGATGATTAAAGATCTTATGGCCCATGTGCCACGTCCCCGAGGCGTGATCGTGGGTGAGCCCACCAATCTGCAAGTAGTGACTTCCCACAAGGGCATCGCAGCCTTAAAAACTACCGTCACGGGCCACGAGGCCCACTCTAGTCAAACTCACCGGGGCGTCAGCGCCGTCATGACCGCAGCGCGGTTAGTGAACTTCCTCGAACAACTGGCTCAGGGAAGAAAACAAAAAGGACCCTTTGTCGAAGGCTTTGAACCTGATTTTACCACTGTTCATGTGGGCACCATTCATGGCGGTACGGCGGTTAATATTATTTCTCGACATTGTGAGTTTATGTGGGATATCCGTAGTCTTCCCTGCGATGATCCCCAGGATATTATCCAAAGCTTTTTAACCTATTGCCGAGACATGGAACCCGACATGAAGGTCATATCACCCCAAGCAGGGATTGTGACAGAAATTATTGCCAATGCCCCTGCCCTAGGGGATGAACCCGACAATGACGCTGCTCGATTAGTATGCGCCTTAACCGGTGAGCAAGCTTCTCATAAGGTGCCTTACGCCACAGAAGGCGGACAATTTCAGGAAGCAGGCTTGCCGGTAGTGATCTGTGGTCCAGGCTCCATCGATCAAGCACACAAACCCAATGAATTTATTACTCTGCAACAGGTGGAGGCAGGAACCGCTTTTCTAAGTCGGCTTATCGCGCAATTATCTTAATTGAGTAGTAAGCAGTTTTTGCAGCTTTTCCCAATCGAACGTCGGCCCTGGATCGGTCTTACGACCAGGAGCCACATGGGCATGACCAACAACATCCTTAGCCTTTGGATACACCTGCCATAGCCCCTGGAGCACGGACGCCAATTGATGATACTGACTATCGGTATAGGGAAGGGTATCTGTTCCTTCCAGCTCGATGCCGATGCTAAAGTCATTACACCGGCTACGACCCAAGTAAACAGATTGTCCCGCGTGCCAAGCACGGCGATGAAAGGGGACATATTGGATAAGCGCACCATTCCGTCGAATCAACAGATGGGTTGATACACGCAGCTCCGCAAGCTGGTGAAAAAATTCATGGGCTTGGGTATCCAAAGTATTTGTAAATAAAGCGTCGATCCAAGGACCGCCGAACTCCCCCGGCGGCAAACTAATACCGTGAATGACCACAAGCTCGATATCGACGCCCGGCGGTCGATCATCACAATTGGGAGAAACTAACTGCCGGGCTTCGGCCAGTAAACCTGTTTTTTCATCGATCTCCATAAGGCTGGGATAGAAAAACTATTAGAGGACTTCACCAGCAAAATCGTAGTTCATTTCTGACTGGGGCTGTTGCAGCGCAAAACCTTGCACATAGTTTACGCCGCAAGACCATAACGCATACAGGGTTGGCAGGTTGTCAATACTACCGACAATGGGAATGACTTTGAGGTGCTCTAGCTCCTGAATAAGATTTTTTAGATGCTGTTGTTTTTCTTCATCGCTGACTAAACCATCGATAAATTGCGTATCCAGTTTTACATAGTCTACCGATAATTCTTCCATAAGCGCCCGGGATGCCGTCTGACCCGCAAAACGGTCCAAAGCAAGATCGAACCCAAGACCTTTGACGACGTTGACAAACTGATGTACGGCTTCCAAATATTGACGGGCAGTGGGTTCGGTTATCTCGAATACCAAATTACCGTACAAACTACCCGTCTTTCCCAAACCTGTTCGTAACCATTCGGCAAACTCGGCATCTTGCAAAATAGCCGGCGAAACTTTCACGAATAAGGTTAACGGTTGGCTATTTTGTTGTCGTCTGCGTAACAGACGAACAGTGTTAGCGATTATCCAGCGTTCCAATACAATGCCCAAACGACCATGTTGGGCAACGCCAAATACAGTTTCTGGCAAAAGCTCCCAACCTTCCTTGTTACGCATACGTAACAGCACTTCATAGCGAGCCGCTTGATCTCCCTGCAGACTCACAATGGGCTGAAACACCAGCTCCATGCGTTGCTGCTGCATAGCTTCTTTGACTTCCTCTAGACGCCGCTTTTGCTGAGCTTGCGTCGCTTCCTGATCCGTTTCTAGATCAAAAATATGGACCCGCTGCTCTTTTCTGTTGCGAGCCACACGGCAGGCTAAATCCGCATGTTGAATAAGCCGCACATAATCGTCTTCGTCGGGTGTTGCAATACTAATCCCGATGCTGGTGCGAAGCCGTACCGCGGCACCCGTGACAGGATAATCGGCGGTCTCTAACGCCTTTCGTAAGCTATTGGCTGTTTCCTGCAACCCTTGCGGTTCAGCTTGATAGTTTAAAACAGCAAAAGCAGCCGCGCCAAACCGAATGGCCTGATGATTTGGACCTAGCGCCTCTTGCAAACGCTGCGCCGCCTGCCCCACCAGGTCGTCGATTGCGCCTACTCCTCTCGCTTCCACATCGCGTGCATTATCCAGGGTGATCAGCATAAGCGCCACCGAGTGGGTGCGGGCATTGCTAAACACCCGCGCCAACTGATCCATAAGAAAGCGTCGATTGGGCAGTCTACTCACAGAATCCCGCTGGTTTAAGTATTCAAGCCTAGAGTGGAGAGATTGTGCCCGGCGTAAGCGATGGGTTATGGTGGAGAGCAAGTAATCAACTGGCAACCCTTTAGCTAACAGATCATCGCCAAGAGGGCCTAAGATCTTAGCAAACTTCTCTAAATTGCTCGCCATACAAAACATGATCATGGGTTGGCTTTCGTAGGGCTCATATTGGCGAATTGCCTTGGCCAGCTCTACACCGTCGACGGCAGTAAGCTCTAAGTTAAGCAGTAAAAAATCCGGCTTAAAGCTATTCAAAGCATGGAGAATCTCCATGGGTTGATCCAATACCTGAGCGATAATGCCTTTATTTTCTAACATGTGCGCCATGCGTTGCGCTTCCGCAAGGCTGTCATCGACAATTAAAATACGCTGACCCCGAACGGATTCTTGCAGCAACTGATTGTTCAGTCTTTCCAGTAAGGTGGCTGCCCGCACGGGTTTTGTAAAATAACCGCTACCACCCGCCCCCACAGCCGTCATACGCGCTGCCAAATCTCCCCGTTCGGAAATAAAAAATAACGCCTGTTTTTGAGACGTTTTTGGTTCGGCTATCATGTTGAAACTGGCGAACATCTCACCTTCAGGAAAATCCATATCCACCACCAATGCCCCCGACAAGTCTTGGTTAAGCAAAGTGCGGGCTTCCCCTGAGGTGGTCAAATGGCGTATTTGAAATCCAGCGCTCTCTAATTCGGGTATAAGCGTGGTGATTTGCTCGCCGCCCAATAACATGATTTCACCGATGTGAGCGTTACGCTCATTACGTTTGTTAGGTAGCGTAATGGATTCCACATCGGCCTGGGGTAAGGCACGGCAAAGGGTATCTAAGCTTTCTAGCAATCGCGCTCGCGCCGAGTCTTGAGGTAATTTACCTGTATCCAGACATTGCTCAACCTGGGTCTGCAGCTGAGAGACTAATTCATCGATGCGCTCAAAACTGTATTGATCTTTTACCAAATGTAACGTGTCGGTGAGGGATTGCTTCAACAACAAAAAGGTTTCCCGATCCCACTTGACATAAATCAGCTGATCCTTGAGGTATTCAATGGTCGTTAAGTTGCTGGTTAAAGGCTCTAGGGGCGTGTTTTCTTCCATGTTTTATGCAACCTCCATAAAAAAGTTGTCCATCAATGTCAATGACCTACTGCAAGGGAGATCTCTCTGAAGAGAGGGATAGACATTTATGTCTACTCATCAATCAATATTTATACGAGTTTGGCGTAGTCACGTTTTGACCAGCTATACCTATTCACCATAATAGGACACAACTCGTTCCACTTCATGCCGGGAACCCATAATCACAGGACAACGCTGATGGAGAGACTCGGGTTGCAGGGTGAGAATACGTTCAGCGCCTGTCGAGCAGAGCCCACCTGCCTGTTCGACGATAAAGCTCATGGGGTTGGCCTCATAAAGCAACCTTAGCTTACCGCTGACACCCTTGGCTTTTAATTTGCTGTCCATGGGATAGAGAAAGATACCACCTCGACTCAATACTCGATGCACATCCGCAATCATGGCCCCTGCCCAGCGCATATTAAAATCTTTTCCTAAAGGCCCCTCTTTACCGGCTAAGCATTCATCGATGTAACGTTTGATGGGTGGCTCCCAAAAACGGGTATAAGCGGCATTGATGGCAAACTCGTTGGTGTCCTCGGGAATCGTCATATTAGAATGACTCAGAATAAATTCTCCAATCCGTTGATCCAAGGTAAACCCATTTACGCCATGTCCCATCGTTAACACCATCATGGTTGAGGGTCCATAGAGCGCATAGCCTGCACAAACCTGTTTTACCCCCGGTTGCAAAAAATCTTCTTCCGTAGGCTTTGCTGGCCCCCCATCGGGACGGCGCAGAATAGAAAAGATGGTGCCAATAGCGCCATTGACATCGGTATTGGTAGATCCATCTAAGGGATCAAACACCAATAGATATTTGCCGCGAGGATAGCGGTCTGGAATCTCATAGATACCGTCCATTTCCTCAGAAGCCATAGCAGCCACATGACCGCTAAATTCATTGCGCCGCAGAAATAATTCATTAGAGATAATATCAAGTTTCTTTTGGGTTTCGCCTTGAATATTTTCGCTATCCGCACTGCCTAGCACATCCATATCGGATAGCTTGCCGTATTTCACAGCGCTGGCGATGGTTTTACAAGAAATAACGATATCGTTGATTAAGGAGGTAAAATCACCGGTGGCCCCGGCGTAACGACGTTGTTCAGCAATAATAAATTCGGTAATGGTCGTGCCAATCATACTTAGTTTTCCCTGCAATAACGGGTTAACGTTTAAGTAGCGAAGATATTAGAGTCATCGCTGTTTAATAAAGTACTGATTTTAGCATAAGACTCATCCGACTCGCTGAAACGGCGCAGAGCTCTCTGTAAGTCAATCCAAAAAACCTACACTTTGGCGGCCACTTATAGCGCTTTGCTAGCGGACAGCAATATAGCTTTATTCCCTTCTAGGACATCTGCCGCCACAACAAGGATAATGCAGACACCTCGATGGCGCCAATCCGCACCTTGATGTTTCTAGTTTTGCCATCGCGCAAAATAGTCAACGTCACCTGTTCCCCTACGGTCAACAGACCAATAGCATTACGCAACTGATTGGCATTGCGGATGGCTTTTCCATCCACCGCTAACACCACATCTCCCGTCTGCAAACCCGCACGTTGAGCTGCAGAGTTTGGGGAAATTTGAGCGATTACGGCACCCCGGTCGTTTTGAATACCAAAAGCCCTCGCCAACGCTGGCGTGAGATCCTGTACGGAAACGCCTAACCGACCCCGCCTCACTTCGCCGTATTCCACCAACTGCTCCATCAACTGTTTCACCATATTGCTGGGAATTGCAAAGCCAATCCCCACATTACCCCCAGTGGGCGCAAAAATCGCGGTATTAATGCCGACTAATTCGCCCCGCAGATTGACCAAGGCACCACCAGAATTGCCGGGATTAATCGACGCATCTGTTTGGATAAAATCTTCGTAACCGTGAATACCTAAGGTATTACGCCCTAAAGCGCTCACGATGCCCGATGTGACCGTTTGCCCTAAACCAAAAGGATTACCAATGGCAACCACATAATCACCAACCCGCAATTGACCCGAGTCAGCTAGGGATAAAGGGGTCAGGTTTCGTGCCGCAATCCGTACAACCGCCACATCGGTTTCCGGGTCTGAACCGATAACATTAGCCTTTAACTGACGGCCATCACGAAGCGTCACGGTAATCGTATCTGCCCGTTTGATCACATGATGATTAGTAATCACATAGCCTTGTTCGGCATCTACAATGACGCCAGAACCCAAGTTCTGGGTACGGCGCTCGCGGGGTTGCTCCGGTATATCGAAAAAACGTCGGAAAAAGGGATCGTTCAGCAACGGATTGCGGCGCATCACGATACGGCCTTCGGTGGAAATATTTACCACCGCAGGGGTAACGGCTTCTAGCATGGGCGCTAACGATGGCAGCGGTTGATCAGCCGTCATGGGTAAGGCTACGTTATACGCTCCACCAGGCGGGTTGGCACAAGCCACAAGGTTCACTGCCGCAGCTACAGAGATTAGTAATGCAGCAAAAGAAAGATTAAGCAGTTTTTGCATGATGCGTTCTCTATTAGCGTAGCGAGCTGCTTGTGAAACCAACAGCCATAGATAATTATCGTTCACGATGATGTTGAGGAAGAGCCGTACAGGATAGCTTTTTTCCAAATCAATCCCGTTAGAAGAATGTAAGTTATTTTTATGACCGATCTTTATACTATTTATTGTAAAGAGTTATAAGGCCAAACAACCTTATTTCAAGGGTTCGCGATGGGCTAAGGGTCTTGTAATATGAATTTGCAGTAGAAAATAACCGCGAGGTTTATGATGCCTGATCAACACGATTTTATCCCTATCAATATCGCTGTGCTTACTGTTTCCGATTCCCGCACGGAAACCAACGATACCTCTGGGCAATTGTTGGTGGAGCGCCTGCAAATGGAAGGGCATGGGTTAGCCGAGAAGCTGATAATACCTGATAATATCTATCAGATCCGCGCTGTCGTATCCCGTTGGATTGCTGACGAAACCATCAATGCGGTAATCACCACCGGAGGCACTGGCCTCACCGGTAGGGATGGCACCCCCGAAGCCATTGCAGTCTTGCTGGACAAAGAAATCCAAGGTTTTGGGGAAATATTTCGGATGTTGTCCTGGGAAGACATAAAAACATCCACTATTCAGTCCCGTTGTTTAGCGGGCGTAGCCAATGGTACCTATATATTCTGCTTGCCGGGTTCTTCCGGCGCTTGTCGTACCGGCTGGGATCGCATTATCAAAAACCAGCTTGATTACCGTAATCAACCCTGTAATTTGGTGCAATTGATGCCTCGTTTGCGGGAAAGGTAATAAAATTACACAGGTCAAACCTAACATTTTTGCCTATTGCCATGAACAACTTGATAATACCGTAGACTACGGCGCATTAATTCAGTGGATTTGCAAACTGAATCAAGCTATCTAGCAGCCTTTGTTGTGGCGTTGCTGGGCGGTGTCCATTGCGTGGGTATGTGCGGCGGCATTGTGGGGGCTTTAACATTGGGTTTAGCTGCTCCCACTAAAAGACGTTTTTTAAACAGTCTACCCTTTTTGCTGGCTTACAACATTGGGCGTATCAGCAGCTATACTTTGGCAGGCGTTTTGGCCGGCGGTGTAGGCGCTTGGGCGGCCAACCTTGCCTCCGTACACCACGGCCAACAAGTTTTGCAACTCGTGGCCGGGATGTTTCTAGTGAGTCTAGGTCTTTACCTGGCGGATTGGTGGCGAGGTTTAGCGCAACTAGAGCAGGCTGGGGGATTACTTTGGCGACGTATCGAACCGTTGGGACGGCGTTTGTTACCCATTCGCACGGTTGGACAGGCTTGGATAGTGGGTTTAGTGTGGGGTTGGTTACCCTGTGGTCTAGTTTACAGTGTTTTGATTTGGGCCATCAGCGCAGGCTCCTCCCTGCAAGGTGGGCTACTTATGCTCAGTTTTGGACTAGGCACCTTACCCATGCTACTGGCCATGGGCGCTTTAGCCACCCACCTAGTGCGTTTTGTACGCAAACCTTGGGTACGGTATAGCGCTGGTGTATTAGTGATTTGTTTCGGGGTTTATCAAATCCTTTTACTGCTTATTTGAAAAGCAGTTTATGCAAACTTACTGAATCATTTTGACGTTTTAGTCATCACTAACACTTAGGAATTTATAATCCATGAAACTCAAAATGCTGATTTTGAGTCTATGCGCCTCTTTAATGATTATTCTACAAGGGTGTGACGACATCCAAGACAGGGCTGTAAAGGAAACGCCGATGACAAAAGAACAACTTGCTGACTTATGCGCGGGCGAGCCATGGCAACTCCAAAAGATGGTTAAAGAAAACCAAGAAATTAAACTGCTTGACACCACTCCTATCACCTTTACATGCGACCAACCAGGCAACGTCGCCGGCATGGCTTCCATCAACCGCTATTTTGGCGCTTTTACACTTGATGATAACGGTACACTAAACTGGCAAGGCAAAGGGTTTATGACCACTAAGATGGGAGGACCACCCGAACACATGCAACAGGAACAAGCTTTTTTAGAAACGCTAGGCAATACATCGCAAGGACGTATGGACGGTTCGAACCTTCTCCTAGAAAGCAGAGATAAATCCAGTGTTTTAGAGTTTTCCCGGGCGACCGATTCGCCATAATCGTTTACTTTTTATTAATTACAAAAGCTAAAGCTCAATTTGCTGAGATTTTCTTCGAGTCGATAGATAGTAATGCCACAAAACCCGTGTCGCAATGGCCCGCCAAGGTTGCCAGACGACACTCAGGGCTAGCATCTCTTCCTTCGTAGGGGTCTTATTCAGTTTTTTTATTTCCTTAATAGCCACCGTTACCGCGAGATCGCCTACAGGCAAAATATCTTGACGTTTTAATGCTAGCAAAAGATAAATATCCGCCGTCCAGGGACCAATTCCTTTAATATTCATCAGTACCCTTCGCACCTGGCTATCCGCCATCTCCTCAAATTCATCCAACTTCAATTGACCGGCGACGATGGCTTGCGACAGATATTTACAATAGGTTAATTTCTGTCGCGTAAGGCCCGTACTTTTAAGGGTGGCGTCATCAATTTCGAGAAGCCGTGCCGCCGAAAACGGCGACACCATGGCCGTGAGTCGATCAAATACACGACGCGCCGAGGTGAGTGAAACTTGCTGCTCCAAAATAATGAGCAGCAATGACGCGAAACCAGGCTCTCGACTCCACAGGGGCGGTGGTCCGTAGATAGATATGACTTCTGCCAAGTCGGGATCATTTTTTATTAACGTTTGCAGCCCTGCAGCGAAGGTCTGGGCCGTCAAAGACATTGGGCAGGCAGTCTCTGCTACTGACGATTCCTTTAAATCAACACCAAGGGTAAAGGCCACAAAAGGCTTCGGCTTTTTGCGCTCTTTTTACACGACGACTCGTTATAATTGGTAATGGTTGATCTTCGGTTTGTTGCGCATGGGCAGCAATCTGGTGCTGAACACTCACCAGATTGATCCCGGCCTCAAGAAAAGCTTTTTTGGATTGTTTGCCGCTGATGCCTTGTGACAGCATCCTATTGGCAGCAGGTCCAACCAAAATGTCTCGGGCGCCTATGGTAAAGGGCGCCGATAACTCACCACTGTCATTCATACCATCTGAGAGTTTTTTTAGCAGATTGGCGAGTTTTTTCTGGTTTAATTGGTTTATTTTTTCCCCTTTAATCACCTCTGCAACCAACAGCTCTATTTTGGCCTCATCCACATCAGGTTTCTCAAAAGGCGATTTGGTCAGCACAGGCTTTTCAGTTTCGGATTCGGTTACAGCCGTTTGTTCAGACTGGGGAGCACTGGTAACAGGCTCTTCGGGTGGCGTTTCTGTTCCAGAGGTCGCTTCGGAGTGGGTAAACTCTTCAGCTGCGGTGTTTGCTGAAACATCAGCCTGGAGAAACTCACTTGAAGGCGTCCCAGACAGCTCTGACTGATCACTGGCAGCCGCTGAACCTTCAGTGGTTCTATCGGCTGTGGGCTGAGCAATGGTAGGTTGTTCGTCGGTTGTTGTGGGGGTCACAGACGGCTCTGACTGATCGCTGGCAGCCGCTGAATCTTCGGTCGTTCTATCGGCTGTGGGCTGAGCAATGGTAGGTTGTTCGTCGGTTGAGGATTTTGTGGTTTTATCTTCGTTCATGGCGATCTTCAAAAATTATGACAGTTTTTCGGAATTATCTGTAACACAAAGCTATCGCTGTTATCCAAGAATAAAAATAACGTATTTAAAACGATGGAAATGTCATTAGCCTTGATAAGATAAGTGCGTAAGTTTGCTGTATAGTATCCGCTAGACCGCTTGAAAAGCTCAACCTCTATTTGCTTTAAACTGAGGTTTATTTATTAGCGCATAAGAGAAATGCAATGCAATGCGTAGTAAGCTGATTATTATCGTGATGTTTACCACAGCCATTATCTACCAATCTTTTCTAGGTAATGCCGCCGAAGACAATCGCGGCGCCGCCAGTGAGATGGATCTCGACAAAGCATCAGCAACAATCATCGACAGAATCAATGCATTTCGACGCGATCATCAGTTGTCAGCATTATCTATCGATTCAAACCTTACCCAGTCGGCGCAAACGTTTGCTCAATATATGGCTCAGACCAAGAAGTATGGTCACAACGCCGATGGACGCACACCTGCAGAGCGAGCGAAGGCAGCGGGTTATGATTACTGTAGCATCCGTGAAAATATCGCTTATCGCATGGACAGCCGCGACATCACCACTAAGGATCTAGCCAATACCTTTACCCAAGGTTGGATCGATTCCCCCGGCCATCGCGAAAACTTGCTGGCTGAGTACGCGACTGAGACGGGTGTCGGCGTTGCCACCACTGATGGACTGACCTTTTTCGCCGTGCAACTATTTGGTCGCCCAAAATCAGCATCCTATGGGATCACCCTAACTAATAATACCGGATCCATGCAGACGCTTATTATAGAAAGTAAAAACGGATTGGACAGCATGGATTTATCACCCCGCACCATACTTAATATGCAACGTTGTTCTCCCGTCACGATAACTATCGAAGATAGTTCCATCGCAGAAAAAGTCGAGAATTCAGTTAATTTGGAAATTAACCAGTCGGATGCGGGTAAACTCCATTTGACCCGCAAATAGCTTATTGCAGTAATCCATAACTTAAAATCATTCACGTAACCTAATATCTCAGGAGATCAATTATAATTTAGTTGCAAAATCAAGTTAATACTTTGTTTCCTTTAAGCTTCTTTCAATTATGTCTGCTACACGTAAAGCATTTGCTGCTATCGTTAAGCTCGGATTGGTCCCTCCACTGGTTGGCATAAATGACCCATCTGCCACATATAAATTTTCAATGCTATGACTTCGGCATTCTTTATTTAATACACTTGTTTTGGGGTCGTATCCTGCTCTACAGGTGCCAGACGAATGGCCATAATTTAAATTAACACCTAAATACAAAGGAAATGATCGCAGATTAGAGGTATTTTTTCTTATGAGGTTTCTTAATAAAAAATAGCGGTTTTTTAGTTCATCTCGTATGGTGTATTCAAACCTCATTCCTGAAGGTTCGCTTTCGTCTAAGACAACTTTGTTTTCGTTATAGGGGTTATCTTCAAGAATTGTTGCAAATACTGATGCTTGACCAAAGATTTTAGATGCAAAGAAGGCAGGGATTCGTAAAAAATGTCTAATGAAGGGTATATTTCGTAGTTTGCTTTGATCAAACATTAACCGTAAAGCATATAGAACGTTGTTATACCCTGCTACAAGCCCAGAAGATTGAAACTCCCCAAGTTTTATATCGTTATAAACATAGTAGTCACGCATAGCTATTGTTTTTCTTGGACCCTCACAAGAATTTTTCGATTTCGGCCAAAAAGCAATAAAATCTGTGGCATGAAACATTAGGTTTTTACCTACCAAGCCGCTTTCGTTAGCTAAACCATTTGGCCAGTATTGATTTTTTGATCTCAGCAATATGATTGGAGAAAACATAGCACCAGCTGCTAAGACTGCCGTTTTACAACGGATATTGTATTGAGTGCCTAAATGGTTAACGTACACCGACTTAACTCTTGTCTCATCGGCTTCGAATTTAAGCACTTTAGTTCTTTCTAATATTTTTAGCCTGCCTGTATTTAACGCAGGTAATATTGCACAATTATAAGCTGTTTGTTTACAAGCTGATTGGCAAATTTTTCCGGCGCACTCGTGACATTCTTTAAGGTATTTTATGCCTACATGAAGCCGGTATGGATTAAGACCATTTGCTTTAAAAATATTGAAAAATGATTGATCCGCTTCGCATGTTTTTGGTGGAATTTTTAATATACTTTCTGAATCTGAACCTAATGGATCATGAGTTCCACAAACAGAAAAAATTGTTTCAGCTCGTTGGTAATAAGGGCATAAATCTTCATAGGTAAAGGGCCAAGCAATTTCTTCGCCGGTGGGAATAACTCTTTTTTCAAAGTCTCGAGGATCTAACCTCTGTAACGCTGCGGCGTATAGAAGGGTTGAGCCTCCAGCGCCACATCCTATTGATGACCAAATGTTAATTTCAGTATTATCTACTAATCCTTTTATTTTATGTGGCCACTTGCCACTACTCAAACGTGTTTCAGGGTCATCTTCTTCTATAACTACACTTTGAACACTATCTTTTTCGAAATGAGTGTGTCCTTTTTCAAGTAAAAGCACATCAAATCCTTTACCGGTTAATGCCTTGGCTATAGTGCCACCACCCATACCACCACCAACCACCACTATGTCCCAATGTTTATCTATTGCATTGCTAATATTCATTTATTCTCAATCCATTGTAGTTTTTTATAAAACACAATAAGTTTATTTAATACAATAATTAATATGTCTAACTATTTCAGGTTTTTTTGACCAGTAACGATTGAATGTGAACTACATACAGCATACACCTATGCTTTAATAATTACGGTTAAGAAGCTGTTTCAAAACCGGCTCATGTCCGCTGACTCGGCGTTACAGCACCTTCTCCGCTGCTCATTTACCACCTGTAAACTGCGCTGCTCGAAGGCGCTGCGCCTTGAATCAGCGAACCTATGCGAGTTTTTGAAATAGCTTCTAAGGCTAAAGTGCCAAAATAAAGTTGGGGTGATTTTCTATTAAAAAAGTTGAGTATTTAAGAAACAGCAAGGGTTTTGACACAAGTTTTAAATGTTGCAAAAGGGAATATATTGAATTGTCGATATTCTCTAGTAGTATCGACTTTATCTGTTTTCAATAAAGTAAAAAAAAGTAAAATTTCTTCATTGTTCAAGCAAAGCTTGAAATTGGGTTTCGTTCAGTATGGTAATACCTTGCTGCTGAGCTTTAGCTAGCTTCGAACCTGGGTTTTTCCCCACTACTACATAAGTGGTTTTGCCGGATACGCTGCCCACCACTTTGCCGCCTCGCTTCTGCACCCGGATTTTAGCCTCATCTCGGGTCATAGTTTCTAGAGTACCGGTCAATAGAAAGGTCTGTCTCGACAAGGGCTGGGTGTCTACTGGGGGTGTTTCGACAACCGGCCAATGGATACCGGCGACTTGCAGGCGTTGGATGACTTGGCAGTTATGGGTTTCCGCAAAAAAAGCCCGGACGTTGGCGGCGACCACGGGACCGATATCAGGTATTTGCTGCAATTCAGCTTCATCGGCCCCTATGAGTGTATTCAGATTGCCAAAATGTTTAGCCAGGGATTGGGCAGTTGCTTCTCCTACATCACGGATACCTAAAGCGTAGATAAAACGTGCTAAGGTGGTGGATTTGCTGCGCTCTAAAGCAGCTATAATATTAGCAGCAGACTTCTGCCCCATACGTTCAAGATTTTTCAGAGTGGTCGCGTCTAGGGTGTAAAGATCAGCGGGTGTTCGAACTAACGCCTTGTTCACTAATTGATCGACCAATTTCTCGCCGAGTCCTTCGATGTCGAAGGCCCGCCGCGAAGCAAAATGCAGCAGAGCTGCCTTGCGTTGCGCCGGACAGTACAACCCACCGACACATCTGGCCACTGCTTCGCCTTCAGGACGGACCACTTGTGAATGGCAAATGGGGCAGTCCTGGGGCAAGTTAAAAGGTTGAGTATTGGTGGGACGCCGCTCAAAAACTACTTTAACCACTTCTGGAATCACGTCGCCCGCGCGACGCACGATGACCGTATCGCCGACCCGCACGTCTTTGCGCTGAACTTCATCTGCATTATGGAGAGTGGCATTGGTGACCGTCACCCCGCCCACAGTTACCGGATCGAGGCGAGCCACCGGCGTAAGGGCTCCGGTTCGACCCACCTGCACCTGAATATCCACAACCCGCGTCAATTCTTCTTGGGCCGGAAACTTATGGGCAATAGCCCAGCGCGGCGCCCGGGCTACAAACCCTAGGATCTGCTGCTGATCCAGGCGATCTACTTTGTAAACAACCCCATCGATCTCATAGGGCAAGGCATCACGCCGGGCCTGCAAATCCCGATAATAGTCGAGACAGCCAGTCACACCCTGGACCTGCTGGAGATCGGGACAGATCCGTAGCCCCCATTGGCGTAGCTGCCCCAGGATCTCAGTGTGGCTGTCCGGTAGAGACCCGTCTTCCACGACACCTACGCCATAGCAGAAGATGTCTAAAGGACGTTGCGCGGCGATACGGGCATCTAGTTGCCGCAAACTCCCCGCTGCGGCATTGCGGGGATTAGCAAAAGTTTTCTCATTTTTAGCACGGACTCGGGCATTAAGGGCCTCAAAACCTGCTTTGGGCATAAATACTTCGCCACGCACTTCTAGAACCGGCGGATAGTTAGCGCCTCTTAACCGCAGTGGCAAAGCATCGATGGTGCGCAGGGTATGGGTAACATCCTCACCGTTATAGCCGTCGCCGCGGGTGGCGCCGCGTACCAATACGCCATTTTCGTAGCGCACGCTCACCGCTAGACCGTCGAGTTTTGGCTCCGCCGCATAACCTACCTGGGGCACACCGAGACGCTCCCGAATGCGTCGGTCAAAGTCCATGACCTCTGCTTCGCTAAAGGCATTGTCTAAAGACAACATGGGTATCACATGCTGTACCTGATTAAAGGCCTCTAATGGTGCGCCAGCCACCCGTTGGGTCGGCGAATCCGGGGTCACCAAATCTGGAAAATTACCCTCTAAAGCTCGTAGTGCCTGCATCAAACGATCATATTCGGTATCGGGAATAGCCGGATCGTCCAATACATAATAGCGATAATCGTGACTTGCAATTTGTTCCCGCAATGCTAACGCTTGGGCTTGAATGGCAGTCGGGACTGGCATGGATCAGCTATGCCGTAGACGCAGTTGACGCTGAAATTCACCGGCATCGCTTTCCATTTTTGAAAAACCCTGAGCAGTAATTTTGTTACGGCGTTCATCACAAACTTTGCCGCCTAAGTTATCCGCCAAGGTTTTGGCGGCTTTTATCATATGGTGGGTTGCTTGCATTGGCTCCAACGGGCCTGGCAGATGCATAAACATAATTAGCCCTGGCGTTTGCAAATTGTTGATGGTTTCCAAGTCAAAGGTGCCAGGCTCAAGCAAATGACCCACGCCAAACACGGACTTTCCTTGCGTATGACCCTCTGGGAAACATTCAAAAATACCATTCTGCAATTTAAGCTTTTGTTCTTGAATAGCCAAGAGGATACTCGAACCCTGAAACAGGTTTCCTGGAGCAGCCAGGATCATCAGTATAACTGTCATCTTCGGCTCTTGAGGCGATGCTGATTCACTCCCATGGGTAGCAGCAGCATCTGACTGTTGCGATAACTCTGGCTGATGGCTTTGCTGCCAATCTGGAGGGGTTTTTTCTTGTCCTTTATGAGGAGGCTTATCATTAGCAGGCGGGATAGGCATAATTTCCACATCCACTGGGGGTGGCAAAGCCTCCTCAGATTCAGATGGTGTATTTTCCCCGTCCAGTAGTTGGCGTTCAGCGGTATCGATTTCCGCCGCACTTGGATCAAAGTTCACGATCGGTTCCTGCTCGGGCGAACGTTCAGCAACCCGTTGTCGTGAGTCGCGGGTGCGTTCTTTACGTTCGCTATATTTACCCCAAAAATAAATCAAAGCAATAATAATTGCCCCAGCCCCGATCAAGATCAATTGTAAATTTGTCTTATCCATTAATAACTTATCTCGTTTTAGTTAACTAACTACTAAGCGAACCGCTGCGTCGACATCTACCGCCACTAAGCGGGAAACGCCCGGCTCGTGCATGGTAACACCCGATAAATGATGAGCAATTTCCATCGTACTTTTATTATGGGTGATAAAAATAAATTGAATGTGTTGCGCCATCTCCTGCAGCAAATCTCCAAAACGTCCTACATTGGCATCATCTAGGGGGGCATCCACTTCGTCTAATAGGCAAAAAGGCGCCGGGTTAAGTTGAAAAATGGCGAATACCAGCGCTACCGCGGTGAGCGCCTTTTCACCGCCGGATAGCAAATGTATGGTGCTGATACGCTTGCCGGGGGGGCGCGCCATAACAGTAACCCCCGTCTCCAATAGATCATCTCCGGTTTGCGCCAGATAGGCTTCTCCACCCCCAAACAAGCGAGGGAACAAGGCTTGCACTCCCTGGTTCACCCGTTCGAAAGTGTCTTTAAAACGGGCGCGAGTCTCGCGATCTATTTTGCGCATGGCGTTTTCCAGGGTTGTTAAAGCCGCGATTAAATCATCGTGCTGGGTATCTAAGTAACCCTTGCGTTCCATCACTTGAGTGCATTCATCGATAGCTGCTAGATTAACCGCCCCTAAACGTTGAATACGCTGGGCCAAACGCTCTAGCGCTTGTTGAGTGTGCAGCTCTGTTTTGCCGGAATCGAGTTCAGGGAGTAAGTCAGGTAGGGAAACATGGAGCTCCTGGAGCTGCTCTTGCAACCCTTGTTGACGAACGCTTATTTCACCTTTAGTTAAACGTTGTTGTTCAAGGACTTGACGTAGCTCTTGGACCTGTTTTTCCAGCTCAGCACGGGACCGATCAAACTCGCTTATGGTTACATTCATAGCTTCTACTGCCTGCTGGGCGTCCTTTAGGGCCGCTTCTGCAGCAACCCGAGCGTGCAATCGTTCATCCAGTTGTTGTTGGGTCTCGGTAAGAGGGTCGTTGCTGGATTCCAGATCGAGGGAAAGCTGCTGGCGACGGTCTAGCAGCTGATCGTACTGAGTTTGCATCCGCACGAGACCTTGTCGGGCTGCAGACAAACGGGTTCGCAAAGACTCTACAGTAAGCGCCTGTGATTGGGCGTATTGGCGAACTGTATTGGCCTTGCTGCGAGCAGTTTCTAGGGCATTTCCTAAAACAGCTCGTTCCTTGGTAAGGGCTTCTCGCTCATCAGTAAGCCGGGTCATGGCCAATAGGGCCTGTTCTAACCCTAAGCGCGATGCACGCAGCAGGTCTTGTTCTTGCTTCCTTGCAACGGTCAATTCTTCCCGCTCTTCAGCAATGGATTGCAGACGCCACAGCACCTGTTCACGCCGCTCCTCAAGGGAGGTAAGACGTCCTTGCAATTCAGCCTGCTCCCGCTGATTTTGGTTGCCAACAGCGTGCAACTGATGGCGTTGCTCTTCCAGCTCCTGCAGGGTACTGCCCACGTCTTCTAGGGTAACGGTATGGTGAGCTTCCTGTTGTGCATCGTATTCTAAAGCACCTTTGAGTTGCTTGATCTCTCGCTCTCTTTCTAACACGCCGCTGTTGTCATCGTTACCCCGGACAATGCGTAGCCAGTTTTTCCCTAGCCAAACGCCTTCGGGAGTCACCCAACTATCCTGGTCGGTCAATTCGTTATGTCGGCTCAAGGCTTCTTCTAAATCCTTAGCGATACGGGCATTACCTAATAATCCATGGAGAGGCCAAGGCGCTTGTACTTTACTCGCCAAACTATCGGCGGTCGTAGTAGTCACTGGGGTTGCGTCAACAGCCGTGTGAACCAGCGTCAGACTGCCCTCTTGCAACGTTGCTAAAGACTGCACGGATAGCGCAAAATTTTCCATGCAAACTCCCTCCAGATGGGCACCTAGTACCGTCTCAACGGCCCGTTCCCAACCTGGTTCCACCACCAAACACTCCACTAGACGAGGAGCGCGATCTAATCCCTGTATTCCCAACCAGGCATTGATAGTTTCTTTATGTTTGCCTAACGCTGCTTCTTGGAGAGCCTGTAAGGACGCCAAGCGACCATGCCCTGTCTGCAAGCGTCCGTGAGTTTCTTGAAGCGTTTCAACACAACCACGTTGCACTGCTTGTAATTCAGTATAGCGGGAGTTCAAATCAGTGAGTTGCTCTTGGGTTTGCTGCCAATTCGCCAGACATTCTTTTTGTTTGTCTCTGAGGGCTTGTAATTTTTGATCTAAATCGGCAATTTTTAGATCATCTTCCTCCAATTGTAGTTTTTCCCAACGGCGTTGATGGCGTAACGACTGCTCTTCTAACTGCTCGCAACGCATCCGCGCCACTTCAGCCAAGCGTTGGGGTTCACTAGCCCGATGGTTAAAAGCCTCCCAACGTTCCTGCCATTGTTGCAGCTGGGTTTCAGTCTCCACGACACGGCTTTCTAGCTTAGTTTGTTCAGCGCCTGCCGTTTCCAGGGCTGGTTCCGCTTCCGCCAACATCTGTTGGAATTCTTCAAGCTGCATCTCATCAGTTCGAATTTGTTCTAACAAGGTTGTAAACGCCTGTTCAATCTGAGTCAGATCGTCTTTTTGGCGGGTCTGCAACTGGCGCTGATGGGTTAAATACTGTTCTAAACGACTAATTTCACTGTTCAGTTCATAAAACCGTTGTTGCGCTTGAGCATATACCGTGTTGAGATGCGTATGCTGGCTACGAGCGCTTTCCAGTTGAGCTTCGCAGCTACGCTGCTCCGTTAATACGGCCTGGAGAGCAGTTTCCTGATGGTTTAGTGTGCGCACTTGGGCAGCGGCTTCTTCTTCTAAACTACGCCAGCGTAGCGCCAGCAATTCCGCTTTTAGACGTCGCTCGGTTGCCTTGTGTTGACGGTATTTCTCGGCGAGCTTAGCCTGGCGCTGCAAATGGTCTAGCTGTTTACTCAGTTCGTCACGTAAATCATTAAGGCGGGCTAGGTTTTCTCGTGTATGACGAATGCGTATTTCGGTTTCCCGGCGGCGTTCTTTGTATTTAGAAATACCTGCGGCTTCTTCAAAAAACATGCGCAGTTCTTCCGGTCTTGCCTCCACTAGACGAGAGATCGTCCCCTGTTCGATAATGGCGTAGCTTCGCGCCCCCAAACCAGTGCCTAAAAAAATGTCGGTCACATCGCGCCGTCGGCAACGAATGCCGTTTAAAAAATAGCCCGACTGGCCACTCCGGTTAAGTAACCGCTGAATGGAAATCTCGCTATACTGACTCCAGGGACCACCCAGTCGACCTTGGCTATTATCGAATACTAACTCGATGGAGGCTTGACCTACCGGTTTACGGGATGAGGAGCCGTTGAAAATGACATCAGCCATGGATTCACCGCGCAAATAACGGGCGGAACTTTCACCCATAACCCAGCGTACCGCATCGATGACATTAGATTTTCCACACCCATTGGGACCCACAATACCCATCAGGTTGCTGGGTAAATGAAAGGTAGTGGGATCGACAAAAGACTTGAAACCGGAAAGTTTGATCTTAGTCAAACGCATGAGGGCAATAAACTTATCTGTGATTTGTGTATATAAAAGGTCAGGCTAAGCTGTCGCTAAAACAATTTCACGATGCTGTTTCTACTCATTAAAGATAGCTTGCGGTACCACAATGGTTATTGGGATACTTAGCGTTTAATTTGGTAATTACCATTGCATAAATATTCCTTTTTGTTAAGCGGTCAGTATAACGGCTTGTGAATGAAAACCCCACTAAAGCGCTTACAGAACCCGTGGTCATTTACACGGATGGCGCATGCTCTGGAAATCCAGGTCCGGGCGGGTGGGCAGCCATATTAAAATGGCGTGACAAGGAAAAAACCCTTTCAGGAGCGGCTCCCATCACGACTAACAACATCATGGAACTCACGGCGGTTATTCGGGCTCTCGAAGCTCTTAAACGGCCCGTACCGGTTATCGTGGCCACGGACAGTCGCTATGTGATGGACGGTATTACCCGCTGGCTAAAACGGTGGAAGCAAAATGGCTGGCAAACCACCGATAAACGCCCCGTCAAAAACGTTGAACTATGGCAGCAACTGGATAACGCGGCTGCACGCCACGTCATCGAGTGGCGATGGGTCAAGGGGCATAGTGGTGACAGTGGCAACGAACGCGCTGACAAACTGGCTCGAGCGGCCATAAGTCAGCTGACCAAAAGTCTGTAATTTGCAAAGTGAACATATGACAGTGACTAGCAACGGATCTTTTTCAGTACAGCGCCAAGTGGTGCTGGATACAGAAACCACCGGCCTCGACCCGGCTCAGGGACATCGCATTATCGAGATTGGTTGTCTAGAAATTCTCAATCGGCGTTTGACGGGTAAACATTTTCATCAGTATTTACAGCCCGATCGGGATATTGAACAGGGCGCAGCAGAGGTGCATGGTATAACCACTGAGTTTTTGGCTGATAAACCCCGGTTTAGCGATATTGCCGAGCAATTTCTTGAGTTTATCCAAGGCGCAGAGCTGATTATTCATAATGCGCCTTTTGATACCGGTTTTTTAAATCACGAATTGCACTTATCAGGACATGCCCCGCTGGACGGCAGATGCCGAGTTTTAGATACGCTACGGTTAGCCAGGGAACGTCATCCGGGTCAGAAAAACAGCCTGGATGCCCTTTGCAAACGCTATGAGGTGGACAATACAAAACGCAAATTACACGGCGCATTGCTGGATGCCCAGATCTTAGGAGATGTCTATCTGGCCATGACGCGGGAGCAGGTGGCTTTAGGTCTCTCCACGGAGCGGGAAATTACCCAGTCTAAGTCTCTGTCGGAACGCAGCGAAGGTCAGGCTCGGCCTCGGTTACCGTTGCGGGTGGTCAAGGCAAGTGACGTTGAAAACGCCGCTCACCAACAGTACTTGGAGCTATTGGATAAAACCAGCACTGGCAATTGTATTTGGAAACGCTTGGAGAATAGCTCAGGAGGCTAGAGCGTTTTCGCTTCGATTGTACACAAGGCTGCCGAGGCGAGGTGCGCGGAGTGTACATAGCGTACATGAGCACACCGAGACCGAAGGCTAACGCCGTGTACAGTTGAATGGGAAATGCTCTAGTTGTTATACTTTGTAGTAATCACGATACCAAGTCACGAAGCGGGCAACACCCTCTTCGATAGAGGTTTTTGGTTCATAACCTACATCCTCAATAAGGCTCTCCACGTCCGCATAGGTATCGGGCACATCACCGGGCTGCATAGGTAATAAATTTTTCTCCGCTTTTTTTCCTAAACAATCCTCTAATACTTCAATAAAATGCAGTAACTCAACGGGTTTATGGCAGCCTATGTTATACAAACGATAAGGGGCGCGACTGCTAGCAGGATCGGGAGCGTCGCCGGACCAATGGGGATTCCCTTGCGGCACTTTATCTAATACTCGCAGGATCCCTTCGACGATGTCATCCACATAGGTAAAATCCCGGCGGTGATTCCCGTAGTTATAGACATCGATGGGATCACCTTGGAGAATTTGCCGGGTAAATTTAAACAACGCCATATCGGGTCTTCCCCACGGACCGTAGACGGTAAAAAAGCGTAAGCCTGCAACCGGCAACTGATACAAATGACTGTAGGTATGGGCCATCAATTCGTTAGTTTTTTTTGTAGCGGCATATAGACTGACCGGATGGTCTACATTATCGTGAACAGAAAACGGCATCCGTGTATTGGCGCCGTATACCGAACTGGTGGAGGCGAAGACTAAACTTTCCACAGCATGCCAGCGGCACCCTTCCAAGATATGTAAGAATCCCACCACATTGCTATCCATATAAGCATGAGGATTTTCTAAGGAGTAACGCACCCCCGCTTGTGCAGCGAGATGCACTACCCGTTGCGGTTGTGTTTTAGCAAACACCGTCTCGACGGCCCCGCGATCTTCTAAAGGGATACGGGCTTCGCTAAAATTAGCGTATCTTTGAAGACGGTCTAAGCGCGCTCGCTTTAGATTGACATCATAATAATCATTGAGGTTATCTAGCCCAACCACTTCATCGCCGCGTTCTAACAAGCGCAATGTTAAAGCGGCACCGATAAAACCTGCGCTACCGGTTACTAATAGCTTCATAGCACAATCCCTAAAGTCATTTTAATAACAAAATTATGAAAAGTTTCTATCAAGACTTACGCAAAAAGGACTTTCGTAGCTCGTAAAAGAGGTGTTGACGGCCCGGAAGGCCGTCATCAAGCCTACAGGGACGTATTTACGGCGTCCTCTGGAACGAGCTGCGTAAGTCCTGTCTATAAAAAGTTGTGTCATCATTGTTGCCAATTTCTAATACTCCATTGATCCAGTATGGTAAATAGATTCTGCACAGCCTGTAAAAACACCATAACGGTAAACTACCCTTTATCACGATGATACGCCTGTTTCGCCACTATGTACCCGTTTCCTTGTTATTCCTTGCCGCCATCGAGGCGGTCACACTGGTCATTGCCATCTATTTGGGCAAGCTGCTACGTGCCCATTGGTTCAGTTTATCCTTGCCCACACTGCAAGAAAGCTTGCCCACGGGTCTGATTTTTATGGTCACCATGATTAGTATCATGACGGCTATGGGCTTGTACGAAAGAAACTTTTGGACCAGCAGAGCGGATATGGTTTTGCGTATTGGGGTAAGCTTTCTTTTGGGATTATTTGTTACAACACTTATCTATTATATTGCTCCTACGCTCTATCTTGGCCGTGGTGAGTTCGGCCTCGGGTTTTTCATAGCATTTATTTTTATTCTATTAACACGCTATGGATTTTGGCACCTCTCTGATCAGGACATTCTAAAACGGCGCATACTGGTGCTAGGAACCGGCGCAAAAGCCAGCCAGTTAAAACGTCAAATCGATAATATTGCGAGGGGTATTACTATAGTGGGCTATGTTCCTACAAACAATGGCGTGGTGACACATAACAACGCTCCGCAGGTTGAATCTGAAAAAATACTGACGGTATCAACCACGCTTTACAAACTCGCGCAACATTTACACATCGACGAAATTTTGCTGGCGGTGGATGAAAGGCGCAAGAGCCTGCCTGTGGATGAACTGCTGGAGTGTAAAGTCAATGGACTACAGGTTACTGAGTTTTTAACATTTTTTGAGCGGGAAACCGGTAAGATTCGGCTCGATGCTTTGCAACCCAGTAGCATGATCTTTTCCGATGGATTCCAGCAGGCATTATTACAAGCTATTAGCAAACGCTTGTTTGATATCGTGGCCGCGCTCATTTTATTAGCCATCACATGGCCAATTATGTTATTGGTGGCCTTAGCCATTTGGATCGAGTCAGGCTTTCGCGGCCCTATTCTGTATCGCCAGGAGCGGGTAGGAAAAAACGAAAAATTATTTCGCGTGATTAAATTCCGCAGTATGCGCTCCAATGCGGAACAAGACGGCGTAACCCGATGGACAGAGGCCAACGATCAACGCATTACCTATATTGGCTCTCTCATGCGTCCAATCCATATGGATGAATTACCCCAACTCATCAATGTATTGCTAGGCAACATGAGTTTTGTCGGACCTCGTCCTGAGCGTCCCGAGTTTGTTAAAATGCTCAGTCAAACCATTCCTTTTTATTCTTTGCGCCATCGCATTAACCCTGGTATTACCGGATGGGCTCAAATACGTTATCGGTATGGTGCGTCGCAAGAGGATGCCTGGGAAAAATTACAGTATGACCTGTATTACATCAAAAATTACAGTGTGTTTTTCGATTTAATCATTCTTTTGCAAACTATTCATGTGGTTCTATGGGGCAAAGGCGCTCATTAATCAACAATATGAAAAACTGCGTCAAAGCGACATCCCCATCACCAAGGCATCTTCGCGTCCATGGTGATTGGGGTAATAGTCACGTCTTAACCCTATCTCACAAAATCCCACTGATTGATAGAGATTAATAGCGTTCTGGTTGGAAGGACGGACTTCAAGAAAAATAGTTTTAGCCGCGTTTATACGCGCGACGTCTATAAGATGTCCTAACATATGCCTCGCAAAACCTTGATTTTGCGAGGTGGGTCGCACGCACAGGTTAAGCACATGGGCTTCATTGGCAGCCACCGAAAGGATGCCATAAGCTTCGATAATATCTTCTATCTCCAATAACCGACATCGGTACCCTACACGAATACAGTCACGAAAGATGGTGGTTGTCCAAGGAAAGGCATAGGCTTGTTTTTCTATCGCCATAATGTTGTTCAAATCCGCATAGCTCATAGCGCGAAAACGAACTGCTGCCGGTTCAGGAATGGCGCTCATATTGGCTATCTCTTTTGTTATCCAGCAATTGTTTCCGATGCACGAGAGGCGACCCGCTGGGCGAGTTGTAAATCGTCCCAAGCTTTGCGTTTCTCCCGGGGGGAACGCAATAAGTAAGCGGGATGATAAGACACAATGATAGGGATCTCGGTATCATTTAAACGATGCACGCGACCCCGCAATTTACCCACGGCCACCTGGGTTTGTAATAAATTCTGTGCAGCTATACGGCCCACCGCGAGAATGATGCGGGGATTAATAAGGGTAATTTGCCGTTGCAGAAAAGGCCAGCAGCAGCCCGCTTCCTGGGGTGAGGGATCGCGGTTTTTTGGCGGACGACATTTGAGAATGTTGGCGATAAAAACCTTTTCGCGATCTAGTCCCAACGCTTGCAACATGGCATCTAAAAGTTTTCCTGCCCGTCCTACAAAAGGTTCGCCTAAGCGATCTTCGTCAGCACCAGGAGCTTCGCCGACAATCAGCCACGCCGCTTGGCGGTTACCAACGCCAAACACGGTTTGCGTTCGGCTTTTATGTAAATCACAGGCCACACAACCACTGACTTCGGTTACTAGGTTTTCCCAATCCATTTGGGAAATCCGTATGGCCCGATCATCTGCTGGCTGTTCTGACTTCGACGGTGTCTCCGCTTGCTCAGTCAGTAAATCAAAACTGGCACCCAGTTGGGGAGCAGCCTCTACAACCGTGGTATTTTCCAGCGCCAGCGACTCGTTAGGCGGTTCTTCCGTCGGCACTGTGCTATCAGCAGGTTCTGTTAATAAGGACGGTGTTGGCGCCTGCTGAGTTACAAAATTCTTGGTTGTTTTGGAATCATCTTTCGTAAAAATTTGCTGAGGGGACCAGCGTTGTTCCCAGAGGGTAATACCCATGGCTTCCAAATAGCGTCTTCGCTGGCGTTCATCCACGGTCACACATCACCTTGTTGAGGATGGGTTCGGGGTTGGTGTTGCAGGACTTTATTCAAGGCATTAAGGTAAGCTTTGGCGGAAGCGATCACAATATCGGTATCTGCTCCCTGGCCATTGACAATGCGGCCTTCTTTAGCGACCCTAACGGTCACTTCCCCTTGGGCGTCGGTACCGCTGGTGATACTGTTTACCGAATAAAGCTCCAGGGTAGATTGGGTTTGCAGCAAACCTTCGATGGCTTTAAAAGCGGCATCCACCGGTCCATCCCCTTGGGCAGAAGTGTGCCGCTCTTCACCATCCACCTGCAGGGTCACCTGGGCGAAAGGTGTCTTGCCGGTTTCTGAAGTCACCTGCAGATGCATCAATTTGACTCGCTCATTGACGATGGCGAGATGGGTGTCGCTGATTAAGGCTTGAATGTCTTCGTCGTAGACTTCGTGTTTTTTATCAGCCAAATCTTTGAAGCGGCTGAAGGCAGCACTAAGTTCTTCCTCGGAATCCAGGGTAATTCCTAAGTCTTGTAGACGCGTACGAAAGGCATTGCGGCCCGAGTGTTTTCCCAACACCATGCGGTTAGCGTGCCATCCTACATCTTGAGCACGCATGATTTCATAGGTTTCCCGGTGTTTTAACACGCCGTCTTGATGAATCCCGGATTCGTGGGCGAAGGCATTGGCGCCTACAATGGCTTTGTTGGGTTGCACCGGAAAACCGGTAATGCTTGCCACTAACCGCGAAGCGGGCACAATCTGCGTGGTATCCAACGTAGTATCGCAGGGAAAGATATCCTGGCGGGTGCGCACCGTCATGGCGATTTCTTCTAACGCCGCATTGCCCGCCCGTTCACCCAAACCGTTGATGGTGCATTCCACTTGCCGGGCACCACTCAGTACGGCAGCCAAGGAATTAGCCACCGCTAAACCTAAATCGTTATGACAGTGAACAGAAAACACCGCTTTATCGGCGTTGGGCACCTGTTCCCGCAGCTGGCGAATGAGGGAGGCAAACTGATCCGGCACATTATAACCCACGGTATCAGGAAGATTCACTGTTTTAGCGCCTGCTGCGATCACCGCTTCCACGATACGGCAGAGAAAATCTAACTCGGAACGACCCGCGTCTTCCGCGGAAAATTCTACGTCATCGGTCCAGCGTCGCGCCCATTTAACCGCCTCTATGGCTTGTTCGAATACCTGATCCGGCGTCATGCGTAGTTTCATTTCCATATGAATCGGGGAAGTGGCGATAAAGGTATGGATACGGGGCGCATTGGCGCCCTGTAAAGCATTACCCGCTCGATCGATATCGCTTTGGGTAGCCCGAGCTAATCCACACACGGTACTGTCTTTGACGGCCTCAGCCACGGCTTTTACGGCGGCAAAATCCCCCTCACTGGCCACGGGAAATCCCGCCTCGATGACATCAACCTGCATCCGCTCCAGCATTTTAGCGATGCGCACCTTTTCACCCTGGGTCATGGACGCCCCTGGACTTTGTTCACCATCCCGCAAGGTGGTATCAAAAATAATGAGTTTATTCATCAAGAAAAGCTCCACTACAAAGTGATCTACTAGACCATATAAGTCGTTGGCTAAGACTCAACAAAACATGCTTCAACCTTCGACAAATACGGTTTATTTGACATCATCATGATCTTGAGTTGAAGATAACGTGTGGTCAGATTCCGGAAAACTCAAGGCGCGGCGTCGCGCACGTTGGCGAAGTCGAATCAAAAATAGCGCCGGACCCGATAGACCATAAATAAAAAAACCTGTAAACAATATTTTAGGGGGGTCCAGGGAGGCTAACACCAAAATGAGCACCATAATAATCACTGCCATAAAGGGCACCCGACCCTTTAAATCCACTTGCTTGAAACTGTAATAGAGGATATTGCTTACCATCAATATAGCGGTACCCACCGTTACCAAAAAGGCTACCCATAAAAGGTCATTACCCGCCAGACCTTGATCTTCACTGATCCACACCAACCCCACCATGACAGCCGCCGCCGAGGGGCTCGGTAGTCCCATAAAATAGCGTTTGTCAGCACTCCCCACTTGGGTATTAAAACGGGCTAAACGCAACGCGGTACACGCTGCATAAAGAAAAGCCGCTAACCAACCTAGTTTAGCGGGTACCCAACCAAGATCCGCCATCCCCACCAAGGCCCATTGATACATGATCAATGCAGGCGCTAAACCAAATGAAACCATATCGGCTAGACTATCAAACTCGGCTCCAAAAGCACTTTCCGTATGGGTTAATCGAGCGATACGACCATCGAGACTGTCTAATACCATGGCCACAAAAATGGCGATGGCGGCAGTGGAAAAATAACCCTGCATAGACGCCACAATGGCATAAAAGCCTGCGAACAGGGCGGCGGCGGTGAACATATTGGGTAATAAATAAATACCCCGGGGGCGCTTTGCAACGCCGGTGTCAATGCGCATAGTTATTATGTTCCATTATCATCAGGGTTTAAGCGTTGTGTCTTAATCATTTTCTTGGCGCACGTCCACGGCGCCCAAACTGCCATCGGTCTCCACCTGCACATTAAACACCATGGGCTGACAGCAGATCTGACAGTCCTCCACATAGCATTGCGAACCCGCTGAGCAATCCACCGATGTCTCCTGACTTTCGCCGCAGTAGGGGCACATGACGGTAATCCACTCCAGCATGTCCACTAGGAGTCGCCCTCAGGCATAAACAAGGTCAGCAGATTATTGAGAAAACGCAAGCCTTGGGGTGTGGGCTGGACCCACTCACCATCCCAATTCAATAATTCTTGCTGGCTAGCCTTTTGCAGAGTCGGCAATAAGCACTCCCTAGACAGTCCTGTACGGGTTTCAAAAAGCTTCACGGGGAAACCCTCTATTAAGCGGAGTGCGTTCATCATAAATTCAAGGGGCAAATCCTCGCAGAAAATTTGCTTATCGCCGCCTACACAGGAGGGTCGTCCGGCATGGGTCATGTAATCCTGGGGATTTTTTAGCTTCCAGCATCGATAAACGTCTCCAGACGCATCGGTAAGTTTACCGTGGGCGCCTGCGCCAATACCTAGATAATCCCCAAATTCCCAATAGTTTAAATTATGGCGGCAGCGGCGCTGGGGTCGGGCAAAGGCAGACACTTCGTAGTGTCCAAAACCGGCTTCCAGCAACCGCCGTTGGCCCTGTTGCTGTATTCTCCAAAGCTTTTCGTCATCGGGCAAGTCCGACGGCGGATAACGATGAAATAGGGTATTCGGTTCTACCGTGAGTTGGTAATAGGAAATATGGGTCGGCTCTAGGGCAATGGCATTCGCTACGTCCATCAACGCCTGATGCAAAGACTGGGTCGGCAGACCAAACATGATGTCAAGATTAAAATTATCAAAACCCGCCTCATGGGCTACCTCCGCAGCGCGAAAGGCTTCTTGCCGGCTGTGGATACGGCCTAATCGCTGCAAATGATCCGCGTTGAAACTTTGTATGCCTAAAGAGAGACGGTTGATACCCAGCTCGCGAAATTCCTGAAATTTGCGTTGCTCCACGGTACCGGGATTGGCTTCCAGAGTAATTTCCAAATCAGTAGAAAAGGTCAAGCGACTTTGCAGATCCCGCAACAGACGGTCGATGGATTCTGCGGAAAATAGACTAGGCGTACCACCCCCAATAAAGATGCTCTCGATGGGTCGTTCACCCACCCGGGGCAAGTCGTGTTGCACATCTTCCAGCAATGCGTTGATATACGGTGTCTCCGGTAAATCAACTTTTAAGGCATGGGAGTTGAAGTCACAGTAAGGGCATTTACGGACACACCAGGGGAGATGAATATACAGGGATAAAGGCACACCTTTGCCCAGTGTGTCATCACGGGCTGTTATGGTCTGTTCAAGCATAAAAAATTGTGGGAACTGCTTGTTTGCTAAGTGTTAGCATCGTGTCTTTAATCAAACACCTGGCCAACGGCTCAGAAATTCTGCTAACGCCTGCCCTCGATGACTTAAACGATTTTTCAATTCAGGACTCAACTGGGCGGCGGTTTTACCCTCGGATGCCACAAAAAAGACGGGATCATAGCCGAATCCCCCGGCACCCTGGGGTGTTTGCGTGATTAACCCTTCCCAGCTTCCCGTGCAAATCAGCGGGATTGGATCCGCCTCATGGCGTAAATACACCAAGGCGCAATAAAAATGTGCTGTGCGCTGTGCGTCGGGAACCGTACCCAAGGTAGTTAATAGCTTCTCCACATTGTCTTGGTCGGAAGCCTGACTGCCTGCATAACGGGCCGAATAAATACCCGGCGCCCCGCCGAGGGCATCCACCACTAAACCGGAATCATCCGCAAGGGCTGGTAGTCCGCTATGCTGGGCTGCATGACGCGCCTTGAGCAAGGCATTTTCCACAAAGCTTAAACCAGTCTCATCCACCTCTGGCACATTAAAAGCCGATTGGGGCAGCACTTCCACGTTCTCCCCTGCCAATATATCGTTAAACTCCCGCGCCTTGCCAGGATTGTTAGTGGCTAAAACAATCGTGTCCATGATAATCCTTTGGCTTAAATCAAACCCAGCGTTTCACGCTGTTTTTTGAGTAACTGCTCGATACCCATACGGCTTAAATCCAGCATGGCTAATAATTCATGTTGGTGAAAGGCATGACCCTCGGCGGTGCCTTGGATCTCTATAAAAGCGCCTGCATCGTTCATAACGATATTCATGTCGGTTTCCGCTTCGGAATCTTCTGCATAGTCTAGATCCAGCACCGGCAGCCCTCGATAAATACCCACCGAAACCGAAGCAATCTGACCATGCAGTGGATTCTTTTTAACCCCCCCTTTACTATTCGTAGCGAGGCTGCGAATAGCATCCGCTAAGGCAATAAACCCCCCGGTAATGGCGGCGGTACGGGTGCCGCCATCGGCCTGGATGACATCACAGTCTATAGTGATAGTACGTTCCCCCAACGCTTCCATATCCACCACCGCCCGCAAGGCTCGGCCGATGAGGCGTTGAATTTCCATAGTGCGGCCCGCTTGTTTGCCGCGACTGGCTTCGCGTCCCGAGCGGGTGTGGGTGGCCCGGGGTAACATGCCATATTCAGCCGTGACCCATCCCTTGCCCTTGCCCTTTAAAAAAGGCGGCACACGCTCTTCGATACTGGCCGCACAAATAACGCGGGTGGCGCCAAACTCCACCAGTACTGACCCTTCGGCGTGTTTAATATACTGGCGGGTCATGCTAACCGGCCGCATTTCGTCAGGCGATCTAGAACTTGGGCGCATGCTAAGTGCCTCTATGGAAAAATTTCCTGGTTAAACTATCCCCGGGACAGACAACAACCGTCAACCCTTCATCGTCAAACTGGTTTTGTCCGCCAAAAAATCTGCTTACCATTATAATAGTCTCTGCAACGTTGCATGGCTTACATCATGATTGAGGACACCTAATGATTCGTAGTATGACTGCTTTTGCCCGCAGTGAGGAACAATGTGATGGATGGATGATTACTTGGGAACTGCGTTCCGTCAATCATCGTTTTTTAGATACTACCCTTCGCTTACCGGAAACATTGCGATCTTTAGAGGGCACGCTGCGGGAAAAGATCACCGCCGCAGTCAGCCGTGGCAAAGTGGAAGGCAGTTTAAAATTTCAGTCAAAGCTAGGCGGTACGGCGGACATTGCCCTCAACCTACCTGTTGTCGATCGCCTGTTGACGGTGGCTAAAGAACTGCAAACCCGTATGAATGCAGACACGGGGCCAAAACTGAGCGACATTCTCCGCTGGCCCGGCGTTATCGCGGAAGCAGAACCGGATTTAGACCAGCTAAAAAGTGCTGTATCGACAGGTCTTGAGCGAGCGCTGGCAGAACTGGTGGCAACCCGCTGTCGGGAAGGCGAGCGTATCCAGGAAATGATTGTGCAACGTTGCCAGGGTATCACGGCTTTGGTGAAGCAGGCCCGGGGGCGGCGTCCTGAAGTGCGCAGCAAACTGCGGGAAAAATGGCTAGCCCGGTTATCGGAATTAGCCGTAGAACCGGATATGGATCGCTTAGAACAAGAAATGGCCATGCTTGCTCAACGCTTGGATGTGGATGAAGAACTGGATCGTCTCGATGCGCACATCAGTGAAATCGACGATGTCTTGACGCGGAGCGAACCAGTAGGCAGACGACTGGATTTCCTGATGCAAGAACTGCATCGGGAAACCAATACCTTAGCGGCTAAATCCGGCGATACAGAGACCACCCGCATGACCGTGGAACTTAAAGTGCTGATCGAACAGATGCGGGAGCAGATTCAGAATATTGAATGATTTTTACCCGTTAGGGTTTAACAGTTGGATGGATAAGTGCTTTGCAAAATAATTGAAATCGTTGTCCGTGGTTAATATTTCATAATTTCTTTGACTAGCAGCTGCACAAATCAAATAATCTGTATTTGAACCTTGAATACCTTTTTGCCTGCAGAGGTTGAAGAAATGTGCCGCTACCTCATAATCTTCGATCTCTAGCTTGAGATTTGAGAAAGCACGTAAATCATTTTTCAGCCTTTCATACTGCTTTGGGTATCGAATACCAGACAGTACTTCTTGTCGGATAGTACCGAGGAGTACAACCCTTCCATCTTTGACGAGTTGTTTTAACAATGCAACGTATGGATCAGTAATTTCCGCGTGGCGCCTAAGCGCAAGAGACCATACTGATGTATCTACAATAACCTTCATTTTTTCTGGCGTTGTTCCTTGTAGTTATAGTCCACTTCATATTCAATAGTGCCAAATAATTTTATGATATTTTGTTGTTTTCGACGTTGCACATATTCTTCCAATGCCTCTTTAACAACGCCACGTTTAGTTTTATGCCCCCCTAGCCTTAAGGCTTCGCTCATCAATTCGTTGTCAATTTCAAGATTTGTAGCCATCGTAGAAGCACCTCAATACTATGCAATGCACAAAATATCGCACATAAATTCGCACAATACAAAGACTCTTTTTGAGATGAGATCTGGTATAAGATCCTAAAAAATTTCGAGCTTAAGTGACCTAATAACTTCTTGATTCTTTAGAAAAATTTTAAGAAACTGTTCAGTGAGGGTTTTCTAGAAGCGTGAGATGATTTTTGCAGTGGTCATGGATATTGCGCCACAAAAGGGTTCTTAACAGTAAGTTTATCGTCAATGCTTTGCCTGTTCTGCAGATCTTCAGTAAATAAGATACTGCAATCAGCTAGGAGTGCCGAAGCAAGAATCATCCCATCATAAATGGAAAAACCATATCGCTCGCTCAAGGCGAAACCGTAATCATGAGTGTCCAATATAATCGGCTCGATGTGACACACGCAGCGTATGGTTTCAAGCACCTCCCGAATCTCCATCCAAGACATTTTTAGCTTACGTGAAGCCACCGATGTGAATTCGTTGAGAACCTGAACGCTGATTACCCCACCCGCAGCAATTAACGTTTCTGCTTTGTTGGCTTTGAAAGTGTTGCCAGATAGCAGGTAAAGCAAGATATTAGTATCGAAAAATACGTTAGTCTTGCCGTTCATGGGCTTCAAGCCGATCAAAGTGGAAACCTGCTGGTAACCGGCCCCGGAACTTACGTAATCGCGCCAATAAGGCTTGATTATCTGGGGATTTATCAACTTCAAAAGTGCGAGAGTTCGCAATGTAAATCTCAATATTATCCCCTTGTTTGAGATTTAGCGCCTCTACGATAGCCGCAGGAAGACGTACAGCCAAACTATTTCCCCACTTTGATACTTGCATTGGTATTCTCTATCATAACTAGATATACATACATGAAGTGTATATCTTTGCGCCAAGATTGCAAATAGCACTCTACATCTCTCTCGACGACGCTCTAGTCCTGTTTTAAGTTGGCTATTTCCTGCTGATTGTTGTCCTCACACCACCAGGTGTCTACAGATTGGGCGATGCAAGCGGCTCTTTTGTGGTCATCTCTATTTTTAAGGCCATTTTCTATAGAATGCACTTTCGAATATTTTGACAAAATTGCGAATATTTCGAATAATAACCCCATTGATAAATCATGAGGTCTCACAAATGCAAGCTTACGAACAATTACCAACAGCAGAGGAAGCAGCTCTAGCAAAGCTATGTAGCCAAGAACTCGCCGCTGTACTTGAAACAAAACTAGACGTGCATTCGCTTTCTTTGACCTCTCCAAGCGGTCAGCTGAAACAAGTAGAGATTCCTGTTAGTGCTTTGCGTTTAATGGTGAATATTTTGACAGAGCTTGGTGAAGGCAATACCGTCAAACTGGTCCCTATACATGCAGAACTCACAACCCAGGAAGCCGCTGACCTCTTGAATGTCTCTCGCCCAACATTGATTAAGTTGTTGGATGAAGGAAAAATTTCTTATCACAGAACAGGAAATCGCAGGAAAGTGCGTTTTACTGATTTGCGCCAGTATCAAAGCCAGCTAGAAACGCAAAGGTTGCAAGCCCTTGATGAACTCTCGCAACTAGACCAAGAGTTAAAACTTGGCTATCAATGAGCTCGAATTATACTGTGGTTTTTGACGCATGCGTCATGTATCCAGCACCACTCAGAAGCTTGCTCATGTATTTGGCATTGAGTGGTCAATTTCGAGCACGTTGGTCAGAAGATATCCACGAAGAATGGATTAGAAATTTACTCAAAGCTCGTCATGATTTGAACCGCGCAAAACTTGAAAAAGTTAAGCGCTTAATGGATCGCCATGTTCCCGAAGCTTTAGTAACGAATTATCAATCTCTCATTCCCTCTATTGAATTGCCAAATGAGGATGATCGTCATGTGGTGGCAGCAGCTATTCAGACACGCGCTGAAGCCATTATTACGTTTAATTTGAAGGACTTTCCTGATCAAACACTGAGCAAGCACGGTGTTAAAGCCATCCATCCTGATGATTTTGTTATAGATTTGATAGATCTCAATGTGGGCTGTGTGCTTGAAGCTGTGCAAAGGCATAGAGGGAGTTTAAAAAAACCACCCTTTAGCCCAGATGAATATCTCGATTGTCTACTGAAGCAGCGGCTTCCTGAAACCGTTGCTCGATTAACACCTTTTAAAGTACTATTTTAACCTCTGACACAGTGTAATAGAGCTGCTTGACACCCCACACCCATCACGAAGATTCAGTAAAAGCTAGAGGCAAGTGGTGAGTAGTTGGGTAAGCAAAACGGAGAGCGTGCGAAGATTTTGGTAAATCTTTGAAATTGTTAAGGGCAAGTACCTCATTCAAAGAGCAAATCCAAACGTCAAATGATTTTTTATACCTTCAAGCACCTAAGAAAACTCTTGAAAAAGAACTTTTGCAAATCTTCAGTGTTGCCATCGTTAGGGTAATCGGCTGGCGCTAACGATTGTTGACCGCTTGATGGCTCGCTCACCTACTTCAACGCCTCAAGCACGTCGATAGTTTGTTTGCTTACGGTATTACCTGTCTTTTTATTTGCGCTGTTTCTTTTGGTCTTGGGCTGCTTTTTTAACGCCTCGCGCTCGGCTTTGATTTTTTCTAGTAATGCCTCGGCGCTGTTTTCGCCGCTAATTAATTCCGGGTTGGCGACGCGCCAGTCGGCGGTGAGTTCACCGCGAAAGGCTTTAGCCAGAATGGATTGGGTGAGATTATTTACCCGCGTCAAGGCGGCTTGCACTTGTTGTTCGATGGTATTGGCGTAGGCGAAAAGTTGTTCGACACGGCGGACGATTTCGGTTTGTTCCTCTCTTGATGGAAAAGGTATAGCCAAGCTCCGAATATCATCGAGACCAAGGCCAGCTTTCGTTGCGCCGCGCTTAAGCTCGTCAACTTGTTTTAGACCTACATTTCTTGAAGTAATACAAGTGGCTAGAAATTCGGAGTTTATTTCGTTTGTGGGTCTTAATAGGGCTAAATGCTGATTTACATAAGCTTCATCTAAATCACGATCAATGTGCGCCACCCGCCCCACATCAGCCGTTATTGAAACCAAAAGATCATTGTATTGAACAAGTGAACGTTTTCCTTCTACATGCTCAGGTAAATCGACGTATTGCAAATCATCTAAATCTAGTTTGGTTGTATCATAACGAACGTTTGTCATACGAAGGAACAAATCACCAGACTCAGCGTAGTAGTTTGACCAACCTCGTGAACCACTAGTGACGTAGCTCAAAACATCTGCTGCTGGAACAACCAACCAAGATGCGGGCAAATGTGGTAGGGAATCTTTGGCTATTTCATAAAGTTCAGTTTTGAATTTTTCCTTGCCTAAACTTGGCATCACCGCATCAGTAGGGTTTAAATCCCGCCACCCTTCCGTCAACTTCCCACTTACCGCAGCCGCGAGGACAGATTGGCGGAAGCGTTTGAGGATGTTGGGGATGCGTTTGAGGCGGGCTTTGGTGTTTTCCACCTGTGCTAGCAGGGTGTCGAGTTTGTCGGCGATGACCTTTTGTTCGGCCAGGGGGGGGACGCAACAATCCAAGTTTTTTAAGAACTGGCCTGAAATAGCTTTAAATGTGGTTCCTGTTCCCTGCTCACTCATCCAAGGTTCGATTTTCCTGAAATAATGCAAAAGGAACTTAAAGTTGATATTTTCTTTATCGGCTCTAATGGCTGCCAAACCCCGTCCGATAGCAGTAGTCCTATTTGCCAAATTTGTCGGGCCAACGGGAGCACGCACCGAAAGCAAAATATCATCTGCCTCAGCTATTTTCTTCGGATCTGTACAATATTTCTTAACGGATGGATATAACTTCCCAAACTCCGCCTTTCCTTGAAAAAAAGCTATGCCGTCTTCGAACTCATTTACATCTGAACTTGAGGGGGATTGTCCCATATTAATCTCAGCAACCTCCGGCAGCTTTGCGAAAGCCCATCCAATAGGTATTGGATCAATGTTCATCCATTCGCCCCTTCCAACGCCGCCAACAACCCATCCAACTCACTGAGCGCCGCTTCCAATTCCTCTTTCGCTTCCCGCGCCAAGACTTCCGGTTCCGGCAAACTGGCCGCATCCACGCTGTCTTTATCTTTTAGCCAACTGATATCCAGTGAGTCGCCTTTGGTTTGGGCAATCCAGTCACGGCTAAAGCAGCGCCAACGGCTTTGAACGAATTTGTCGTCCACCCCTTGGTTTTCTTCAGCGGCGTTTTTATCCACTTCGATCTCTTCGACGCCAAAGCTGTATTCCCCGTCCGTGCGGGGGCTTGTGCCATTTGCGTTATCGCCATACACAGATTCAAACGGTGCTAAATGGCTTTCGCTAAAGGGAGTACGCTTACCGAAGCTGGGCATAGTGATCTGTCAACACTTTTCCGGACAAAATTTCACACACATGTGTGAGTCTGTTCGTAGACTAAAGGAGCCAGATAACCGATGGTTGAATGACGGCGTTGGCGGTTGTAAAAGACCTCGATATATTCAAAGATAGTCTGTTGTGCCTGCGCCCGATTCTCGAAGCGCTCCGGATAAATCAATTCGGTTTTTAAGCTGTGAAAAAAGCTCTCGATGACGGCATTATCCCAGCAGTCGCCTTTGCGGCTCATACTGGGTTGGATGCTGTGACGGGCGAGGATAGCGAGGTAGCTATCAGCCCCATACTGGCTACCCTGATCGGTATGCATCACCAACCCTGGTGGTGGTCGTCGGCGTTGGATGGCCATCATCAGTGCGTGGTTGACTAGGGGTGTGCGCATATGCTCGGCCATGGCCCAACCGACGACGGCGCGGGAGAACAGGTCAATGACCACTGCTAGGTACAACCAGCCCTGAGCCGTTGAGAGGTAAGTTATATCACCCACGTAGGCTCGATCCGGCGCTGTGACCTCGAACTGGCGTTGCAGGATATTCGCCGCCACGCGGGCCTCTGGCGTTGCATCGGTGGGCGGACGAAAGGTCTTGCGCGTCTTACAGCGTAGCTGCCCTTCGGCCATCAAGCGGCCAATACGTCGGCGACTAACCTGCCAACCGTTCTCGGCCAATAGCCGTTGGATCCGTCGTGTGCCATAGGTTGCTCGGCCTTGCTTGAAGTAGCCCTCAATCTGTTCTCGGAGCTGTTGATCCTCCCGGCTATAGGTACTAGGCGGGCGCTCCAGCCACTCGTAATAGCCACTGCGCGAAACCTCAAGCACCTCACACAGGACACTGATCCGAAACAGGCGCTGATGGTGTTCTATCCAGGCGTACTTCACGGCTGGTTCACCGCGAAGTACGCCGCGGCCTTTTTTAGAATGTCCCGCTCCTCTTTCAGGCGTTTGTTCTCTTGACGCAACCGCTTGAGTTCCTCATAGAGGTGCGCTTCGTTAACCTGAGCACTCGGGGCCGATCCTACGTGATACTGCTGAACCCAGCCGTAGAGCGTATTCTTGCTGATCCCTAAGTCGCGTGCGACCTGGGCCTTGGGAATCCGATTCCACGGCCAGCTTCACCGCGCACTGCTTGAATTCCGGGTCATGGCTCTTTACCGGTGGTTTAGTCATTATGTTTACCTCTCTAAGGAATTAGTTTCGCTTGTCTGAAACTGTCCGGTAAAGTGTAGCCACATCATTTTTTATCTGAAAATTAAGTGAAACTAAGCTAAGTACGCCAAGAACGACACAAACTGTTATACTCTTCTGCTCATACATAGCTCGTCGACAAAATTATTTTGTGTTTGTGATGTGCTAATAAAGGGCAGTAAAGTGTGGATAGGGGATAAATCTAACAGCTATTCCACAAAAACCAATCAAATTATTGATCTTGAAAACTTTTAAAATCATTGCATCAATACATATAAAGTAGTTACGCAGGATACAAACACTATGGCGATAACGGGCCATCTTTACGTCATCGCTGCGCCCTCGGGAGCTGGTAAAACCAGTTTGGTTAAGCGGTTGTTGACTTGCCTACCTGACATAGAGGTCTCAGTTTCCCATACGACGCGATCTCGGCGAGCGGGTGAAAAGGACGGTGTTGATTATTACTTTGTAGACCGGGACACCTTTTGCGCATTGGTTCAAGAGGGGGTATTCTTGGAACATGCGAAGGTGTTTGACTATGACTATGGGACTAGCCGTTATGCGGTGCTGGAACAGCTTCGTGCAGGCGTCGATGTTATTCTCGAAATCGATTGGCAAGGGGCGCGTCAAGTCCGGGCTAGCAGTTTAGACGCGCACTCCATCTTTATTCTGCCACCGTCCCAGGAAACGCTGCGCCAGCGTCTGTTAAAGCGGGGTCAAGATGACCCTGAAGTGATTGAACGGCGTATGCGCGACGCTGTTAATCAAATAGTGCATTACAACGACTTTGACTACATCGTCGTCAACGACGATTTTGCTAAAGCGTTGGACGCTCTGTGCGCAATCATTGTGGCCAATCGTCAACGGCGTGATGTTCAAACCGTCCGTCAACACAACCTAATCCAAAATTTGTTGTCCTAATGTATTGTTTTAGTTCAATTCTTATCTTAAAAAACAGTTTGGTAAATAATCATGGCTCGTATTACTGTCGAAGACTGTCTCGATAAAATCGATAATCGCTTTCATCTGGTGTTAGCCGCTGCAAAACGTGCTCGGCAACTTGCTATGGGTGGTGATCCCTTAGTACCCTGGGAAAATGATAAACCTACCGTAGTAGCCCTACGGGAACTCGCCGAAGACAGGTTAGATATCAATAAGCTCCATCCTAGTGGTACAACGAATACGGCGCCCCAGGCTGACGCCGACCCAGACATTTCTCCACCAGAAACAACACCATCGTAACGAGGTTACCATCGGTTTAATGGATGCTTTAGTGCAATCCGCTAGCCCTTTAGTTATTCAGGGGTTCGACCCGGACTGGACAAATGACCTGCAATTGCGCATCGATGAATTGTGTTCGGTGCTAGCAAGTTATTTAGAATCCGCGCAGATTGAAGCGGTGCGTGAAGCGGCTTTTTTTGCGGCCGAAGCCCATGTGGGGCAATACCGCAAAAGTGGTGAACCTTATGTGTTTCATCCCCTAGCGGTAGCGCGCATTCTCGCAGAAGTACGTTTTGATCATGAAACCGTCATGGCGGCGCTGCTTCACGATGTCATTGAAGACACTGACTACACGAAAGAACAATTAAAAAACCGTTTTGGCAATGAATTGGCGGAACTGGTGGACGGCGTCAGCAAATTGACGCAAATGCAGTGTGGTACAAAGCTTGAAGCACAAGCGGAGAATTTTCGCAAGATGTTTCTCGCTATGGCTAAGGATCTGCGGGTCATCATGATCAAGCTAGCGGACCGCTTGCATAATATGCGCACCCTTAGCGTGATGACATTGGAAAAACGTCGTCGGACAGCCCGTGAGACATTGGAAATTTACGCGCCCATCGCCGGTCGATTGGGTATGAACCATTTGCGTTTGGAGTTAGAAAACCTAGGTTTTAGTTATCTTTACCCCCTGCGTCATCGGGTCCTTAGCGAAGCCATGCGCAAGGCGAGTGGTCATCGTAAGGAAATCGTGGGTCAGTTAGAGACCCGCATCCGCAACCGGCTTTTGGAAGATGGTATAAAAGCTCGGGTCTTGGGCCGCAGTAAACACGTCTGGGGCATCTATAAAAAGATGCACGATAAACGTTTACCCTTCCGCGAGGTGTATGACCTCTATGCTTTACGCATCATTGTCGACACGGTAGACACCTGTTATCGCGTACTGGGTGTTATCCATGGTTTGTACAAACCGATCATAGGTCGTTTTAAAGACTATATCGCCATACCGAAAGCGAACGGCTACCAGTCGTTGCATACGGTGCTATTCGGTCCCCATGGCGTTCCTCTTGAGGTACAGATTCGTACCGGTGAAATGCATTTGATGGCCGAGGCCGGCGTTGCTGCCCACTGGCTTTATAAAGCGCCAGAAAGTCAAGGTAATAGCGCCCATAAACGAGCTCGCGAGTGGTTACAAAAATTACTCGATATGCAGCGCCGCGCTGGAAACTCGGTGGAGTTTCTAGAAAGCGTCAAAATGGATCTGTTTCCAGACGAAGTGTATGTTTTTACCCCCCGTGGGGAAATCATCGAATTGCCCCGGGGGGCCACTGCTGTGGATTTTGCCTATGCGATCCACTCTGACATTGGCAATACCTGTATAGGCGCCAAAGTGGACCGACGTTTAGTGCCTTTGCGTACTCCCCTGTCAAGCGGACAAACCATTGAAGTGATCGTGGCCCCAACGGCGCGTCCCAATCCAGCTTGGCTCAATTTTATTGTCACCGCTAAAGCACGGGCCAGTATCCGCCACTATTTGAAGCATTTACAACGAGAAGAAGCCATTTTATTCGGCAAGCGCTTACTGGAGAAAGCGCTGCTAGGGCGTATCAATGGGTTGGGTGAATTATCTTCCGAGCGTATTACAGTTTTAACAAAAGAACTCAACGTGCAGAGTTTTAATGATATTTTGGCGGATATCGGGTTAGGTAACCGAATGGCGCCATTGATCGCCAAACGGCTGCTACCAGAAAGCGATGGGCAGGATTACGGCTCCCTCGGCGACAACCGAGATTCTCAACCCTTGTTGATAAAAGGCACTGAAGGTACGGTAGTTATCTTTGGCAAATGTTGTCGACCAGTACCCGGCGATCCTATTGTCGGTTATCTTAGCGCTGGCCGGGGCATTGTCGTACACCGGGGTGTTTGTAAAAATGTAACCGATCATAAAGCCAATCCTGAAAAATGGATCGAAGTACAATGGGAACAAAATATTAAACCTGATTTTCCCGTTGAGTTACGTCTCGATGTCACCAATAAACGCGGTGTGTTAGCCACCATCGCAGCGGCCATTTCAAATGCCGATACCAATATCGAAAACATCAACACCTCAGAGCGAGATGGGGTGACCACGACGGTCAACCTTGTGCTTAATGTACGAGACCGCTCTCATTTGGCCCATGTCATGCGCGGATTACGCACTTTACCTGAAGTATTACGCATCTTCCGGCGTATCTGACAGTTGCGTCACGTATTTGACGACTATAGCGGATTACCCACACCCACTTTACCTGAAGTACTACGCATCTTCCGGCGTATCTAACAGCTGCGCCACGTATTTGACGACTATATTTGTAGTCCCGTCTTGTTTCTTTACAACTCCTCTCTAATTCACCTATCTTTTTGTATCTTGTGGAATTGTTAACCGATTTAGTCAGCAATCCCAAGGGACACCCACCTATCGATGTTTTTCCCCTTACTCTGATAATCCTAAGTACACCGCCTCAAGAGTTGGCACCAATAATGCTAAATAATAATTCAGAAGCTTAAGACGTTAGGTAACAACTTTTAGAACGACTGGTGTGAACCATGTTTATACGGAAATCATCAAACTCAGTTGAGTTAATGGCACGGGCCCGGTACTTCTTTCTGCATTATGTGCAGCATACGACCCCGCGCCATGTGGAATACCACAACCATCGTTGGTTTAAACGGGATCAACAAGGTCAGGTGATTAAGGTTGCCAGAACTTATTTTGAAATTATGCAACCCTACTGAGTTTTAAAACTATGGAAAGCGGCCTTCGCGTCAGCTAATAAGCATTTAAGCTATTATTTTAAAAGGATAAAGTCACATGCCTATTACGGTGGAAACAGACAAAACGCTTATTTGGGATAATCAAAAAACCAAGATGGTCACTAAGACCCGGGTTGCTGTACGTCTCCTTGGCAACAGAGGCAGCGTTTATAACCAAGAAGGGCCCATTTATGTGGAAACGCCTCAGGAAATTAGCGAAGCAGTACAACTGTTAAAAACCCGGTTGATTCGCTCGCTTCCTGGCCTCAATTAAGGCTATGATAATAATGGTATGCACAAACCATTTTTACTTCCGTTGTTGTCCTTATTGCTATTATCCTCTCTATCCATGCTAGAGGGATGCGCTTACCGGGTCGACCAAAGCGGTTATGAGATTCGTAGCCCCATCCCAATCCCAGGGCGCTACAGTGATTATATTGATCCTCGTAGACGCTGTCGTTAAACTCCAAAGACCCCAACGGCCAACCAAGTTAATTTAAGTCAATAGCATGGTTCTTCAGATCTTGCAAAGATACCTGCTTCAAGGCTGAGGCATGGGTAGAGGTCAGTATCACAGGAGGCGCCACGCCAGCCGCTAGGGCTTCCTTCCAACGCAACACACATAAACACCATCTATCACCAGGTTTTAAACCAGGAAACCCAAACTTTGGAACCGGGGTAATCAGGTCGTTTCCTTGGGATTTAGAAAATTGCAAAAAAGCATCGGTCACTTCCGCGCAAACCACATGGCGACCGAGATCCTGTGGGCCGCTACGGCAACTACCGTCGCGATAAAAGCCTGTCATGGGAGAGACACAACAGGTTTGCAGAGCTTCTCCAAAAACATTTTCCTCTTCTTCGTGTTGCATAAACTTCTCCTAGCTAAAAATTTATTTGGGATGATAAACCCAAAATTTGCCTTGGGAGACGGAATAGATCCTATCTCCTAACCAATTTTGGCACTTAATGATCTATCGATCACATTCTATAGCAATAACATTGCTTTTGAGACGATTGATGGAATGGGCACTAAAGCTGATAAGATTTGTTGGCAAAATTAGCAATACCTCCGATACAAAGTCACTTTTTATGGGATAAGTAAAAATTGCAGAGGAATTCTAAACCATGACCGTCTCCCAGATAATGATTACTAACCCCCCGACACTGAATCCTGATGATAATGTGGCGCGGGCTGTACGGCTTATGATAGAGCGAAATGTGCGTAATTTGCCGGTGGTGGACAAACAAGGGCAGTTACTCGGCACTTTTAGTACCTATCGCCTGATTAATTTATTATTACCGACGGCCGCCACGATGGATCATGGTTTAACCGACCTTGCTTTTGTCAATGACACCTTAGACGATCTTAAGGAACGTTTAAGAGAATTACAAAGTCAACGGATTGGCGACGTGATGAGAACGCGCAATATTCCTATCGCTCACAAAGATACGCCTTTGATCGAGGTGGCTTTGTTGCTGCATAAATTCAGAACTCGCCTACCCGTAGTAAGCGAGACAAACACCCTTGAAGGGATGGTGACCTACCAAGGTTTTTTAAAAGCCTTTCTGACCACGATTGAGGAGAAATAATAATGCATGATGCATTAGCGATAGGAGATCCGCACGTTATTTTCGGTTGGCATCCATTGTGGGTAGCAACCGCGTTGCTGATAATCACTTATGGCGCCATCATCACGGAAAAGTTTAATCGCGCCATCATTGCTCTACTTGGCGCCGGATTGATGATTATATCTGGAGTACTCAATCAACACGCCGCAGTGGCTGGCATTGACTTTAATACTCTAGCTCTCCTAACCGGTATGATGGTGCTGGTTGCGATTACCGGGAAATGCGGTATTTTTGAGTACGTCGCCATCTGGGCAACTAAGTTAGTCAACGCCAATCCCCCCGGTATACTGTTAGTGATGGCTTTAGTGACAGCTGTCTTTTCAGCATTATTGGACAATGTAACGACAGTCTTATTGATTGCCCCTGTGACCCTGCTGATTACTGAAGCCCTTAAAATTTCGGCCTATCCTTTTTTATTCACTATCATCATTGCCTCTAATATTGGCGGGACAGCTACACTAATTGGCGATCCGCCAAACATTCTAATTGGCTCTGCAGCGGGATTAAGTTTTAATGATTTTGTCATCAATCTTGCGCCCATCGCTAGCGTGCTTTTTGTGATTGTTATCGGCGGGATTTATCTATTCTGGGGTCGCAAATTAAAGACCACGGACGCACTCCGAAACCGGGTCATGAATTTTGACGAACGGGAAGCCGTCAAGGACATCAAACTATTAAAACAATCGTTAGCTGTTATTGCGCTGGTGCTATTAAGTTTTATGTTTGGTCACGGTTTTGGTCTTGAGCCTGGCACCATCGCCATGTTTGGGGCTGCTCTTTTACTATTACTGCACAATGTGGGCAAAAGCGCTGAAGAACAAACCGACACCGTGCATCATTTTTTTGGCGAGGTGGAGTGGATTACTATTTTCTTTTTTGTAGGGCTGTTTATCGTGGTGGCTGGCGTGGAACATGCCGGTCTGTTAAATATCTTAGCGCTAAAACTTGTGGAACTTACCCAAGGGGATTTACCCATAACAGCCAGCACCATCTTATGGGTATCAGCCATTGTCTCTACCTTACTGGATAATATTCCCTTCGTGGCCACCATGATACCGGTCATCGAGTCTTTGGCCCCAGAATTCGGTGGTAGCGATGGCCTAACTCCTTTGTGGTGGTCTTTGGCGCTAGGCGCTTGTCTCGGTGGCAACGGTTCGCTCATTGGAGCAAGCGCCAATCTCACCGTTGCAGCCTTCGCCGAGAAAGCCAAACAACCTATTGCATTTTTACCCTTTATGAAACTCGCTTTTCCCATCATGTTGGTCACCATTGCCATCGCCAATATTTATCTCTATCTGCGCTACTTGTAAGGGCAAGACCCTTGTCTACCCCGTACACTTGCTTAACACTTGACCCATTGGAGCCTTCTATATGGAGTTTCTTTCTGAATACGGTTTGTTTTTGGCAAAAACCATCACTATAGTTATTGCCGTACTTATCATAGCAAGCACCAGCGTTGCCCTTTCTTCCCGCAGTCATGTTCGGTCTAGAGAGCATATTAAGGTCAAGCATCTTAATCGTCATTATGAAGCCATGGCTAACACCTTAAATAACCATATGCTTTCTAAAAAAGCGGTCAAAGAAAAACTTAAAGCCCTCAAAAAACGCCATAAAGCGGAAGCACAGGGGAAAACATCCCGGCATCCTCGTATGTTTGTTTTAAATTTCCAGGGTGACATCCGCGCTTCGGCATTAAGCTCTCTTCGCCAAGAGATTACCGCCATTTTGACGGTGGCAACCCCGGAAGACGAGGTAGTCCTGCGTTTGGACAGCCCAGGGGGATTGGTCACCGCCTATGGACTCGCCGCTTCACAGTTGTTGCGTCTCAAGAACAAAGGGCTGCAACTTACTGTGGCGGTGGACAAGGTAGCTGCCAGCGGCGGCTATCTAATGGCTTGTGTGGCCGACCGCATCATTGCGGCTCCTTTCGCTATCGTGGGTTCCATCGGTGTGGTGGCGCAAATGCCTAATTTTCACCGTTTGTTAGACAAAAATGAGATTGACTTTGAACAATTTACAGCGGGTGAATATAAACGCACCGTTACATTGTTTGGCGAAAATACCGATAAAGGCCGCCAAAAGTTGCAAGAGGAAATTGAAGAAACCCATGGTTTGTTCAAAGAGTTTGTTAGCACCCATCGCAGTGTGCTGGATATCCCTCAGGTCGCCACCGGTGAACACTGGTACGGGGCTCAAGCGTTAAACCTCAAGCTCGTGGATGAACTACGCACCAGCGACGACTATTTGTTGGAAGCGAGTCAAACAGCCGAGTTATTCGAAGTTAAACATGTCAGTAAAAAACCGCTTATGGCAAAGTTTTTCGCCACGGGAGACAGCTTATTACAACGGCTGGGACTTATTTCACCCTCATAAAAGATTTGCATTTTCCTTAATCTATGGCTGCTCCGCATATTTTCGTGGCCTTATCCAGCCATGGTTTAGGCCACTTAGCCCAAGTCGCTCCGGTGGTTAACGAACTACGCCAGCGTCTGCCAACATTGCGTTTAACAGTACAGTGTACGCTTCCTGAAGAAACGCTACACAACCGTATCCATGGTCATTTTGTTCATATTCCAGAAGCCACCGACGTGGGTATGGTCATGGATAACGCGCTGCAAGTGAAACTTAGGGACAGTGTTGCGGCCTATGAACGCTTTCATAAGCTATGGGATCATGGTTTACAGCGAGAAGTCAGCTTACTGGAACAGCTAGCGCCGGATATGTTACTGGCGGATATTCCTTATTTACCTTTGGCTGCCGCCCATTGTCTCGGTATTTCAAGCATTGCCTTATGTTCGCTGAACTGGGCGGATATTGTGCGAGGCTGTGGTTTACAACACCCGGCCTTAGAAGATTGGCGTCAAACCATGTTAGCTGCTTATCAAAGTGCTGCCGTCTTTTTGCAACCTGCACCCTCCATGCCTATGCCAGAACTTACCAACACCCAGACCATCGGCCCTATCGCCGCTTTAAGTCAGAACCGCCGTGATGAACTAAATACCCGCTTGGGTTTATCAATCCACCAGACGTTAGCGCTGGTTACGCTGGGCGGTATCGATATGCCATTACCCATTACCCACTGGCCCTACCATTCAGATCTTTGTTGGATTGTGCCAAAACCATGGGGTCCCCAGCGTACCGACATACGTCATCGGGAGCAGCTAGCAGATATTACATTTCCAGATCTACTCTGTTCCTGTGATGTGATAGTCGGCAAACCCGGTTATGGGACATTCAGCGAAGCTGTCTGCAACGGCAAACCGGTTCTCTATGTGGAAAGAGAGCATTGGCCGGAACAAACATGCCTGATAGACTGGTTATTAGAGCACGGTAACGGATCAATCATTAGCCGAGAAGCGTTAAAGACAGGGGCATTGCGACCCGCCTTACAACAGCTTGCTCGACAACCAATAAAACCGCCACCCATACCCACGGGAATCGCTCAGGCGGCGGATTGTTTAGGGTACTATTTGAAATAGTAGTCTCTTGGGTAAGCAACTTGTTGCCCGCTTTACTAGTCGGTTAACTATTTTTAAAACGCTGCCAAATAGTTGCTAAGCTAGACGCAGCACCCGCTGCTACTTTGTAGTCGACAAACGAGGAGACTACCGTGGGTTCTGGGTTGATCTCTACGGTGGGCACACCCATGCGTTTGGCTTCTAGTACCGGCCCGGCGATATAGGGAAAAACACTGCTGGTGCCGATGCTAAACACTAGGTCAAAACCTCGTTCTAGTTGGTTGTATAAATGCTCCACTGCTTTCTCTGGCAACATTTCCCCAAACAACACCACACGAGGACGCAACAGCCCGGCACACCGAGGGCAGGAGGGTGGGATTTCCAGGTCATTATAATGGGGCACTGCCGTGTCGTAATCACAGGCAGTACAGTGTAGATCGTGGATATCCCCATGGATTTCGATGAGGTTGCGGCTCCCGGCTTGGCGGTGGAAACCATCCACGTTTTGCGTTAATACGCAGACATCTTCAAAACAATCCTGTAGATTTGCAATAATCCGATGGGCATCGTTGTAGCTCGCTTCTCGGCAAGCGTATTCGATTTGGTGGATATATTTCCAGGTGATATGGGGCGCCTCAGTTAACATTTGACCTGAAAGCGCAGTTTCGATAGGTATATTTTCCTCTGTGAGCTGTTCATTATATAGTCCACCTATACCTCGATAGGTGGGTAACCCAGAATCGGCAGAGATACCCGCACCCGTGATAAATAATAATCGGCGAGCTTGATGCATGACATCAACAATACGTGTAATGATTTCATGGTTAGAATTAAGCATGGACAATAACTCTTTTCATTCACTACGGCAGGGAAGCATTTACTCGCAGCCCAGTCTATATCACCAACGACAAAACTGCTTAGTGTTCTATAACCAATCTGTACTGGGATTTCCTTAAATTTAGAGCGATTTATGAACATATTGATGATTTCTGACGTGTATTTTCCACGCATTAATGGAGTTTCCACGTCAATCATCACCTTTCGCCAGGAATTGCTACGTTTAGGTCACCGTATGATGTTGGTAGCGCCTGACTATGGGCAAGCCACCGCGGATGAGCAACACATACTTCGCATTCCTGCTTATCGAGTACCTTATGATCCCGAAGACCGCATTATGCGGGCTAAAATCATTTTAAAACAACGCATAGCTTTAAAACGGGAAAGGTTTGATATTGTGCATATTCAAACGCCGTTTGTTGCCCATTATGTAGGAGTTAAGTTGGCGAAGGAATTACAAGTACCACGCATTGAAACTTATCATACCTTTTTTGAGGAATACTTCGCCCATTATATTCCGCTGTTGCCAAATCGCCTTTTGCGTCGCGCAGCTTGTTTGTTTTCGCGCCGCCAATGTAATAACTTGGACGGTCTTATCGTCCCATCCCAGGCCATGTACGATGTGTTGAAAGAATACGGTATAACAACCCCCATGCGGATTATTCCTACCGGCATCAATCCTCATCAGTTTCGCAAAGGCAAAGGCTCCTCATTTAGAGCATCCCACGGCATTGCTCCAAACCGCCCCACCCTGGTTCATGTGGGCCGAATCGCCTTTGAAAAAAACATCGATTTTTTGTTATACGTGATGCAAACCCTTAAACAACGCTTTCCAGACGTTTTACTCATTATCGCCGGGGAAGGACCCGCTTTGCCCCATCTACAACAATTGGGTAAGCGCCTTGGTATTGCGGCTAATCTTCTTTTTGTAGGTTATTTACCTCGTGAAACCACTTTAGCGGACTGCTATCAAGCCGGCGATGTGTTCGTTTTTGCTTCACGAACCGAAACCCAAGGGTTGGTTTTGTTGGAAGCCATGAGTCTTGGCGTACCCGTGGTTTCCACAGCTATAATGGGCACTAAAAGTATCTTAAACGCTGACTGCGGCGCTTTGGTGGCAGAAGAAAACGTGGAAGATTTTGCTGGCAAAGTCACTCAAATATTAGAAAATCATCCGTTACGCGAAAAATTAGCCAAGGCCGGTAAAACTTACGCTCGGCATTGGGGCATTGAAAAATCTGCCCAGCAGTTAATCGCTTTTTATAAAGATTTGCTCAATGGTGATACTGATTACTGCGCAGAAGCTTCTTAAGAAGCTGTTTCAAAACCGGCTCATGTCCGCTGACTCGGCGTTACAGCACCTTCTCCGCTGCTCATTTACCTTATGTAAACTGCGCAGCGGAGAGGGCACTGCGCCTTGATTCAGCGAACCTATGCGAATTTTTGAAACAGCTTCTAAGGTAAAGCGTGCGGCGACAACATTATTTTAAAAGATGCCACTACTTACGGGTGGTCGATTAAACATAGGAAATTGACGTCATGAAGACCTTTTTGAAACGCTTGAGCTGGGGAATCGGTGTTGTTCTTCTAGTAGTTGTCTTTTTGGCGCTTCTCCTTCCCTTTTTATTCGATGCCAATGATTTTAAGGATGAAATCGCTACTCAGGTGGAACAGCAAACAGGACTCGAACTCACTATTGGGGGCGATATCAACCTCTCACTGTTGCCTTGGCTAGGTATTGAACTGAATGATGTCAGCTTAGGCAATGCACCCGGTTATAACCAAGAAACCTTTGCCCAGGCTGAACAAATGGCTGTGCGGATCAAGCTATTGCCTTTGCTGCAACGGGACATAGAACTTGACACCATCTCTCTTCAAGGTTTGCTACTCAACTTAGAACGCAACCCAGCCGGTCAGGGAAATTGGCAGGCGCTTGTAGCCCGTCAGGCGGAACAGCCCGACCCCCAGTCTCAAGAATCGTCAGGGGATTTATCTTTAAATCAATTGAGTATTAATGGTCTAGACATCCGTGACGCCCAAATTCTCTGGGATGACCGTTCCACGGGTCAACGTTACCGCGTCAACGATTTTGCCTTAGAGACAAGCGCCATCCAGTTAGGTGAACCTTTTACAGTAGAAAGCCAACTGCAACTGACAACGGCTAACCCTCCCCTAGCGGCAGCTTTTGTACTGACTGGGGAAGTCAACTTTGCTCCCAATACACAAATCCTAGCCATTAAAAATCTTAAACTAGACTCCGACATCCAAGCAGAAGAACCGATTATGGCTGCCGCCTTAAGACTAAATGCCGATAGCGCTACCCTGAATCTCATTAACCAAGCCTTATTAGTACAAGGTTTAAAACTTGCGGTCAATGACTTAAAGGTGCCTAGCGTAGGCTTCAGTGAAGGGAAAATGTTGCTACAAGGCGTGCTGGAAGGCGATGGTAAGATCTATCGGATGAGTACCTTGCAACTTGCCACAAACCTAAAAGGGGACGGGCTACCCGGTGGCAATTTTGAGCTTGATCTTACCACCAATACCCAGCTTAATCTTGAAAAAGAAACCCTCGCCGTCGATAAATTGCAAATCAACAGCTTGGGATTGAAATTAGCAGGTCATCTTATGGGTGAGGGTTTGATGGCACAACCGCAATTCCGCGGCGCTCTCCAAATAGATCCATTTAGCCCGCGCCAGTTATTGACCCGATTGGGACAATCGGTGCCTGACACAGCCGATGCCAATGCGCTTACCAAAGGCGTCATAACGACTCAGTTTACCGCGTCTACCAGTAGCGTGGCCCTCGACCCCATCAAAGTGCAGTTAGACGATAGCCAATTAACAGGCAATCTGAGTGTTTCCGATCTACAGGATCTAGCCATCCGTTTTGATCTTGCCGTTGATAGCATTAATCTTGATCGCTATCTCCCTCCGCCTGTCAAGGAAGCGTCTCAGGAATCTCCCGCTTCGCCTGCTGCCGAACCAGCTTCCTTAGAACCGTTACGCCAACTCGACGTGGACGGGGAGTTACGCATCGGTGAGTTAACGGCGGCTAAACTAAAGACCCGCGATATTCGTTTACCCGTTAACGCGAAACAGGGCATTATTACCTTGCAACCGGTGACCGCAAAACTTTACCAAGGCACCTTGCAAAGCAGCATTAAGCTGGACGCCACCCGTCAGCAACCACGCATGACCCTTGACAAGGTTTTAACGGGAATTCAAGCCGGTCCGTTATTACAAGATTTGTTAGGTGAAGATCGCCTGACAGGCACCGCTCAAATGAATAGCAAGCTGAGTTGGCAAGGCATCGATGCCGCGACCATAACACGTAATCTTAACGGGGTAAGCCGCTTTACATTTCGAAATGGCGCCGTAAAAGGCATCAATCTCGGGCGCTTGATCCGGCAAGCCAAAGCGGCACTGGCAGGTCAATCTCTTCCGCCTGAACAGCAAGCCACGGCGCAAACGGATTTTTCTGAACTCAGCGGTAGCCTACAATTCACTAACGGTCTGGCCAAAAACGACGATTTAATGGCTAAGTCGCCTTTGCTGCGCATTAGGGGACAAGGGGTGGCCAATCTGGTTCAAGAGCAGATCGACTATCAGATTGTCACAACGGTGGTCGGTACCAGTCAGGGTCAAGGGGGAGAAGATTTATCCGAGTTGCAGGGCATTCCGATCCCTATCAAGGTAACAGGACCTCTTACAGAACCTCGTTATGCCCTTAACCTTGCGGGATTACTCAAAGCCCGTACAGAAACCTTGGTTAAAGAACAACAGGACAAACTTAAACAGGAAGCACAAAGTTTACTGCGGGAACAGTTAAATAAGCTCCAAAAACCTGGTAGCAAAGAAAGTAAAGAAGAGGATGGTCAAAATTTGGAAGATAAAGCAAGAGAAGCCCTAAGAAAACTCTTTTAAATATTTCCTTGTTTTGGACACAGCGAATCAAAATCACTTGTGTAAGAACTTTCAGTAATGGTTAAGGGTACTGGATAATGTGCTTTCTATAGCCCACGACTATATATAACCTGTCTTCTTTCCATGTTATGTGGCTTGAACTGGCGCTGATACTCGCATTGCCACAGGCAACATGAACTCAAAAACTTATCGCTGCTGGCAAAACCGCCGGGGTTAATGTTATTTAATGCCCGGCCTCAGCTTGCAGAACCGACTAGTCCAAATTTATGAAAACCGACTCTTTGTTCTACCGGCTCTTTGTGACCTTTCCCGGACTGCTGTTCGAACTGATGGACGCTCCCGAACTACCCGCGGATCGCTACCAAGTAAAATCCGTCGAAGTCAAAGATACCAAACTGACCTTGGATGGTCTTTGGTTACCTCCAGAAGACATGGCAGAGGCCCCTATCCTGTTTACTGAAGTGCAGTTTCAGCGTGATGATGCGTTGTATTTTCGCCTCAGTGCCGAAATCATGATGTATCTACGTCAATATCGGCCCGGACGACGATGGCAAGCGGTGGTGGTTTATCCCAGTGCCCGCATCGATAACGGCTTACCGGTGGAATTGCAGTGTCTGGATACGGTCATTCAACGTATCTATCTGGATCAACTACCGCCGTCACCTTCAGAGTCCATAGGATTAGGCTTGATCCGGCTGATGGTGGAACCGCCTGAGACGGCCGCTGCGTCAGCCCGCGATTTAATAACCCGCACCCGGGGTCTAAGGTTAAACACCGCACGGCAACAGCAGTGGCTCGAATTGCTGGAACTTGTGGTAATTTATAAGTATCCGAATCTCTCCCGAGAGGACATTGAAGCCATGTTAGGTCTAGATGAGTTAAAGCAAACCCGTTTCTATCAAGAAGCCCGCCAGGAAGGTCGCCAGGAAGGTCGCCAGGAAGGTCGCCAGGAAGGTCGCCAGG
>CAYRGG010000001.1:0-191621 GCA_964423745.1 uncultured Candidatus Competibacteraceae bacterium | reverse complement strand
ACACTCAACTCGTCCTCAACCTGAAAGACCCACATCTCATCGTCCTTCAGCTCTTATAACCCCCTTATCAACAACTTTATGCTTGAATCTTTCATGACAAGTGCGGAAAGACGGCTATTGCTTAGTGCGCAGTGCTATGCCCAATGTGCCAATAGCGGGGATACTGTGAGAACTGGCTGCCCGCCGACCTGCTAGATCGTCCAATACGGCCACTTGTCCGGTTTTAATGGGAGGCGAGGGTCAGGTCTTGCATTGTGCCGTCTTTATCAATAATGTGCCGGTCAGGACCCCCTTCTGGCAAACTCCCTAACGATTGGCGAGTCTTGAATCGACTTTATACATTTTTTGTGTGCATAACAAACAGAATATTCTAGGCGCTGCATGAGAGTTTCAGGAATAACCCATAGGCCCGGTTTATGGGCTATTAGGAAATCGAAACCGCCCTATAATCGATGGTGAACTGTGGCCAGTACGTCAAGCGGTAGTGTGGCCATGCTGCCCAACAGGGCGTTCAACTTGATAGCCTGTAGCGCACCCGAGACACTGCCCGTATGCCCCGAGCCAACATAGCGAGCGATAGCTTTCAGGGACCCATCAGCATAATAGTGACAGCCATAAAGAGCGACTTTGAGTGGCTCTAGGGTAGCAAGTAAAGCAAGAAGCCGACCTTTTCTAATCGGTTCGACGATCAGCTTGTCACCTTCTTTGCGAATGATCGCTTCATCGCCTTCCAGCTCAAACTCTCGGGGGATACGCAAAGCTTGATTGCGACCATTACGAAATAAACGGACATGTCGTTCAGAGTGCATAGTCATTACCGTAACTATAATGCATACGCCAAAGCATATGCCATGAACAGGACATCGTCAAAGAGACTCCCTATGCGCCAACTGAGACATGCCCTTGGCGCGGGCAATGTCGCCTAACACTTTAGCAACAAACGCCGCATCACCCTCAGCTTCCTCAAGGCAAGCCGCTAGGTAAGCAGCCATGTCCTCTGGCGTGCGAAGGTGTTCGGCAATATCGTAGCCAGTAGTAACCGTTTCTACTAAAAGCACTGAATAGGTTTTTTCATCGTTCACAAGCTTTGCTCCCAAACTACCTTGTTAGTTCTCTGTTGCCCTAAATATCTGCTATTGCATAGCTTTTAAGTATGCAGAATAGTCGTCGACATTCATTCGAAGCGGCGAGTATGAAAGCTGACTATTGAGCCGTAGCGCTGTTAGCTTTTAAAATCCGCACCAGCGGGGCTACTCCCGCTGCTCGTGCTTGCTTGCAAAAGCCATGGTCGAAGGTGTGCATGACCGCCTCGCCACAGGCTGCCAAATGCAGCGCATCAGCAAAATCTGCGCCTAGCTGATACCATTCCAAGGCCGACATTATCTGTTCGTGGGCTTCTAGCATCACGTTTTCTGCTGCAACGAGATGTTGAAAAAATGTCACTAATGCTGCATGTGATTGGCCATAGCGGGAACGCAGTACCCACTCACTCTCCAGCAGTACGGTGCGGGATATAAAGACAGTCTGCTGACGCATTAACGCTTCGGCTATATCCGCTTGTGCCGGACAGTCATTGACCACGAACCGTACCAACAGGTTAGTATCAAATGCAATCATTGGCTGCGTTTTTCCGATACGTCCCAATCCGCCGTATAGTCTACCGCTGCGTTTAGCGCCTGGTCGCTCAGTGGCGGACCCTGATAGCTCAAACAACCGCGCAAATCCTCTAATCGTTTGCCGCTCTTTTTCGGCGACGACTGGATTATTACCCCTGAACCAGTGCGTACCACCGTCAACTCTGTCCCTACGTCCCACTGCAACGCTTCGCGTATCGCCCGCGGGATGACCAGCTGTCCTTTGCTCGATAATCGAACCATGTCTGCTTTTGTCTTCATACGGCCTCTTGCGCTATTCTTTAGTAAGCTTAAAAGTAAGCCTATTATCGTGCCGCTAAGGTTTTACTGCAAGGGTTAACTTCGCTTGCCTTGTGAGAATCCGATAGATGCTAGAGTGCTATGGACGGCAAGCGCGGGTGACAACCGCTTGCTATCCTCCATAGCCACTGGATTCCGGCAATCCCTGCCGGAATGACGGGTGAGCAGTTACCTTGACGTTATTTTTCTGGATCAGTCGGCAGAAACAGGCAGATACGTATTGCTTCCGAGGTAGACTCCATGTCTAATCGACAGTCTATGCTGCCCGCTCTGCGGCGCATATTTTTTAAGCCACGCCCTGCTTGGAAATCGTCTTCAAGCCCCTGACCATTTTGACGAGCTCCTGATCTTCTACAGGAGCTCATCAAAGAGACTCCCTTGCTGTCAAAAGGCAATGTCATTGTCAGGACTTATCCAAACTTGCGTAAGCCCTTTTTGTATGCTTTTTTGGCACGCAAATTGACAAGTTTCAATTGTGTATGCCATAGTGGCGCCATCATAGACTGATAACTAGGTAAAATGATGGTTACCCATGCAGACCGTAAAGAAACCCGTCTAGTTGCGCGAACCTCCACAGAGATTCAAGAAATCATACAGCGGGCGGCTAATTACTCTGGTACAACGCTTTCACAGTTCCTTATCGAGTCAGCGATGGAGAAAGCACATAACGTGATTGAACGGACTGAAACGTTGCATCTCTCGATGGCAGGTGCTGATGCTTTGTTTGCTGCTTTGGACAATCCGCCCAAAGCAAATACTAAACTCCTTAAGGCTGCGCAGCACTATAAAGACACGGTCAATGTCGGCAATTATTGAGGAAATCACCCGGCAACATGATCGTAAAGCATTTGATTGTGGCATTCGTGAATTAAATCAGTTCTTACAACAACAAGCCCGGCAGAAAACAGTAAAGCACATCTCGAAAACGTATGTAGCAAGCTTCGATTCCGCACCTGCTACCGTCATCGGTTATCACACGCTAACGGGATATTCAGTCATAACGCCACCGGCTCACAGAGACTATAAAAAGTATCCTCACCCACTCAGTGCGGTGAAACTGGCCCGTCTTGCCGTAGATCGTGCCCACCAGGGGCAACGGTTAGGCGAGAGGTTATTGATCGATGCCATCTATCGGACGGTGTTGGTGGAACAACACATTGCAGCCATCGGGCTGTTTGTTGACCCTCAGTTTCCAGAGGTCATTCCGTTTTATCAGCAGTATAGCTTTTTACCTGCCGATCCCGATAATCCTTTATGTCTTGACATGTGGTTACCCATAAAAACCTGTATAGAGGTTGTTAGTACTTTGCTATGAGTGATCGACTAGGAAATAAACGCATCCACCTCTTATCAAGTACAAAAGTCGAAGAGCTTTGCGGCGCAGTGGGTTAAATTCAAGTTTCTGACCTAGTGTACTTCTACCCGGAAACCACGAATTAATCGAAGCCCTTGTGGTGCAGAGATTGAAATGACATCTTTCCATTTTTCGTAGCGCTGTAGAATTTCTGTTGGGATACGAGACGGTTGCTTGGGTACTCGTCGCTAATACCTGTCACCATTCATGCAATTACACTCCAACAGATTGAATTTAGATTACAGACAAAGAGATTCAGCAAATGAGTAAGACGAGAATGAACTATAGATCGTATTAACGAGCGAATCGATAAAATTGAGCGACGTTTAGACTTAACCGATTAACCCGGGAGTTCAAGTTGCCGATGGCGGTCTAGTTGAAGCGGTTGTTAGGCAGTTTGTCTCTTTCCTTTAGCTTCCCGAGAGATAGGAGTATTCGCATATTTTCTTATATATGCTTTTTCTTCTTCCAAGCTCATACCTTCAAACTCATGGCTGAGCTTATCGCGGATTTCGCGCATCATCTTCACCGCATCAAACTGCTTTTCATTCGTTTCCATAACTGATTACCTCTTGCGGTGTTCTAATTTCCAACAAGGGATGACCCTGTCGAAGATTAACAGAATTATAGCCATGAATTCGTTGAAGATTAACGATGTGCTTGAAATTCCAACTCACGAGCACATCAACACGAGCGACCTTTGCAATGGCTATGTGTTGAGCATCCACAAGACTACTTGAGCCTACAATACCTTCAGCGATATAAAACTTTGCAAGTTCCCTCGCTTCTTCCTGAAATTCTACGTACTCTTTATCGTTGTTTGGAATCTCCCTTAGAATTTCCTTTAATTTCATAGGCGCCAATTCAAGCTCTAGAAGCGTTAAATCTGAAACGACAATGACTGCCTCACCTGCCTTAACGCTCTCAATAAACTGACATGAAGCAGATTCAAACTCTTTATCAAAACAGCCACCAATGACAGAGGTATCTGTATAAATTCTTTGTTTCATTTTTGTGCATTTGCGTTCATAGGTGACTGCCTAACGATCAAACTAACCGGTTAAGAAAGCCTAAGAAAGGGAGGGTCTGGTTTTGCATTGTGTCGTCTTTACCCGGTGCGCTGTAAGGCTAAATTGAATGACAAAGGCGAATTAATTGGTGTAGAGATTATTAATGCGAGTTCCTATATTAGGGATAATATACTAGAGTCTATTCAAGGCAAGTTATTAAACTTATCAAATAAGAAAGCAGCAGCAGGTATTCTTTAGTAAGCTCAAAAGTAAGCCTATTATTGTGCCGCTAAGGTTTTGCTGCAAGCTTTAACTTCAATCAATGCCCCTATGCGCCACGTAAACCCATGCTCCAAAAAGCGGCTTCCAAGCGCGAAGCGCTCTCGAAGGTGTGTAATAGATCTGGCCAGCGTGATGACCGCATGGCTTCTGGGCCAATGAGTCGTTTCACAACATTTTCTAATAATGCGCCAACATCAACGCAAACCGTCTGATAATCGGAGCCTGAGTAGGTTTCTATCCATTTTTTGTAGGGATGATCAGCGGGTAGACCATCGGTTTCCCCAGCTAAGCGCGTTCCGATATCACCGTAGCCAAAGACACAGGGTGATAAGGCCACTAACAGATCCAATAGATCGCCCCGCATCCCCATGTCCATGACAAAGCGCGTGTAAGCTAAGTTCTTAGGTTCTTCCGCAGTTGCCGCTAGGGTAACCTCCGTGATGCCTTCGGCGGCGCAGGTTTCAATATGAAGCTGCATTTCGTCATGAATAAGGGCATGAACTGTCATAGCGGCAGTGCGCATTTCATCAATCCGATCAGACTTAAAAACGGCTAATGCCCAGGCGCGGGCAAAGTGTATAAGAAAAAGGTAATCTTGTTTTAAATAGTGGAGAAAGGCTGCCCGAGGTAGTGTGCCATCACCCATTGTTTTGAGGGACTCATGTTCGACATAGGTGCGCCAAGTTTCACTGGTTTGGGTACGCAGTAATTCGAAAACGGGTGAATTATAGTTTGTCAAAATGATCTCCTAGAAACTTGAGTTATGCGCAGGTCATCACGTTGCATTGAGGGCCAGTTGGAAACCTCTGCCCAGTGCAAGACCGAGGCTGGAAGCATTAATTCTATTCCTATCTTCGTCGGTGGTGATTTTAAGTTATTATCATTGATTGATGTTTATGTGTAACTATTTAGACGCTGTGTAAACCTTTTTTCTTACCGTTTTCAAATCATGCGCAATGATATGCATCAAGACTACCCAAAAGTGGAGGGCGACTGGTATAGCTTGTCAGTGGCTGTAACCCTTGAAAAGGTAAGCAGTAGTCTGCAAGGCTTGACGAGCATGGAAGCCGAGCAGCGGCTCAAGCGATTTGGACTCAACCGTTTGCGCCCGCCGCAGGCGCGTAGCCCTTGGTTACGTTTCTTAACCCAGTTCAACAACGTTTTGATTTATCTTTTGTTAGTGGCGGCAATAGTCAGCATGGTTTTCCCCAGGACGAAGGGTTGGATCAGGCGTATTGGAGTGAACGCATCGATGAATTGGCAGCCCGTGGCGAACGGGTATTGGCGCTGGCCGAGCTGAAGACCACCAGTGACCACCGCGAGCTGCAGTTCAAAGACGTGGAGCAAAGGTTAACGCTGATTGGCCTATTTGGGCTTGCTGATCCGCCTCGCCAAGAGGCCATCGCCGCCGTTAGTCAATGTCAGGAAGCCGGCATCCGGGTGAAAATGATCACTGGCGACCATGTGGGGACCGCCCTGGCTATCGGTGGCCAGTTAGGTCTTCAGACAGGGGCTGGCGCTATCACAGGCCAGCACATCGACAGCTTGAGCGACGCCCAACTGCAGGAAAACGTCGCTCGCATCAATGTGTTTGCCCGCACGAGTCCCGAGCATAAGTTGCGTCTCGTACAAGCGCTGCAAGCGAACGGCTGGGTGGTCGCCATGACCGGCGATGGCGTTAACGACGCTCCGGCCCTTAAACGGGCCGATGTGGGGATAGCCATGGGTCTGAAAGGTACCGAGGTGGCCAAAGAAGCGGCGGAGATGGTATTGGCCGATGACAACTTTGCTTCCATCGCCTACGCCGTCGAAGAAGGTCGTACCGTTTACGATAATTTGAAAAAAGCCATTACCTTTGTTTTACCTACCAACGGTGGCGAGGCGCTGATTATCATCGCCGCTATCCTCATGGGTCAGCTACTACCCATCACACCTGTGCAGATTCTTTGGGTAAACATGATCACGGCGGTGACTCTGGCGCTAGCTCTGGCCTTCGAGCCCACCGAGCGCGGCGTTATGTCACGCCCACCGCGACGGCCACGGGAGCCCATCTTGTCCGGATTTCTTATCTGGCGCATTGTACTGGTAGCTGGAGTACTCGTAATTGGCACCTTCGGGCTGTTTTTGTGGGAGCGGGATCGTGGTGCCGATATTGAGCTGGCCCGCACGGTGGCCGTGAATACCTTGGTGATGTTTGAAGTGTTCTATCTTTTTAATACCCGTTATCTGCAAGGGTCGGTTTTAAACTGGCAGGGCCTTTTTGGTAGCCGACCGGTGTTGATCTCGGTGGCTGTGGTCATGGTTTTTCAGCTGGTGTTTACCTATGCGCCCCCCTTACAGTTTCTGTTTGACACCCGGGCGCTAGATCCCGTTGCCTGGCTGCGAATCATCCTAGTTGCAGCCACAGTGCTGTTTGTCGTTGAATTGGAAAAGGCTGTGTTGCGCAGTCGTAGGCGGCGATCGGGATAGCTATACAAGGATAGAAAATGGGTTCGTATTTAAAAGATAATTTACTGGTGGGTTTGCAAACCCTGCCCCGTGAGGCTTTTATGCTTTCGTTTATGTTGACGATAGCGTATGGCGTTATAGCATTGATAACAGGGTTTGCTGCGAATCTTTTTGAAGTAGGTCTGGTGGAATCAAAATTTGTGTTTTTACTGCCGCTATGGTTATTGATATTTCCATCCATACTTGAAGAAGCTTTTTTTCGGGGTGTTTTAATTCCCAATAACACAAAAGAAAAAGGTTTTGGGCATGTTGTCTTTTATACGCTTTTAAGTACATCAGTCTTTATTTTATGGCATCCCCTTGGGGCGTTGACCATTAACCCTGTTGCCCGAGAGATTTTCCTCAATCCCAGTTTTTTGTTTATCGTCTTTTGCTTGGGACTCATTTGTAGTTTGTCTTATATTTACTCAAAATCGTTGTGGTGGCCTATTGCCATTCATTGGTTGACTGTTTTGTTGTGGGTGTTGTTTCTTGGCGGGCATAATCTTGTGTTGGCGTAACAACCATCTTTTGATTATTTTCTAATGAATTACCAAGAGAATGTATCGTAATGAAATGGCAAGAAGTAATTGAACATCCTTCCTTGCAAAATTTGCCCTTCAAAATTGAGCTGAATGAGTGGGGTAATGTTATCTTGAGTCCTGCTTCCAACCTTCATGGATTTATTCAAACCGCCCTTGTTTTACTACTTCGCAATGCCAGAGGCGATGGCATTCTCTTAACAGAGTGTTCTGTACAAACGGCTAAGGGTGTAAAAGTTGCTGATGTGATTTGGGGTTCAGATGAATTCTTTGCTCAGAACGAATTATTAACCCCCTACAATAGAGCCCCTGAGCTTTGCATAGAAATACGTTCTCCATCTAACAAGAAGGAAGAGATGGTAGAGAAAAAAGAACTTTATTTTGCCAAAGGGGCAGAAGAATTTTGGGTGTGCGATGAAAATGGGAATGTGATCTTCTTTAATGCAGCAGGCGAAATAAATCAATCCCGCTTATTTCCCAATTTTCCTAACCCCATTGAGCTGAAGTTGCCATCTAATAAGGCGTGATTCAAGCCATCCTAAATGAATGCTTTTGTAAGAATGATGGTGATTAGGCATGCCGATAAGGTGCAAACGTATAATACTTTGGTCGGCTATCCAGTCGGACATGCAACCAGGAAACACCTAGCCCGGATGTGCTGAGCCAAAGTGGGCTTAGGCTGAGCCGCTCCTCCATAGCTGCTCCAACCGAAGACCACAGGGCTTGCTGTTGAGACGCAGGCGCCAGCCGAGAGAACGCCGCAAGATGCGGATAGGCGGATAGGGATGCGCGAGGGCAGGGTACGACAAGTAAAGCGTCTTTACCCAGATTCAAAAAGGTTGCAGTCTCTGCGGAGGCTTCCACAGAGGCGAAATGGGTTTCAAAATCCCTGGGATCAGATTGCACATCTGCCAGCGACGGACTGTCCACCAGTACAAACTCAAACGGCCGCTGGGCGGTGGCGGTAGTCACCGGTGGCGTTTCCCAAAAATACGCAGAGAATGGCGCCTTAGCTAAAAGATCGATAAAAAATGTTCGAAACTCGTTGTCGTGCTGCCAATAGTCTAATGTTTGCACATAACTCAATAGCTTCTCTTTATGCCGGATGGATAATTTACGCGTTCTGCCAGATTCTAAAACCTCAATGTCTACATCCCACATATCGATTCAACTTTAAAGAGCTAATGTTAAAACAAGGTGTTTCGTGACTCTGGGTCAAAGTCTACGTTAACATGTTATAGGGCTTGAACAGGCTTTATAACATTACCATGTTTATGGTGTCCCTATGTCTGAGTCAATAAAACCGGTCGCGGAATGGTGTGCAGTGATTATTGAAGGGGTCGGTATCGGTTTAATTGTGGTGTTCGCCCTTTACTCACTGCTATATGGGTTCGTACAACTATTCAAAGACATTGAAACCGAAGTGGTGTTCCGCAGAACTCGCCGAGCGCTAGGGCGTGGCATTCTGCTTGGTCTGGAGTTTCTGGTAGCGGCCGATATTATTCATACCGTTGCTGTGGAATTAACCTTTAAGACTGTGGGTGTCTTGACCGTCGTTGTGCTAATTCGAACGTTTCTCAGCTTTACTCTCAATGTGGAGTTAAACGGTCACTGGCCTTGGCAGGAGAAAGATAAAGCGTCCATAAATAAATAAATGGTTTAATCGCACTGTTCTAGTTTATGGGCAAAATGCACTAACATGGCAGCAGTAGCCCCCCAAATATAGCGGTTTTCGTAGGGAATCACATAAAACCCCCGGTGATGGCCTTTATAGAGTTTCTCACGATACTGGTGATTGCGGGCATCGAGGGTGAAACTGAAGGGGACTTCAAAGACATCCGCCACCTCAAAAGGATCTGGATCAAGTTGAAATGCCGGCTCAATAAAACTCACCACTGGCGTAATAAGAAAGCCTGTAATGGTTTGATATGTATCGAGTAATCCAACAACGTCCACATGACGCCGGTGTAAGCCAATTTCTTCCTCGGTTTCCCGTAGGGCTGTTTCAATGGGGTTGGCGTCGTGGTGTTCAACTCGGCCACCGGGAAAGCTGATTTGCCCGCCGTGATGAATAAGATGATCGGTGCGTTGGGTAAGTAGCACAGTAAGACCCGTTGGCCGTTGCACTAGAGGAATTAATACGGCAGCGGGCAACAGTGCGCGTTCTTCTCGCGGCCATCCGGCTACGGCAAAATCACCAGTCAGCTTATCTTCGCCAGGTGGGGTGGATAGACAGCGGCGAATCCGTTCCTGCAACGAAAAAGCGGACACCATCATCGATATCCAAATAGGTCAAAAAAATTCGCTGAAGTGGTTTGTGCCACCTGAGGCAAAGGTTCATTGCGCAATTCAGCGACACATTCAGCCACATGCCGCACCCAGGCTGGCTGATTGGATTTACCCCGGTAGGGGACTGGCGCTAAGTAGGGTGAGTCCGTCTCGATGAGCATCCGATTAGCGGGTACACGCTGGGCGACCTCTTTAATCTGCTGAGCATTGCGAAAGGTCACAATACCTGAGAAAGAGATATAGAAATTTAATGCTAAAGCTCGTTCAGCAGTAGGCCAGTCCTCGGTAAAACAATGGAATACACCCCCCACCTGGTCGGCGCCTTCTTCACTCAAAATCTGCAGGGTGGCCTCGCGAGCTTCCCGGGCATGAATGATAAGAGGTTTATTGACCTGTTTAGCGGCGGCAATATGGGTGCGAAAGCTGGTTTCTTGGCGCTCCCTGGCTTGGGGATCTTTGCCGTGGAAATAATCTAAACCCGTTTCGCCGATGGCCACGACTCTCGGGTCTTTGGCCAACTCAGTCAGTTCTGCAACACTAGCCAGATAATTTTTCGATGTGCTGGGATGTACGCCCACAGAAATAGCCACTTGCGGGTAATCCGCTACCTGACGGTACATGGCAGGCCAACTGTCAAGATCAATGGATACACAGAGAAAATGGGTTACGCTATTGTCTTTGGCCGTTGCTAGGGCCTTACTAAGCTGTCCGTCAAAGGGAGTAAGATCAAGACGGTCCAGGTGGCAATGGGAATCGACAAACATCATCACATGGTATCGGTGGGGTAATCGGATTGCAGGGCGCCCGCTAAATAGGTTTCGATTTTTTTCTGCACATTACTGCCATCAACGCCACTGAATTGGATGCCAATGCCAGCCCGACGACCGCCTAGAGCGCCTTTAGGGGTTATCCAGACGACTTTGCCTGTCACCGGATAACGTTGCGGTTCATCCATCAAGCTAAGTAACAAAAAAACTTCGTCGCCCAGTTCAAAAGATTTTTCGGTAGGAACAAAAATTCCCCCGTTTTTTAGGTAGGGCATATAGGCGGCAAGTAACGCCTTTTTGTCCTTAACAGCCAGGGACATCATGCCTTGTTTCGGTGGCATTTTTTTAATCCTCTCCTTGCTAGACAGGGTCTACCGTCGATGCATTGACGCAGTGGCTAAGAAACGCTTCCACCATCAGTTGCGGTTGCACCTGGGTAGCGCATAAAGTGTACATTCGAAGTACATCATCCAAATACTGAAACAAAGTCTCCATGGGTAGTGCTTTAGCCAACTGATATAAAATGGATTGTAGATCTCGATTCACTAAATAAGGTGGATTGTCGACCATCTTAAGCCGAATCATATCCCTATGCCAACTGATTAGCCACAAACATATTTCACGAATATCATGGTTTTTGTGCCATAGCTCTGCCATGTCAACGGGATCGGCTTGGCCACTGACAACATGATAATAGTTTTGAAAAACCCTTTGGCGGATTTTAATGTGATCATTCTGGGCATAAGCTAAGGCTTTCATGGGCGCACCGCCACTTAGACTAAGTAGCAATCGCGGGTCGTCATGTTGGCCTTTTAGCTGCGGTGTTAACCAGGCCAGCGCTTGTTCTAGTGAGGGGGTGCGAAATGTTAACCCCTGACAACGGCTGCGTAGGGTGGCGGGCAACTGAGAAGGGTTGGCTGTCACTAATAGCAGAAAACTGGATGGCGGCGGTTCTTCTAAGGTTTTCAAAAGGCTGTTGGCAGCATTCAAATTCATAGCTTCAGCGGGGTTAACCAGGGCGATTTTATAACCACCCCGATGACTGGTATGGTCTAAAAAACGGCTTAATGCACGAATCTGCTCTACCTTGATGGAAGTTCCTTTCTCTGCGGGTTCAAGGCGAATAATGTCCGGGTGATTGCCTGCTTTATAGAGGATACAGGCTCGACATTGCCCACAGGCTAGGCTGCTCTGGTCAACGGTTTGACATAAAAAAGCTTGGCTCACTTGTTCAGCAAAATATCTTTTTCCAAGCCCCTCTGGCCCCTTTAACAAAAGGGCATGGGGCAGGCGGGCGGTTTTTTGACACCGAAGTAGGTTTTCCCACAGGCTATGATGCCAAGGTAAACGTGGCTGCATGGCATCTATCCGTTGACGAATTCACTGAGTATTGTTTCCACCTCAGCTGCTACTATTTCCTTAGAGGAACTAGCGTCGATAATGCGGTACCGGTGAGGTTGACTATGAGCTATCTGTAGATAAGTATTACGCACCTGGGCAAAAAAGTGTTCTGTCTCTGTTTCGAAGCGGTCTGTCTTATGACTTCGCCCTGCCCGAGCCAAACCTTGCTGGACAGGTAAGTCAAAAAGCAAGGTTAGATTAGGGCGTAACGTTCCTTGTACCCAATTTTCCAAGAGCCTGATCCGTTCCACGGCAATACCGCGACCTCCCCCCTGATAGGCATAGCTTGCATCGGTAAAACGATCACAAATCACCCAGTAGCCTTTTTGCAGAGCAGGTTCAATGACCTGCTTTACATGTTGAGCACGGGCAGCAAACATCAGCAAAAGCTCGGCATCTTGGTGAATATCAAGGGTAGCATTTTCCAACAAAAGCGCTCGTAACGCTTCACCCAATGGCGTACCCCCTGGTTCACGGGTACTCAAGACTTTTTTACCATGGTTTTTCAGGAGGTTTTGCGCAGTCGCCATTTGCGTGGATTTGCCTGCGCCTTCAATGCCTTCCAAAGTGATAAATTTACCTTGTTCCATAGATAACCGTATTTATTTTAGTTTAGCAAAGACGCTGTTTATTATATCGGTTATACCCTCCCTGGTATGTCGATCCTGATTTAAATTAACTTAACTGGATTTCTGTGACCATCCAGTACACCAACCATTGGCGCTGACTGCTTTGCCGGGGAAGAGGGCGCAGGGACCCCATTCTTCTCCTTCTGCGCCGGCATAAAACTGACAGTTACTACACAGCTGCTCGGCCGGCGCTTTATCACTTTGAGAAGCATCATGGACATAGCTGAGGGCTTGAGCAGTGGGATCACTCTCTTCGACTTTGGGAAGTTCTTGAGCATGTACCCGACGTTGACCCAGCAAGCCGATAAATGGCAGGGCTGCAATGCCGGTGGTGAGTAGGGTTAAAAAGCGACGACGACCATTAGATAAAGTGAACATAAAACACCTTTTCTTAGAAAAAATTTAGATATTTTGTAAAGCATTTGTCGAAAAATACCGCTGTTCAAACAGTGATAAATGTACAAACACTATACAAGATGACAAGGTGGGCTTTTAAAAAGTTCACTGGTCGGAGGGCTCGTCTAAGGTGGCTAGCATACGTTGACTTTGTAAAAGGAGGGCTTTGCGTTTAAACAAAAGGGTCCAGCGACCGCCACCGCTTTGTCGCCATAGAATGGCTGCGCGTATACCCGATAACAAAAGAGCTCGTATACGATTAGCATTGCTTGGCTGAGTCAAATGAGCAGGTTCTCCACGCACTAAAATGCGGGGTTTTAAAACGCTGATATTGGATGAATAGATATCCGCCAAGCTAGCCACAATATTGTTATGGGTTAAGGGAAAATAACTGAGCTTTTCGATACAGTCCTCAATGCCTTGGCGAATCTTTTGCAATAAATGGGGTTGCTTAGCTAACTTACGTTCCAAAACCAAGAGAGCCACCACATAACGGGTGATTTCCATATCTTTAGGTTGCATCAAATGGTCGTTTAATAAACGCAATCCAGAGCCTAATTTATCGATTCCACCATAGATAACTTCGCTGTTGGGGGCATCGATTTTAATCAAACTCTGTAAACACGTTTCAAAGTCATTGGATTCTGTTTGTCCCTCATGGGCAATATCGCGCACCATTTGAGTCGCTTGGAATAATGCTGCCAGGGCAATGACACGATCGTGGTCAGTTTGAGGCATAGTTAAAACATGTCACTCGGGTTAGTTAATCGAATGCAGCATCAATAATGCCCCCGCCTAAACATTCCTCGTGACGATAAAAAACGATGGATTGTCCGGGGGTCAAGGCGCGCTGTGGTTGTGCAAACCTCACCTGGCAGGTACCTGTGGCAGCGTCGAGAGCCTGGATAACACAGGCTTGGTCGGGTTGTCGATAACGGCTTTTCGCCCAGCAGTGAAAGGGCGTTGTGGGTAACTCCCTGGAAATCCAATGTAGCTCCGATGCGCGAAGTCGGCAATGGTAGAGCAGGGGATTAGCGTTTCCCTGGGCCACCACCAGTACATTATTCTCACAGTCCTTATCAACCACATACCAAGGCTCGCCAGAGTTCGCCGCTTGACCGCCAATGCCAAGTCCGTGGCGTTGGCCGAGGGTATAAAACATCAATCCCATATGCTCACCCATGTAATCCCCCGTGGTCGCTAGCATTTTACCGGGCTGAGCAGGCAAATAGCGACTTAAAAATTCGCGAAATTTACGCTCTCCGATAAAGCAGATACCGGTGCTATCTTTTTTATCGTGAGTGACTAAGTCGCTCTCGGCCGCCAAGGCCCGCACCTGATGTTTAAACAGGTCGCCGACTGGAAACAGACAATGTCTCAGCTGCGTTTCGTTTAAGGTGTAAAGAAAATAGCTTTGATCCTTAGCAGTATCTTTACCTTTGAGAAGATGTAGGGCGTCATCAACATGGACGGTACGGGCATAGTGTCCTGTTGCAATATAATCTGCGCCCAGATAACGCAGGGCATAATCGAGAAAAGCTTTGAATTTGATCTCTCGGTTACATAAGATATCGGGATTGGGAGTTCTTCCCAGGCGGTGTTCTTTTAGGAACGTCTCAAACACCTGTTCCCAATACTCTGAACTAAAATTAACGCTGTGCAGTGGGATATTCAGGGTTTGGCAAACCTCGTTGGCATCCTCCCAATCTTCGTCATCGGAACAATAACCCACTTTGTAAGCGTCTTCCCAGTTTTTCATAAAGACGCCATGTACCTCGTAGCCTTGTTCTAACAACAATAAAGCGGCTACAGAGGAATCGACACCACCAGAAACGCCTACCACAACGCGTGTTTTAGAGGTCAATGTAAGTAGTTGCTATCTATCTGTAAAAATCGAAAATTTTTTTATATCGACACCATTCTAGGCTATTATCCGTTAACCTGGAAATGGGTGCAATGCATGTAGAAAGTGTCAAAGACTTAAAGTTGTTAAAAGCGATTGATTTAAAATAACGCAGCTCCCATGCTGTTACAGTTCGGCAATGGGTTTGATAGACTCATCCAAAGCCTCAAACAATTTTAACAAATACAAATAAACTCCCGAAACAGGTGCTTAGGGTGCTAATTCAGACTAACTGATTGGGAATGATTGAGGACTTGGGGAAGATAAATACGGGTCAATGGGTGCCTTGCGATAGCTTTTTTACTAAGGTTAGTGGTAACGTCCTAGGGAGAAGCAGGTTAATGCCATGCATGGTATGCATGATTCTATGGCTTGCGCCCATGTCCGTGGCGTCTGTCAAGGGGCAGGAAGGAGAACCTCGGGTGATTACAAATTCAGGGCAAGAGATAGAGTCTATTTCCCGGGATGCCCTACGGGCTATTTTTGGCATGCGTCTGCAGAGCTGGCGCGATAACAAGCCGACGCGGGTTTTTGTGCTCAAGGATAATCATCCTTTACATCAGGCATTTGCCAAGCAGGTGCTCAATATATACCCGCATCAATTACGCCTGGCGTGGGACCGGTTAGTGTACTCGGGTACTGGACAGGCCCCTATTCAGGTTGACTCTGAGACTGAAATGCTCAAGCGTTTGAAAGACACCCCAGGGGCGATAGGATATTTATCAGACTCAATGGTTGATGACAGTGTCCGTGTTCTGGAAATTCAATAAGCGGTCTTTTAAATACACCACCCCTGTGCTATCGGTCTGTGTGGGTGTTGTGTTTACTAGCAGCCCATTAACAGTGTGGGCTGATGAACTACCAACAGGGTTTCAAGTGCATGGCTTTTTGAGCCAGGGATACAATTGGACGTCAAAAAACAATTTTTATGGAAATTCTGATGATGCAGGTAGTTTTGAATTTACTGAACTCGGTATAAATGCGTCATGGCAGCCCTTAACGGATCTGCGCATGGCGGGGCAGTTGGTGTTGCGGCAGGCCGGCGAGACAGAAGATAGTTCACCCCGCATCGATTACAGTTTGATTGATTATACGTTGCTGTCAGATTTGACCAATCGTTGGGGAGTGCGGTTGGGTCGCATCAAAAATCCCTCGGGTTTATACAATGAAACCCGCGATGTCATCTTTACCCGTCCCAGTATTCTTTTACCGCAATCCATCTATTTTGATCCCATTCGCAGTCTTGTGCTGTCCTCGGATGGAATGTTTTTATACGGTGAACGTCTCACTAACCACGGGGATTTTTTCTTTCAAGCAGGCGCTGGATATCCACGCGCCGTGGACCGAGAGATAGAACCTTTTGTGTTTGGACAACGTTTGGCCAGTGGTGAGTTCGAAAGCCAAATGTCTTACATTAGTCGGCTTCTATACGAATGGCAGGGTGGTCGAATTCGAGCTGCATTGACTTATATACAAGCTGATTGGGAATACGATGAAGACAGCCCTATTACCATAGTAGGATCTGGGTCTTTGCAATTTAAACCTTGGATTTTCTCGTTACAGTACAATGCTGAACGCTGGAGCCTGACGGCAGAATATTCTCAACGTGAAATCAAACTAAAGGACTTTTCTGCCTTGCCCGATGCCTCTCTGACCCAAGAAGCCTATTACCTGCAAGGCAGCTATCGTTTCTCTGAGCGGTGGGAGGCGCTATTGCGCTATGACGCCTATTTTTTTGACAAGAGCGATCGGGATGGAGAGCAGTTTGCCCAAACAGATCCTTTAGGGCGACCGGCCCATTCACGTTTTGCAAAGGACTGGACCATTGGCCTGCGTTGGTCTGTCACGCCCAATTTTTCCTTGTCGGCCGAATATCATCGGGTTGATGGCACGGGCTGGCTACCTCCATTAGATAATAAAGACCCCGGCGACACAGAACGCTATTGGGATCTTATTTCCATCATGGCATCCTATCGATTTTGAAAAACAAACAGCACCTTACCAAAATGATTCATAAAAACGACGTAGAGCAGCCGAAAGTGCATATGTTAAGCCTACGCCGGTTTTTCAGCTTGAAATGGCAAGCCCTGCTGTTTACTAGCTTTGTACTCATCACGGTGATGATGGTCATTTCCCTACGGGGCTATATGAATTTAAATGCCCAGTTTGAAAAGTATCGGGATGCTGCTCGCCATCGGCACGCCACTTATGTAGAAACATCGACGGATCAGTCTCTGGAATTGGTGAGAAAATTAGCCAGTATCCTACCCTCGTTACCCGGTATGCAAGCAAGTCTAGCCGGTGGCGATGGCCAGCAGATCAAGACAGCGTTTCAATCCCAATGGCCGGTGATACAAACCGACTGGGGTTTTGACATCGTATCGTTTTATGACCGTTCTAATGACTTGCTGGCTGAGTGGGCGCAAGCTTGGGACCTGCCTTCTGAAAAAAATCCCCAGCAACAACGACGAATCTTACAGTGGATTGAAGAGGTCAACCTGACTGAACAGCCAAAACTCGTTATCGATTGCGATGGCGTGTGCATGCAATATGCCACAGTACCTATGTTAGCAGCTAATGATGGCACCGTCGGAGCATTATTGGTGGGTACTCGTCTCGACCAGATGGTGTTGGAATTTAGTGAGCTTGCCGGCCAAGATACCGATATCGCCTTACTGACAAAAGACCCTGAAAAGAAAACGGTGGTTAAACCAGAGCGTATTTTGGCGGATTGGAATGCTTATGTGGTTTCTGTGACCGGTAATACGCAAATGCAGCGCAATATCAACCTGCAAGCGGTGCAGGAAGCCGCGGATATGGTTTCAGTGAGTAAAGCGATTAATGGTGTACTGGTGTGGGTTAAAGGACGTAGCTATGAAGTCACCTTATTACCAGTACCCAAGCTGGTGGATACGGAAAGGGCTTATTTTGTGGTGATCGCTGACGTCACCGAAGCCCTGGATGAAATCCACGAAGGCACTCAAGAAATCATTGTAGGCGGCATTGGTGGTTGGCTGCTGTCGGAATTATTATTGCTCGGGGTGCTGTGGCGACCTCTATCACGGCTTCGGGAAACCACTGAATATCTTCCGCTTCTGGCAAAGCGTCAATTCCAGTTGGTGCGTAGCGCCATTGGACAGCAAGTGCGGTCCCCCTTTTTAGACGATGAAACGGATATTTTAAACCATACCACTATAGCCTTGGCGGATCGTCTGGAAGCGTTGGAAGGACAGGTAGCAAATCATACCCAAGCTTTAGCAAAGCGCATGGATGAATTGGAACGAGAACGGGATTTTAATGTCAATTTGTTGGATACGGCTCAAGTGATGATTGTCACCCAGGATCGTTCAGGACAGATCGTGATGGCTAATGCCTACACCGAAGCGTTGACCGGCTATCGTGAAACGGAAATGATCGGTCGTGATTTTGTCAGTACTTTATTACCCGACGAGGTTTCCGTGGATCTAACCCAGCGTCTCCGTGAAGGTCTGCATGGGAGTGACTATGAACACCTGCGCCATGAATCTATGGTGACCTGCAGAAGCGGCGCTATACGCAACGTGACCTGGTATCATTCGCGACTAAAAGGACGCACGGAAAACGACCCCATCGTGCTTTCGGTGGGCTTGGATATAACCGAGCGTTTGGGCGCGGAATCTCAATTAGCTTGGCTGGCCGATCACGATACCTTGACTGATTTATGGAATCGCCGCCGCTTTCAAGAAGAATTGGATCTGGTATTGGCGGGGGCCCAGCATCATCACACCGCAGGCGCTTTATTTTTTGTCGATTTGGACCATTTCTCTTACTTTAACGATACCCGTGGTTCCCACAGTGGTGATGCTTTATTAAGAACGGTGGGTAAACTGCTGGCAGAGGATATCGAGGCAGTAGATGCCGTTGCCAGACTCGGCGGTGATGAATTTGCGGTTTTGGTGCGGGAAACCGATGCCCAAAACGCTATTCAGATTGCCACAACCATGCAAGCAGCCTTTAACGGTTTGGATTTGTCCTTTGCTGGTCAAAGTCTGCGGGTGTCTGCCAGCATCGGTATCGTATTATTCCCGTCCCAGGCTAATAATGTTAACGATTTACTGGCCTGTGCAGATATCGCATTGATTCAAGCCAAGGAAAAGGGTTTTGGGCATTGGCATTTGTTTGAGGAAGGTAGCAAAACCCGGGAACGTCTGCACAAACGTATCTATTGGCGGGGCGAGGTGGCCCGCGCCCTGGTGGATGATCGCTTTGTTTTGTATTTTCAGCCCATCATGGATATTAAAGGCAACCGGATCTCCCACTATGAGGTGTTGCTACGGATGTGCGATGACCATGGCGATATCATTTTACCAGCCCAGTTCATCGATACGGTAGAACGCATTGGCATGATCCACGAAGTGGATAGATTAGTGGTTAAAAAGGCCATCGCCTGTCTGGCTGAACTGCGTGATCATGGCCAAGATGTGACCTTGGCGGTCAACCTATCAGGGCGCGCCTTTAACGATCCTCAGTTACTTTCCCATGTGCGTCACGAATTAAAACAAAGTCATGTGGACTCTTCAAAACTGATTTTTGAGATCACCGAAACCGCGGCGGTTTCAGACTTTGCCGAGGCGAAAAGTTTGATGTTGGCTATCAAAGAATTAGGGTGTCAATTTGCCTTGGATGACTTTGGCATCGGTTTTTCGTCTTTTTATTATTTAAAGCAGTTGCCTGTCGACTATCTTAAGATCGATGGTTCCTTTATCCGTCATCTGGCTGAGAGTTTTGATGATCAAATCATCGTGCAAGCCATGAGTCGGGTGGCGGCGGGATTTGGTAAAAAAACCGTGGCCGAATTTGTCGAGACCGAGGTGAGTCTAGCGCTTCTGCGCAAATACAACATCGATTTCGCGCAAGGTTACTTAATCGGTAAACCCCAAGCCGCCGAAGACACTTTTCACTTGAACCATTCCAACCATGCTCTCAGCCAAAGGCTATAACGTTAGTCAACCCACAAACAAAACTTTGCCGACGCTTATGCCGACCCAGGCTGAGTCAACCGGTTTTAGCTGGGAACGTATCCTCGAGATCGCCCTTCAACATCGTAAAGAACTCATTCTCGCTCATATCATTGCCGTGTTGGCCGCTTTGGCTAGTGTCCCCATTCCCCTCTTGATGCCCCTGTTAGTGGATGAGGTGTTGTTAGACCAGCCGGGCATTGCGGTGGCAACCTTCAACGACCTGTTGCCCTCGGGTTGGCAGGACCCTGCCTTCTATATTTTGGCCATGCTGGGCTTTACGGTGTTTTTGCGCCTTCTGACTGCCGCCTTAGGTGTGTGGCAGATGCGTCAATTTACGGTGATGGCAAAAGATATTATTTATCAGATGCGTCAAGAGCTGTTAATCCGGCTGCAACGGGTTTCCATGGCAGAGTATGAAACCATGGGTAGTGGTGCGGTAGCGTCCCGTTTTGTCACGGATATGGATACCATCGATCAGTTTGTAGGCAGCACCATCAGTAAATTGCTGGTGGCTGTGCTGACGATCATAGGTACGGCAGCGGTGTTGCTCTGGGTGCATTGGCCCTTGGCGGTGTTTATCATGGTTTTGAATCCGTTAGTTATTTTCTTTACCATGCGGTTAGGGAAACATGTCAAGCAACTCAAAAACAAAGAAAATGCCGCTTATGAAGCGTTTCAGGGGGCGCTCACGGAGACCCTCGACGCCATTCAACAAATTCGCGCCGCCAATCGGGAACGCCATTATATTTATCAGGTAATAGACTTAGCTCGCGGTGTGCGGGATTCCGCCAGTACCTTTGCTTGGCGCAGTGAAGCCGCTAATCGGCTCTCTTTTTTGATTTTCTTATGCGGTTTTGAGATTTTTCGCGCCACCGCTATGCTCATGGTGGTGTTCTCTGATCTGACCATTGGGTTTATGTTTGCTGTTTTTGGCTACCTGTGGTTTATGATGGGTCCGGTGCAAGAGGTGCTCAATATCCAATATGCCTTCGCCAGTGCTAAGGCGGCATTAGCCCGTATCAATGGTTTGTTGTTATTAGATATGGAACCACGCTATCTGCCGCGGAAAAATCCCTTTTTGAATAAATTAACCGTCGCCGTCGCCGTCAAGGATATTTGCTTTGCCTATGGCGAGGGACCCTTGGTTTTGAATCGCGTCAGCCTCAATATTGCAGCGGGTGAGCGGGTGGCTCTGGTGGGCGCCAGTGGCGGCGGTAAGACAACCTTAGTACAGGTTTTATTAGGTCTCTATACGCCACAATCGGGTAGCGTCTATTTCGACGGCGTACCGGTTAGCGAGATTGGACTCAATGAAGTCCGTGAGAACGTAGCGACGGTGCTGCAACATCCTGCCTTATTCAACGCCACCGTCCGTGTTAATCTAACCTTAGGACGAGATATATCCGAGGCGCGTCTTTGGCATGCCTTGGAAATTGCCCAACTCAAAGACACGGTGGTGGCCATGAGGGAGGGTCTCGATACGGTGGTAGGGCGTCAGGGCGTGCGTCTTTCAGGGGGGCAACGGCAGCGGTTAGCAGTGGCCCGGATGGTATTGGCTGACCCCAAGGTGGTCATCCTAGACGAGGCCACCTCGGCATTGGATACGGAAACAGAGGGTAAGTTACATAGTGCCCTCAATCGTTTTCTGACGGGACGCACCACATTGATCATCGCCCATCGGTTAAGCGCCGTTAAACAGGCTGATCGGGTCTATGTATTCGACGGGGGACATATTATTGAAGAGGGACGCCATGAAGAGCTGCTGCAAAATGAGGGTCTCTATGCGCAACTCTATGGTGCTGTTCAGAGCTAGAGCATTTCCCATTCAACTGTACACGGCGTTAGTAGTCCGTAGCCCGGATGAAGTGCAACGAAATCCGGGGAAACCGATTTTGTCCCGGATTTCACTTCGTTACATCCGGGCTACTAACTAACTAGTTATCAATTAGCACAACTACGATGAAAAATGGGTAAACCCATGAGTGAACCGAGTGAAAATACCGGCGTTGCCGCCGATAAAACCAACAAGATTAGCAAAGATGTGCAGCCCGTTGAGGGCAAATCCTTGCACGTTGCGGTTGCCAAGGAGCAGACAGAGCAAGCGACTCCGCTACCGATTTTTGATCTTGATGCGCCGGAGTGGTACCTCAACCGGGAGTTAACCTGGTTGGAATTCAACCGTCGTGTGCTCCACGAAGGTCAGGACGAACGCACGCCATTGCTAGAACGGGTGAAATTCATGGCCATCGTAAGTTCTAATTTAGATGAGTTTTTTATGAAGCGCATCGGCGGTCTGAAGCAGCAGGTGGGCGCTAAGGTCAAAGAGCTCAGCGTCGATGGGCGTACCCCGGAACAGCAAATCCAGGCATGTTATACGGTGGTGCGGGAGTTTCAACTGCAACAGCGACAGTTGGCCCGGGAGCTTCATATAAAACTCATTGAACAAGGCATTCGCATCAGCAGTTATAAGCGTTTAGAGCCTGGTCAGCAGGTAGCCATGCGAAATTATTATTTGGAGAATATTTTTCCCTTGGTGACGCCCCAGGCCATGGATCCGGCCCATCCATTCCCTTTTATCTCCAATCTATCCCTCAATTTATTGGTGGCCATTCGCTATGCTGACGACGACCAAGGTGCGTTAGTACGCATCAAAGTGCCGACTGGGGCTGGAATCCCACGTTTTTTGCAGGTGCTTGAAGAAGAAACCTTGTTCGTACCCTTGGAAGATGTTATGGCCAATAACCTGGATCTGCTGTTTCCCGGTATGGCTATCCAAAGCTGTGAATTATTTCGCGTAACCCGTAACGCTATTACGGAACAATCGGAAGAACAAGCCAATGATTTATTGGTCATGATTGAATCGGAGTTGCGGGATCGTCGCTTTGCGCCCATCGTGCGTTTGGAAGTGATGAAGGACATGGAGCCAACCCATCGCGGTATGCTGGCTGCAGAGCTTGGTCTCGACGAAGCGGCCGATGTGTTTGAAATCGACGGCATGATGGCGAAACGGGATTTGTTTCAGATTGCTGTCCTAGATAGACCTGATCTGCGGGATCCACCCCATCATCCCTTGGATCACCCAAAATTGGTGGGAAACCGCAATATTTTCCACGTTATCCGTGAACAAGGACCCATTTTATTACAACACCCTTACGAGTCTTTTATTACTTCCGTGGAGCGCCTGCTTAAAGAGGCCAGTCGAGACCCTAAAGTATTGGCGTTAAAAGTGACTTTATACCGAACCTCATCGGATTCTAAAGTGGTGGAGTATCTCATGGACGCCGCCCGTAACGGCAAGCAAGTGGCCGTGGTGGTGGAGCTAAAGGCGCGTTTTGATGAGTCTGCCAATATTCACTGGGCCAATCGTTTGGAAGAGGCGGGCGTTCATGTGACCTACGGCGTCGTGGGTCTGAAAACCCATAGCAAGGTTATCTTTGTGGTGCGTCGGGATTACGACGGACTTCGCCGCTACGCCCATGTGGGCACCGGTAACTACCACGCGGGCACGGCGCGGCTTTATAGCGACTTGGGTATGTTGACTTGTGATGCAGTGATCGGCAGCGATCTCACAGAGTTTTTCAATTTTCTCACCACGGGTTATGTCCCTAAACGCAATTATCAAAAATTACTGCCGGCGCCAAAACATTTGAAACCTGCCTTGCTGGATAAAATCAAACGGGAGATAGCCACCCATTCCGACAGCTCTCCGGGTCATATTCAATTCAAAATGAATGCCCTAGAAGACAAGGATGTGACGAAAGCCTTATACCAGGCTTCTCAGGCCGGTGTCAGAGTCGATCTCATTGTCCGGGATACCTGCCGATTACGTCCTGGCATCCCGGGACTTTCGGAGCACGTCCGGGTGGTTAGCTTGGTAGGGCGGTTTTTGGAACATGCGCGAATTTTTTATTTTCGTAATGGGGGCGCGGAGGAATATTATATGGGTTCCGCCGACTGCATGAAGCGCAATCTAGAAAGCCGCGTGGAAGTGGTGGTTCCCGTGGAAGCTGCTAAGTTGCGGGAGAAACTACGTCATATCTTGGATGTGCAATTAAATAACCAGCGCAGTGTTTGGGATATGCACGCCGATGGCAGTTATACCCAACGGCGGCCCCAGGAAGGTCAAGATACCAGTGGCGCTCAAGAAATTCTCATCGATTTGGCCGCCCAACGGCATCTGGTGGCTAAACGGCTCAAAAAGCGCAAACGCAAAGGGGTCGGAGCAGGCGCAAGGTACTGATTTACTGAAGATAGCCTCAACTTGAATTTCTTTATCTATCGTCCTGTTTTCGCCGCGGTATTGGCGCTGATCATTTTCCTGGTTGGGGCAATCGCGGCGTTTTTGTTGCCCATCGCTCGGTTTCCGCCGGTGGCGCCCCCCGTGGTACAAGTCTCAGCGAACTATCCAGGCGCCAGTGCCGACGTGGTCTCGGAGGCAGTAACCCGGCCCATTGAAGAAGAAATCAACGGTGTGGATGGCATGATCTATATGTCCTCCAATAGCACCAACCAAGGCATCTCAGCTATTTCAGTCACCTTTGAGATCGGTTATGACCAGGACACCGGCGCGGTGGATATCCAAAACCGGGTCAGCCGCGCCGAACCCAATCTGCCCCCCATCGTCACCCGTTCCGGTTTGACGGTGGAAAAAGTATCCCCCAACATCCTCTTGGTGGTTAACCTAGTTTCTCCCCAAGAAAGTTATGACACGGTTTATCTGGGTAACTATGCCGACCTCCACATCACCAATGCCCTGCGGCGTATCCCTGGCATAGCCCGGGTGGTCAATTTTGGTCTGCGTAAATACGCCATGCGGGTTTGGTTAGACCCGCAACGGTTAGACGCCTTAAACCTAACCCCCACCGATGTGGTCAACGCGGTGCGCACCCAAAACCAACAAGCCGCCACCGGCGCTTTGGGGGAAGCGCCCACGGATGAGACGGATCCGGCCTTTCGTTACAAACTCAATGTCAAAGGGCGACTTGCTGAAGTGACGGAATTTGAAGATATCATTATCCGTATGGATGCCGGTGCTGTAGTGCGCGTTAAAGACGTGGCTCGGGTTGAGTTGGGCGCCGAGACTTACGACCGCAACGCCTGGTACAACGGCCAACCTGCTGCAGCCATCGGCATCTTCCAAAGCCCCAACGCCAATGCCTTGGAAATCGCCGCCCAGGTTCAGCAAACCATGGATCGTCTGGCCAACCGGTTTCCTGACGATCTGGAATACCGCATCAGTTATGACACCACGCGGTTCGTGGAAGCCTCTTTAAAAGAGGTGGTCATCACCTTCTTGCAAGCTGTACTGCTGGTGGTGTTGGTGGTTTATCTCTTTCTGCAAAGTTTACGCACCACCTTGATTCCTTTTTTGACCATACCCGTTTCCATCATCGGCACCCTTGCCGTTATGGCGGTGTTTGGTTTTTCCCTCAATATGCTCACCCTGCTGGGGTTAGTGCTGGCCATTGGCTTGGTGGTGGACGATGCCATCGTGGTGGTGGAAAACGTGGAACGGCGCTTACGGGAGAACTCCGATGAAAAAATGACCGAGGTAGTCAGCGCCGCCATGGCTGAAGTGCGTGGCCCCATTATCGGCACCACCTTGGTATTGATGGCGGTCTTTGTGCCGGCGGCCTTTATACCCGGCCTCACCGGCCAACTGTACAATCAGTTCGCCTTGAGTGTCGCCATGGCGGTAGCCTTGTCCACCCTCAACGCCTTAACCTTAAGTCCGGCCTTATGCGCCCTGTTGCTCAAAAAGCGCAACGACCAGCGACCCAACAAAGTTTTTCGGGTATTTAACAAAGGCATCGAGGGGTTGACTGGTTTTTACGGCGCCAGCGTCAAAACCTTAAGCCGGGTTTGGTATCTGGTTGTGCTTATCTTCGCCGCTCTGACCGCCGCTGCTGGGCTGCTGCTTTGGTACACCCCCACCGGTTTTGTACCTGAGGAAGACCAAGGGGTATTTATCATCTTGGTGCAAGGTCCCGATGCCGCCACTCTAGAGCGCACCACAGACACCTTAGAGGAAGTTTGGACTTATTTAGACGGCGAAGAGGCCATTAGCAGCGCGGTGAGTGTGGCCGGCTATGATTTGATCAACGGCCTCAATAAACCCAACGCGGCAGTGCTCTTTGTAGTACTCAAAGACTGGAGTGAACGTCAACAGACTGCCCAACAGCTCATCAACAAACTACAGGGCAAACTGGCCAGTATCAAAAGCGCACGAGTATTTGCCAGTAACCCACCGGCCATCCCCGGTATTGGTTCGGTAGGGGGCTTTCAACTGCAACTGCAGGATGTGGACAATCTCGGTATGCGCACCTTGGTCAGCGAAGCGCAACGGGTCATCGAAAAAGCCAATCAAAACCCCGCAATCAGTCGCGCCTTTACCTCTCAGGCAGTGGATATCCCCCAGTTGTTTTACGATATCGATCGCACCAAAGTTCGCGAATTGGGCGTTGAGCTAGATGAAGTATTCGAAACCTTACAGATCTATCTCGGTTCCCTCTATGTCAATGACTTTAACAAATACGGCAAGATCTATCGGGTGATTGTGCAAGCGGACAGCGATCTGCGCGATCGTCGGGATGACCTGGATAAACTCAAAGTCCGCAATAGGGTAGGGGATATGTTACCCGTCACCTCATTCGGTGCCATTGAACCCATGGTGGGGCCCGACAATATTCCCCACTATAATCTGTATCCCGCCGTGCTGATCAATGGCGAAACAGCCCCCACCTTTAGTTCTGGACAGGCCGTGACCGCCATGGAGGAGATCCTAAAAACCCTGCCAGACGGTATCGATTACGAGTGGACCGGCATTACCTTTCAACAGCTTAAGACTGGCAACTTGGCCCTGTATGTGTTTTTGCTGTCTTTGGTGTTTGTGTTTCTGGTATTAGCGGCCCTTTACGAAAGCTGGGTATTATCCATATTGGTATTATTATCGATTCCGCTAGGGCTGCTGGGGGCGGTAGGGTTACTCCTGCTGCGTGGTATCGACTTGGATGTGTATGCCCAAATCGGCTTACTGATGCTGATCGGGTTAGTGGCTAAAAACGCCATTCTCATCGTTGAGTTTGCCCGCGAACGCCGTGCCCAAGGAGCACCGATTTTAGACGCCGCGGCGGCGTCTGCCCGGTTACGACTGCGGCCTATTCTCATGACGGCGTTATCATTTATTTTCGGTGTTCTGCCCTTGGTATTTGCCACGGGAGCCGGCGCCGCCAGCCGTCAATCCCTGGGTACTGTCATCGTGGGCGGCATGGTTTTGGCCACTGTTCTGGTCATCGTAGTGCCGGTGTTCTACTATGTCCTGCAGCGACTGCGAGAAGGTTGGTCTAGCAGCGAAAAACCACCAAACCGACAGGAAAGCCAGGAACCCGAAGGCAACCTTGCCCAGTCTTAGGTGATGGAACAATGCATAAACTTTTTTCTCAAGTTACCGCTATCTCGTTGGCTTTGCTAGTGCTGCTGACAGCCTGTGACGAAAGTAACCCACAATCCGCGGGTCCATCCGGTAACAATAGACCACCCCCGGAAGTGGTAGTTACCAAAGCTGAATTAGCTACCATTCCCCTGTACTACGATTTCACCGGGACGGCTCAGGCCCTGCGTCAGGTGGATATTCGCACGCAAGTAAACGGTTTTCTTGAAAAACGTTTTTTTGATGAAGGCGAAGTGGTGGACGCAGGCGCATTACTTTACCAGATCGATAAACGGCCGTTTCGAGCCACCCTCAACCAAGCGCAGGCTGATCTCGCCGCGGAACAAGCCAATGCCGAGTATTTACAAAAGCGTGCGGCACGTTTTCGGGAATTACGGAACAGTCAAGCGGTAAGTCGCGATCAGCTAGAGGAGATCGTAGCCCAAGCCGAACAAGCGCAAAACCGTATTCGAGCACTCCAGGCTACTGTGGAGCGGGCTAAGCTAGACCTCACATTTACCCGTATAGTTGCGCCTTTTTCCGGGCGGATGGAACAGACCCGCGTCTACGAAGGAGATCTCATCACTGCCCAGGAAACAGTGCTCACTCGGCTTATCCAGCTGCATCCTATCCATGTGTCCTTTGATGTCAGTCGCGCTCAGGGATACCGCGTACAAAGGTTGCAACGCCAAGGAGCTGTCCCTGTCGACGAAAGCGCTTATAGAGTTGAAGTGATAACCCCTGATGGCAGCCTTTACCCAGAGCAAGGCCGCATCGATTTTATCAGCGCCGACATCAATCCCCTCACCAACACCTTTGTCGCCCGCGCCCAGATACCCAACCCAGACTATGTTCTCATTCCCGGTCAGTACACCCGGTTGCGGGTGTTTTTAGGGGATCAACCTGGTCAAGTGGTTATTCCTGAAAAAGCCCTGGTTCAGGAACAGGGTGGCCAATTTGTCTATGTGGTTGACAATAATAACAAGGCGACTCTGCAAAAAATCGTGCCCGGTAAAATCTATCAAGGCCGTCAGATTGTTGAGGAAGGTTTACAAGGCGGCGAACAAATTGTCATTGAAGGTTTGCAGCAAATTCGACCGGGTATGACGGTCAAGCCGGTAATCCCTGAATCTGTTACGGCGGATTAAAAAAGCTGTGGAAAAATAACCCAATAGGTAAACTCGCTCATTTGCAAGCATCCTGTTGATTATTTGATTGGATTTTCTGGTCTTTCTCTGCTAAAAAGACAGCATCGGATTATGTTTTTTATGGAAATAAAGAAGTATGCTCCCCATCTCCTGCCATACTGTTTTCGAAGCGTGGGTACTGAATAACCTTAAAAACTTTCCAACCTGCTTGATTCTGGCCATCGCCTTAATGGCCCCAAATCTGTTTCAGATAACCTGGTCAGATGATAAGCCCACTAAGACATTTGACGGCATTGAAATCGTCGTGGCAGTGCAGGCAGCCTCAGCAATCGGTAATCCCGCCAAAGTTCATGCGCAGACGTGGGAGGAGAGGACGGGCGGCAAAGTCACTGTAGTACAGTTCCCTTTTGATCAACTGTTTGACGAGTATATGTCCGCGTTGACCTCCGAAACATCGGTCTTTGACGTTATCTTGTATGCCCCAGCCTGGGCAGGGGATTTTTTTCCCTACCTCGCAGAGCTTCCTGCTGAACTTACCGATGAAGAAGCGTTTGACGATATCCATCCGTCTTTTCGGGATCGCCTTATGGTATGGGACGGAAAGTGGATTGCAGTAACCATCGATGGTGATTCCTACAATGGTTATTATCGTAAGGATTTATTCGAAGCGCCAGATCATCGTATTCAGTTCGAAGCACGCTATGGTTATGAGCTGGCAGCTCCAGACACCTGGAAAGAGTATCAGAACATCGCTGAATTCTTTTCAGGCAGAAAAGGTCCTGATGGAAAGAAAGTATTCGGTGCGGCGGAGCCCTTTGCCCGTGGTACTCAGCAATTTTGGAACGTGTTCAGCAGAGCCGCCGCCTACACTAATCACCCTGATTACCCTGGATCACAATTTTTTGATCCAGAAACAATGCGTGCGCAAATAGGGAATCCAGGGTGGATCCGTGCGGTGGAAGAATATCTGGATATTCTGCGTTTTTGTCCCCCAGAAGCAAAAGATTATGGGATTATTGAAGCGCGTCAGCAATTCATCGCAGGTCGGGTTGCGATGCTACTGGACTGGGGCGATACAGGTACCCTAGCCGAAGATAGGAACCGGTCTAGTATTGCCAGTAACGTGGGTTATTTTAGATTACCCGGAACTCATCAAATATGGAATTATAAAAAGGACGTTTGGGACCATGTCAAAATACCCTATAAGGTGCCTTTTCTCGCCTTTGGCGGTTGGGTCGGTGGTGTTCCCAACAACAGTCGCAATGGCGAAGCTGCTTGGAATTACTTGATGTGGTATTCAAGCCCAGAAAACAGCCTGCGAGATGTGATGACCAGCGGTAGTGGCATTAATCCTTACCGTTTCAGCCATTTTACCAATCTAGACGCTTGGACCCGTGCCCTCAGCAAGCGATCCGCCTCTGAATACCTGGGTGTATTGAGGACCAGCCTGGATTCACCCCACGTTGCCTTAGACTTACGGTTACCCGGATTCCATGACTACACCGAGGCATTGGAGGCCAATTTGGACAAAGCGCTCAAGCAAGAACTGACGGTGAAGCAGGCCATGACACAAGCTGCCAAGGAGTGGGAAAAAATCACAGATCAGCGCGGCCGGGAAAAACAACGGGTGATTTACCGTGCGGCTATGGGATTATCACCTCTAAATAGGGACTAACGGCGTGAACCTAAAAAGACTATTCCGTTCATCCTACCGCAAAATAAGGCTGAACATCAGGCTATCATTTCTCGTTTTTTGGATGGTTTTGGTCAGCTCAGTGACGAGCTTTTCAATCGCCTATGCCGAAACCGGTAAACATGTCATTGGCTTTTCACAAGCAACTACAACAGAGCCTTGGCGTCTGCTGTTCAATAAAGAACTACGAGACGAGGCAGCGAAGCATCCAGAAATTAAATTGCTGGTTCGCAATGGTATGGACGACACTGTCAAACAGATCGCTGACATGGAAGAATTTATCGATCGCAACGTGGATGTCATTCTAATCTCACCTAAAGTAGCAGAGGCGTTGACGCCTGTGGTCAATAAGGCATTTGATCAGGGTATCCCAGTCATCGTCCTAGACCGTGATCTGGTTAACGATCGTTATACTCAGTTTATCGGTGGTGATAATAAAATTATCGGACGCGCAGCGGGGGAATATGCCGTCAATTTACTGGGGGGACCCGGCAAAGCAAAAGGTAACGTTGTAGAAATCTGGGGAGGAATGGCTTCGACCCCTGCCCAGGACCGCCATGCAGGCTTCTACGACGTGGTCGCAAAGGAACCGGGCATCAATATACTGACAAAGCCCACAGATGGTGACTGGAAACAAGACCTGGGCTATGAAATTATGACCAAGGCGCTGGATGCGCACCCGGATATAGATCTGGTTTATGCCCATAATGACCCTATGGCTTACGGTGCCTATCTTGCGGCTAAAGACGTCGGACGTGAAAAGAACATAGCCTTTTTGGGCATAGATGCCATCCCAGCTGAAGGCGTAATGTGGGTATACGAGGGCATTCTGACGGCGACATTTCTCTACAAGACCCCAGGTGACGAGGGAATTCGCCAGGCATTGAAATTATTAAACGGCGAACCGATAAAACCCTGCATCACCCTACCGACAAAAACTATCGATGCCACGAATGCGGAACAGATACTGCGTGACAATGATATTATCGATTAACCTATATGGCACCCGCGAAGTAAATTGCCGACTGGCGATCGAGGTTACCAAGTCAATTTTCTTTGCTTGGCTGATGGCAGTAAAGGGACAAAAGCAGTTTCGGGTTTGTTTTCTGTGTCAAAGATCCGCCTAAAGGACACATTGATCACATCCTGGTTGAGCAGTTTTAGGGCGAAACTGTATGCTGGTTTTTTCGGTATTGCCCTGTTGACGTTATTTATCACTGGTTTCGCTCTGTATTTGTTCAATCAGTTCGGCGAAATTGTTAATACCACGGCTAGCGAAGCCATTCCTGAGCTCATGGCAGTTATGGGGCTTTCCGCAAATAGCGCTTTGCTTGCAGCTGGGGCGCCAGTACTAGCCGCATCACAGAGCGAACAGGAACTTCGCCAGACGGAGACCCGGCTCAATACGTTGGTACAAGAGATCAATAGCAGCATGGACCAGCTAAGCGCTAGCGATCATGGTGCCACTTTCGATACCATCAAGTGGCACAGCGCCACCATCACTAAGACGTTAGTCGAGCTAAAAGAAGCGACCCAGAAGCGGCTCGTTTTACAGCATGAAAAGTATTCAGATCTCGGGAATTTGCGGGGTGTGCAGGGCGATCTGGTTGATACGCTAAATCCTATTGTCTATGGAGCTACGTCGCTAGCGAATCTTTTCGCCAGACGGGCGGGTCGACAGGATGCCGCGGATTTAAAAGACATGATGGAAAGCAATGCGAATGTTTTAATCGAATGGTTAGAAATCCAGAGCGCTACTTATCGCCTTGCAAGTGTACTCGGAAATTCGTTCTATTTTCCGAGCGAGCAATGGTGGCAAGAGTGTCGACTCGCGATAGCGACAATGCGCGGTCGCCGTTTACGCCATGAGGCAATCGATGGTGATTCCCATAGGCGAGGAATCGCCGCATTAGTGAGGGGTTTGATCGCCGCGAATCCCTGTCATACGCTGTTAAGTGAAGGGAACTCGGCGGAATACCTGAACGTCACCGACGCAATCCAGGAGGTGATCAAAAAACTCGACACCTTAATACCGAAGCTGCAGTCCAAATTACAGGTCCAATACCTAAAAACTAGCCGCCAAGTCAAATCGTCACCTGTGGAATTGGTGGATGCGACTATTCAAAATCTTCGGTATGCGCTGGAAATTAAAGCTGAAAGTAATCTGCTAATCGGTTTGCTGACAGCCGTCACCGATGCCGATGATCGACACACGATCACTAATCTTTTCAACCGCTTTAAGAGTTCTTTGGAGGTGTTTCGAAATGCTGTCGGGATTTTCCAGAACTCTGATTTGGCAAAACGTAATCCGATATTGGCTACCCAAGTGTTGAACCTGAAAGATCGTTTGGTGGCATTTGGATCAGGTGACGACACCCTGTTTGATAAACGTAAGAACGAACTGGTGGTTTCCGAACAGATCAGCGGGTTGCTTGCCACGCATCGCGAGCAGGCCACTAGCCTAACGGCCCAGGCTAACAAACTTGTCGCTACAGTACAGAAAAATGTGTTTAATCTGCGCGATACCATGGAGCAACGATTGGTAACCGCCATTTCGATTCTCGTTGGGGTCTGCTTTGGTAGCTTACTTATAGCCGCCTTTATAGCGACTATAACCACGCTACTTCTGAGCCGACACGAAGCAGATTTGCAGGCGGCAAACAGAGCTGCGGACTTGTTGAACCAGGAACTGGAGACCTTCAACTACTCGGTATCGCACGATCTTCGCGCACCGTTGCGATCGTTGAGTGGTTTCAGTCAAGCGTTATTGGAAGATTATGGCGAACAATTGGATGAAGAAGGCAAATCGTATCTTCAGTATCTCAAGGAAAGCAGCGAGGAGATGGGAGAGTTGATTGCCGGTTTGCTGCAGCTCTCGCGCAGTACCCGAGGGGAAATCACCCTGGGGACCGTGAATCTATCGGAGATGGCGCGGAGCATCGAGCATGCCTTGCGCAAGAGTCATCCGGACCGTGATGTCATTGTGACAATCACGCCTGGCATAGAGGTCAATGGGGATCGCCGATTAATAGGAATCGTTATGGAAAATCTTCTCGGTAATGCTTGGAAGTACACCAGTAAGAAGCAACAGGGCGAAATCATATTTGGTAGGAGAAGTGGCAATGGTCCAACCACATTTTTTGTTCAGGACAACGGTGTCGGTTTTGATATAAGTTACGCAAGCAAATTGTTTAAGCCCTTTCAACGACTACACAACGTCGAAGAGTTTGAGGGTACAGGTGTTGGTCTTGCTACAGTGCAGCGTATCATTCGCCGGCATGGGGGGCGTATCTGGGCCTACAGTGAAGTGGATAGGGGTGCGACGTTCTTTTTCACCCTAGAAACAGGGGGAATACAACCATGAACAACGGTGCTATTCTATTGGTCGAAGATAATCGAAAGGATGAAATCTTAGTGCAGCGCGCTTTTCGGAGAAGTCAGCTATCGAATCCGATGGTGGTTGCCAGAGACGGTGCGGAAGCTCTTGATTATCTGTTTCCCATTGAAAAAAAGGCGCAACCCGCGGACGAATTGCTGGCCGCGGTTTTACTGGATTTGAAATTACCTAAAATTGATGGATTAGAGGTACTGCGGCAGATCAGAAGCCACGAGCGGACGCGTTACCTGCCGGTGGTGATACTAACCTCTTCGGATGATGAAAAAGACATTGCATCAAGTTACCGATTGGGCGCCAACAGCTATGTGCGTAAACCTCTGAGTTCTAGTGAATTTAGCAAAACCGTGGTGAATGTGGGCATTTATTGGACTGCACTCAATGAGTGGTCACCAAATGCAATGTTTAAAAAATAACAGGGTGCTCACTTGACTGGATCAATAATAATCATTAGAAAAAGAATCCAGTAACCTTTTTACACGCTCAGCCGGTAGCGGCGAGCTGTATAGATAACCCTGACCCGCGTCGGCTCCTGCTTGATGCAAAAAGCGCAATTGATCCGCAGTTTCCACGCCTTCAGCGATAACTTCGAATTCCATGCTCCGAGCCAAGGCTATAATAGACGATACGATGGCGGCATCATTGGGGTCTATCGTGCAATCATGCACGAAGGATCGATCGATTTTCAGCCTGTGGATGGGGAATCGCTTCAGATAACTGAGCGACGAATAGCCAGTCCCGAAATCATCGATGGCCAGGGTGACGCCCATACGGCCTAATGCTTCGAGGGCGGCAATGGCGCTCGCAGCATCATGCATAACTGCTGTTTCAGTGAGTTCCAATTCAAGATATTGAGGTTCTAGCCCTGAGTCAAACAATATCTGATCCACCGTTTGAACAAGACTTTTTTGGCCAAACTGTCGGCCAGATAGGTTCACCGCAACTCTAAATGGTAGATAGCCGGCCTCCTGCCAAGCTTTATTTTGAGTGCAGGCTGTGCGCATTACCCACTCCCCGATGGAAACGATCAAACCTGTTTCCTCTGCGAGCGGTATGAAATCGGTTGGAGCAATCATACCCCGCTGGGGATGTTGCCAACGCACCAGCGCCTCCATACCGATCAATCGACGATTGATGAGGTCAAACTGAGGCTGATAATGAACAACTAACTGGTCTTGTGGGATAGCTTTGCGTAGGTCTCCTTCCAGTAGAAGGCTTTCTACAGCGCCTTGACTCATTTCTGAAGAATAAAACTGGTAGTTGTTTCGACTACGCTCCTTGGCGCGATACATGGCCATATCAGCACAGCGCATAAGACCCTCTACATCTTCACTGTCCTCAGGATATAAACTGATGCCGATACTGGTGGTAACAGAAAGCTCATGATCCTTAATAGTGGTCGGTAGAGACAAGGTTTGCAGAATCTTTTGGGCAACCAGCACGATTTCCTTCATATCTTTGAACTGTTCCAGAATGACGACGAACTCATCGCCTCCCAGGCGAGCAACCGTATCACCCTGGCGCATACAGTTATGCAAACGATGGGCAACCACTTGTAAAAAACGGTCTCCCACCTCATGTCCTAAGCTATCATTAATGGTCTTAAAGCGGTCTAGATCCATAAACAGTATCGCTACCTGATGGTCAGCACGGCGCGCCTTGGACATGGCATGCTGTAGGCGATCTTGGAAGAGTAGGCGATTCGGCAGATCGGTAAGGACATCATGATAAGCCAGGTAGTTCAGACGGGCTTCGCTATCACGCAGGCGCTGCTCTGCCCATTTGCGCTCGGTGATATCAAGCATACTGACTGGAATACTTTCTAAACTGCTTTCTGTGTTCGGGATTGGCAGTGACAATATAACGGACACGTCGCCACCGTCTACGGTATGCAGCTGCGCCTCCCCTCGGAACACGTTCGCATGGCTCCAAATTGCGCACAATAAGTCAACAACGACATCACAAGAGGTATCGCCAAAAATCCTAGGAATAGCCTGTTGCAAGTGTTCCTTCGACGTTGCCCCAAAGGTCCGCAAGGCGGCATCGTTGGCGTCGTTGATTTGCATGGCGACCATGAGATTCTGTACGACTCCACAATGGGTTATTAAGTGCTGCCGCAGATCAGTGACACCCGTTGTTCGTAGCGCTTGCAGAGCGCTAAAAATCTTAGAAAGGTCCATATCCCAAATAGACACCTCCGCCGCCATAAACAGGCGCAGGTAGCGATCCTGACTTTTTCGTAGTGCTTGTTCCGCCTGTCGGCGCTTGTGACGTTGCGCCCTTTCCCTCAACTCACGCTCGATGGCTGGTCCCAGGCGAGCGAGTTTGTCTTTTCTGATAAAGTCTTGTGCGCCGGTTTTGAGAAGCGCTACCGCCTCTTCATCGTCTATGACACCGGATACAATGATAAATGGGGTGTCATCACCCGTTTGGTGACAGACCGCGAGGGCTTTTTCTGGACTTAGGGTGGGCATCCTGGAATCGCAGAGAATTACGTCCCAGATTTGTTTCGAAACCATTTCCTGGAGAGTATTGACTTTATCGACACGCGCAAATTCCGGCGTATAACCAACATTCTCGAGGACGCGAACCAGCAGCAATGTATCTTTCTGTGAATCGTCAATAATCAACAAGCGAAGAGGTTTTCCCATAACACTCACTCCTAAACCACTAGCCTGCATTTTTTACCGGAATGTAGATTTTTTGGTGCAAGCTTCGGTATAGGCGCCAACCATCCTTAGCCAGTTATTATCTTTAATCCATGACATAATCTTTCCTCGTTTCACTATCTATTTTTATGAGCCGTAATTCTATGGAACACAGCGTTTATTGTTACAAGAATGGGGCTTCGCGGCTACAGTTTTTGTTCGAGTCTGTGTCACGCCGCTTTTTTATCATCACAGTCTAACGCAAATTAGGCAAGCGTTTGCTTACAGCAGCGAAGGGATTCATCCAGGTTGGGTGCTAACCTAGCAGGCACAAGAGGGATAACGTAGAGTGAAGCCGTCGCCGTGTAAAGCGATAAGCTGAACGGGAAAGCCCGCGAGTGAAATTAAATGGTTAACCCTCTGCATTGAGCGGAATCGCGGCATGATTTATGTTATCCAATAATGATGAAAAACTATTGGCGTTGGTATTGCCCGTGGAGTCACCAATCAGGCTTATAAAAACATCCTGACTGCACTGTAGTCGATTGGGCCAATTCTCGATGATTTGGCAATACATGGTGTGGGTGAGCTGGCGCCATTTGTAGGCGCCCGAGGGTAACGAACAGGTAACGATCTGCAAATCTGCACCTTGCGCCATATCCTGTAGCGCTTTTCTCCATAGGCGAAATGTTGTACCGCCTCCATTGCTGCTATCGGTGATAACCAGCATCTCCCGGTTATAGGGGTACAAGGTGATGCCGGTCCTAAACCACCAGCGTTCCAGACACTCGACGGCAAAGGCTAATTTGTCATGTAAAATGTGGTTTTTTTTCCAAACGGGCTGGCAGATTGGCCTGTTACTTACAGCAAAGTCTGCTGCAACCCGCTCAGGACGCAATATCCTTGCCGCCGGCTTCGATTTTGGATGAGTGTCTACATTGGGCATCTTTCTTAGCGTCTCTATGGCAACCACGGGACTGCCCGATCCTGTAAAGGCTTTAACTTGCTCCTTGATAACGTGGAACTTGGTATCGTAGTCGCGCTGATTTTTTTCCGCCGCTGATCCGCGGGTGCCTTGAAGCCGATAGCCCAGTTCACGGATGAGGGTGGCAAGGGTCGTATGGCTGATCTGATGACCCTGTTGCGCCAGGGCTTGCGCCAGTTGACGTGTGCTCTTGCACGTCCAATGCAGGGGTGTGTCGGGATCGTCCTGTGTGGCAGTCAACAGCAGCGACTCAAGATTCTGGCGTAAAGCGCCATCAATCTTGTCAAGACCAGGACGACCGGCACCTGGTTGGCGGATACCAGTAAAATTATTGGATGGTTTTAAGTCTGAGGAATCTAATTCTTTCAGACCGACGCAAATGGTGGTGCGGGATAAACCGGTCGCTTCCGCTACCGTTGCAATGCCACCCCAACCCAGGGCGCGGGCTTCATTGGCGGCCCAAAGACGCCGCATTCGTTCATCCAAAACCGGCAGTAATGTTCGAAACTTATTGCGGACCACAGTAATCGTATCAACTGATGACATAACTATACCGATATAATGACCGACACGATGCTTTTGTATCGTTGTCGAAATAAAAAAACCCCTGGACCACAAAGCAGCTAGCGCGTGTTATGTCCGTTTACGGTTATATCGGCTGGAGATTTTTAAACTTTAGAAATAGTAGGCAGCTGACATGATGATGTCTTCAACACCCCATAAGCATGCAGAAAAGTATAGAATGTCATATAACAAATCCTAGCGGGTCGTCTATTCATGACTAGTATTTTTGCCCATCATCATGGGTCTGATGATCAATTAGCACCGCACAAACACCGCTTGTCCATCGATGACTATCATAAGATAGCAAAGACAGGAATCTTTCATGAGGATATGCGTATCGAATTGATTGAAGGAGAACTGGTAGATATGGCCCCCATCGGGCACCTTCATGTGGCTATAGTCAACCAATTAGCCAAGCAACTGAGTCGTTCCGTGACTGATGACATCATTGTCTCGATCCAAAATCCTCTTGTACTCGGTAAGCACAATGAACCTGAACCAGATATCGCCGTATTGCGAGCACGGCAAGATAACTATCGTTCTGCTTTACCAAGCGCATCTGATACCCTGTTATTGGTCGAAGTGGCGGACAGTTCAGTACGCTACGACAGAGAGGTTAAAATTCCTCTTTATGCCCGTTTTGAGATTTCTGAAGTGTGGTTATTAGATCTTGCTCAGAAACGCCTGGAGATCTACCTACAACCACAGCCTAACGACAGCGAGTATCTACACATTCAGCGCCACCGTAGGGGCGCCGTTTGCCCTACTTTGTTGCACAATATTAATATCGACCTTAGCCGTTTATTTTGAGGACCTGATTGCATAGGTGTTTTTAAATTTGATTTGACAAAAAAATCACATGTTAGGGGTCATACTTGATACGTTGATTTAAAAGGCATACGGAATTGCGATTTTACCCAGTGCATCCAGAGGAGACATTCATGAAAATTTTTGCTTTTGCCCTTGCGGCTTGTCTGATTTCAGGGGTTATCTTCGCTGAACCTTTTGGCGATAAAAGTGCGCCGATTGATGAGGGTAATCAGTTAGGCCAGGATGTACAAGATGAAGTGGAACCTTTAGGACTAACAGGCTTTAAAGAAATTGATGAAAATTACTTTGAAGCTGAACCCGTGGACGATAATTCATCTCGTGTTCCGGTGCGGATTCGCCTAAGGAGTTTTAACGATTCTTCTCCATAGAAATCTTCTTTTGAAGAAAGGGCAAACAGTAGGGGTTAGTTTTGGGAACCTGTTACGTAAAAGTCAGGCTTGCGAAAAGGTGTTTTTTTAGCACTCGCAAGCTTGATGAGTTGTGGTTTTTAAAAGGTTCGGCTGGCGGTCATATTACCTATGACCGTAAAAGCGATGGTGTCGCTGAGGTTTAAAATAGTGGCGGCCATAATGGCGATGGGGTTTGAAATGACCGTAACGACCATGGTGCGGTTTACGGTAATGGTGATGCCGCGGAGGTTTGAAATAGAAACCCCGGCCCCCGTAATACACGGGGGGTTTTACAATATACCGGGGAGGATTGTAATAGCGGTATTGTCGATATCCCCTGGAATGATGGGGTCGAAAGTGTGAACGGCCTGATTCTTGATAGTAAAATCTATAGTTAACGCCACGATCGCTACCAATGGATAAGCTTATTCCGCTGCCTCCACGGAACTTAACGCCTGGATGACCACGATAATCCTTAGCTGTGGCGGTTGAAAACGGAATGAAAAGTGAAACAACGACCAGCGCTGCTGTTAAAGAAAAAATTGATTTTTTCACGGCGATACCCTCTCTATGGTATTGATGAGGTTTATTGCGTTTGACCCTCTAACATAGCCTTTTGTTACGAGGTGTCGTCTATCTGTAGTGTTTAATCTAAGTGAAATGTCCTTAGTTATCCGATGTTATTCCAGGAACGCTGTGCATACGTCCCTGTACGCTCCATCGCCGTCTTCCAACGGCAAAGGCCCTTCCATAACAACGCATAACTGATGGCCAGTTACTTATAAGACATATAGCGTCATTGTTAGCGCGTCAGTTAGCGCAATAATTTGCAAGAAATATTCTTTTAACTCATTTATCCTTAACAACTCCTGAATACAGACGGCCATCCTGGTTTAACATCGTAGGTAGTCATCACAGATTCGAACCTGGTCTATGGATGTAAAAAGCATTAACCACAGCGTAAAAACAACCCGGCCTATCATCTTGGCTGTTGACGATGAACCCGAGGTATTGCATGCGGTAGTCCGGGACTTGCGCTCCAAGTATGGAAAAGAGTATCGCATCGTTCGCGCCGAATCTGGCGTCGAAGCCGTGGATCTATTAAAGGATTTTAAGCGTCAGGGAATAAACGTGGCGTTGTTGCTCTCCGATCAGCGTATGCCGAGTATGACAGGCACCCAATTTATCGAGCAGGCTAAGGCTATTTTTCCAGACGCGAGACGTCTTTTACTGACAGCCTATGCTGACAACAACGTCGCTATCCAAGCCATTAATGATTTGGGCTTGGATTATTATTTGATGAAGCCCTGGAATCCCCCCGATGAAAAACTCTATCCCATCATCGATGAGCAGCTTTATGACTGGCGCAAAATTCACCAACCGGAATTCCTGGGGGTTAAGATTATCGATTACCGTTGGTCTTTTGATGGTCATGCCGTGCGGGATTTTATCGCCCGTAATCATGTGCCTTATAAATGGATCGATGTGGAAAGCTCCCCCGAGACAGAACTCCTACTGACCTCTCTCGATACCAGCCTTGGTTTGCCGACGGTGGTGCTACCCGACGGCACTGTGCTGAATCGACCGCAACTCACGGAGGTGGCGTACCACATCGGTTTAACCACGACAGCCAGTGTACCGTTTTATCCAGTGGTGGTGGTGGGGGCTGGCCCCGCGGGTCTGGCGGTGGCCGTGACAGCATCCACAGAACGCATCAAGACAGCTTTGATTGAACGTTCTGCACCCGGCGGACAGGCGGGCACTAGTTCACTTATTGAAAATTATTTAGGCTTTCCTGCGGGCATTAGCGGTGCAGAGCTGTCCCGCCGGGCGTTGGATCAAGCTCGACGCTTCGGCGCGGAACTGATTCTTGCCCAAGAGGTAACGGGGATGCGTAGCGATGGCCAATACCGTCTAGTGCGGTTGAGTAACGGCACGGAGTTATCTTGTCACTGCTTGGTGGTTGCCAATGGCGTTGCCTATAATCGCCTCGCTATTCCAGGCTGCCAAGCTCTTGAGGGTCTCGGGGTTTTCTACGGCGCCGCCACCACCGAGGCGCTGTCTTGTCAGGATAAAGACGTTTTTATCATCGGCGCGGGAAATTCGGCTGGCCAAGCGGCCATGATGTTGTCCACTTATGCCCGTTCGGTGACTGTAGTATGTCACCGTACCAGCCTACGGGAAACCATGTCGGAATATCTAGCCGAGCGTATCGATGCGGCCGAGAATATCCGCATCTTGTTTCGTGCCCAACCCGTTAGCGTGGTGGGTAATGATCGTTTGCAGGCCATTACCCTCAAGGATCTGGAAAGTGGTGCGGAAAACACCCAGCCAGCCGACGCCATGTTCGTCTTTATAGGCGCTAACCCCCATACGGCCTGGTTGGATGAAGGGATAGCTCGAGATCAGCGGGGCTTCGTCATTACCGGTAACGATCTTAAAAAACCAGACTACCACCGTTACTGGACCTTACCCCGCGACCCCTATCTCACGGAAACCAGCGTGGCAGGGGTATTTGCCGTCGGGGACGTGCGCTATGGCTCCATCAAGCGGGTGGCCTCGGCGGTGGGTGAGGGGTCCATCACGCAACGCTTTATCAGCGAATATTTGAGCAGTCTCTAATGATTTGTATCGACGACCTCCGCCGCCTGGATTTGTTTGCGTCTATTAGCGATGACAAGCTGCAATGGATTTGTGACCATGTCACCCTACAAACTTATCGAGCGGGTGACATTATCGTAGCCCAAGGACAGCCACCGCGGGGATTTTTCCTGCATATGGAAGGGGATATCGATATTCTTCGAGAATCCGAAGGGCATCAAATGCCCATTGGTAAACATACTGCCCCTTCATTTTTTGGCGAAGTGCAGATCTACACGGACGAACCCGTACCCATTACCCTCAAGGCGCTAACGCCTTGCACTCTGTATGTCATGGGCCGGGATGAATTCCGCCAGTTGATGGTGTCCACCCGCAGTGTGGAAAAGAAGATTTTTCAAACCATCCTGGATCGTACTCGCCGCCTAGAATCCTTTATTCGCAATCGAGAAAAAATGGCCTCATTGGGTACGTTAGCCGCTGGACTCGCCCATGAACTCAATAACCCAGCTTCTTCTCTAGCCCGCATCCTAGAAAATCTTCATCCCAAGATACTTGCCTTGCAGGATATGAATCTTGCTTACGGCAAACTCAATGTGGATGACGAACATACCGACCAATGGCTGGCCCTACGGGACAAGGGATTTGCCTTTATTGCTCAGGAACGACTTAAAAGTAGAGATTTAGCTGCTCGGGAAGACGATTTTCTGGATTGGTTGGAACAAGACGATATTCCTGAAGCTTGGGAACTGGCGCCGCCGCTGGCCGCTTCAGGTCTAGAAATCCAGGAAATTCAGGGATTAGCGGAACGCTGGCGAAATAATCCCACGTCCATGCGCTATGTGGGCATTCAATGGCTGGCCCTATCCTTTGACGTATTAGCTATGATTTTAGATGGCCAAAAAGCCTCTGGGCGCATCACTGAACTCGTGGATGCCGTTAAATCCTATTCCTACGTAGATCGCGATGTGCAACAAGATGTGGATGTTCATCAAGGCATCGAAGACACCCTAACAATGCTGCATCATAAGTTGAAATATGGGGTTACGGTCAATACTCACTTCGATCGCAGTCTGCCCCCTATTAAAGCCTATGGCAGCGAACTCAATCAAGTCTGGACTAACCTGCTCGATAACGCCATCGACGCCATGAACGGTCAGGGCATCGTTGACATCTATACCCACCGGGAAGGGGATAACCTGTGTGTGGATATCGTCGATAATGGCCCCGGTATTCCCGAAGACATCCAATCCTGTGTGTTTGGGTCTTTCTTCACCACCAAAGAAGTGGGTAAAGGCACTGGATTGGGTTTGGACATTACCCGCCGTATTGTGGAAAACCGCCATCGTGGAGCGATTACATTACATTCAAAGCCGGGTAAAACTTTGTTTACGGTGCGTCTTCCCATGGCCTAGCTAATTTATCGTTCATCACCTGGAGAAAAACCATGCTCTCACTCACTATTAACGGCGAAAGTCATAAACTCGACGATAGCGTCGATCCTGAAACGCCCCTGTTGTGGGTATTGCGGGACGAACTGCGTTTAACCGGCACTAAATACGGGTGCGGCATCGCCCAGTGTGGCGCTTGCACGGTCCACGTTAATGGCCAGCCGCGGCGTTCTTGCGTGACGCCGGTGAGCGCAGTGGATGGTCAACAGATTACCACCATCGAAGGTTTAAAAGGAGATGCTGCCATAGCCGTGCAAGCCGCTTGGAAAGCCATCGACGTTCCTCAATGTGGCTATTGTCAATCTGGCCAGATTATGTCAGCGGTAGCCCTGCTCAACGAAAAGCCTGCCCCCACAGATACCGACATCGACGGGGCCATGGCGGGCAACATCTGCCGCTGCGCCACTTACGTGCGGGTTCGCCAGGCCATCCACAATGCTGCTGAACAATTGGAGGCGTAACGTCATGAGCCGTATTCATACAGTGACCTTGAGCCGCCGTCGTTTCTTGCAAGGTTCCGTGGGACTCATCATCGGCCTACAGTTGCCTTTGAAAGTGAGAGCACAGTCCGGTGAGGCTAGCGTCATGCAGGGGGATGGGGCTGCTGGGCAGTTTTCCCCCAATGCTTTTTTGCGTATTGCACCGGACAATACCGTGACTGTGTTGGTGAAACACATCGAATTTGGTCAAGGACCTTATACGGGTCTGGCCACCTTGGTGGCGGAAGAGTTGGACGCGGATTGGAGTCAGATGCGCGCGGAAAGCGCCCCCAGTGATCCCGAACTCTATAAAAATTTAGCCTTTGGCCTACAAGGCACCGGCGGTTCCACGGCCATTGCCAATTCCTATCAGCAAATGCGTCAAGCCGGGGCTGCCGCCCGCGCCATGTTGGTGGCCGCTGCCGCCGAACAGTGGCAGGTGGATGCCGGTGAGATTAGCGTCGACAAAGGCGTGGTTAAACATACGACCAGTGGCCAACAAACCACCTTTGGCGAACTAGCCGAGAAAGCCGCTACCATGGATGTGCCGACAGAACCGGCGTTAAAATCTCGGGAAGAATTCACCTTGATCGGCACAGATCGACCCAAGCTCGACACCGTTGCAAAATCCACCGGTGAAGCACGCTTTACCCTGGACGTCTATAAAGACGGTATGATCACCACGGCCATTCTGCATCCGCCCCAGTTCGGCGCCACAGTGGCCAACGTCGACGATACAGCGGCCCGTCAGATAGCCCATGTGCTGGATGTCAAAACCATACCTCAAGGGGTAGTGGTGTACGGTAAAAATACCTTTGCGGCATTCAAAGGGCTGGCTGCTCTTAAAGTGGAGTGGGATACCCGTCAGGCGGAAACCCGCTCCTCCGCTCAGCTCATGGAAACTTATGCAAAAGCGGTCAAAGAATCCGGTGACGAGGCGGAAAATCGCGGCAACGTCGCCGACCAACTGGCGAAGGGTGCCAAGGTACTGGAAGCGGAGTATCAGTTTCCGTTCCTCGCCCATGCGCCCATGGAAACCTTGGATGCGGTGATCGACCTCAAAGAGGATAGCGCAGAAGTCTGGATGGGTAGCCAACTGCAAACCACCGACCATGGCGCCATTGCCCAGGTGCTGGAGCTTTCACTAGATAAAGTCAAATTAAACACCACATTTGCCGGCGGCAGTTTTGGGCGTCGAGCCCAGCCCGACGCTAACTTCGCCGCCGAGGCGGCCGCCGTGGCTAAAGCCTATGGCAAACCGGTGGTGGTGAAACACCTGTGGACCCGGGAGAACGATATCCGCGGCGGTCGTTACCGGCCATTGACGGTGCATCGATTACACGGCGCCGTGGATAGGGAGGGCAATATCACCGCTTGGGATCAAACCATTGCCACCCAATCCATCGTGGCGGGATCGCCCTTTGAGGCCATGATTCAAGACGGTATCGACCCCACCTCCGTGGAAGGAGCCCGGGGTTTACCCTATGCCATCCCCAATTTACGAGTCGGATTGCACACCATGAAAACCGGTGTGCCGGTATTGTGGTGGCGTTCGGTGGGTCATACCCACACTGCTTACACCACTGAAACTTTCATCGATGAACTGCTGGAACTGGCGGATAAAGATCCAGTGGTGGGACGACTTGCTTTGCTGAAAGATCATCCCCGTGATAAGGCTGTCCTGGAACGTGTCGCCGAGATGGCGAGTTGGTCGGGTCCACGTAAAGGTGATGATCGCGCCTTGGGCGTCGCCGTGCATAAATCCTTTGATAGTTATGTGGCGCAGATCGCTGAAGTCTCCCGCCATGACCAAGGCTATCCTAAAGTCCATAAAGTTTGGTGCGCGGTTGACTGCGGGGTAGCGGTCAATCCCAATATTATCCGCGCTCAAATGGAAGGGGGTATCGGCTACGGTCTGAGTGCCGCTTTGTTCGATGAAATTACCCTAGGGGAAAACGGCCGTGTTGTCCAAGCCAACTTCGACACTTACCGCTCTCTGCGTATCAACGAAATGCCCGCTGTGGAAGTTAGCATTATCGACTCCCAAGCAGATCCTACAGGGGTTGGCGAACCAGGCTTACCGCCCATTGCTCCGGCAGTGGCTAACGCCTGGCGGGTGCTGACTGGGGAAACTTTGCGACGACTACCCTTTGTACCCGTCAACGTATGAGGAGAGATGCAATGAGAAAATTATTGGCGGGTCTCTTAGTGATGCTTGGACTACTAGTAGGATTGATGGATAAAAGTTTAGCAGAATCAACAGCCGCTCTGGCTGGACCAGAACAGTTCGCCGCTATCGCCGATGATCGGCAACGTGCAGTCCAGCTTTTTGAGGAAATGGGTAAAGTTCTCCAGCACCCCCGTTGTGTAAACTGTCACCCCAAAGGTGAACGACCGTTACAGGGTGATGGCATGGTGCTACATCAGCCACCTGTCTACCGCGGCGTCGGTGGCATGGGGTTAGCGGGGATGCGTTGTAACACTTGTCACGGTCAAGAGAATGTCGCTTATGCCACGGCGGAGGGGAGCATCCCGGGTCATCAAGTCTGGCATTTAGCGCCTGCCAGCATGGGTTGGGAAGATAAATCCCTAGGGGAAATCTGTGTGCAGATAAAGGATAAAGAACGCAACGGGGGCAAAACCCTGGCGGAGCTGCAAGCCCACAACGCTAAGGATGGCCTAGTGGGTTGGGGCTGGCATCCGGGGGAAGGACGCGAACCGGCCCCCGGCGATCAAGCCACCTTTGGCGCATTGACGAAAGCTTGGATTGAGGCGGGCGCTCACTGTCCCCAGGGCTAACGCATTTCTCATTTGACCATGCCCTATCTTCAATACGATGGCTGCACTGGCAAGGATTGCCGGAATCCAGTTGCCATGGAGGGTGGCATGGGTTGTCACGCATCAGGGCTTGGCGTCCATGGTGCTGGATTCTCGCCAGTCCATGGCGAGAATGACGGAAGGGTGAGTAGTTATAATTCTATTTACTAAAGGCAAAGATTCCCCAGCAGAGATAACCTTTTTCGCCACCGTCAATCCAGTGTTGTAGGCCCTTTTTCATGCGTTCGATATAGGCCCTCGAAACCGCTTTTTCCAGCTCTTGTTGGCGATTTAGGGTTTCTTCCAATACACGGCTGTAATGGTTGATGAGTTGTTGCGTGTGTTCTTCAAACCTCACTTCTGTCATGCCTAATGACGATAATGTATCACGATAAAATTTGGGTGAGCCAAGTGTGGATAAATGGATGCGATCCAGAATGGGTTGTAACACACCCTTTGGACAGTCATCGGCTTGCATGGGATCGGTAAAAACAAAACGTCCGCCGGGTTTTAATACACGCACACTTTCTTGTAAAACTTTTTCTCGATGACCGCTATGCAGAATAGCATCTTGGGACCAAACCACATCAAAAGTGTGGTCAGCAGCAGGAACATTTTCAAAACTGCCGTCGATAACTTGAATTTTATCGCTCAACTCACGGTCCTTATTGAGCTCGCGGTTACGTTCGTTTTCTTTTTCGCTGAGATTCAGCGCCGTCACGGCGCAACCAAATGTACTTGCAAGATAACGAGCGGCGCCCCCATAGCCGGCGCCCAGGTCAAGAACCGTTTGTTGCGGATCGAGAGTGCCCACCTGTTTGGCCATGTGTCTGATGGTGCGATGACTGGCATCAAGAATAGGTTCGTTCTCCGCTTCATACAATCCGATATGGATATCTTCACCACCCCAAATAATGGCATAAAAATTATCAGCGTCATGACTATTGTAATAATCACGCGCAATATTAACGACTTCAGAATAACTATTAATCATTATTTCTCTAATATCTTAATTACAGTTCTCTCGATACTCTTTCTCGGCCACATGCACCAAAAAGTCGGGTTCGTTAGCATTGAAGGTTGCTTGAAAATCACCATAGGTTTCAATACGCTGAAAGCCCACTTCGTGCATCAAACGGCGCGTATATTTTTTTCTTAGGGGGAACATATTCAAATGGTATTCAGCGCCATCTGGAAATCGATAACGAAATCGTGTTAATCCTTCGTCAATATGCTCCGGTTCTGCAGAAACATTATCACCACAATAATAATATTTGTGTTTTGTGGAAAAACCTTCATCCAAAATAGCATCATAATTGCGTTGATCGAGGATCAAAACACCGTCAAAATTTAAGGTAGCATAAAACTCCGCCAACGCTTTCCTGCGATCATGTTCTGTAAAGAGATGGGTAAATGAATTACCAAGGCAGATAACCGCATCAAATTGTTCGTGTATGGTTTTATTGATCCAACGCCAATCAGCTTGAACAGTACGCAGAATATGTCCACGGTTACGTCCGTTTTCAAAAGCTTTCGCAAGCATTTGTGGATTACCATCTGCACTGGTTACTTCAAATCCTGCTTCTAGCAAGCGGGTAGAATGGAAACCGGTGCCGGTCGCCACATCGAGAACTCTTTTTACACCGCGAGAACGGAGTTGTTCGATGAAAAAATCCCCCTCACTTTGACTGCGGGAATCCCAGTCAATCAATTCATCCCATTTTTCAACAAAACTTTTAACATATTCTTCCTGATAGTGATTTGTATTCCTAATCTTTATGGGATCTGCTATGAGTAATTGTTGACTTGATTCTGTCATAATGTATCTCTTATTTATTTGCAGAGCAAAAGTAATATCACAAATCATCAGTGAAGAAACACTCATGCCGTGTTTAATTTAATCGATTAAAAAAACTAGGTCGTTAACTAATAATGGCAGCTTCAAGACCAAACGAATTTCACGCAAACTGATATGGTTATATGTTTTAGTTAAAATATATTCGAGAATTGGATCGTGCAGAAAGGATGGTAGCAAACAATCGTCTGGCTTCAAAGAAATTAATTAAAGATTCAAAACTGTAACCAGCAAAAAACAAGTGTTATAACTTTATGCTTTTCAAAAACTTCTGGTGATTTTTTTGCGAAAAAATATTTTTTAAATTGTTTAATTATGTTTATGATTTAATAAATTCAGAGTGAGTAATGATAAATATTTTATACGTTACATATCAATCGATACACCAAAAACCAAAGTTTCATAAGATGTTAATAATTTTTCATCAAACTGTAATAATAAAGTGGTGAGTGGAAAATTTTGCTAAAAAACAGCTTGCTTCTTTCGAAAATAATTATTGATTAAATGGATTAAAAAAATAACTGATATATTTACTGATTTATTAGATAAGTGAAAAGCACCATCGGCCAAAAGCTCCATACCTTCACTCGCCATGCTTTGGATCATCTTTTTATGTAAAACCGCATTTTATGTGAAAGCGCGTCGATGAAAGAAAGGTTTTCTAACCACTAGCCCAAAGATTGATTGACCCGTTTAGGAAAATGGGCAATCAAAATTAGTTGCCAACTTTCCACTTGGCAGCTATATAAATAGATTGTCTGGAACAGTGTTTTACAACAAAAAGGGATGACGTTCGGAGGGCTGCGCTCTCTAAACCATACCTTATCAACAACAATGAACATTTGTGATAGGAGGAATGAATCATGAAATTTAATTGGCGACTGACTGTCTTTACTGTCCTGGCATTTATGGCTGGAACTTGGACGGCAACTGGCTTGGCTAAAGATTATCTGGCCTACGGCGGGGGTCCCGTGGGGGGGACTTTTAATTACATCGCTAACGCCATGGCTATTTATCTATCCAAAAACTTGGATGAGGTTGAAGTGTCCTCGGAGGGATCAGGTGGCTCCACCGCCAACCTGAAGCGATTGAATAAGGGTGAGATCGACTTTGGTATCGTCTACTCCGGCGATGCTTATTTAGGGCGTCAAGGGCGCCTACCCCAGGATGACAACACCTATGAAGACGTTAGAGCAGTGTCTTTTTTATACGGTGCGCCGGCCCATTTAGTCACTCGTGCTGATGATGGCTATACATCCGCTAAGGATCTAGAGGGCAAGCGGGTTGCCGTGGGTAATGCGGGTTCTGGCGCAGCGGCCGCCGCGGAGCGCTTTTTTACCCACTTAGGGTTGTGGAACAAGATCGAAAAACAATTTCTCGGTTACTCAGCCGCTGCTGCTGCTCTCAATGACGGTAAAATTGATGCTTTCTGGGTATTTGTCGGTTATCCCAATGCTTCGGTCATCGAAGCCGCAGCTCGGGACGACATCCATCTCGTGGATGTGGGTGCTGACGCTGAAGAGGCCGGATTTTACGAGGAATATCCCTTCTACGAACCCATGGAAATTCCCGCTGGCACCTACTCTGGTCAGGATGAACCCGTCAAATCCTTTCAAGACGCGGCTTATTGGGCTAGCAATAGCGATGTGGACGAGGACTTAGTGTATAACTCAGTCCAATCCATCTACTCTCCCGAGGGTCTCAAGCACATGGTCGCCGCCAAGAGCACGGCCAAGTCCATGAGTATTGAGGACGGACTCAAAGGTGTTTCAATTCCTGTTCACGATGGCGCGGCCAAATTCTGGAAGGAGCATGGCCTCGACATTGCCGAGGCTGGCCAGTAGCCATTTAAGTTATATCCTAAAGCAGCAGCACCGGACCACCAGCGTCTGGTGCTGTTGTATTAATGAATAGTAGAAGAATAACGCGACTGCCGCCCCATTAAATTTTTCCCTTTGGGAAGGATCAGCACCCATGAGCACTGCTAAACCTGGAACGCCTTTGTCTGCTGATGAATCTCTGCTCGACGCTGACAGCGCCGAAAAAAAAGCCAAACTAGAACAAGCCTTAGCCAAAGAGTCAAAGGCGATTCGCAAGCTTAGCCCTTCTTGGGGCGTATTGGGTTCGCTCCTGGGTGCTTTTATGGTGGTTTTTTATTTCTATGCCGCCGGCGTAAAACCCGCTGACACACAATATCATCTCGGTATCTACGTCCTCGTGACCTATGTGATGATTTTTGTCTATTTTCCGAGTAGGCGCGGGGCCATCAGACACCGTCCTAGTATCCTCGACATAGCGCTAGCCCTTTGCGCCATCGCGGCGGTGAGTTATTTCATGCTGGAATATGAGGCTTTTAACTACCGCTCCGGCAATGAAAACCAATGGGATATAGGCGTAAGCATAGTCGGCATCTTGCTTTCTCTAGAGGTTTGCCGTCGGGTATTAGGTTGGTCCATGACCTTGGTGGGGGTATTTTTTCTCATCTATGGCATATTTGGATCCTATTTTCCAGAACCCTTTACCCATCGGGGGTTTAGTCTGGAACGCATGGCCATCACCTTGTTTATGGAGCAGGATGGGGTATTTGGGGTCATGGCCAACGTGCTAGTGACCTATGTCATTCTGTTTATCTTCTTTGGCTCTTTTTTACAAAAGTCCGGAGTCGGGCGGTTTTTTATCGACTGGCCTATGGCATTGGCGGGGAGAACCGCCGGTGGTCCAGCTAAAGTCTCGGTGATTGCGTCGGCTTTTTTTGGTTCCGTGTCGGGTTCTGCCATCGCCAACACCGTCTCCACAGGTTCATTTACCATTCCCCTCATGAAACGCGCTGGGTTTCGGCCCCATGTGGCCGGGGCTATTGAGCCTTCCGCTTCTATCGGTGGCATGTTTATGCCGCCCATTATGGGGGCGGGTGGCTTTCTGATGGCGGAGTTAACGGAAACCCCCTACGTTGACATCATGAAGATGGCTATCTTTCCAGCGATTCTTTATTTTTTTTCTGTGCTGACCATGATTCACTTCGAGGCCAAAAAACAGAATATTCAAGGTCTTGTAGATGAAAATTTAGGTTCCGCCAGCCACGTTTTCAAACTGCATTGGTTTAAATCCCTACCTCTAGTCATCATCGTAGTCCTGATGTTGATGGGCTTTTCACCAGGATTATCGGCTTTTTGGGCCACCCTGTCCTGTATCGCCATCAGTTGGCTTGATCCGGAATACCGGATGGGTCCCAAGGAGACCTGGGAGGCCATGGTGGGTGGCGCAAAAAATACCCTGATAATCGGTGCAACGGTGGGTGTTATCGGTATTATTGTGGGCACCATTGGTCTAACGGGTATTGGTTTAAAATTTTCCGACATTATCATCTCCCTCTCTCAGGGTAATCTGCCCATCGCCATTTTACTGGTGGGTATTGCCTCTTTAGTATTGGGCATGGGTGTGCCCGTGACCGCCAGTTATTTGATCGTTGCCGTGCTGGCCGTGCCCGCCATGATCGAAATGCTTACCGCAGCTGGTATTCCTGGACACTCGGCGGCTTCCATGGCCATTGCGTCCCATATGATCGTTTACTGGTTTAGTCAAGACTCCAATATCACGCCACCGGTCTGTGTAGCCGCTTACGCGGGTGCTGCCATTGCCGGATCTGACCCTTGGAAAACCGGTTGGACGGCGTTTAAATTTGCCAAGTTGCTCTATGTGGTGCCTTTTTTGTTTGCCTATCAACCCGCTATTTTGTTGTATGGCAATGTGTTCGACATTGGTTTGGCGTTTCTCAGCGCTATCATCGGTACGCTGGCTTTTTCAGCCCTGACCATGGGTTATTTAATTCGGGCCACCACCTGGGTAGAGTGGTTTATTTTTGCTGCAGGTACTTTTCTCTGTTACCATCCCAACCACCTATTGGGTGTTCTCGGAATAGGCGTTTTTGCCCTTGTCTATGGCATACAGAAATTCAAAAATCGCCGTGATGCCCAACTACAATTGGCCTAGCTTCTTGCAGTTTTTTTAGTTATTTTATTTTATTTTTTTAGATAGGCGATTTGTTTTATGGAGTTCTCATCAGGTCTAATAAGGTAAACGCAAACTGTTAATAAAAAAGGGAATAAGGAGTTTACTGAATGGCTCAGCAACAGTCATCTGCTGAAGTAGCCGCTACGGGTATTGAAGGGTTAGATAACCTCTTAGGGGGCGGTTTGCCCCGCAATCGGCTTTATCTTTTGGAAGGCGATATAGGTACCGGCAAGACCACCTTGGGTTTACAGTTTGCACTTGCTGGCGTCCGCCAAGGTGAACGGGTGTTGTATGTCACCCTCTCCGAAACCGAACAAGAGTTGCGAGTCATAGCCACTTCCCATGGTTGGGATCTGGATGGCTTGGAAATATACGAATTGCAGCCTTCTGACGAGCAGGGTATGGACAGCGGTTATACCTTATTTCACCCGTCTGAAATGGAGATGAATGAAGGGATGCAACGTCTTTTGCAAAACATGGAGCAGAACAAACCTGCCCGGCTTGTATTGGATACCCTCTCAGGACTGCGTATATTGGCGGATGACGGGCTGCACTATCGGCGGCAGATTCAAATGCTGCGTAACCATTTAAATAAACACGATTGTACCGCATTGCTCCTGGACGAAAGTATTTCTGCCCCTGAAAAGAGCCAAGCTCAAGTCATTGCCCACGGCATCATTAACCTAGAGCGTTCGATCATGGTCTATGGCGCCGCTCGCCGCCGGTTACATATCCATAAGTTGCGAGGGGTAGAGTATTTGGATAGCTATCATGATTTTCGAATCATAAAAGGTGGCATCAACGTTTATCCCCGCTTGGTACCGGAAGAGCATCAGCAACCCACGCACCAGCTTAAGTCCGATTTAGTCAGTAGCGGCATCAAAGAATTGGACACTTTGTTGGGTGGTGGATTAGCCCGTGGTTACAGCGCCTTACTCATGGGTCCGGCGGGCACCGGCAAGTCTACCCTGTGCACCCAGTATGCCGTTGCCGCCGCCGAGCGCGGTGAGCGTAGCCTTATCTTTGTTTTTGAAGAGTCTCTCGAGCACTTTATCAAACGGGCTGAGAGCATGAATATAAGGCTAAAAAAACATATGGACAGCGGTCATATACGCCTAGACTCGGTTTATTCAACGAATCTTTCCCCGGGCGAGTTTTGGAACCGCGTGCGCTATCTTGTGGAGCAACAACCGACCCACTTGGTGGTGTTCGACAGCCTCAGTGGCTACCTTCACGCCATGCCAGAGGAGCGTTATTTAAGTCTGCATTTCCAAGAGCTACTGACCTATCTTAATTATCAGGGTATTGTCGCCATGCTTACCATCGTTCAGTCGGGGTTTATTGGCGCCGATTTGAAACCTCCCTTGAGCCTTAGCACCATCGCCGACACCATCATTTTATTACGTTATTTTGAATCCAAAGGCGAAATTCATCGAGCCATTTCGGTGCTCAAGCACCGGAGTGGAGCCCATGAAATGACTATTCACCGACTGCGCTTAGGTGACGCAGGCGTGCAGGTAAACCAACAATTGGATGGCTTTCAAGGCATCTTTACAGGTGTGCCGGAATATACAACACCTCCTGATCTGCTTAAAAGGGATTGAGCCATTGACGGTGCTTGTTTGACTTCAAGAAAAGCAAGGTAGCTATTAAAGAAGCATGGATATTCTCCCTTTTGAAGCTGTTTCAATACATGATGATGAACGTGTTCTTGTGCTTACGCCAAGCCGTCAGGACGCACCCCTAGCCCATCAGATTTTACAGCAGATGGGATTTCAGGTTGCAAGATGTCTCTATCTGCAAGCACTTTTAACGCAATTATCACAAGGGGCAGGAGTCATCTTGTTAGCCGAGGAGGGATTATATTCTCCTGCGTTACCGGAACTCATCACCTGGTTAGAACAACAACCACCCTGGTCTACCCTTCCTTGCATTGTCCTAAAACGCAGCACAAGTTCAAAGCCTAAGGGCTCTTTTTTACTTTATAGTCAATTAGAAAAATTGCCTGGCATTATTTTTCTCGAACGGCCGATACGCCAAGCCACCCTGATCAGTTTATTACGCAATGCTCTGCAGAATCGCAGACGCCAATATCAAGTGCGCAATTTATTGGACGAGCTGGCTAATAACGAGGCTCGTCTCCAACAGCAAGCTTACTACGACACCCTCACCGGCTTACCTAATCGGGCACTGCTTTTGGATCGATTAGAACACGCCATCGCCCATGCCCAGCGTAGTCATCAGTGGTTGGCCTTGCTATTTTTAGATTTGGATCGTTTTAAAGTCATCAATGACAGTCTGGGTCACGATGTGGGGGATGCTTTATTGCAGGCTGTGGCGCAGCGACTCATGTCGGTGTTACGGGAACAGGACACCATCGCTCGCTTAGGGGGTGACGAATTTGTCGTGCTGCTGGAGGGATTACCGCAAGCAGATTTAGCTGAACGGATTGGACGCAAGATTTTAGGCGTCATGCAAGGCGCTTTATCGGTAAATGGACATGAGTTATTTGTCAATACCAGCATTGGCATCAGCCTTTATCCCCAGGATGGTGCAGATGCTCAAACACTGCTTAAGTGTGCGGACACGGCTCTCTATCGGGTCAAAGAACAGGGCCGCAATGGTATTCAATTTTATGCTGCGGCCATGACCGCACAAGCACAAACCCGCTTGCTACTGGAACAAAATCTACGTCATGCCATACGCGAAGGCGGTCTCAGGCTGCACTATCAACCCAAGGTGGAGTTGAAGACAGGCCGTATCACCGGCCTAGAGGCGCTATTGCGCTGGCATCACAACACGTTAGGTGATGTGCCACCCCAGGAACTCATCGATCTGGCCGAGGAAAGCGGTATGATCATATCCCTCAGTGATTGGGTGCTAAAAACCGCCTGTACCCAAGCTAAAGCTTGGCAAGGTCAAGGATTGCCCCTGGCGCCGGTGTCGGTCAATCTCTCACCGGGTCAATTTATTCAAGCGAAGCTGGTGGAGCGTATCGATAACATCCTTATGGAAACGCAATTAGACGCCCAGTATTTGCAATTGGAAATTACTGAAAATCTGTTGATGCGGGATATGGAAAGCGCTATTCAAACCTTGTACGCCCTCAAGAACAAAGGTGTGCGGTTGGCCATCGACGACTTTGGCACTGGTTACTCTAGCCTCAGCTATCTTAAGCGTTTGCCTGTGGAGTGGCTCAAAATCGATAAATCCTTTATACGGGATATAGCTACCGACCCCGATGATGCTACCCTTACCCAAGCCATTATCGGGCTTGCTCATCATCTGCATCTTAAAGTCATTGCCGAAGGAGTCGAGACCGAAGAACAGCGGGCTTTTTTGGAAGCGAGATCCTGCAATGAGGCCCAGGGTTATTATTATAGCCAACCACTACCCGCCCAGGCAGCGGGCGTACTTCTCGCTAAACTCATTATCATTCCGGCTAATAACAAGGCTAATCGGCTTTAAGTTCTCCTCCTGAAGAAGAAAGTGGCCCATGGAAGTCAGTAACGTGACTTCTTTGCTTTTTGCTTGTCTCAATCAACAATAGATCACTGGTTGCAATCACAGCTATAGCAATAAAGTATTTCTACTAAATTGCTTAATCCTTAGGTTGTTGATTAATGTAAGACTTAAGCTATTTTCAAACCACAATTTTTATCTGGAAAAAAATCATGATTACTTATTTGACTCGCCGTCATATACTCAAGCTTATGGGGGGGGGATTGACAGCTTCCCTATGGACGCCTTTGCGGTCATTGGCTAACCGTAGTGACCAGATGCTACATAAAACCATACCGGCTTCCGATGAACAAATCCCGGTGATCGGTATGGGCACCTGGCAAACCTTTAACGTGGGTAGTGATCCGCAATTACGGCTAGATCGGACCAACGTTCTAAAAGTTTTTTTTGCCCAGGGGGGTGGTATGATTGATTGCTCCCCCATGTATGGCTCGTCCGCTGAGGTGCTGGGTTTTGCCCTCAGTGAACTGGGTAAGCCTAAGAGCCTGTTTGCGGCGGAAAAAGTTTGGACCTACGACGGAGACGAAACGCGGGCGCAAATTCAAGAGCAGGTGGCATCCTGGGGAATCGATGGGTTTGCTTTGATGCAAGTGCACAACCTGCAGAGTTGGCAGGAGCACTTGCCCACGCTACAGACTATGAAACAGGCGGGAAAACTTCGTTATGTGGGTATTACCACCTCCCACGGCCGACGTCATTCTGAATTTGAGCAGGTCATGGCTGATGAAGATTTAGATTTTGTGCAGCTGACCTACAATATCACCCATCGCCAGGTGGAGCAGCGTCTCTTGCCCTTGGCCCGTGAAAAGGGCATTGCCGTGATTGCCAATCGGCCTTACGATGGCGGCTACCTGATCAAAACCCTTCAACAGCAACACCGGGTTCCCGACTGGGCAGCCGCTGAATTCGATTGCCAAACCTGGGCTGATTTTTTGCTCAAGTTTATAGTTTCCCACCCGGCTATCACCTGCGCCATTCCCGCCACCACCCAGGTGGCGCACATGAATGAAAACATGCAGGCCGGTTACGGTTCCATGCCCGACGCCAAATTGCGTCAGCGTATGATCCGCCATATCGAATCCCTATGATGGGTGAATGGAACCGCTACGCTATTCAGGATTTTATTCCCTTTACCCGCGAGGTATATCTGAGCCTGATTGAGCGGGTCAGCGAAACATATTGGCCACTGCCTATCCTCATGCTGGTTTTAGCCCTCAGCTTAGTGGCTCTAACACTGACGGGACGTCATCGTGTGGCTGGTCTGTTGTTGGCGCTGATTTGGGGTTGGGTAGGGTACAGCTTCCTGCTGCAATTATATGCTGATCTCAATTGGGCGGGTCACTGGTTTGCTAGGGCGTTTTATATCCAGGCGTTACTACTTATCGTCATCCTATTCTCCGTTCAAGACAATCTTATAAAACGGTCGCCCTTATACTGGTGGGGATTGTTACTCTGTGTTACCGGCCTCAGTTGGCCGCTATTGACCCGGATTGGTCGCACCGGCTGGTCCCAGGTGGAGATAATTGGCGTTCATCCTGATCCTACGGCTGTGGTCACCTTGGGTTTAGGGCTGCTCATGGTGAGTGGATGGCGGTTGTGGTTGATGGCGATTATCCCGCTTCTGTGGTGCCTGATTGCCGGGTTGACCCTTGGGGTGTTGGATCTACCTCAGGCGGAGATGTTATATGCCATGGTTGGGATTACTCTTGTGGTAATGTTATATGACCTGATTTCGGACCGTTTGACTATCATGAAATAATTTTATTAAACAATGTATCAACATAAAAATAAGTATATTTGCTAGTGATTTGAGAACGTTACAAGCAGTTATCAACTAACCAAGGGAACTGTGCTATGGTAATATTTTCTACTGAAGTTTTAAGTTTGGAATGAACTGATGACTCAAGCCATACAAATCCAACTAGAAGTGCCCGATGATCTGGCCGCTTTTCATTTGCCTGAGGGCGTTCAAAAACGTCTTCAAGAACTTCTTGATCGCCAAGATCAAGGACACATGCTGACACTAGCCGAACAACGTGAAGCGCAAGGACTTGTCGACTTAGCAGAATTTTTATCGTTGTTACGAATGCGCACTGAACGTTTGATTTTGTGAATGAAACTTTTGTTAATTTGCGGCGACTAGTTATTGAGAGAGCTGCTAATTGTTGTGAGTATTGCGGTCTGTCTCAGATTGGTCAAGAAGCTACATTTCATATCGATCATGTTGTTCCGATTAAGGATGGTGGCCTAACGACATCTGATAACTTAGCTTTGGCCTGTGTATCCTGTTCGCTGCGTAAGGGCGCTCGGCAGTGGGCCATCGATCCACAAACACAACAAAAAGCACCCATTTTCAATCCTCGATTTGAGCGCTGGAACAATCATTTTTTTTGGGAAGATATACGTGTTGTAGGACTTACCTCGATAGGGTGTGCAACTATTGAAGCATTACAGATGAATCGGCCACTGATATTAGAAATTCGACGTGAGGCCATTGCTTTGGGACGTCATCCTTCTTCCCAAAAAGATTAAATTTTGGTGGTGCTTAAGAGCAATGCTTGAGCTACCTCAAAAAAAAGCATTGGCTAATCCTGAAGCCCTCGATCAATTTCGCGACCACACCAAATTGCATAAATAATAGGTTTCACCACCGATAATTATGGATCTTCAAAACAGTTTACGCTTAGTCAGTAACGTCTCAGGATAATCCGTAATAACGCCATCAATTTTTAATTCAGCACAGTGTAGCCAATCACTCTCGGTCACGACGCCATAAACGAAATTTCGAATACCCCGCTGGGTTGTCTGTTTTATAAGACACTTGTCTATGACCGGATAGTGCCACACGATTGTATTCAAACATTTATCACTGGGCGACAAACCCAGCGGATAAGATGTTTGCTCAAAGGGGCGGTGATCCACTAATACGCCACAGTCAACGGCGAGACGCTGACTCACTTTTTTAATGACAGGGTGCCAAAAGGAAGTAATCAAGAAACGTTTTGAATGACAAAAAGCCCTCAAGGTCGAGACGAGAGGTTCTAAAACCAAAGGATTTTTAATTTCCACGTTCCATAAAATATCACCAGGGATAGTAAGCGCCATGTCGAGGGTAGGAACCAGATAACCCACGGCATCGCTAAGTTCACCTTGAGTCAGCTCTGTTACGGCACGCCCATTGGATAGTAAACGGTCGTGGAATAAAATAAGCTGCCTGTCTTTACTTATTTGAACATCTGTCTCGATACCGTCAACGCCAATCTGAATAGCCTGCCTAAATGCTTCAAGGGTATTTTCCGGGGCTTTGGCGCAATGACCACGATGGCTCAAAATCAACATAACACTCGGTTTATTAGCGAATGGCTTTGGAAATCAAAACGGAAAGAAAAACCTAAGTGAGACTAACTCCCCCCCCCGTAACCTTAATCTTACTGATCAAAGGCGTTTAAAGCTTCGCTGAATGATTCGTTGAGAGTGCCATATGCGTCGATAAAGCCTTGCTTCATTTCATCCCAGGCGCTGGCGGAGCTATGTTTCATGGCCCCGTACCATTCGGCCAGATCAGTACGTTCTTCACGCAGGGCACGCAGGACGTTTTTGCGCTTTTCGCGGGTGGTTTCGCTCAGTTGATCCCATTCCTCGCGAGTTTGTGCCTCAAGTTGTTCAATATAAGCATCCATAGTGTTTAGAGCTTCTTTGCCTTCTTCTAGCGCCGTATCCCGTTGAGCGGCGGAATAGCCTTTTAAGGTATCGACCGCTTCACTCCATTGTTGCTTAAGTTCTGTAAATGTCGGTGTTTCTGTCTCGGCAATAATCTCCGTAGCGGACAAAGCCGATACAACAGTGACAAGAATAAATACTATTTTCATTAGTGCGTCACCATTTCACGAAACACGTCTAAAGAACTAGCAGTTGCGGCGAGTTTGGATAACTCCCTTAACTTGACTAGGTCATCAATCCTCTTGATATGTTGCGCCAGTGCTTCAGGCACACTGCCGAAGCGGGCCTCTAATACAACCAGCACATTATGTGCTGCTTCTTCTTGGCGACCTTCCTGGCGGCCTTCCTGGCGGCCTTCCTGGCGACCTTCCTGGCGGCCTTCCTGGCGACCTTTTTGTAGACCCCGCTCTTCCCAAGTTTCAGCAATAGTAGGCATGATTGTATCTCCTATCTCGGGCAGTGCTCGCTGCACGATGGTCTGTAAGGTAGTGTCATCAATTTTATCCGTGCTTTGGGCAATGTATTTTACAGAAGAACCGATCATGCGGGTTGGGGGTGGTGGGCTTGGGCATAACCTCAGTCTAGATCAGTGACCGTAACTCGTCGAGGGAAAGAGGCGGGACTAGGTAGCTCGTGAAGGGGGTGTTGGCGGCCTGGATGGCCGTCATCAAGCCTCCATGGAGGGATTTACGGCGTCCCCCGGTATGAGCTACCTAGGCTCGCCTCCCCATCTCAATTCCCGTAACCGTATCCATCATCATCCGCGTGGGCAACAAGTTGCCCACCCTACGACTCGCCCCTCGCTGTGTTCATTTTTATCCGCGTGGGCAACCAGTTGCCTACCCTACGCATTTCTCGCTCAGGTTAACCTAGGTATTGCTGCTAATTTCTGTTTCCAAAATCGACGCTCGCCTAGCATCAATAGGCAGGGCGTTAACACTAATGTCAAAATCGTTGCAAAGGCTAATCCCCCGGCGACCGCCGTGGAAAGTTGGGTCCACCACTGGCTAGAAGGGGCGCCTACGGTGATTGCGCGGTTGATTAAATCTACATTAATTCCCAGCACCATGGGGAGTAACCCTAAAATGGTGGTAATGGTAGTTAACAGCACCGGACGCAAACGCTGGGCGCCGGTGCGTAAGACCGCTTCATGGGTGGCTAATCCCTTGGTTTTAAGTTGATTAAAAGTGTCGATAAGAACGATATTATTATTGACTACGATACCGGCCAGGGCGATCACGCCCACGCCGCTCATAACAACACCGAAGGGTTGTTGAGTGACCAATAATCCCAACAGAACCCCGATGGTGGAAAATACCACCGCGCTTAAAATGAGCAACGCCTGATAAAAATTATTGAATTGCGTGACCAGGATAATCGCCATCAAAAATAAAGCGATTCCAAAGGCTTTGCTCAAGAAGGCTTGGGCTTCCCGTTGATCCTCGTCTTCACCTTTGAAAGTCACTTCCACCCGTGGGTCCAGGTCGGCGTCCCTGAGCCAGCGGCGCAGTTCCTGTACTTTAGCATCCAACAATAAGCCCTCAGCCACGTCCGCTTGCACCGTTAAAACCCGCTGGGCGCTGCTCCGTTCTAGGGTGCCTACCCGCGGTTTAGCCACCCGTTTGACAAAATTATCCACCGGGATGGTGCCATTGGCGCTGGGGATACGAAGTCGGTCGACATCCTCGATACTGCGATTGTTGACCGGAAAGCGTACGCGGATATCCACCTCGTCATCGCTATCGTCGGGACGATACTCACCCACCTTGATGCCGGTGGTGACTAACTGAATAGCATTGCCTACAGAAGCAATATCTGCTCCATAGCGGCCTGCCTCAGCCCGGTCCACCTGAACTTGCCACTCGATACCTGGAATCGGACGGCTATCGGTGATATCCACAAATCCGCCCAGCCTTCGCATACCTTCTCGAACCCGGGCGACAGCGTCAGGTAGTAGCTCAGGTTGGCGTGAACTGAGCTGAACCTGAACCGGTTTACCCTCGGAAGGTCCCGCTTCTTCCTTGCGAGTCTCGATGATAATACCGGGTAAGTCAGCCACTCGTTGGCGCACTTCCGCGAGAATCTCGTTTGCGGGACGGCGCTGCTGCCAATCGGCCAGCTCTAACTGCAAAAGTCCAATGACATCTTCCGGCAAATCCTCTTGAAACCGGGTGCCACTACGGGCGTAAATGGTGGTGAATTCATCCATATCCAGCACCCGGGACTCTACTTCCCGCACCAGTTTGTCCCGCTCCACCAAGGATAAATCCCCCCGAGCACGGATTTGAATGATGGCGTTTTCTGGCTCCACATCCGGGAAAAACTCGATACCCTTGCCCACTTGTCCATACAAGACATAGACACCGATGAGTAATAAAACAGCCCCTAGGGTCACTTTAAGCGGATGAATCAAGGCCCAATCTAAAACCTTAATGTAATTTCCCGTGAGTCCCTGTATACAGTTTAAGTCACCGTCTTCCGCCATGGCCAAGGTGTCATAATTACCCTGCTTGTCTCCTCCGCGACCTCCCACGATAGCGCCAAGCGTCGGCACAAAGATCAGCGCCATCAACAACGAAGCACTGAGGGTAGCGATCAAAGTCATGGGTAAATACTTCATAAATTCGCCCATCATCCCAGGCCAAAATAGCAGTGGTAGAAAAGCCGCCAAAGTGGTGGCTGTGGCGGCGATGATGGGCCACGCCATGCGTTTAGCCGCAACACCAAACGCCTCCCGGCGATGGAGCCCTTCGGCCATCTTGCGATCCGCCAGTTCCACCACCACAATGGCCCCGTCCACCAGCATACCTACCGCCATAATCAGGGCAAACAACACCACGATATTCAACGTCAGTCCCGCCATACTCAGGACCAGCAGACCGGCGAGAAATGACCCCGGAATGGCTACCCCCACCAGACCCGCCGAGCGTACTCCTAAGGCCGCCATCACCACAATCATCACCAATAACACCGCCGCGATCACATTGTTTTGCAAATCCTTGAGCATGATGCGGATGTCTTCGGACTTATCTTGGGAATAACTGACTTGAATAGTATCCGGCCACTGCACCTGTTCTGCTGCTATGAGGGTACGGACTTGGGCTAGGGTGTCGATGATATTAGCGCCGATGCGTTTGGAAATTTCTAACGTTACCGCCGGTTGCCCATTAACCCGGGCAAAACCCTCTGGATCTTTGAACGTGCGCCGCACCGTGGCCACGTCCTGAAACGTCACCACTTTACCGTCGCTCACCTTGAGGGGTAAGGTCAACACGTCGTCCAGAGTTTCGATCACGCCGGGTACTTTGACAGCAAAACGGCCTTGGCCGCTATCCAGAGTTCCCGCAGCCACCAGTTGATTATTACGGGTGACTATCTCCAGCATCTCCGCGGGAGACTGGTTATAGCTTTCCAATCGCACCGGGTCAATGAGCACTTCCAAAAGATCTTCCCGATCACCGGCGATGTCCACCTCCAGAACCCCTGGCAGTCCTTCCAGTTTATCCCGTAGATCCCGGGCCAGGGTGACTAGAGTACGCTCCGGGGTTTCCCCTGCCAAAGTCACCACCAAAACCGGAAACAATGCCACATTAAATTCGTCCACCAGGGGTTCATCGGTGTCCGCCGGTAGTTCCACCTTGGCCATGTCCACTTTTTCCCGCACATCGTTGAGGGCTTGATCGCTATCAAACCCGGCCTCGAATTCCAGCGTCACCGAGGCATAACCTTCGGCCGCCGTGGCGGTCAGCTCCTTAAGTCCTTCAATGGCCCGCAACTCCTTTTCCATGGGTCGAACCAAGAGCCGTTCAGCATCTTCCGGAGAGATCCCCTCATGGGTCATGGATACATACACAAAAGGAATGGGCACATCGGGATCAGCTTCTTTGGGCATGGTGAGATAAGCGACGCTGCCAGCCACTAAAATCAGCACCAAAATCAGCAACACAGGTCGGTTGCGGGCAATGGCCGCATCAATCAAGGTTTTCACGAGGGATCCCCATCCCTAGGGGGTTTAGCTTCCGCTACCGCTTTTTCAGCCACCGGTTCCACCTCTTGCCCACTATGCACAAACCCCTGTCCCACGGTAATAATGCGCACCGTTTCGGGTAGCTCACCCACCCAGACACCCCCGGTGGTGGTGCGCAAAATGGGTACGGGATAAAATTCCACTTGATTATCCCCGTTAACGGATTTTACCCCCACTTGACCGGCGTCGTTCAAGGACAGTATGCCCATGGGTAGATAATGGGCAGTGAGTTGTTCCATAGGCAAATGGATCTCGCTGGTAACGCCAGCCACTAAGCGATTGTCTGGGTTGGGCACTTCCAGCTCCACCCGGAAGGTGCGGGTGGCTTCATCCGCTTGGGCGCTGATGTAACGAATCCGTCCCTGCACTTCTTGGCCAGTGACTAAACGGGCGCTGCCGGGTGCGCCGATTTTGACTCGATGCACATCTTGTTGGGGGATGTCGCCACTGATTACCAAAGGATTTTGTTCTATAATCCGCGCCACTGTGTCGCCGACAGATACATAATCACCTTTCTCCACGGGTCGTTCCTCCAAGATACCGTCGAAGGGTGCGCGCACAATGGCATCGTCAATTTCCGTCTCAATCTGTTCTAATTGGGCACGGGCATTTTCCAAATTGGCTCTGGCTTCCGCTATTTGCGTTTCCGATTGATACTTGTCAGCAAACAACCGTTGCGCAGCCCGGTACTGTAATTCCCGCTGTTTCACTTGCGCCTGAGCCTCGCGCAGTCGTGCGCGACGATCCCGGAGGTCCAAACGGACGATGATGTCACCTTCTTTAACAGCAGCGCCACGCTCGGCTTCAATGGCCATAACCCGAGCATCGATCTCGGCCCGTAAGGTGACTTCCCGGGCGGGTTCCGTGCGCCCTGTTATAACAATCTCTTGGCTAATAGGTTGGGCCTGGAAATCCCGTACCCGCACCCGCGTCAGCGCATCGCTTTGTTCCCGGGGGGTAGCTGTGGAATCAACGGGTTTAGCATTATTCTGCAGTTGACCAGACAGTAACCAACCGGCCAATGCCAAAAGCACACCGAGGGCGATAAAAATAGACGGTTTGGCAGAAAAAAATCGTTTCATAATGTTATCGTTTCATAGTGTTATGTAGATATACCTACCCATGAGGTCGTTCCATGACAAACAATTATTTATACAATTGTTGGGCCATTAAGATAAAAATACATCCATAAAAAGGTAGGTTTGCGTCTCCATGAAGTGACTCTATCTTTCGATAGATTAGATAGAGTTGCTGGGTGAGGCAGGGTAGTTACCTGTTGTCCAACCATCCGAAAAGACGAGCTCGATGGACTGCTTCTGTACGATTGCGTACAGCAAGTTTAGCCAGGATATTATGCAGGTGGGTTTTGACGGTGCCTAAGGTAACGAATAGCTGATCCGCTATCGCCTGATTAGAAAAACCCTGGGCCACCAAGTTTAGCACTTCCAATTCCCGGGCACTGATGGATTCGCTAGTTTCCAAAGGATTGACCGCGATGGCCGATGGCTTGATAGCGTTTGTGGTAGGAGAGGCGGATGGTTGCAAACGTTCTAAAAATTCTCGCGCCTCTTGGTCTGTCACCGTATCCAGGAAGGGTTTTAAAACGCGCCCGTATTCGGCAAAAGGTCTATAAAACCATTCCGTCTTTGCAAGTTTTGCAATGTGTTCAAGTTGTCGCGTCGCTGCAACTTTTTGATCTGTAGCGGTGAGCACCACAACTTGCAACACCCGCCATTCCAAAGCCTGCCCCATACGGTTTTCGTTTTCGGCGCCGGTTAGTAACCTATTCAATGTGTCTAATAAACCCTCATAACGGTGCTCATAGATGGCTAATTTTATGGCAGCCAAATGACTTTGATGGCGCAGCGCCGTTGGGTTAACGTTAGTCAAAAAACGATGATTTCTTAGCCATTTTTCGGCAGCCTTGGGGGCCTGATTATGGAGTTCCGCCGTGGCCAGGTGAGCCCGTAACTCAGCCTGTATGTCTTCACTCCAATCGGATTTTTTCGCCCAAACTGCTGCCTTGGTCAAAGTATTAACCGCCTTGGCAGGATCCCCCAGGGCCACATCAATTTGCGCCATGAGCGCCCAACTCATGGCAAGACAGGGTATATCTCCCAGGAGGTGCAGCAATTCAATGGCCTGGGCCATTTCATGACACGCTTGCCCTAACTCATAGCGGTCAAAATAAATTCGCCCGCGGGTCAGGTGAGTGTAGCCTAGGGCTAATTTGCAGTCTTCCTGCTCAGCTAGCTCCATGGCGGCTTGGCAAATTTGTAGCCCATCCTGAAGTTGTCCCTTGACGCGATAGACTTCGCCTTTACTGCTCATGGCGCCGATAACAGCAAAAAAAGAGTTAGATCGAATACCGGCCAGTTGCGCTTCATGGAGAGCGGCTAAGGATTTATCCAGATCGCCAATCATGCTGTAGCTGGTGCCGACGCTGAGCATAAGGGGTGTGCGAACCAGGTAATCATCGGCGGGAAGCTGCGCTAACGCCTGCTCCGCTAAGACAATACCTTCGCGGGGATTGCCCTTGAGAATAACAGCAAAAGCTGCAATGGCGTTCAAGTGACCCTGTAAGCGAGTACGCTGTTCATTAAAATGGGGCGCGTGCTGTAATGCCCGTTGGCCCCGTTGGAGGCTCATCTGGATTTGTGGAAAAGCCCCGTCCAGGACCGCCCGCCAACCATCCAGGATGGCGAGCATGGGTCGTTGTTCAAATAGGTGCGGCGGCAAAGCCGCCAACCATGTCCGAATGGTATCCATTTCACTGCGTTGCAGAAACGTTTCTCCCCAACGTTCCACCAACACCACTAACCAGTCCATAGCCTCAGCTTGGCGTGCATGGTCTATGGCTTCATGGATCAACCCGTGTTGTTCGTACCAAACACTGGCGCGGTGATGGAGCAGCGGGACTTGACCCGGTTTTTCCTGTTCCAGCAGGCGACGCAATAACTCACCAAATAAGTGGTGGTAACGATACCACTGACGCCGGTCATCCAGCGGCACCATAAAAAGGTTGACCTGCTCTAGAGACTCTAATATCCCTTGGCTGTCTTCTCGCTCTGTCACGGCATCGCACAGAGAACCACACAGACGTTGTAATACCGACGTATTCAGTAGAAAATCCCTGACCTGAGTAGGTTGACGTTCCAGCACTTCCTGGGTGAGGTAATCGGCAAACCAGCGCTGATCCCCAGTGAGGGTGTTGATAAAGCCTTGTCTGTCGCTGTGACCTTGCAAAGATAGGGCGGCAAGTTGGATGGCGGCAGCCCAGCCCTCAGTGCGGGTTTCCAGGCGGGTAATGTCTTCCCTCCTCAATTCCAGCTGCATAATATGATTATAAAAAACCGCTGCTTCCTGTTCCTTAAAGCGCAGATCCTCGGTGCGTAACTCGTTCAGCTCATTGCGTACCCGGAGCCGGGCCAGGTGCAGTGGGGGGTCGTGGCGGCTGGTAATCAGGATATGCATAGAGACCGGTAAATGCGCCAACAACCAGTCTACGAGTCGATGAATAGCGTCCTCTTCGATAAGGTGGTAGTCATCTAACACTAAAACCAACCGTGTGGATGCTTGGGCCAGGGGAATGACCACCGCACTGGACAGCAATTGCTGGGCATCGATGGATCCTTGAGTCTGTAAAAACGCCTCGACCCCTGCACCGATAGCCGGTTGTGCGGAGCGCAAGGCAGCTATCATATAGTGTATGAAACGACCTGGTTGATTGTCCCCTTCATCCAAGGAAAACCAAGCCACGGGTAGGCGGCTTTGCCGCACCCATTGGTATACCAAGGTGGTTTTGCCGGTACCGGCGGCGGCTGAAATCAACGTGAGTTTTTTTTCTAAGCCTGCTTCGATACGGTCAACCAGATCCAGGCGAGGCACTAAAGTGGGTCGCAGACGCGGGCATTCCAGCTTAGTGGGTATCAATTTCAAGGCTGCGGGCCTCTTGACAAGAAGGTTTTTAGGGTTCAAGGATAAATAATAACAGCATGACAGTCGCCATACTGTACGCTTCCCAGTGCCTCGTAAGTCACCATAAAAATACCAGGATAAAATATCACTAAAACCTATGTCTGATCCCATAACCATCGTTCCACAAACTCATGAGCGGTTGATTGAGATTGGCTGGTTGGTGAGCTACGACGTGAAAAAAAGCGATCGTAACGCTATCGCCCAGGCGCGCCATCGAATGTTAGCCTTATTAGAGCAAGACTTTAGTCAGTTCCAGTGGCGCATGCCTGTGATATTGCAACCACAACCTGTTGCGGGGGACGCCACCGGCGCGGCCAAGCTGTTATATGAAGCTGCTTACGAAAGAGACGGACGCCGTTGGGATTATGCGTTCGTTTTCACCGGCGCTGATCTGACTAGTTATTATAAACCCTTTGCCTTTGCCATGCCCTCCCAGGCCCTGGCCGTGGCGGTGATGTCCACGGCTCGTTTGGCTTCTCGTTCCCTGTTAGCAGACAACTCAGAAACCTGGTCTGTCTTAAAAACACAACGACTATTTAGTTTAAGTATGCATTTGCTGGGGGACTTAAATGGTCTCGATCACCGCTCCGAACCCAGTGACTTTATGTACGAACCCCGAGATATGGATGAGCTGGATCGTATGACCCATTATTCATCCTCTGGTCGACAGCGGCTCCTGCAGATGCTCATGGAAGTAGCGGACATACGCTTAGAGGAACAGCCTCATACGAAAAAAAGCGGGGTAGGGGGTTTTTACCTACGCGCCCTTTGGTTATTGCGAACCGATATCGTGAGCGCCGTGTTACAAGCCAAACCTTGGCAGTTTCCGTTTCGCCTCAGCCGCTTGACCACCGCTGCTTTGTCAACCTTGTTGATCTTGATGATGACGGCGGAAGCCTGGGATTTAGGCATGAACCAGCAGCTATGGTTGATGAGCGGTTTTTCAGTGTTGGTGCTGTTGGGAACCAGTTTGTTTATCGTAAAGCGTCAAAAACTTCTGTTACGACCCGGTCAACGGCGTTTGACCGAACAGATTGTAGTGACCAATGTGGCAAGCGGGTTAATCGTATTGGCGGGTATGTCGGTGACTTATCTCATGTTATTTTCCTTGACCCTATTGTTCGCCGGCGCTTTATTCCCAGATCAGCTGGTGGAAAGTTGGGCCGCTTCCCTAGCAGGGCAAATCGGCTGGCAAAACTATGTTTGTTTAGCGGAACTGGTGGCTTCTCTGGGGATTTTAATCGGTGCCTTAGGCGCCTCCTTTGAAGGGCAAGACTATTTTCGCCATATCGCCTATGTGGATGAGGAACTTTGAAGCGTTTGTATTTGACATGAACAAGAACCCAAAAAAATTTCTTATAAAGCTTACTCAGTCCGAGTGGTGGTCTCGCGTTAAATGGCCTTTGCGGCTCAGTTTATTTGCTGTGGCTTATCTGGCGACGGCGGAGGTCGGTTATCGATTATCCCTAAAATCGTTGACTGAAGTGGTGACTTTTTGGCCAGCCAGTGGCTTATACTTAGTTGTGCTGTTACAAACCCCTCAACGCCGCTGGCCAGGGTTTGTGGCCGCTGCCCTCGCCGCAAACTTAGTTGCAGATTTCTTTTTGCAAGATAAGTCCCTGCTGATAAGTTTAGGTTTTGCAACGGCCAATACTCTGGAAGCACTTCTCGGCGCATGGTTGTGCCAAAAGATTTTGGATAAACCCTATCGGCTTGACCATCTAGGTACGGTGCTGGTTTTTGCCCTCGTCAACACCTTAGTCAGCACCGTGTTGAGCGCCACCTTAGGGGCACTAACCCTCACCTTTGTCTCTGATACATCCTTTGCTTCAGTATGGCTAGGATGGTGGGGCGCCCATGTGGTAGGTATTGCCATCACGACCCCCTTGCTATTAACGCTAGGGGGCCATGTACGAGCATCCATGTGGCCGCTCAATGCATTGCGTTGGCTAGAAGGTGGCGTCATGTTGATAGGGTTAGTCGTCGTGACTGGCTTTATCTTTGTTGCTGGCAATCCTGTTTTGGGAGTGCCGTTTTTTGTCATGCCGTTTTTGTTATGGGCCGCTTTACGTTTGGGGATGGGTGGCACAGCATTAGCCGTGTTGACCCTCGCCCTTTTTGCGCTGTTGGCCACCATCTATGAACAAGGTCCCTTTATCAGAATAGATCTGACACCACCACAGCAAGCGGTATTGATACAGGGTTTTATAGGCATCTGCGCCCTTTGTTTTCTGGCTTTGGCGGCGGTGACAGCGGAACGCTTACAGGCGGTGACAGCACTGCGTGATGCTAATCTGGATTTAGAGCAGCGGGTGCGCCAACGCACCCAAGAACTGGGTCAGGCAAACCGAATCCTACAGAAAAATGAACAACAACTGCGTAAAACGTTGGACAGCTTGTTCGCTTTTGTGGGGGTACTCACTCCTACAGGGGTGTTATTGGAGGCCAACCGTGCCCCCTTGGAAGCTGCTGGAGTCGACCTGGATGATGTGCGTGGTAACTATTTTTGGGACTGTTACTGGTGGAATTATGCGCCGGAGGCGCAACAGCAAGTGCGTAGCGCCGTGAACCGTGCCGGCCAGGGAGAATCGTCGCGTTTTGACATAGCCGTGCGTATGGCCGATAACAGTAAAATAATCATCGACTTCATGTTAGCCCCGCTGCGGGACGAAGAGGGAAAGATCACCCACCTGATTCCCTCGGGTATCGATATCAGCCAGCGTAAGCGCGTGGAACAAGCCTTAAAAGCAGCCCAAGCGGCTGCCGAAACGGCTAACCAGGCGAAAAGTCAGTTTTTAGCTAATATGAGTCACGAGATTCGTAGTCCCATGACAGCCATACTGGGTTACGCAGATATTTTAGCAGCCCATTTGAATGATCCTGACAATCTTGTTTGCATTAACACCATTCAACGTAATGGTCAGCATCTATTAGAGCTTATCAACGATATTTTAGACTTGTCCAAGATTGAGGCCGAGCGTTTGGAGATCAAACCCGAACGGTTTGCGCCTGTTCAGTTGATCGCCGATGTGCATTCGTTGATGGCCATGCGTGCTCAAGAAAAAGGTTTGCCTTTGGAGATCGTTTATGCCAGCCCTTTGCCGGAAACCATTACCAGCGATATACGCCGGTTAAAGCAAATTCTCATTAATTTGCTTAGTAACGCCATCAAATTTACTAAACAAGGTTCGGTAACGTTGCGGGTGGATATGCTGGATGATACCGTTGCGCCGAAACTGCGCTTTGCGGTGATCGATACGGGCATCGGCATCAGCAAGGCGCAGCAAAGTAAACTGTTTCAACCCTTTAGCCAGCTGGATAGCGCCTTCACTCGAGAGCATGGCGGTACCGGGTTAGGACTTGCCATTAGTCAACATTTGGCCAAGCTATTGGGGGGAGAAATTACCGTAAAAAGCCATTGGCGCAAGGGTAGCACCTTTACTCTGACGGTGGCCACGGGATCTCTTGAGGGCGTAGCCCGTAGCATACCCCAGCCAAACAAAGAGGAAGAAACAGTAACCCTTGGCGGAGTATCGGGGTTGTTGCAAGGCCATATACTGGTGGTGGATGATCGTCATGACATTCGCTATCTTGCCCAACGCTATCTGGAAGAAGCGGGAGCAACAGTGACAACCGCCGCAGGGGGTAAGGCGGCGTTGGCCGCTGTCATGACGGCTGATCAGGCAGGCCAATCCTTCAGCACCGTTGTGCTGGACATGCAGATGCCGGAGATGGACGGTTTTGCTGTGGTGCGTAAACTGCGCACTCAAGGCTTTGCAGCGCCTATTATTGCTCTCACCGCCCACGCCATGCTAGGGGATCGGGAAAAGTGTTTAGCCGCCGGTTGCAATGGATATCTCAGCAAACCGGTTGACCGCCAGCAGCTGATCACGGCAGTGGCTAATCTCACCCAACCTCACTCACCGTCGTCTGCTGATACCCCTACGGCGACCACCCAATCAGTGCCGTCCTCTCACATAAAAGTGCTCATTGTCGATGATAATCAAGACGCCGCCAATGCCTTAGCCGGTATGCTCACCCTTTTGGAGTACCCGGTGACTACTGTTTATGATGGCCGGTCGGCGCTAGCCACCGCCCGCAGCGAATGCCCAGCGGTGATTATCTTAGATATTAACCTGCCGGATATGAGTGGTTATGAAGTCTGCCAACAACTAAAACAGGAACCAACCCTTCAGCAAACAATCTTTATCGCCCTTTCCGGTCAGGATGACGCCGTCGCCGAGAGTTTGCAGGCTGGGTTTGATTATCATCAACTTAAGCCCGCCAGTATTAACGATATCGTGGCATTGTTTCCGGGGTAGGGGCAGCCACCCGCGTGGGCAACAAGTTGCCCACCCTACAGAACTTGGCTAGGCAGTGGGTAGCCCGGATGAAACGAAGTGGAATCCGGGACATTCCCGGATTTCGTTTGCACTTCATCCGGGCTACTTGCTTCAGTTCATTGGCAGACATTCCTGTGGCTTGCAGAGTTTCATCGGAAATGACAACACTCATGGTTGCTGCTTCCTCCTGGTTTTGGAATAGTTGATTCATATTGCACTTGTGCTGTTTTCGTTACCTCATCACGAAAATAACGAGAAAGTTCTGAAGCAGTACGTAAATCCACTCGGCGTCCGCCGAGCAAAGAGGAAATTTCTTCTTCCATGGATGCCATGTCAAGTAGACTTGGTTTGACGGTTGGCTCAAATTCTACGAGTAAATCCACGTCACTGTTGGGTCGGTCGTTGTCCTTTAAAACGGATCCGAATAGCGACAAGCGCCGAATATGACGATATCTGCAAAGGTGCGCTAAGGCTTCCTGATCTTGGAAGAGTTGCTTCATAAATATTTTTTAATTGCTGTCCGACGAAGTTGGCAACTCATCGTTTTTAGCCAGCTGCTCATGGATGGTCTGCAGCAACAGATTGCTGTCAACGGGTTTTTGTAACACCTGATAACCCCGTTGCCGGGCTTGTTCAGGCCAGTCGCCGGTGGTGTCGCCGGTCATGATGATGGCGGGCACGTTAAAACCCAGCAGTTGGCGAATATGTTCCACCACGTCAAAACCGGAAATCCCGCAGGGTAAACGATAATCGCTGAGCACTAAATGGGGGCGCAGTTTATCGGTTTCAATGGCCTCGAGCGCCGCAAAACTGGTGGCTGCAGGGGTCACTCGAAAATCGTGCATTTTTAAATACAGCTCTCCAGCCCTGAGCAGCGCAGCATCGTCTTCGATAAAAAGAATGGAAACAGGGCCAATGGGCTTTTTTGTTGTGGGTTTGGGGGGTGGTTTAAGGGATTGCTGAGCCGTTTCTGTGCTCAAAGGGACGCTTACCGTAAACACAGAACCACGCCCCGGTCTCGATTGCACCGCCACCGGATGGTTCAACAGCTGGCTGAGCCGCTGCACAATGGCAAGCCCTAGTCCCAACCCCTGGCGGCGGTCCCGGGCTGAGTTGGTGAGTTGATAAAACTCTTCGAAGATATCCCGAAAATGATCTTTAGGAATACCGATGCCCGTGTCCCATACCTGGATATGCAGGGTATCGCCACGGCGCCGGCAGCCCACTAAAATTTTGCCTTTTCTCGTATATTTGATGGCGTTGGCCACCAGGTTGCGAAGGATTTGTTGCAACAAATCAGGATCGCTGCGGATAACAGCGGGGCACGATTTGACGCGCAGTTGCAAGCCTTTATTCTGTGCCATAGGCTGAAAGTCTTTACCCAGTTGTGTGAGTAGCTGAGCAATGGGCGCACTCCTTGGCCGCGGCGTTATGGTGCCCCCATCCAACTGATTCACGTCCAGCAATACATTCAATATACTGCCCATGGAGCGTATCGTGTGGCCCAGGTCTTGGATCACTTTCTGCACCGCCGGCGCTTTGTTTTGCTGGGCTAAAACCGCTTGCAAGGTTTCCAAAGTCTGTAAAGGCTGGCGCAGGTCATGGCTGGCTGCCGCCAAAAAACGAGATTTAGCGGCATTGGCTTGCTCGGCAGCTTCTTTCAGGGCGACCAAGGTGGTCTCATGACGTTTGTGGTCGCTAATGTCCCGCTCGGTGGTGGCGATGGCGTCGGGTTGACCTTCTTTATCATACAAAACAGTGGCGGTTAACCACACGTCCAGGGTGCGGCCGTCCTTGGTGAGGCGTTGGGTTGCAAAGGACTCCACTGGCTTGCCCCCTTGTAATTGTTGTATCGTGTTGACCGTCTCTGGGTGCTTTTCAGCCGGTATCAAATCAAAGGCATTGAGCTTGACAGCTTCCTCCTGAGACCAACCGTACATCCGCTCGGCGCCACGATTCCAGACGAGGATTTTGCCGTCAAAATTTTGCACGGTGATGGCGTCGTTAGAATCCCGCATCACCGTTGCAAGCCGCCGCAGCCCCTCTTCGCCACGGCGGCGCTCGGTCATGTCTACATAGGTAATCACTACCCCATCGATACGCTCGTCCTGGGTGCGGTAGGGCAGCACGCGGCGTAAATAACAGTGGTTGTCCTTAGTAAAGACTTCTTTCTCTAAGGCGGTTAGCTTATCTAATACCTGTTCAGCATCGGCCAGCAGGGAAGGATCGTCAACGATGGCGGTGATATCGCTTAAAGGACGGCCTACATCGGTGACGATCAATTTAAACAGCGCCCGGCTGGCGGGGGTAAAGCGTTTGATAGAGAGCTGGGGATCGAGAAACAAGGTGGCGATGTCGGTGCTGCGCAGCAGGTTGGCGAGATCGCTATTAGAAATGGTCAGCTCGTTGACTTTGTCCTGCAGTTGGCTATTGACGGTGGTCAGTTCCTCGTTCATGGACTGGAGTTCTTCCTTGGCAGTCTCTAGCTCCTCATTGGCGGATTGCAGCTCTTCGTTGATCGAGGTGACTTCCTCGTTGGCGGCCTTAAGTTCCTCGTTGGTGGTCTCCTGTTCTTCAAGATTGCTCTGCAATTCCTCACGGGTGGTCTTGAGTTCATTCTCCAACAATTTAACCAGGGAATCTTCTGCCGTCTCACTGGCCAGCGGTAGGACAGGCTCACTCTGTTGGTCTTCAAAAGTCACCAATAACGCATCTTGATGAGATTTGGATAGGGGTGTTGGGTGAATGCTAAAACGGAGGGATTTATAACCCTCCTCACAAACCATGCGAGCGTCGTTCACGGTAATGGACTGTCCCGTTGCAAGGGTTTTCTGAAGCGCCGTGCGTAGCCGGGCGCTCAAGCCTTCCCGGGCCCGGGCCAGCAAATCGTCGGTGGGCGCTCCGGTGGGTTGTTTTAAATAACGATCCGTAGGGCCGTAAAAATAGAGAATCTGAAAATGACGATTCACCAACACCGCCGCCGGCGCATAGCGCTGTAACAGGATTTTCTGGGTAACATCGGCAAGCCGGGTTGAAGGAGGATGCGCCTTGACCCCGTCACTGGATCGTTGGTCAGATTTAGCTAGGCTGGTGGCGATGGGAAAATCCAGTGGCTGAGAAGATAGGGCGGTGCTGCGTTGGTATAGTCGCCAGGTTTTCGAGACAGCCTTAAACAGTTCATGCTGGGAACCGCTGGTCTCAGCGCTGCCCAAAAACAGATAACCATCTGTTTTAAGGGCAAAATGAAACAAGGCAATTACCTTACGTTGGATGGCGGGTTTAAGATAAATCAACAAATTGCGGCAAGTGATCAGGTCCAGACGCGAAAACGGGGGGTCGCCAATCAAATTTTGGTGGGCGAAGGTAACCGCCTCCCGCAGGGTTTTTGTAACCTGATAATGACCGTCTTCCTGTTGAAAAAACCGTTTTCGGCGTTCCGGGGAGACATCGGCCATTTGGCTAACGGGGTAGATACCGTTGCGCCCTATGGTGAGGGCGTTTTGATCGATATCCGTGGCAAACACTTGCACAGGGCAATGTTTTTGCGCGCTTTGCACCTGTTCGAGAAGCAGTATGGCCAGGGAGTAAGCCTCTTCGCCGGTGGCGCAACCCGGCACCCAAACGCGGATGAGATCGTCCATGCCCTTGGCCTGCACCAGGGGCGTGAGCACCTGCTCATTCAGTGCCTTGAAGGCTTCCGGATCGCGGAAAAACGCAGTCACGCTGATCAACATGTCCTTCGCCAACTGCTCGATTTCCTGGGCATCCTTACGCAGTAGTTTTATATAGTCTGCCGGTGTCTCTAAATGCTTGACCCCTAAGCGCCGCTTGATGCGGCGCATCAGGGTGCCGTCTTTGTAGGGTCGGAAATCATAGCCGGTGCGGGTGCGTAACGTGGCTAGTAGCGTCGCCATATGGTCATCCAAGTGGGTGACATTGTCTTCTTTATCCCAAACATAGGCGTGACGGACATATTGGATAATGAGATCGGGCAGTGCTTCAACGGCGCGGATGGCCTCCACCTGGCCGGTGCCCATGGCGCTACGGATCATGCCGTCAAAGCGGGCTGTCTCCGGGTCCTGAGCTAATATCAAGCCACCTTCCCCCTTAATGGCCCGCACCCCCCTGCTGCCGTCGCTGCCGGTGCCCGAAAAGATAAGCCCAATGGCGCGTTCGGCGAGATCATTGGCCAAGGCACAGAAAAATTCATCTATCGGCAGCCGCAGATTGTGTTGCGTGGTGGTGGCCTCAGTGGGTTCTAAAACGCCATCTTGAATGGTCAAATGGGTGTTGGGTGCAATCAGATAAACCTGGTTGGCTGTGGCGGTGGTGGGTTCCGTCACCTGGGTCACCGGCATGGAGGTAATTTTGGCGAGAATTTCCGCCATTAAACTTTCATGGTTGGGGTCTAAATGTTGTATGACCACAAAAGCGAGACCACTGTCGGCGGGCATGGCGTGAAAAAACGCTTTGCAAGCTTCTAAGCCTCCCGCCGATGCGCCGATGCCCACCACGGCAAAGTTTGTTGTGGTGCCATTATCAGTATTATCGGATTGTGCTGGCATGTATGGCCTCGGTTTTGGTTTCTACAGCCAGTATAACCTTATTTTTAATTACTCACCCGTCATTGCTTGCGGGAATGACGGGTGAGTGGTTACGAGAGGGTTTTGCTTTCCGGCTTATTGGCATAGGCTGTGCAATCCAAAAAAATCACTATTATTGTGGCGGGAATAAACTATGCAAGAACGTAGTGTCGATGTGGCTATTATTGGGGCCGGAACGGCGGGGTTGACGGCTTATAAGGGCGCTCTCGATCATACGGATAAGGTGGTATTAATAGAAGGAGGCCCCTACGGGACCACCTGTGCGCGGGTGGGTTGTATGCCCAGCAAGCTGTTGATCGCTGCCGCCGAGGCTGCCCATCACATCCAGATGGCAGATCAATTTGGTGTGCATCCAGGTGCTATCACCATCGACGGGGCTGCGGTGATGCAACGGGTGCAGCGGGAACGAGACCGTTTTGTGGCCTCGGTGCTGAAATCCGTTGACAAGATCGATGCTGCCCACAAGCTGCGGGGTTATGCCCGCTTTCTAGACAATCAACGGCTGCAAGTGGATGACCATACCCTAGTGACGGCAAAAGCCATCGTCATCGCCACCGGTTCAAGCCCTCGTTATCCGCAATCGTTTGAAAACCTGGGCCAGCGACTTGTTACCAGCGATGAGGTATTCGAATGGAATGATTTGCCGAGTGCAGTGGCGGTTTTCGGCGCCGGCGCCATCGGTCTTGAGTTAGCCCAAGCATTGAGCCGGTTAGGAGTGAAGGTCTTTGTTTTTGGCAAAGGCGGAAATCTGGGTTCCTTGACGGACCCTGCGGTCATCGATGTCTGCCGACAAACCTTGCAAGCGGAATTTTATCTGGATCCAGACGCCCATGTGACCAACATGCAGGTGGATGGCGACCAGGTTATCATCGATTTTACCGATTTAGAGGGTCAGGCCCGTAGCGAAACCTTTGACTATGTATTTGCAGCCACCGGGCGCACCCCTAATGTCAGCCACTTGGATTTGCAAAACACGGATTTTGAGTTGGCTGACAACGGCGTACCCCTATTCAATCCCTATACCCTACAGGTAGGCGATCATCCAGTATTTATTGCCGGTGACGCCAACACTCTCCTACCTGTCCTCCATGAAGCAGCCGACCAAGGTCGCACCGCCGGCGACAATGCCGGACGCTATCCAGACATCCGCCTTGGTTTACGCCGGGCGGCGTTGAGCATGGTATTCTGTGATCCCCAGATTGCTCTTGTGGGACGCCGTTATAACGAACTGAAAGACGGTTGTTTTATTGTTGGTCAAGTATCCTTCGCGGATCAAGGCCGTAGCCAAGTCATGGGGATAAACCGAGGCTTGTTGCGGGTTTATGCAGAGCCCGGCACAGGGTTGTTGTTGGGTGCTGAGATGTGCGGACCTCGCGCAGAGCATTTAGGCCATCTCCTGGCTTGGGCCTGTCAACAGCGGCTAGATGTGGGCGCTATGTTAGACCTGCCGTTTTATCATCCCGTGGTGGAGGAGGGACTTCGCACGGCCCTTAAAGATGCCCGCCGTAAGCTTCGTTTAGGATTATCACCCATGCCCTATCCGCTGGATTGTGGACCGGGTGGTTAAGTTTAAAAAGTGTCAGGACTCACGTAAGAAGGACTTGCGTAGCTCGCAAAAGAGGTGTATGCGGCCTGGATGGCCGCATTCAAGCCCACAGGGAGGTGTTTACGGCGTCCTCTGGAACGAGCTTCGTAAGTCCTGCAAGTTGTTATAAAGGTGTATTAAAACTGCCATGATGTGGCCTAGCTTAGAGATCAAATGGTTTTTTTCGGCGCAACCTTGTGCCGAGACAGAGGTGTTTGAAAAGCTCCCTAACCCTGAACAGCGCACCGATTGGTATGCCTTTCCCTGTCATGAACACTGTGGCATTAAAATGCGCGAAGGCAAGCTAGAGGTAAAGCTGCTTCTGGAAGATTGCGGTGACTACGACTATGGCAATATTAAGGGGCGACTGCAACGCTGGGGTAAATGGAGTGCGCCGTGGGATGCCCATGATGCGCCCTCGGAATCGTTGTTGCAGGCTACTGGATGGGTCGCCATAGAGAAGGTGCGTTATCAGCAAATGTTTATAGTCACTGACCAGGGTATTTTTGCGGCCGATGATGATCGCCCCGGTAGTCGCTGCCAGTTGGAATGGACAGCGTTAACGGTCAAAGATCAATCCTGGTGGAGCATCGGTGTGGAAGCTTGGGAAGACGATAAAGCCCTTGCAAACCGTGTGCTAACGGTTATTAAAGAACGATTGTTAGGGGTTTCCTTTGCGGTTTTGCCGGATTATCAAAATTCATTCGGTTACGCCAAATGGTTAAACACCTGTCGCCTTGATGGCTGATTGAAATTATAATTTTTTTAAAGTTATAAGGTGAAGTTATGTACGCTATAGAATTTGAGACAAAAATTAAAAACGGGACTATCGATATTCCAGAACAATACAGGAATCGTTTTAAAACTCGAGTGCGAGTCATTCTGATGGTGGAAGAAGAGACTTCAACAACTCATTTTATTGATGAGTTACTGGAAAATCCAAGAAAAGTATCGGATTTTCAACCAATGACCAGAGAAGAGATTTATGAGTGCGTCTGATTTTTTATTTATCGGTACGCTAAATTTCATTCGGTTACGCCAAATGGTTAAATTTTTGTGACACCTGCAAGCAGAACCCACCTCAGGTAAGTTGCTGATATTCAATTTGTAGGAATTACAATCTTGCCTTTTAACCTGTCTAGTTTCTAACTGACTTTACTAACCAACCGTTGCCATAGGGTTGTTGAGTCTTTGTAATTTTTACAAACCTTGATAGCAAGATTTCTTTAGCACTTCTAGCGCACTGGGATTTAACCCTGGTTTTTCTTCATTTTTTTGATTTCTCGTCAAAACCTTCCTCAAGAGACTGGCATGTGTGTTGCTCAAAAGGCGGTAGAGAGCAACGCCGATGGGCTGATAACTCATCGATCGGATCTGCATACTGACACTTGAGGTCACAATCATGATTACCACTACCATCTTCCCTGGCCGCTATATCCAAGGCGCTGGCGCTCTTGAAGATCTTGGTCAAGCGCTAAAACTACTGGGCGATCACGCCTTAGTAATTTGCGATCCCTTCGTTTGGAATGAGCTTCTCGACGAACAGTTACAACCTCCTATTGAGCAAGCCCTGCAAGCCACCTTCGAAAAATTTGGTGGGGAGAGTTCCGATGAAGAAATCAGTCGGCTCACAGAACTGGCTGAAGACATGCAATGCGACGTTATCGTCGGCGTGGGCGGGGGTAAAACCCTGGATACCGCGAAAGCCGTTTGTCATGAGATGGAGCTGCCGGTGGCCATCGTGCCCACCTTGGCGTCCACCGATGCGCCCTGTAGCGCCTTGGCGGTGATTTACACCCCGGAAGGGGAGATGAAGCGCTATCTTACCCTACGCCATAATCCTGATTTAGTATTACTGGATACGCAAATCATCGTCGACGCGCCGGTGCGGTTCCTAGTGTCTGGCATGGGCGATGCCTTGGCCACTTGGTTTGAAGCAGAATCCTGTCGGCAAAATTATGCCCCCAATATGACCGGTCGGGTCGGCTCCCGCACCGGTTACCGGCTGGCGCGGCTGTGCTATGAAACTTTGTTGGAATACGGTTTATTTGCCAAACATGCTTGTCAAGCAGACGCTATCACCCCCGCTTTGGAGCATATCGTAGAGGCCAATACGCTGCTCAGCGGTCTTGGTTTTGAAAGCGGCGGTTTGGCAGCTTCCCACGCTATTCACAACGGCTTGACCGTGCTGCCAGCCACCCACGATTACTGGCATGGGGAGAAGGTGGCCATCGGCACCCTGGCGTCGCTATTTTTAACTGATAAATCCAGCACCCTCATCGACGAAGTCTACAGTTTCTGCGAAAGGGTGGGTTTGCCCACAACCTTCAAGGAGATCGGTCTTGGCGACTGTTCCACGGAGGATTTGCGGCGGGTTGCTGAGCGTGCCTGTAGCGAAGGGGAAACCATTCACAACGAACCGATCCCGGTCACACCCGTGGATGTGGTGGCCGCCCTCAAGGTCATGAATGCCGAAGGCCAGTGGCGTAAACGACAGACTTCTTCTCATTCCAGCGCAACGAGGTAACTCCCCTGATGTCTACCGAACAACCTTTTGTTAAATCCCTCGATAGCCTCGGTTCTGATGATGTGTCCCTGGTAGGAGGCAAAAACGCTTCCCTCGGGGAAATGATGCAAAATCTTCAGGAGGCAGGTATACAAGTACCGGCTGGTTTCGCCACCACCGCCCGAGCCTATTGGGCCATTATCGATAGCAATGATCTTCAGGATCGGATTGCCGAACAGATCAAACGTTTTCGTGATGATGAAATTGGCCTTGCCGAAACCGGCGAGGCGATTCGGCAACTGTTTTTAGACGCGGAGTTTCCCGCTGAACTGCGCGACGCCATTAAAGACGCTTATGCGCAATTGGCGCAGCAGACCGGGCGGGAGCAGCCCAGTGTGGCGGTGCGTTCTAGCGCCACGGCGGAAGATTTACCCGAGGCCAGTTTCGCCGGTCAACTGGAAACCTTTCTCAATATAAACGGGGAGGATGCGCTGCTGGATGCCTGTCGGCGTTGTTATGCGTCCTTGTTCACCGATCGCGCCATCAGTTACCGGGAAAACAACGATTTTGATCATCTGGAAGTGGCCCTGTCGGTGGGTGTGCAAAAGATGGTGCGTTCCGATCAGGGGGGCGCGGGCGTCATGTTCTCCATCGATACCGAGACCGGCTTTCCCGATGCGGTCCTCATCAACGGCGCTTGGGGTTTAGGGGAGAGCGTGGTGCAGGGTTCGGTGGACCCCGACGAATATATGGTCTTTAAACCCTTGCTGGCTAAATCCGACGATTACCAACCCATTATCGAAAAAACCTTGGGTCGCAAGGCCAAAAAGATCATCTACGCCGAACAGGGCGACAGCCCGGTGCACACGGTGGATACTTCTGAAGAAGAACAGATGCGCTTTGTGTTGAGCGATGACGAAATTGTCCAACTGGGGCGCTGGGCGGTGGCCATCGAGCAGCACTACGGCAAACCCATGGATATGGAATGGGCTAAGGACGGGGAGACGGGGGAGATGTTTATCGTCCAAGCTCGACCAGAGACGGTGCAATCCCAGAAACAAGCTGGTTCCCTAAAATCCTATCGTCTTAAGGAAAAGGGCAAGCAACTGGTCACCGGCGACGCCATCGGCGACGCCATCGCGGTAGGCAAGGTATGTAAATTAAAAAGCCCGGACGAGATCGAACGGTTTGAGGAAAACGGCGTGTTGGTCACGGGGATGACCGACCCGGATTGGGTGCCCATCATGAAAAAAGCCGCCGCCATCGTCACCGAGCATGGTGGACGTACCTCCCATGCCGCCATCGTCAGCCGGGAGCTGAGTCTGCCCGCCATCGTGGGCAGCGGCGATGCAACTCAAGTGTTGGAGGATGGTCAAGAGGTTACCGTGTCCTGCGCCGAAGGGGATAAAGGCTTTGTCTACGAAGGCAGCGCCGACTACGAAGTCAAAGACGTTCCCCTGGATGACATTCCCGAGACCCGTACAAAAATCATGCTGATCCTGGCCAATCCCGCCGCATCCCTGCGTTGGTGGCAGCTCCCCAGCGATGGGGTGGGTTTGGCGCGGATGGAGTTTATCATCAACAACATGATCAAAATCCATCCTATGGCCCTGGTGCGCTGGCAGGAACTAAAAGATGACATGGACCCGGAGGAACGGGAGCAAATTGCTCACCTAACCCGCGCCTACGAGGATAAAAGCCGCTATTTTGTGGATACCTTGGCCTACGGTATCGCCCGTATCGCCGCCGCCCATTATCCAAAACAGGTGATCGTGCGCACCAGCGATTTTAAAACTAACGAATACGCCCGGCTGATCGGTGGCCAAGGGTTGGAGCCTGACGAGGAAAACCCTATGATAGGCTGGCGGGGTGCTAGCCGTTATTATAGCGAGGACTATCGAGAAGGGTTTAAGTTGGAATGCCAAGCGCTGAAAAAAGTCCGGGAAGAGATGGGTCTGGATAACATTACCATCATGATTCCCTTCTGCCGCACCTTGGATGAGGCGGACAAAGTGCTGGAAACCCTAGCAGAACAGGGTCTACGCCGGGGTGAAAACGGTTTGCAGGTGTATGTCATGGGAGAAATCCCCGCCAATGTGGTGCTGGCTGAACAGTTTGCCGAGCGGTTTGACGGTTTCTCCATTGGCAGTAATGATTTAACCCAGTTAATGTTGGGGGTAGACCGAGATTCCGACCGTCTATCGGAGCTTTTTGACGAACGCAACCCCGCCGTTAAACAGATGATTGCCCAGCTCATCGCCAACGCCCATAAAGCTGAGCGCAAAGTGGGTTTATGTGGCCAAGCGCCCAGCGATCATCCTGATTTTGCCAATTTCTTAGTGCAAGCAGGCATCGATTCTATTTCGGTGATTCCCGATAGTTTTGTGACTGTCAAACGCCATGTGGCTGAGGCGGAAAAGTCCTAAATCAGCAGGTTATACCTACAGTATGGATTATTCCAACACCAGGCTATGTAAGTTTTAATAATGGCAGGCATTTTATATCGATAGGTTCCTAGCCGTGCAATAGTGCGGTTAGGAACTTTTTGTTAAAAAAACCAATAGAAGTAATTACCCATGACAACCCAACAACAAAAAACTGAAAGCGACGCTGCGCCAGCCATCTATCCTTTATCTTCTGACGATCAGCAAGCAAGAGAGAAACCGCAAAAACCCCAAGCTGATAAGGATCAGCAAAAATCCCAGGGTAAGGACGCCACCAAAGCAACTGCCGCTAAAGGCGCGGATCAGCATTTTCATGCGGAATCGGCGGAACAGATCCTGAGTCGTTTTGAAGTCGATAGTGAGCAGGGTTTATCCCGCAAAAGCGTCCAGCAACGCCGTGAGCAATATGGCCGCAACCGGCTTCAAAAAGCTAAAAGTCGCAGCGCCTTCAAGATCTTAGTGGATCAGTTTAAGAGTGTGGTGTTAATTGTGCTGGCGGTGGCGGCGGCCGTTTCCTTCGCTTTCCAAGAATGGGCAGAAGGGATTGCCGTGGTTTGTGTGTTATTAATCAATGGCATCATTGGGTTTGTCAGCGAATGGCGTGCCACCCGTTCCATGGAAGCCTTGCAGAAGATGGGACAGTCAAAAACTCGGGTTCTGCGGGGGGGTAGCGAGTCTGAAGTGAGCGCCGAAGCCTTGGTGCCCGGCGATATGGTGTTGATCGAGGGCGGTGATGTAGTGCCGGCGGATATACGTCTGGTGGAAGCCAATAATCTGCAAGTTAACGAAGCAGCCCTCACCGGCGAATCGGTGCCGGTGAATAAATCCTTGGAGGCGGTAGATGATGACGCGCCCTTGGCGGAGCGCACCAGTATGTTATTCAAGGGCACGACCCTAACCCAGGGTTCGGGGAGTGGGGTGGTGGTGGCCACCGGTACTCAAACCCAGTTGGGGCAAATCGCCGAGCTTACCCAATCGGCGGAGGATCAAGCCACTCCCTTAGAGAAGCGGCTAGATGCCTTGGGCAGACGGCTTGCCTTTATAACCCTGTTTGTGGCGGCAGCCGTGGCAGGTTTAGGGCTGCTGGCGGGTCAAGAAACCCGTTTGATGATTGAAACCGCCATTGCCCTAGGTATCGCGGCGGTGCCGGAAGGGTTGCCCATCGTCGCCACCATTGCCCTGGCCCGGGGTATGTGGCGGATGGCCAGACGCCAAGCCCTCATCAATCGTTTAGCAGCGGTGGAAACCCTAGGGGCGACCCGGGTGATCTTTACCGATAAAACCGGCACCTTAACCCAGAACAAGATGCGCCTTAAAAAAGTCGTCACCCCCACCAATGCCGCAGAATTCGGTGTGGATGAAGAGGCCAGCAAGTTACAGGTGCAGGATCAGGAAAATCAAGAAGACGATGGCTTGCTCCGGCGCGTCCTGGAAGTGGGTGTGTTATGTAACAATGCTTCTCTGGCCGAGGGCGATGGTGAAGAAGATAAAGATCTCGGCGATCCCACGGAAGTGGCCTTGCTACAAGGCGGTCAAGCATTGGATTTGACCCGTAAAGATTTACTGGATAAATATCCTGAAGCACGGGAAGTGTCCTTTGATTCCGATGTGATGATGATGGCCACCTACCACGAGAGCGAAGAGGGCTTTCAGGTGGCGGTGAAAGGGGCGCCCCGAGCGGTGCTGGAGGTGTGTGATCGGCTTGCCGGTGAAGGCGAAGGCGAAGCCAGCCAAACTTTGGATGATGAGACCTGCCAACAGTGGCAGGAGCGGGCAGAAGAACTGGCTGAAGAAGGGTTGCGGGTGCTGGCTATGGCGGATAAACAGGTGGCCAACAACGACGCGGAACCCTATGAGGAGCTACGCTTTTTAGGTCTGGTGGGTTTACTGGATCCACCCCGCCAGGATGTGCGCAAAGCGGTGCAAGCCTGCCGGTCGGCGGGCATCAGAGTAGTGATGGTCACCGGCGATCAGCCGGCCACTGCGCGTTCCATCGGTCGCCAGGTGAGTATTGTCGATAGCGACGATGCCGTGGCCTATCATGGCAGTGACTTGGATAAAGATCCTGCCGAAATGTCTGAAGAAAAGCAGGAAGAATTGCGCAAAGTCCCCATCTTTGCTCGGGTAAACCCTGAACAAAAACTGCATTTGGTGAGTTTGCATCAGAACGCAGGCGAGATTGCAGCCATGACCGGGGATGGGGTCAACGATGCCCCGGCTCTCAAAAAAGCCGACATCGGTGTGGCCATGGGTAAGCGGGGAACGGATGCCGCCCGGGAAGCCTCGGATATGGTGTTAAAGGACGACCGCTTCGAGAGTATCGTCGCTGCCGTGGAGCAGGGGCGAGTGATTTTCGCCAATATTCGCAAGGCGGTGCTGTTTATGTTGTGCACCAATGTGGCTGAAATAATTGCTGTGGCGGCGGCCTCGGCGGCCGGCGCCCCGTTGCCATTGCTACCTTTGCAAATACTCTATTTAAACGTCATTACCGATGTTTTCCCCGCCCTGGCTTTGGGAGTCGGCAAAGGCGATGAACGGGTTATGCAGCGTCCCCCTCGGGATCCCCAGGAACGTATATTGACCCGCACCCATTGGCTGGTGATCGCGGCCTGGGGTGTGGTGATTGCAGCCTGTGTGCTGGGCGCTATGGCTTTGGCCATGCAATGGTTAGGCATGTCCCAGACGGTAGCGGTGACGATTTCTTTTATCACTTTGGGCGCCACCAAGCTATGGTTCGTGTTTAATTTACGGGATTCCGATTCTACTCTGTTTAGTAATACCGTGGTGCGCAATCCATTTATTTGGGGCAGTATTGCCCTATGTATTGTATTGTTGTTATTAGCCGTCTATCTACCTGGGCTAAGCGGGTTGTTGAATACCCAGAATCCTGGTTTAAACGGCTGGGGATTGATTGGCGGCATGAGTCTATTGCCGTTAGTGATAGGACAGATTGCGTTGGCTATCCTTGGCGCAAGGCGTCGGCATAAACAACGGTAGGGTCGGCAACTTGCTTGCCAAGAGAAAAAGAGAAAAGAGAATTAAAGGGGTCAGACCCCTTTTGAAAATAGCATCTATATGCTTTCTTGATTTTGTGTTACTTTATTTGCCGCTTAAATATTAAAGAGTAATAGGGATTAAAATCATGCGCACCACGATCAATATCGACGATCAATTATTAGATTATGCCAAACATCAAGCCGTAAAACAGAGTATTACCCTAGCTCGTGTCATTGAAAATGCTTTACGCGAATCGTTGGCTCAACAAGAAGCTAAAATCCAAGTACGCCAACCGACTCGACTCATTACGGTATCAGGTACTGGCGTCAAGCCAGGTATCGACTTGGATAATTCGCGCTCATTACTTGACGTCATGGATCATTAATAAATGATGCTGATGGATGTTAATGTCTTAGTACATGCTCATAGAGAAGATGCCAAGGACCATATTGCCTACCGGGAATGGTTAGAATCGGTGCTTAACGCCAGTATAGCCTATGCATACTCAGAGCTGGTTTTAAGTGGATTTATTCGTGTGGTTACGCATCCAAAAATATTTGAACAGCCTTCGTCTCTAGAAGCTGCCATTGGTTTTTCGGAACAAATCCGATCCGCGCCCCATGCCACTTGTTTATCACCCGGCATTAAGCATTGGCCATTTTTTTTGCAGTGTCTGCAAGTTATCTCTGCCTGTGGGAATGATGTTCCCGATGCCTATCATGCTGCGTTAGCCATGGAATGGAATTGCGATTGGATAACCACCGACAAGGGATTTCATCGTTATAAGGGGTTACGGGTTCGGCATCCTTTTAAATGAATTTAATCTATGCCACGCAAACCTCGTTTTTTTCTGCCCGATATTCCAGTACACGCTATCCAACGAGGACATAATCGAGCAGCGGTATTCTTTGCCGATCAGGATTATTTGGAATATCTACGCTGTCTGAAAATTGCAGCGAATGATTGTGATTGCCAAGTACATGCTTATGTCTTGATGACAAACCATGTTCATTTATTGATGACTCCGGCGAGTAAAGAATCCATTGGCCTACTGTTTCAAAGTCTTGGACGTCATTATGTACGTTATATCAATATTACCTACCAGCGCAAAGGAGCTCTGTGGGAAGGTCGTTATAAAGCGCACCTTGTTCAATCCCAAAATTACTTTCTAGCTTGTATGCGTTATATTGAAATGAATCCCGTGAGAGCCAAGCTAGTTAAACATCCGGCTGATTATCGCTGGTCCAGTTTTGCGGCAAATGCCCTCGGTGTGAGTAACCCCATCATTCAACCCCAGAGTGAATATTTAGCTTTAGGGGCTTCACCGGAAGTAAGGCAGTTAGCTTATAGATGTCTATTTGATGATGATTTAAAAAGTGATTTATTAGAATTATTTAAGAACAGTCTGCAATCCGGAACACCGATGGGGGATAAAGGTTTTAAAAGACAAATCGAAAAGACTATAGGCCGAAAGCTTGGCTTATTGAAGCAGGGTAGGCCAACCAAGGAATCCTAAATAAGGTTACTTGGCAAATAGAGAAAGTTATCTAGGCTCAACTAATAGGTAACGGATCCGAACCCCCTATTCCTAGCAAATAATATCCACTTTCTGTAACCCAACAGCGATGCTATGACAGCCGTGTAACTTTTACAAAGCGCCTGTTGCATTGTGTAATTCTTGCAAAGTTTTCGAAAAATCTTACCGAATACGTTTAGCACACTCCCCTATAAAGATACAGATCCCATCTAACTGATTCCATACGGTGCAGTTATTGCAATGTCGATTGCGATTCTCAAATACTGGCTATGTCGCCTTCCTATGAACACCTTTAATAAAACAATAAGAAAAGTGTGATACACCCTGTTGTAGATCTGTGGAACTCACAGCTCAATGAACTGACCCCGACCCGGAGGTGATTATGCAGACCGTGGACAGCGTTCCCGCAGCAAGAGACTTTAAAACGCAATTTGCTGAACGCCTTAAAGGAAAACAACTCGCTATTTTTCTTGATTACGATGGCACCTTAACACCCATTATCGATGATCCTAATCAAGCGGTGCTTGACAACACCATGCGCGATACCCTGGCCCAGTTAGCGCAATGCTACACCGTTAGCATTATCAGTGGTCGTGGTCTCGACGACCTACGGCAGCGGGTTCAGTTAGATGGCGTCTTTTATGCCGGTAGCCACGGTTTTGAAATCGCTGGTCCCGGCAGCGAGAGTAAGGAGATGCAAAAAGGCAAGGAGTTTTTACCTGACCTGGATCAAGCGGAGCAGGAACTGCACAGAACATTAGACTCCATCGAAGCTTGTACACTAGAGCGAAAGACCTTTTCCATCGCGATTCATTACCGGCAGGTAGCGGATACGCAGATCCATCAGGTGGAACAAGCGGTAGATCGCGTGATCGAACAGCACCCTGATAGACTGCGTAAAGGTTCGGGAAAAATGGTATTTCAGGTGCAACCTAAAACCGATTGGAACAAAGGCCATGCGGTGTTGTGGTTGTTGGATAAGCTGAAAATGGACGGACCCGGGGTTGTGCCCCTTTATCTAGGTGATGATGTGACCGATGAAGACGCCTTTCAGGTTTTACAAGAGTGGGGCCTTGGCATCGTGGTAGGCAACGACAGCCGCGCCACAGCGGCCCAGTATAGATTAGCTGGACCTGCCCAAGTAGAAGATTTCTTACAAGGGTTGATCGATAGGGTATCGGGAGAAGCGTCATGAGTGAGTGGGTGCTGAATTATCAGGATTACAACGCAGATCAAGAAGGGTTGCGGGAAGCCCTGTGCGCCTTAGGTAATGGTTATTTTGTCACCCGGGGCGCAGGACCAGAGAGTCAAAACGATGAGGTGCATTATCCCGGTACCTATTTGGCTGGTGGTTATGACCGGCAATTAACAGAAATCTCTGGCCGGGATATCGAAAACGAAGATTTGGTGAACTTACCTAATTGGTTGCCTCTGACCATCAAAATCGCCGATGGCGACTGGTTTTCTCTCGATCAAATGGAGGTGCTTGATTATTGCCAGGAACTGAATGTACAACAGGGTTTATTGACCCGTGACATCCGTTTTCGAGATGCTCAAGGTCGTACTACCCGGTGGCAAGAGCGACGCTTTGTGAATATGGCGGATCAACATCTGGCTGGGTTGGAGGTTCAGATTAGCGCTGAGGATTGGTCGGGTAAACTGACCGTGCGCACGGCTTTGGATGGCAGCGTAACCAACGATGGCGTAGCTCGTTATCGGGAGCTCAACGGCAATCACCTAGAAACCTTGACGGTAGAGCAATTCAACGAGGATATTATCTGGCTGCGTAGCCGCACTCGGCAATCCCGCCTGGAAATCGTCGAAGCGGCCCGCACTAAACTCTATGGCGGTAATGAGCAAATCATCACCGAACGACATACTGACCGTGATACTGATCAAATCAGTCAAATGCTAACACTGAATCTTGACAAAGGTGAAACGGTTACGGTGGAAAAAATCGCTGCCCTGTATACCTCCCAAGATGTGGCTGTTTCCGAACCTGCCCTAGAAGCGACTAATGCGGTGATGCGGGCAGATCGTTTTGGCCATTTGTTTGAGTCTCATCAGCTAACCTGGCGGCAGCTTTGGGATGACTGTGATCTGGCCATTGAGACTAAAGATAGCGATGGTGCTAACCTTAAGCTGCGGGTGCATGTTTTTCATTTGCTACAGACCGTCTCGGCGCATTCCATTGACCGGGACATTGGCGTCCCGGCCCGAGGTTGGCATGGGGAAGCCTATCGAGGGCATATTTTTTGGGACGAGTTATTTATCTTTCCCTTTCTTAACCTGCGTTTGCCGGTGCTCACCCGCGCCCTATTGCGGTATCGTCACCGGCGTTTACCGGCGGCGCGGCGTGCGGCCCGGGATGCCGGTTTTGCCGGTGCCATGTATCCTTGGCAGAGCGGCAGTGACGGTCGCGAAGAAAGTCAAAAAATTCATTTGAATCCTCAATCGGGACGCTGGATTCCCGATAACACCTATCGCCAGCGGCATATCAATGGGGCCATCGCCTATAACGTGTGGCAGTACTATCAAGTAACCGAAGATCATGAGTTTTTGCGCGACTATGGCGCCGAGATGGTGCTGGAAATCGCCCGTTTTTGGGCCAGTATCGCCACCTACAACGAGACCATCGATCGCTATGAGATTCTCGAGATTATGGGTCCAGATGAATACCATACCGCTTATCCAGACGCCGATCCTGATAAGGGGGGCGGATTAAACAACAACGCCTACACTAACATGATGGCCTCCTGGGTGCTCAACCGCGCCCAAGACATTTTAGAACTGTTGCCCAGGGATGTAAGACGCAAACTGTGTGAGCGCATCGGCTTGCAACAAGAAGAAATCGCCTGTTGGGACAAAATCAGCCGTAAATTGCGGGTGGTTTTCCACGATGACGGTATTATCAGTCAGTTTGAGGGGTACGGTGATTTACAAGAGTTTGATTGGCAAGGCTACCGAGAAAAGTACGGCGATATTCAGCGGCTAGACCGTATTTTGGAAGCGGAAGGCGATTCGCCAAACCGCTACAAGGCGTCTAAGCAAGCTGATGTCTTGATGCTGTTTTATTTATTCTCAGCCGATGAACTAATGCTTCTTTTTGAGCGTTTAGGTTATCCCTTTGACCGGGAGCAAATACCCCGCAATATCGATTACTATATCGATCATACCTCCCACGGTTCTACGTTAAGTTGGGTGGTGCATTCCTGGGTGATGGCGCGTACCCAACGACCAGAAGCATGGTCGCTATTCAGCCAAGCATTGGATAGTGATATTAGCGACATTCAGGGTGGCACAACACCAGAAGGCATTCATTTAGGTGCGATGGCAGGCACCGTTGATCTGGCCCAGCGCTGTTTTACAGGTATTGAGGCCCGCGCCGGTGTACTCTACTTTAATCCGGCGTTGCCCCAAGCTTTGCATTGTCTGAACACTCAGGTGCGCTATCGGCAACATACCCTCAAGATCACCATCAACCACGATACCCTTACCATCAGCAGTAGCCAAACCATGGCGTTGCCCATTACCATCGCTTATCGGGGTCACTATCGCAAGATGGCGCCGGGAGAGAGTTATACTTTCCAGTTGATTAAACCTGAAGATCGCGATCGGGATGAAAACCGCAGGGGCCATCAAAACAGCCAGAAAACGGCTGAACCCTCCCTAGATAATGCATAGCCAGGAGCCAATCATGAAAATTGTGCTATTTGATATTGAAGCGTGGGAAAGAAATACCTTCAAGGAGCTAGAGAATCGTGGTCATGAGGTTGTCTTTGAGAAGCGTCCCCTGGATGCGGATACGGCAGCGGAATATAGCGACGCTGAAATTATATCGGCTTTTATTTATTCTAAATTTAATGCTGAGGTACTGGCTAAGTTTAACCATTTAAAGATGATTGCCACCCGTTCCACAGGGTTTGATCATATTGATCTGGATTATTGCCAGGAACATAGCGTCACGGTGGCTAATGTACCCACCTACGGCGAGAATACGGTGGCCGAACATGTGTTTGCGCTGTTATTAAGTATCAGTCACCGGGTGGTGGATGGGGTGGATCGCACCCGCCGGGGGGATTTTTCACCCAAGGGTCTACAGGGTTTTGACCTTAAACATAAAACCTTGGGTATCATCGGCACGGGTAATATTGGGTTGCATGTGGCCCATATCGCCAAGGGTTTTATGATGAAAGTGGTGGCCTTTGATATTAAACCTGATGAACAAGCGGCCCAGGAGATTGGCTTTGACTATGTAGATATGGATGGTTTGTTAAAGCAGGCGGATGTAATCAGTATGCATGTGCCGGGCAGCGAAAAAAACAAACATTTGCTGGGTAAAGAGCAATTTGAAGCCATGAAACAAGGAGTCGTGTTAATCAACACCGCTCGTGGCCCTATCATCGATGTTCAGGCTCTACTGCAAGCGCTGACCAGCGGCAAAGTAGCCGCCGCCGGTCTCGACGTGTTACCGGAAGAGCCAGTGATCCGTGAAGAGGCAGAATTGCTGCGCTCTCTATATGATCCAGAACGCAGTCTGGAAACCTTGCTAGCGGATCATGTGCTACTGCGCCTACGTAACGTGATCATTACCCCCCACAGCGCCTTCAACACCCGTGAAGCCGTGCAGCGTATTCTGGATACGACCTGTGAAAACATCACCGCATTTATAGACGAGCAGCCACAAAACATTGTGGGTTAATAACATTGATCACAGTGGAGGAGCGCGGTTGGGCAAACGTCAGATCAATTCACGCTTCAGAAATTTGAGCATACAATCTTTCTACATCTTCATGTCTTATTAGCTGAGTACCTGGCGTTAATTGCGCTGCTGCTCCAGCCGCCACGGCGTAGCGCAATGCCTCGAGAGGAGGCTGTTTTTGGGAGAGCTTAAGCACCATGGCGGCTACAAAACTGTCTCCCGCCCCCCGGGGGTTGTTTACATTGACAGGAGGAGCCTTGGCGCGTTGTAGGTTTTTTTCGTTATCACAGAGCAACGCACCGTCAGAGCCCAGGGTAATCACCAGCATCTCAACACCACCTTGATCTACCATCTGTTTTGCCCGTTCTTCAAGTTCCATAGAGTTTTCCGGTTCACCGCCGGTGAGTTCACAAAATTCGTGAAAGTTGTTCCGCAATAAATAAACGCCTTGCTTGCAGGCAGCGCGAACCGCCTCGGACGATGAAGTATCAAGAATAAGCTTGATTTGCCGGTCTTGAGCAAATTGCGCCAGCCGAGCGTAAAAATCCAGGGGTACATTGCTTGGCAGACTACCACTGGCCACTAAATAAGTGGCTTCAAGTTGATCGATCCTATCAATAATTTTTTGCTGCTCCGCCTCACTCAGGTGAGGTCCTGGTAAGACAAAGCGAAAATTTTGATCATTTTCCTGATCTCGTACAAGAAAGTTTTCTCGCACAATGCCTTCAATAGAGATAGGTGATTGAGAAATCTGCTCTTGGTCGAGCAAGGTTTGGATCTGGGCGCCAGCTGCTCCACCATTTGGGTACACCGCCAACGCTTGACCACCCAACTTATGCACAGCCCGTGCGACATTAATACCGCCCCCACCGGGATCTCGTTGTGCAGGAGCGCAGCGTAATTTTTGACCAGGTTTTACTCGCTCTACCTCTGTTGCCAGATCCAATGAAGGATTCATGGTCAACGTGACGATGTCTTGCATAGTGACCTCGTTGAGTTCGGTTGTCGGGCAAGGCGTTAATTTATTTTGAAATTCATTAACTTACTGCAGTCCATGGAAATACTGACAAAGATAAACCAGGGAAGGAAACTCTACCGATTTTGAGCAAGTTATATGCCATGCATGGAGATCATTATGGGATCTTAGGGTCTGGTGAGGATTGCTGAACCCAGGTCTTTGCAAAGTATGTGATGGGTGGTAAACGGTAAAGAAGGTTATGAAGCGCTAAAGGAAAGGGAAAGTGGTCAAAAGCTTTTGTAAAAACTACATATTTTATATGTAAGTTTTGCAAAAAAAATTTGTTTTTATGATTTTTTAAAGCTTTTAAATTTTATTTAATAATTATCAAAAACAGTACAAAATTTATTAAATTCAATCAAATAAAATAACACGCCCATAAAAAAATTATGGGCGTGCATGTTTGTCGCTGCAAAAAATTTTAATCAAATGCAGACAAACTTAATTTTATTCTGTTTCTTCTTCAACCCAATCGCCCGTTTCTTCCATGCTTTCTTCGATTTCCTCGTTCGCTTCGTCGATCTCTTCTCCAGCCTCTTCAGCGGGACCATCGCAAGCAACCAGGGCTAAGGCAAAAAAGATAGCCAGCAAACTCATCATAATTTGTTTAATCTTAGTCATAAAGGGTCTCCTGTGTAGTTGTTGGACTTACGTTGTCATGGATGACAATATCGTTCTCATAGGGTAAACCTATTTCGGACGATGACTTATTAACGAAGAAATAAATGTGTTAATTTTTAAATTGACTCACGTGGGCCAAGGTATAAAGTTAGCATTACTGTAACACGGTTGCAGATTCTACGCGGAGTTGTTGTTGGAGAAAAGATGGCTAGCTCATTCTCATTGAGATTTGAATAAATTTAATAGATTAACTGTTTCATTAAAAACCATACGATCAATGTACGATACGGATATCTTTTTTACCGGGAACCGTTAATATTAATTTTCCTACGGTTTGGGCGGATTCCAAAGTGTGATGGGCTTTGGCCACCTCTTCGAGAGGAAAAGTCGTAATAGGAGGTAAGTGAAGTTCGCCTTCTCGATACCACTGCATTAGCTGAGTTAGAGCTGGGATGAGTATATCCCGGCGGCTAGTCAAAAAACTCATGTTAAAGGCCAATATACTGCGACTTTCGTTAGTCAACCGTAATGGATTAAAAAAAGGCGTATTAAAAAAGTCTTTGGCGAGTTTTAGCCAGTTAGGTTTTCCGCGCCCTTTTGGAAACATGCTATGAAAACCGTAAATAACCAGTCGGCCCAACGGCGCCAGATGGTTATAGCTATCCCGTAAAGTCGCGACACCATTAGCGTCGAGAATCACATCGTAGCCCCCTGGCGCCTGAATCTTTGCTTCAGTCCAAAGATCTTGAGTGGATTTATCGATGACATTGTCGGCACCCAGATTTAACACTGTTTCTATTTTGTGCCTGGCCCCTACGACGCCGATCACCCGGCAGTCCATGAGCTTGCCAAGCTGTATCAAGGCGCTACCTACGCCGCCGGCAGCGGAATGGACTAACAATGTTTCACCGGGTCGTGGGTGGGCGAGTTCCCGTAACGCTAGCCAAGCGGTGAGAAAACAGGTGGGGAATGCGGCCGCCTCGAGAAACGACATAGATCTTGGCAAGGAAAAAACCTGCCTATGGTCAACCACCAGTTGCGTGGCGTAACCACCAAAAAGCGTCACTGCCAGCACACGCTCGCCGACAGTAAAATCACTCACATCTTCTCCCACGGCAGCCACGGTGCCGGCCACATCAAACCCAGGGGTGATGGGATAACCTACGTATTGTTTAGCGGACTCATACAGCCCCATGCGGATAATGCAATCGGCAAAGTTAACGCCGATGGCGTTCACATCGATAAGCACCTGGCCAACGCCCGCAATGAGATCCGCTTGTTCCTCTAGTTTTAGCTGGTTATAACCGCCGGGCCGGTGAATAACAATTTTTTTCATAGACAATTTTAAGGTATGTTAACGGAATTAAAATAATAAGTGGGCATTTTGACAAATGTCCAGGTGTTCTGCATCGTCTTTTCGAGATAAAGAAGAATCCCATCATACTTGGCGTTAGAAACAGTCACTGGAATAACAATTGCTCATAAAACATCATGCAAACATTACAACCGCAAAAACCCGCTCTCGTTGACGCCGTAGACGCTTTTCATGATTATGCCCGGCATCGGGCTTCTGGGCAGGTAATGTTCTCACCATTGTTGTTGCCTCCCCATGAGCGTCGTGTCTACGTCCGTCGGAGTCTTTTAGAAGATAATATTTTTCGGATCAACAACAATCCAGAAGGTGCGCAAACAAAATTTACCACCCTAGCGGATTCGGCGTTTTCTTTTTTTCGAGGTAGTGCGCTGCTTTATTATCGAGATTATGCGGGCAGCGATGCCCATCTGCCGTTGGTGTTTGCCCTCGGCGATATTCATCCGGAGAATTTTGGGGTTATGCCGGGCGTCGATGGGGAACCATTTTTTGGGATCAACGACTTCGATGAAGCTTACGTGGCGCCGTATAGTTGGGATGTCAAGCGGGGCGTGGTGGGTTTTAATGTGGCCGCCCGGGAACAGGGCTATAAAAGTAAAAAACGCCTTAAAATCATGAAAGCTTTTGTGGAAGGTTATGTGGAAGCCCTGACCGACTTCGCCCAAAATGATGAGGAGAAATATCGCCGTTACACGAGTGTTAATAGTCCTCCCTTGATCCGCGAACTCATCGAAGATTCCCGCCGGGCACGGGGGGAGTGGCTCAGCAAATACGTGGATCTCGAACGAGGACAGTTTCACGAGTCAGAAAAACTGACTCCTATTCCCAGACGAAAGCGGGCTTTTCAGAAAGCCATCAACGAATACCGTAAAGATCCCGACATTGCCGCATTGGGAGATAGTAATTTTTTTAAGGTCAAAAACGTCGCCATCAAACACGGCAGTGGCACGGCGAGCTTAGGTTTAGAACGCTATTTTGTGCTGATTTCGGGACCGATACAGGGACTTAAGGATGATTTGATACTCGAGTTTAAACAGTCGCGGCGTTCAGCCTTGTTTGGGCTTGTAGGCCACGGCCTCAGTATTGCCAACGATCGGGCTGGACGCATACAGATCGCCCAGGATGTCCATTTGGTGGGTGGTGACCCTTTTTATGGTCAAACCACCCTAGATGGTATGAGCTTTTTGGTTCGAGAACGAAGCCCCTTCAAAAACAGTTATGATGTGGAAGATCTGGATGCGGATACACTGGGCGACTATGCCGACATCTGTGGTCGCGTATTAGCCCAGTCCCATGCCCGCAGCGATGAAGACACAGGAATTATGACGGGCAATGCAGAAGCGGCAATCTTGGCTACCCTGATACCGAAAGTATTTCGTGCTGACATGATTCGCTTTGGTGAATATGCCGCTGACCGCCTCTGTGCCGACTACCAGGGATTTAAAAAAGATTTTGCTAAGGGTGCGTTTGCAGTTGAACAATTCTAATTAAAAACAGCCAGATACATCCGCCGTCATTCTCGCGCAGTCGTAAACCTAGTGATTTATTATCACTTAGGCGTGTTTAATTTTTTCATATAACTGTTCAAGCTCTGCAAGGAGTTTTTCCTTATCTTCCTCTGCTATATCGTCGTTTTTTAACTGCTCGACGATGAATTTTAACTGCTTCTTTTCCTCATCGCTGGCTTTGTTTAACACGGCTTTGTTTTCTTGATTATGTTTTTTACCTTCTTTCTTGGCCATTTTGGCAATGTTCTTCCATTGCTCTTTGGTCAGGGTTTCTGGATCTATATTGCCTGAGAAGATATAAATACAAGCCCAACCAATGGTCTCGGTGAGCAGCATGGTCGTTCCTGCGTTGGCCCAATTACCGATGCCAGGAATAAAAAACAGAGCTTTCGCCGTTAGCCATGTACCAGCAACATACTGAAAGATATTCCAAAAGATCTGAGCCGTATTCACATCTCCTTTGTCAAATATTTTTCCTAACCGATGAATCATCCACATGGTCATTCCCGCGAGAATTGGGCCATCCATAAGCGCCGTATTCGCCAACAGAAAGGCCACCGCACCATGGGCAACGGCAAAGGCATGAATGACAAGACCCGCCTCTCTTCGTTTTGTGACTAACTCTGCATCGGTATACATGAGACTCTAAAAAAGATATTTTTTGGCAACAAGGAGACTGGATAAGATAGTTTTTCCATCGAGCTTCTTATAACATGGTGTTTAACTATAGCCAAGTCAGCGGACTTTCAACAGCAAAGTGCTTATTGGTACATGATATGCAGAAATTTAGGGTTTTATCCTAGCGGAGTGATAATAGTGAACACCAAAAAAACAACACTTCTGAGTATAGGCGTGGCTATTGGTTTAAGCGTAAGCGTTTATAGCTGTGCCCAGGAGGAGGCTGCTACTCAAGCACAGGCGCAAGCGACATTTATTAATGCTCAGAACAAAGAGATCGGCACGGCGGTATTGACCGAGACGCCCCATGGGGTATTGATCGAATTTATCGTTAATGAAATACCCCAGGGCGAACACGGTTTTCACATTCATGAAACGGGTTCCTGTGAGACACCCGATTTCAAATCCGCGGGTGGCCATTATATGCCGCGAGGGAAAGCCCACGGTTATGAGTCAGCCGACGGTTACCATGCCGGTGATATGCCAAATCAGTTTGTGGAAGCGGACGGACTCATGCGGGGTCAGGTGTTTAATCCTCAGGTGACGTTAGCTGAGGGCGAGGCTACGCTGTTTGACGATGACGGTTCGGCATTGATGATTCACGCCGATGCGGATGATTATTCGAGTCAACCTGCTGGCGCCGCTGGCGCACGGCTAGCCTGCGCGGTCATCAATAAACAGTAATCTCTAATCCACCTGTAAAAAATACCCAAAATAATCCAATTAGGGTCATTATTTATGGGTATTGGCATAGTGTTTGTTTAAAATATACCGAGTCATGGTATTAGAGCACACTGCTGTTCTAGTGAACTAAAAACACGCAATGGAGGGTAATATGACGAATATGGCTGTCAACCAGCGCCGCTGGCTTTTGCGGATGCAAAGCGGCGATCCTGAAATCCCTACCCAGCGGCCTGTTGAGATACCGGACCCAAACCCGCCAGCGGAGCTGCAACCTCAACACAGACCCCAAGAGGCACCGCAATCACCACAAACACCTGAAATACAGCCGTCGCAAACTCCACCGGAGGTTTCCCCAATCCGTCGATCCAGTCATAAAACCGGATAATCTGTAAACTGATTCGCTAAACTACTTTTTTCGAGTAGGGAGGTGTGATATGACAAGCTATCGACACATTCTGCTCGCTGTGGATACCGCTGAGGAAAGCATCCAGGCCGCTGCAAAAGCCACTGAGCTAGCGCGTCGGTTTGCGGCAAAACTCAGCTTATTGCATGTGGTCGAAACGGCCCCCACGCAAATTGCAAGTACACCGTCAGCCCTGGCCATGGAGCCGCTAACCCCTCTGACGCCAATGACTGTGGAGCAGGAAAATAAACTTCACCAAGCCAAAATGAAACAAGCCCAAGCGATGTTGGAACAACTGGCCGAAGATTTGAACATGCCGGCAGGGGATAGATGGGCCCTGTCTTCACCCTCCACTAAACAGGTTATTCATGATGTGGCTAAAGAACACGCCATAGACCTGATTGTGGTGGGTAGTCACGGTCGTCATGGCCTGGCGCTTTTGTTGGGCTCCACAGCGAACGCCGTATTGCATGGCGCACCCTGCGATGTGCTGGCGGTGCGGGTATAACGGAAAAAGTGTAATCACCAAAGCCGGAAACATAAGCTGTGGTATACCAATTTTATCCAGAAGAAGTGCTCACCCAAGCCACTATGTACGCACAACAAGCTTTTCTAATCCTAGGAGATGATAATGGCGTCCCACATGGCAGAGCAACAAATGAATGATTTTAAACAGCAACTACAGCAACGGGCTGAGGAATTACGCGTCGAGATAAAACAAGGTTTACTAAATTCACAGAATCCTCACTATATTGATTTAGCGGGAAGAGTCCACGATACGGAAGAACAATCCGTTGCTGATCTGCTTATGGACATCAAACTTGCCCATCATGAACGCCATGTTCAAGAGTTATATGCTATAGAAAACGCCTTGACTCGTATTGCCAATAAAACCTATGGAGTATGCAGCGATTGTGGCGAGACTATTGCTGAGGCACGGCTGCAAATCGATCCAACCGTGCAACGCTGTCAGCCTTGCCAAACCCGCCATGAGGAATCCCATGGCGTGGAGGTAGGGCCAAGTTTATAGATCTCGCCATTAGGGTTTGTACTGTGATCTAAGCCGGGCCAGTTCAGCTTCAGCCGCCATTGCCCGTTGTTCAGCTTCGTGTCTAGCGCGTGCCTCGGTTTGTGCTCGTTTAGCCTCAGCTTGCGCCCGTTTAGCTTCAGCTTGCGCCCGTTTAGCTTCAGCTTGCGCCCGTTTGGCTTCAGCTTGCGCCCGTTGTGTCTCGGCCCTTAGACTTTCTTCTTGAGTTGGCAGCAACTCGCCCTCCAACGTTGCCCAGCGTAGCCAGACGGCCTCCACTCCTGCGTAAACCCCCGACCAACGCACTAGGGCTAAACCTAGCGATTGACTGACAAAACGCTTTTGATTATCCAGGGCCAATGCGTGATAATGATTGCCATGCAGGTTGAAACCCGCCCAGTCATCAGGACTAAACGGATCAAACCAAAAGTATTCAGCCACTTTAAGTTGATTCTGGTAGGTCTGTTTTTTAGTGGTCTTGTCAATTTCTGCAGTGCTCTCCGAGAGCAGCTCGATAACCACATCCGGCCCTTTGCCTTCTTGCCACACCACCCAGCTCTTGCGTTCGCCTCTAGGAACATCTAGCACTACAAACACATCAGGGCCTTTAAAATCTTGGTTACGCACCTGGGCCAAGCTGAAATAAACAAACATATTGCCGCCCACGTAGCCGGATTCACGTTGCGCTAGCCAAGGGTTGAGGGTGTTGATCAACAAATCCATCTGTAAGCGGTGGCGTTCAGTCTCCATGGGTACGCCGTCGTCGCAGGGTAGTTCGTCCTGGGTCGGTGGTACGGTGACCCAAGAGGGTAATAATTCGCTCAAGCCACTGTTGGCCATAATCGATTTCCGCCGTGAAGATTGAAGACATGTTTAGTTTAAACCGCTAAGCGTTTTTTAGTAAATTATATAAGTGTATGCACACGATTTTTCTATAAATCGTTAGTTGTTCATAAAATTTGATTCTGCATGAGCTTCCAGGGTTGTTAATGCCTCATGGGTGGTTTCAAAAATGGTTTTGTCTTCTAATCGATCAAGCAAACCAATCCTTTTAAACTCGTCTAATAAAGGACGCTTGATCTCGGCAAACGCCATGACCACACTGGCATCTTTTAAGTTATCCTGTAATCGTTTAAGCATCTCAAAACCGCTATGGTCGATGGTATTGACCGATCTCAAGTCTAGTAGTAAATAGTTTATCTCAGGGTGTACCGCTACTTCGCTCAACACCCGCTGTTCACAATGACCGGCACTGGCAAAATAGATATCCTGATCGATGCGCAGTATCAACACCGGCGAGACTTCAGGCGTCACAGAATCCCGTTCTGCGCTGCGAAATGCTTCACTGTCTTTAAGCCGACCCTGTAGGGTAATGCGGGGTCGGCTGGTGCGCCATAGATAAAGGGCAATGGCGCTTCCCGCCCCAACCAGCAAACCCCATTGCACGCCAAAAACAAGCACTGCTGCAAAAGGTAAGGTTAAGGTCATGCCTTCCGCGACGCTGTATGCCCAAACTCGACCCATGGCGCTGATTTTGAACAAACCGATCACAGCGCTGATAACTAAAGCGGCTAACAGGCTTTTGGGTAAAAAATAAAAAAGCGGTCCTAAAAAAACTACGGTCAACGCTAGTAACAGAGCTGTCACCAGTGCGGCGGCAGGGGTGCGAGCGCCCACATCAAAGTTTAGGGCCGAGCGGCTCAGGCTTGCGCCCACGGGATAACCCGAGGTAAAAGCGACCGCTAGATTAGCTGCCCCTAGGGCAAAGGCTTCTCGATTAGGCAGCAAGGCTTGGCGACGCCGACCCGCCAGGGATTGGGCAACGGCCATGCCTGTAGTAAAAATAATTAGACTGATTACGAAACCACCGGGTAGTAGCGAAACCCATAAATCCACCGAGAAGGGCGGTAGGGCAAGGGGAGGCAACCCGCCACCGATATCCCCTACGATGGCGACTTGGTCTTGCAACGCCAATTCCCATACCACTAAGGTACTGGTCGCCATTAAAGCGAGGGGTGCGGCTTTAGTAATCACCAGTCGCCAGCGTTCGCTTAAACCCAGTTCAGTTAACCATTTGGGAAAAAAATTATCGATGATCAGCAAGAATAACAGGGCGGTCACGCCGATGGCGCTGGTGGTCGGGTTGATGGCCTGCCACTGTTGACCCATCTGAATGAGGGTGGTAAAGAAATTACCCCCACGCTCTAAATCAAGCCCCAACAAATGCCGTAATTGACTTAAGGCGATGAGTAAGGCGGCTGCGCTGGTAAAGCCGATAATGACCGCATCGCTGATAAAGTTGATGATAAATCCGAGTCGCAACATACCCATGATGGTCAATAACAAACCCACTATCGCTGCCAATGCCATAGCCGCGGCGGTGGGTTCTATGTCATGCAACGCCGTTGCCTGACCCAGACTATCGGCCACCAACAGGGAAACTAGAGCGACAGGACCAATGGATAAAAACCGACTGGCGCCGAATAGGGCGTAAAACAGGGCGGGAGCAAGGGTGGCGTAAAGTCCAACCCGAGGCGGTAAGTCAGCGAGGGCCGCATAGGCCATAGCCTGGGGCACCAAAAGTACAGCGACAAATAATCCGGACGCTATATCGTGGGGTAGGTCCGCCATGCGATAGCCCTTTAACCAATCCAGACAGGGCAGCGCCTGAAGCAGCCAAGGGGATAATGACGAAGAGGGTTTTTGGGTTGAGTCAGATTTTGGCATGCTGGTCACGATTGATAAAAAAGTACACGCCTAATTACCATAAATGTATATGGCATAGCCAGAAAAGTGCAGCTTGAGTCAAGATGACATTTTTGTTACTAAATTGTGAATAAAATATTAAATTTTTTTTAAAAATCAACAACTTGTTTGTAATTCTTACAAGATGTAATAACTTTTTGCAAATTTTACCAAGATCATTTAATTCAATAAAAATAATATTTGTTTATTATTAACAATAACTTAGTGGATATCTGTAAATGCTTTTCATAGGCATTTTTTAGTGGTGTAAGTCTTGCCAGATACAAAATGCCTATCTGAGCAAATGTTTAATTTTGCTTGGAAAACTCAAGTAAGAGCAGGCAACCGTCTGGAACGGTAAACAGGCTCAAGAATGGAGCGTATTTCCCACGCAAGCTTTTGCTAATCCACGTTCGAGGAGCTACATCCATGATTTTCAACACTCGTTTTATCACTACGGTTGCTGCCGGGGCTTTACTCTCCGCAGCGCTTTTGCCCCAGAGTCAAGACGCTCAGGCACAATCCCGTAATCAGATCCGCATTGTGGGTTCATCCACCGTCTTTCCCTTCGCCACGGCGGTGGCTGAGAACTTTGGTCGCAGTACCCAATATCCCGCACCTATTGTCGAGTCTACCGGCTCAGGCGGGGGTCTGAAGCTGTTTTGTCAAGGGGTAGGGGTACAGCATCCGGATATCACCAATGCGTCCCGGCGTATGGAACCGGGGGAATATGAGCTGTGTAAAGAAAATGGCGTGGACAAAATCACCGAGGTGCAAATCGGCAACGACGGTATCGTGCTGGCCAACGCCCGCGGTGCTAAGTCCATCGACGTTAGCCGCGAAGAACTCTGGCAAGCCTTAGCGAAAAAAGTCCCTGTGGATGGCGAACTTGTGGAAAACCCCCACACTAATTGGAGCGATATCGACTCGTCGCTGCCCGACCAGGAGATCAAAGTATATGGTCCACCTCCCACCTCCGGCACCCGGGATGCGTTTGTGGAATTGGTGATGGAAAAAGGCTGCGAGAATTTTGACGCCGTACAAAAGCTCGGTGAAGAAGAGAAAAAGCAAGTCTGTGGTCAGATCCGTGAAGATGGAAATTTTATCGAGGTGGGGGAAAACGATAATTTAGTGGTGCAGCGTTTGCAGAATGAGCCTAACGCCCTGGGTATATTTGGTTTTAGTTTTCTAGATCAAAATCGCGATAAAGTGAAAGGCAACGCCATTGAAGGTGTCGAACCTACCTTCGAAAGCATCGCCAGTGGCGACTATCCGGTATCCCGATCCTTATTTTTCTATGTCAAAAATGACCATGTGGGGGTTATTCCAGGTATGAAGGAATACATCGAAGAGTTCACTAGCCCCCGCGCCTGGGGACCCAACGGCTATCTAGCTGGGAAGGGTTTGATCCCTCTGCAAGAGCAACAACGCCAGGAGATGGCCCAGCAAGCTCGTAACCTGGAACAACTGGAATTGGCCAGTCTGTAAGCAGCCACTCTGTTGCCGCCAGCGTCACCTAACGTTGGCGGTTCACGCTCCTCTCATCAGGAGGTTATACGCTTATGCTGTTATTAAGTCTTACCGCTGCTTTGTTGGTGATGACTGTGACTGGCTATTACCTGGGACGTCGTCAAGCCAAAATGGCCGCTGGCGACGCTTGGCAGGAGATGCATTCGTTACCCAGCTTTCATGGACTCTACGTGGCTTTGCTCACCTGTCTGCCGGCTTTATTTGTTCTAGCCCTCTGGTTATGGCTAGAACAACCCGTGATCGACAGCCTGGTGCTCAACAGTCTACCGGACAGCTATACCGACGTTAGTGAACAACAAGAAGCCCTGTTGCTCACGGATATCAAGAGTCTGGCCAGTGGCAATATTGCTAGCCAACAGGCCGATGAGGAACTACAGGACGCTGTGGATTATTTTCATCGCCTTCATACCATCAGCGATTATCTGATGGTGGGGGTGATAGCGGCCCTTATCCTCGGCGGTCTAGCCTTGAGCCGTAGTCAGATCGGTATGGATATGCGGGCTCGCAATCGGGTTGAGAAGATCATCCTAGGCTTATTGATGTTCTGCTCCACCATCGCCATTCTCACCACCTTGGGTATTATCTTGTCCCTGGTATTCGAGGCCGTGCGTTTTTTTCAACGGGTGCCATTCTGGGAGTTTTTCTTTGGTTTGGAATGGAATCCGGGAACCGCCATACGGACAACTCAAGTGGGTTCGTCAGGCAACTTTGGTGTTGTCCCATTACTCACCGGAACTTTGTTGATCACCGCTATTGCCATGGCCGTGGCCATCCCGTTAGGTCTTTTAACGGCCATTTACACCAGTGAATTTGCCTCAAAGCGGGTGCGCAACGTGGTCAAGCCGGTCATTGAGCTATTAGCCGGGGTGCCCACGGTGGTGTATGGATTTTTCGCCGCCCTGACCGTGGCCCCCGCGTTGGTGGAAGCTGGCTCATTTGCGGGACTCAATGTCAGTTCCCAATCAGCCTTAGCCGCTGGGGCTGTGATGGGTATTATGATTATTCCCTTTGTGTCCTCCTTGTCCGATGATGTGATCAGCTCGGTGCCGCAACGGCTGCGTTACGGGGCCATGGCGTTGGGCGCCACCGATGCGGAAATCGTCCGTAAGGTGGTGTTGCCGGCGGCGTTGCCGGGTATTGTGGGGGCTGTCATTATGGCGGTCAGCACCGCCATCGGTGAGACTATGATTGTCCTGATGGCGGCGGGATTGTACGCCAATCTTACCGCTAACCCTTTGGAGGCCGTCACCACTATCACGGTACAGATCGCCAATCTACTCACCGGCGATCAACAGTTCGACAGCGCCAAAACCCTGTCTGCCTTTGCTTTGGGTCTGTTTCTATTCACGATTACTTTACTACTCAACGTGATCGCCCTCAAGGTCACCCAGCACTATAGGGAAAAGTATGACTGACAATCATAGTAATGCCATTTCTGGACCGGCCGACTATACCGACGAGGCGTTTGAAAAACGTCTTCGCCATCGTCGCGCCAAGGCTAAACGACTTAAGATCTATGGCATCACCGCCATTGCTCTCGCCTTGACCATGCTGGCCACGCTGTTGGTGAGTATCTCCATACAAGCTTATCCCGCATTTTTTCAAACGCAGATTCGTCTAGAGCTTTATTTCGATCCTGAAGTGATCGACCCGGAAGGAGAACGGGTTGAGGAAAAACTGAAGCGGGCGAATTATAACACTCTCATCGGTGATGCGCTTAAACAGCGTTTTCCCAATGTGGAAGATCGGGCCACCCGTTTTGAGTTGACGGATCTGGTCAGTCGAGGGGCAGGTTTTCGACTGGGTCATCAGGTGGCCAATAATATGGATTTGATTGGTCAGCGCAAAGAAGTCTGGCTGACGGCATCGGATGATGTGGATCAGCTCATCAAAGGGAATATCCCTCGCGATGTGCCGGAAGCGCAACGGCGGGTATCCAATCAACAACTGGAGTGGATCGATCAGTTAAAAGCCGATGGCGATCTGGAAAAGCAATTCAATCTTAACTTTTTTACCGACACCGACAGCCGGGAGCCGGAGCTGGCCGGGGTGTGGGGGGCCATCGTCGGTTCATTCTTCACTATGATTATTACCTTAAGTCTGGCTTTTCCCGTGGCCGTGGCGGCGGCGGTTTATCTGGAAGAGTTTGCCCCCCGCAACCGGTGGACGGATATTATCGAGGTCAATATCAATAACCTGATTGCAGTGCCTTCCATTGTCTTTGGTCTGTTAGGTCTGGCTTTTCTTTTAAATTTCTTTAACCTACCGCGTTCCACGCCGTTGGTGGGGGGTATCGTGCTGGCCTTGATGACTTTACCTATCATCATCATTTCCGCCCGCTCAGCTCTGAAAGCCGTGCCTCCCTCGGTGCGAGAGGCGGCGCTGGCCATGGGAGCATCCCCCGTGCAAGTGGTGTGGTTTCACGTATTACCCCTGGCCTTGCCGGGTATTCTCACCGGCACCATCATCGGCATGGCGCAAGCGTTGGGGGAGACCGCACCGTTGTTGCTCATCGGTATGGTGGCTTTTGTGGTGTCAGTGCCGGACAGTTTCACCGATCAGGCCACGGTATTGCCGGTACAGATCTATATTTGGTCCACCAGTCCCGAGCGGGCATTTCTTGAAAAAAGCGCAGCAGCCATTTTGGTCTTACTGACCTTTTTACTGCTCATGAACGGCACAGCCATTTGGTTACGCAAGAAGCTACAGAGGAGATGGTAAATGAACGCGCAAGCTTTACGAAAGCAGAATCCTTCCATGTATGATGTCAACCAACAAGGTGAAAACGAAAGCGGCAATCCCAATGCGGGTAAGGTTAAAATGGCCAGCCGTGGTCTCAATGTCTATTATGCGGATAACCATGCCATCGAAGATGCAGATCTAGATATGTACCCGCGTCAGGTCACGGCCCTTATCGGTCCTTCCGGGTGCGGCAAGAGTTCCTATTTACGTTGTCTCAATCGCATGAATGATCCCATCGACGTGGCCCGTATCGAAGGGCAGGTGTTGTTGGATGGCGAAGATATCTATGCCGACGGTGTAGATCCGGTGCCGTTACGGGCTCGGATTGGTATGGTGTTTCAAAAGCCTAATCCCTTTCCAAAATCCATTTTTGAAAACATCGCCTTTGGTCCGCAGATCAACGGTCAGGTGAGGAGTCAGGAAAAACTTGAGGAGCTGGTGGAAACTAGTCTCAAACGGGCAGGCATATGGGATGAAACCAAAGATCGTCTGTCATCGCCGGGCACTAATCTGTCCGGTGGTCAGCAGCAGCGTTTGTGTATTGCCCGGGCTATCGCTTTAAACCCGGAGGTGATCTTGATGGACGAACCCTGTTCGTCCCTGGATCCCAAATCCACGGTTCGCATCGAAGAACTGATTAACGAGTTGTGCGACAAATACACCATTGTCATCGTGACCCACAATATGCAGCAGGCGACGCGCATTTCTCAACGCACGGCATTTTTCCACGAAGGGAAAATCATCGAAGTCAACACCACCGATGAGATCTTTAACAATCCCCAAGAGAAACTAACCCAAGATTATATGGATGGACGCTTTGGGTAACCGGAGAGAAGGGTAAGTGGAGTAGGTTGGGATTTGCTTTGCAGATCCCAACCTACTCGCGTCAATCCTGCGCAGGAATGACGCGAGTGGACTGCAATTTAAACGACTGGCATAAGCACTTCTTGTAAAATCGATAAATCCACGGGTTTAGTTAAATGACAATCGAAACCTGCCGCCAGAGCACGCTGCCGGTTATCTTCGCCACCGTAGCCGGTAATAGCCACCAACCGGGTTTCTGCAAAGCTGGCATCTGATCGAAAGCGGCGAGCAAGTTCGTAACCATCGATGTCAGGTAAGCCTAAGTCCAATAGCATGACATCGGGATAGTGACGATAAGCTAATTCTTGCGCTGCTACCCCGTCGTAGGCAGAATAAACTTCGTAATCCAGCAATTCCAACAGCATGGTTAGCGTCCGTACAGCATCTTGATTATCATCCACCACCAAAATACGCAATGTCTTGTTAGGTTTAACCTGTACGTTAGGTTTGTGATCGGAAGTTGGCTCAGGTTGTTCCATGTTGGTGGGTAAACGGACAATAAATTCACTACCACAACCGGGTCCAGCACTGATGGCCTCAATGGTGCCGCCGTGAAGTTCCACCAAGCGTTTAGTGACGGTTAAACCGACGCCAAGCCCGCCTTGGGAACGGTCCAAGGGGCGCTCCGCCTGGCTAAAAAGCTCAAAAATACGGGCTATAAGCTCGGGGGTCATGCCCACCCCTGTATCCCGTACACGAATTTCCATGTGATCTGCTAGCTGGGTTGCGCTAAGGTCAATGGATCCACCGGGTTCTGTGTATTTTGCGGCATTGCTAAGTAAGTTAGATAGCAATTGCACAAGTCGGGTTGGATCACCTTTTATATAGAGGGGTTGCGAAGGCAGTTGCACCTTTAGCTGATGATTGTATTGTTCAACCAGCGGGCGTACACCGTGGATAGCATTGGCGATAACCACCGCCAGGTCAACCGTTTCTAAACGTAATGAAATCTTGCCTCGGGTTACGCGGGACACGTCTAACAAATCGTTTAATAGATGACCCATATGTTGCATCTGACGTTCTAAAATATTTCGCGTGGTCAAAAATAGCGGGTGACGCTCTATATCAAGGCGTTTCAACACACCGATGGCATTGCTCATGGCGGCAAGGGGATTACGCAACTCATGACCTAGCATGGCTAAAAACTCATCCCGGCGGGCAACGCTTTCTTCAAGCTGTTTGAATAAATGCTGGACTTCGTATTGCTGCCGTCGCGCGGCAAGGGCGGCTTGCACAGTACTAATGAGTGTCATCACGCGCACCGGACGTTCTAGAAAGGATGCATTGCGCAATGCAGTAACTGGTGCAAGGGTGGCTAAAGCAGTAGCCGAAGGTTTGTGTTTTTGGGTCAAAATAATCAATGGTAGAGCTGACCAAGGCAATTGTTGGTCTAGGTTTTTGAGTAATGTATCCAGTTGGGTTTTAGGCAGTGCTTCCTCCACCATAATGACTGCACCAGCCCCTTCTTGTACCTTATTGCACAGATCATCGAAATTATGACAACTTGCCGTGGTAAAACCTGCTTGATTCAGTATACGGTCTGCGAGAACGGTGTCACCCGTCAATGGCGCAAGCACTAAAATGCGTTCTTGTGGATTGTTTTCGGGTTGTTTTTCAATATTGAGACTGGCGTACATGTTGTCCATTATTGTTCGCCGAGCAGGGGGTCAGTTTTGCCGAGATAATTGGGTATGCCCGTTAATACCCCTTGAAAGTCTTTTAAGGGTTTGCCGATGCGAACACCCTGAGATCCAATGCGCAGCTCGCGAATACTACGTTCATGACCACCGGAGCGTTTCTTTAAAACGGCAATGGACTGACGCACTTCCCCGAAAGCTTCAAAATAACGCAGCAATATAACGGTGTCGGTAATCGAAGTAAGGTCAATGGGTGTGCTTACTTCATGACCCAGCATACCGTATTGAGCAATGATCATCAGCGTGAGGATGCCTTTGCGATTGAGGTACGACAATAGCTCCTGCATGTGTAAGTTTAAATAGTGTTGCTCGGGCATGGCGTTCAAATAGCCATTGATGCTATCGATAATGACCAGGCGCAGGTTGTAATGGTCCACTTGATCGCGAATGTTGTGGGCGAATTCGCTGGGCGACATCTCCGCTGGGTCTACTTGCTGTACATGGGCTAGACCTTTTTTTATATGGGCGCGGATGTCGATGCCTAAGTTATCAGCCCGCTCTAGATAGGTATCCATATGCTCTTCAAATAGATAGATGGCGTGATGCTCCCGCCGCTGTGCTGCGGCCAAAGCATACTGCATGGCGATGGTGGATTTACCTGTGCCAGCGGGACCCATCAGCAACATACTGCTACCCCGTCCTAAACCGCCATTGAGCATAGTATCTAACTCGCTTAGCCTGCACGAGACGGGTTCACGTTGAGAGGAATGGGGGGGATATTGGGAGGCGATGAGCCGGGGATAAACCTGGATGCCGCCAGTATTGATTCGAAAATCGTGGTAACCACCGGATGTCTGTACACCCCGTAGTTTAACAATGCGTAAACGACGCCGTTCAGCGCCATAAATATGGGGTATCTGCTCCAGACGAATGATGCCATGGGCTAGACTGCGAGGCTGAAAGCTACTCTCTGATCCGCTCACTTCGTCGATTAGAATCACCGTACATCCCTTATTTATGAGTGCTCGGCGTAATTCATCCACCTGGCGACGGTGTTGCAGGGGGTCCTCGGCCAATAAGCGTAGCCCCGACAAGGCATCGATAACTATCCGTGCAGGTTTTACTCGATCCACTTCAGTCAAGATTTGCTCGGTGCTTTTAGTAAGCTCCACCTCAGCCGGATAGAACAGGGTGTAAGGTCCTTCTACAGCCGTTTCTTTCGATAAACTATTCAATTCAAACAACTCAATGCCTGCCAATGACCAGTTGTGGGAGGCAGCCACCTGTTGTAGCTCTTCTTTGGTTTCAGCCGTGGTAATCAAAAGGCCTCGTTCACCAAGGGCTGCACCCGCCAGCAAAAACTGTATAGCGATCGTCGTTTTACCGGTACCTGACTGACCTTCCAATAAATAGATATGGTGATACGGGAGACCACCGCTCAAAACAGTGTCCAAACCCTCAATACCGGTAGTCGCCAGTGCTTTTTTAGAATTATGGGTTGCTGTATTCATAGGGTGAGACGCGGCTCCTAGGGGTTATCGATGTGTTGTTCACATAAAGCTACTTATTGAACTGAGCACAAAAAATAAACGGTCGGAAAAGGCCATCGACACCCTTGATTAATCGGTTCCTCACGGTGTAAGTAAAATTTACCGGATTGTAGTGATAGTCGATTGAGTTAACTATTACAAAAAAGTTATTTTCATATAATGATTTATGTTATTTCCCACAACTTGAAAAAATACTGCAAGAATCGCACCGTTTATTGTGATGGTGTAAAATGCCTATTAAATTCGTGTTTGCTGTAAAAACTGAGCGCATAAGACAAAGCCGTTTTTAGACCCGGCTCTAGATATTAATAATCTTGTAGAATTTACAAAGGATGAGCTGGTTTTTGTAAATATGACGATGCCGAAACGGAACTAAAGCGTTTTCGCTTTGATTGTACACAAGGCAGCCGAGGCGAGGTGCGCGGAGTGTACATAGCGTACAGGCAGTACACCGAGACCGAAGGCTAACGCCGTGTACCGTTGAATGGGAAATGCTCTAGCCATTGAGAAGCTAGCCATTAAGAAGGGATGTCTCAAAAGTCCCTTTTGAGATTTATAAAAACTGGAAAGAAACTGAGAGGGTTTTTATTAAGGTGTTAAACCGTTACCGATGATAAGACGAAACAACATAAAGATGATAGCGACGCTTAAAGCTAGATTAAACCCCAACATCCATTGCAAAAGCTGAAAGCGGCCCCGGTGGCGTTCCTCTAACGTTTCAAAACGGGCATCGACGGCCTTAAAACGGGCATCGATACGTTGTTCGGAAGCTTCAAAACGGGCATCCACATAGTGCTTAAAAGTTTCAAAGCGAACATCGATGCGCTCTTCAAGGGCTTCAAAACGGCTGTCCATATCCTGTTTTAGTTGATCGATATCTTGCTTGGTGGCAAACAAACCAATAGTAGCAGCGTTTAAAGCTTCAGCATGGGCTTCGGCTTGATCACTGGGTACCCCAGCGGCTTTTAGCTTATTGGCATAGGCGAGGGTATCGAGCACAGGATTTCTCTTCGATAAAAAAACACATCACAGAAAATGCATTATGGCGTGAAAGCCAAGCTAAAGCTACAGCTAGCTTATTTAAAGAATAGTTGCCGTTTGTTTGACTATGGACACTGTTAAGTTTTACGCCATTTAGTGAGGGATTTCTGGATCGCCTCAAAACTTACCGGTTTAATCAAATGATCATTAAAACCAGCCTTTTTGGATTCTTCCTGGTCCTGTTCACCGCCATAACCGGTGATGGCAATCAAGAAGATCGAGCGTAGTAAAGGATCATTACGAACAGTGCGGGCAATGGCATACCCATCCAATTTGCCCGGTAAACCGATATCACAAAGCATCACATCGGGACGAAATGTTTTAAGTGTGGCCAGGCAATCCTCACCATTGTAGGCAACAGCCACTGTGTAGCCTTCGTGTTCTAGTATTAACCGTAAACTGTCAGCGGTATCCTGCATATCATCCACCACGAGAATCCGGTGCTGGTGGTCCTGATAAACCGCTTTTTCCGACGCCATGTTTTCTTCCAGGGGCTCAGCAAGTAACGGCAACGCTATAGTAAATTCTGAACCTTGCCCAAGTCCGCTGCTGGATGCCTGTACAACACCCCCATGTAATTCGACAAACCCTTTAACCAAGGCTAAACCCAGCCCTAACCCCGATGCGCTGCGGTCGAAACTACGCTCCCCTTGACGAAACGGCTCAAAGACCTGCTCAATCAATTGAGGCGTCATACCAATCCCGCTATCCAGTACCCGCACGACAGCTTTGTTGGCAGAGATCTCTGGTTTGACAATGACCGTGATATTGCCGCCGCGTTCAGTAAACTTGAGGGCATTTTGGAGCAGGTTGCTAAGGGCTTGGGTCAAGCGTGTTTCGTCACCCTTTATCCATACGGGTTCAGAGGAACATCGCACCTGTAAGGTCAAACCTTTCCCTTCTACCGTGGCGCGAAAATCTTCCACAATACGCTGTGCTAACTGCCTGAGTTCGAGTTTTGTTTGTTCGATTTGAATCTTGCCCCGGGCGATGCGGGTAACATCCAGTAAGCCATCGAGCATATTGGACATATGCCCAACCTGGCGCTCGATGATTTCCCGCAGTTCACCTACTTTAGGATTTGGTAAATTCAGAATACCTAACACTTGTGCGGCATTACGCAAGGGGGCTAGGGGGTTGCGTAATTCGTGAGCCAGCATAGTCAGATATTCATCCTTGTGGCGAGCGGTCTCGCGCAGCACCGCCTCGGTATATTTACGTTCAGTGATTTCTTGAACAACGACACTTACTGCACTAACCTGTCCCGCTGAATTTTTAACGGGGTAATAACTAGCTAACCAAACCCGTTCTTTGTCCGGTGCGCTGGGGGTAAAGCCTGTTATCTCTCGTTCTAAAATGGCTTCGCCCGTGGCAAATACATGATGCAATAATTCCTCTGAAATATCAGCGAGTTCAGGAACCATTTCCCGTAAGGTACGGCCAATATGTTGAGCAGGCAGTGCGCCATTGATTTCCGCCAACCGCTCATTAATACGCAAATAGCGTAGCTCAGAATCAAACAACGCCAAACCCACGGGTGCGGTATGGTATAGGGTTTCCAGCTCCAGGAACTGTTTTTCATAACGTTCTTCGCTAGTGCGTAGCGCGGTGATATCGGTAAACGTCACCACTAAACCGTCACGACGTCCCTCATGGGTGCGATAGGGCAATACCCGGCGTAGATACCAATGGCCATCCAGGGTTTCTATCTGCTCACGGATCGGGGTAGATTGCTGGGCAACCGCGTCAGGACTGGGCAGCGGCGGCATATGGCGGGCATGATGGGTGATATCCGTTAAGGATCTTCCTACATCACCGGCAATGAGGTTGTAAAGTTTCGTGGTAGCCGGTGTAAAACGATGGATTTTAAAGTTTTTATCCAAAAAAATGGTGGCAATCTGAGTGCTCTCTAGCAAGTTTTCTAGATCATCGTTGGTGCGTTCCAGGGCCTTGTTGCTGTTCTCCGTTTCTTCCTTGGCCGTTTCCAATTCTTCGTTGGCGGAACGTAACTCTTCGTTGATGGACAGCAGTTCTTCATTGGAGGTCTTCAGTTTATCGTTGCTGACTTCTAGAGCCTGGACGGTGTACTCCAAATCCCGCCGTGTGCCACTTAGCTCTTTTTCTAATTGCGCGATAAGCCGTTTATCCTTGCTGGTGGCCGTCTCCGATATAACTTGATTGATAGGCAAGCCAGCATCCTGAAAAACCACCATATGCAAGGCATTCTCTTCTCCCAAGTCAGGCATGGGTTGCACCGTGAGGAGCACCTGCTGCAGACCTTGTTCTGTTTCCACAGAGAGATTTTCATGGTCGATGCGCCGGCGCGTTGTGTTGGCTTCGTTGAGTGCTGCCCGAAGCCCTGCCCGCAAACCCCTACGGGCCATCTTTATAATATTGTTGCTAAAATGACCGGCTGCTGGCTCTAAGTATTTAGCAATGCCATCAGCCAGATAAAGCACTTCGCCTGCATGGTTGATAATCCCATAGCAAGGCGAGAACTCGTCAAGAATAATACGTTGCGCAATTTTGCCAAGATCGGCGGTGTCTGCGGTAAGTGAGTCGGAACGAAACGCGACAGAATTGTTGCCAGAAGCGCTTAGACGAGGGTTAGTATCCATTGCTGGCGTTTTTTTACATTGATAAATACGGTGTTCGGCACTTTTGGCGCGGAACAGTTCCTTATGGGCGCTGATGTTTTCTGAAGACCCTAAAAACAAATAACCGCTGCTCTGTAGCGCGTAATGAAACACTGAGATCAATTTTTTTTGTAAATGGGGACCTAAATAGATGAGTACATTACGGCATGAGATGAGGTCTAGCCGGGAAAAAGGTGGATCACTGATAAGGTTATGTTGGGAAAAAAGACACAGTTCACGAATGACTTTAGCCACCTGATACTTATTGCCCTGTTTCACAAAAAATCGTTGCACCCGTTGTTCTGAAAGGTCTTCTATGACAGTCTCGGAGTAACGGCCAAGTCGCGCAATCTTGAGCGCTTGTTCGTCGATGTCAGTGGCAAAAATCTGCACTTCGGGAGGGTTGGGGTGTTTGTCCATTTGCTCTTGGAAAAGCATAGCTAACGTGTAAGCTTCTTCTCCCGTGGCGCAGCCCGGCACCCAAACCCGCACTGAATTGTTTGGCGGCCGCTCCTTGAGCAGCTTAGCGATAACCCGCTGGGCAAGTACGCTAAAGGCCTCTGCATCCCGCAAAAAAGCTGTAACCCCGATGAGCAGGTCTTTGAAAAGCGCCTGTCGCTCTTGGCGGTCTTGCTGCAGCCGTTCTAGATACTGGGTGACATGGTTCAGCCGCAGTATCTGTAAGCGGCGATGAATACGCCGCACCAGGGTAGCGGTTTTGTAATGTTTAAAATCATGGTTTGTCTCCTTGAGTAAAACATCACAAATAGACCGCAGATGTTCGCTAATCGCTTCCCGCTGGTCCTCAAAGCTATCGCTGCCGTTAGCGGTCTTAATATGTTGCGCGTAGCGGAGCAGTTCCAAAGTCATCTCCGCCGGTGGAAGTACATGATCCACTACGCCAGTGGCGATAGCGGTCCGGGGCATGGTGTCGTATTCCGCGCTGGCGCTGTCCTGGGCCATGGTCATGCCACCGCTCTCGGCAATGGCCTTGAGTCCCAGGGTGCCGTCGCTACCCGCGCCAGAGAGGAGAACACCAACCGCATTGCCGCCCTGATCCCGAGCCAGTTCTTGGAAAAAGGTATTGATGGGGGTAACTGTGTCCTGGTTAGAAGAAACGGCCCGCAGCCTACCGTCAATTATTCCTAGTGGGAATTTAGCTGGAGCAAAGTAAATACGATTGGCTTTGATGCCGTCTTCCCTATTGATTTTTTCTAAGGGTAGGGAAGTAGCGCGAGACACGGTTTCTGCTAGGGCGTCATCGTCGATGGCGTTAGGATGATAGACCAACACGAAAGCTAGCTTCTCGTCGGTGGGCAGTGTACTAAAAAAAGCTTTTAGAGCCTCTAAGCCACCCGCGGCTAAACCTATGCCCACCATTAAGGTAGGCGCCTCATTCTGTGATGAAGGTAAAGCTTCTAACATTGCCGACGTTACAATATCTTGTGATTAGGGGTAAATAGTTTACAAGTAAATCGCTGGTAGCGCTGCATGATCTTCTTGGATTTCCGTTTTGGTATGAATTTTGTAACTTATTTATACGTAGGGGTAGACCATGCCACTAATTGAAGTAAAGTTCGACAACACGAAAGAGGGTAATATCATGGATCTTTTACGTATTTTGCTGTCTATTTTGCTGCCGCCCGTTGGCGTTTTTTTACAAGTAGGTATTGGGGCTCAATTTTGGATTAATATTTTGTTAACTATATTAGGCTACATCCCAGGTATTGTTCATGCAGTATGGATTATCGCAAAAAAATGACTGATTATTAGCTATTAAATAGTTGTTAATTATCCAACAGAGTCAATGTGACAACGAATAAAGCGGAAGCAAGTCAAGTCATTAGAGATGGCAATCGATTTTGCAGCGTTATCGGTTAACGGTAAACCATGCAGGTAACTATAAAGCGATGCTAATTAATAAATAGCCGTTTTGACCCGCTTCCCTTGTTCAGCGAAAGCAACAGCAAATGTTTAGAACATGATTACCGACCTGATGTTGTGGTTACCCGCATTGCTATGTCTCGTCGCCGCCATAGTGAGTGCAATCATTGGTATCACCAGCGACAAGAGCGCACTTGCATGGTTGGCTCATGCGCTCTTTGTAGGATTATTTGTAGGATACATTCTCTGGATGAAACGAAAGGTTAAATCGACTCGTCACAGTTGAGTTAAACATAAACTTTGAGAGTATTGAGTTTTTATCCTCTAAGACCTTCACTCTTTGTGCAAAAACCAAATTACCGTCCAGGGTGGTAATGTATTGTTTTCCAAATGGTTCTGTAGTTCATGATTGTTACTGGCATATAAAACTCGACCTTCCGGTAGGGTAATGTCAGTGAGAGGATCATTGCCTAAGTTGGCCAACAAAGCCAGCCTAGAACTATCTCCCAGTAACCAATGGGCGATCAACCCTCGTTCCTTGATCACGTTAAAGCTTCCGCAATCGCCCTCCATGTCGCTGAGGCGCGGAACGATTTCCCGATGGCGCAGGCTTAGCAGGTGTTGATGCAAAGTCAACCATTCCTGGTGAAAAGATTCATTGAGACTATCCCAATTCAATCGAGAACGCTCAAAAGTGCTAGGATCGTTGGGATCAGGAATGCGGGCCTGGGCTTCAGGTGTGTTAAAAGCTGCAAACCGAGCAAATTCTCGGCGGCGACCTTCAGTCACCAAATGCGCTAAGTCGGCTCCAAATTGACAGAAAAATAAAAAAGGTTCAGCAGCGGAAAATTCCTGGCCCATAAACAGCAGGGGCGGGGAGGGGGCCACTAATAAAATTTCTGTGATCGCCCGGAGTGCCGAAGGTTCCGCCAACTGGCCAAGACGCTCGCCAAAAGCCCGATTGCCCACTTGATCGTGATTTTGTGAGAACGCCACAAAGGCTGTCGGTGGTAGATAGCGGCTCGGTTCACCACGTATAGCGCCATCTCGAAAGGTGGAAGGATCCCCTTGATAAGCAAACCCTTCGGTTAAGCAGCGTCCTAGCAGTTGCACGGGGTTTGTTGCGTAGTCCGCATAATAACCATCCGATTCATCGGTCACGATGCAATGTAAAACATGATGAATATCGTCGTTCCACTGGGCGTCGTAGTGATGGGGTTTAGGGGTATTTTTACGGCCTAGATAATGAGCTTTATTGTCATCGTTTTCCAGTACTAAATGCACATGCCGCTCTTTTCCAGGCCCCTGGCGAACGGCTTGGGCAAGTTCTTCCAATATGTCCGGTGTTGAGTCGTCCATGATGGCGTGGACGGCATCCAGACGTAGCCCATCGAAATGAAATTCTTCGAGCCAATATAAGGCGTTATGGATAAAGAAATCCCGCACTGGACGGCTTTCACTGCCGTCGAAGTTGATCGCCGCTCCCCAGGGGGTTTGATGACGATCAGTAAAAAATTGCGGCGCATAGACGTGTAAATAGTTACCTTCGGGACCAAAGTGGTTGTAAACCACATCCAGGAAAACCATCAGACTTTTTTGGTGAGCCGTTTGTATAAGATCTTTTAAATCATCAGGATGACCGTAGCTGGCATCCGGTGCATAGGGTAGCACGCCGTCATAGCCCCAATTGCGGGAGCCTGGAAAGTCAGCTAAAGGCATAAGCTCGATGGCCGTGACACCCAGCTCCACGAGATAATCGAGTTTTTCTTTTATAGCCCTAAACGTGCCTTGGGGGGTAAAGGTACCCGTGTGTAATTCGTACACCACTGCTTCTTCCCAAGGTCGACCTTCCCAGTGGGTGTCTTGCCAGGCAAACTTTTTTGGATCAATGATTTGACTAGGACCATGCACATCGTTGGGATTATAACGTGAGGCAGGATCAGGTACCTGCATGTCGCCATTGATACGGTAATGGTAAAGGTCACCCACCGTGGCTTGGTCAGTAGAAATCTCGAACCAACCGTCACCCTTTGCTTTCAAAGGCTCGGTAATGAGTTCATCTCCATCATTGGGATAAAGCTGTACATCCACTTTATCTGCGCCAGGCGCCCAAAGACGAAAACATATCCTATCGTCTGTCAGCATCTGAGTCCCGAAAGGCATAACATGATGACGTAACATAATTCTCTCCTTAGGAGATTAGTTTTTGCGACCCGTTGCGTTCCTAGTCAAGGTCATAGGAATTCAATGTGAGTTTAGAGCAAATTATATACCGTGTTTTAAAAGCTGAAACAGCTTCTTAATCAGTTGGTCGTGAATAAGCAAAAGAATTAATGCTTTTGTAAAGATTGATGTGCTTTATTTCTTTGTCACATTTGTTCAAAACAGGCATACAAGTTGCAAAAATAACTATGTCAACTATACAAAAGAGGAAATGAAGCATGGCTAACGATCAGATTAAAAAAGGTGAAGGCGATTACGAGGCCGCTCGTCATTATCGAGAAAAAACTGAAGGCTTTATGGATTCCCAGACTACGGAGGAGATTGTTAACAATCCAGCTCATGAGATGAGTGAAGCAGAAGAAAAGGAAGGCCATGAAGCACACGAAAAAGCGAAACAAAGGGCCAAGGAATTTGATCCAGAAGTAAAACGCGATTATTCACAATCAAAGAAATAAAAGTGAGGATAAATATATGTCAATGTTTAATTGGGCACTGATTTTTTTGGTGGTAGCGCTTATAGCTGCTTTTTTTGGATTTAGTGGTATAGCGGGTGCGGCTACCCAAATTGCGTGGATTTTATTTGTAGTGGGACTGATTTTGTTTGTAGTGTTTTTGGTTCTCGGACGACGAAAACCGACTATGTGACGTGACTATAGAGATAAGAGTTAGCGAATAGTCGATGGTCATAAAATGAATTGTGCATTTTATGACCACCTCAAAAATCATAAGCTGAATAATTAAAGCTAGCAATAAAAAGCGCCTCAGACGAGTTAGTCTGAGGCGCTTTTTTGTATTCTCAATGAATATTATTTATTAAACAAGTTAGTTGTTCATTCGTACTCTTCGTCACCAATTTCATCGGTACGGGGTTCATCTGTCAGACCTGAATGGTCTTGGCCTTCAAAGCCTTCGATTTCGGGATCCACTTCCGAGGCACTGCCGGCTTGCGTATCCACATTCAAATCTTCGGTACGAGGTTCATCTGTCAAACCTGTTTGGTCTTGGCCATCAAAGCCTTCGATTTCGGGATCCACTTCCGATGCACTACCCGCTTCCATACCGCCTTCCATAGTTTCTTCATTCCGTATAATAGAATCAGGGTCTTTTGAATCAAAGGTTTGATCCGAAACGCTAGGATCGACGCCTTCTTCCATAGTATCAGCGGCAACCTGAAAAGCGGTGCCAGTGAAAGTTGTCTCTGCCGAATCGATGGCTGGACTCGCAAACCCAGTTGAGATGCCTACTAAAAAACTAGGAACGGCTACTAATAAAGTCTTTTTCATCATAATACCTTTTAATTATTTAATGTTTAAAAAATACATTGTCGCTGCTTGCATTTGTACGCATTGATTTTTGCGTTGATTATATCTTTGCAACCGGCATACCAGAATGGTATTCAAAATTCATTTTAAGCTTATTGTATTTTAAAAATACATTAAAACGGCCTATAAATTGCTCTAATACGTGTTGTTTAAGATGTTCGATTTGTTTGATTAAAGCCGTGTTTCACAGAACAAGTTGTTTTTTTAAGCTAAATTTTTCTAAAAAAACGTAGACAATAACAAAAAACATGTTCACAAAGGTTTTTTTGTAAATTATACAAATTTTTTTTTGTATTTTTTTCAAAACTAAAAATATTTATGACACTGTTTTTAAATCATCAATGGGTAAAAAATAGGCGTAGGATAGACGTGCATTACTCACCCTTTAAAAACACGGTGGGGGAATTGTTAAGGTGATTAAATCCAACAGTAAGATGTGAGGAGGATGACCATGTCAGAGTACACAAAGAAGCTAAAAATATTGACCTTTGTTATGGCGGGTGGTCAAGGTACTCGGTTGCATCCACTGACCGCTGAACACTCTAAACCTTCTCTGCCGTTTGGGGGTCGCTATCGCATCGTCGATTTTGTGCTCAGTAATCTCATTAATTCGGGCATTCATGCCATTTATATGTTAGTACAGTACAAATCTCAGTCCCTCATTGAGCATGTCCGTAAAGCGTGGGTGGTGTCGCCTACCCTACCGCGCCAGTTTGTCACTGTGGTGCCACCGCAGATGCATGATGGAGCAACCTGGTTCCAAGGGACTGCCGATGCGGTCTATCAGAATTTCAATTTGGTTTATGAACACAATCCTGATTTAGTCATCGTATTTGGGGCTGACCATGTTTATCGAATGGATATTCAACAGATGATTGATTTTCACCTGGCGCGTCAGGCCCAAGTGACGGTAGCCGCGCTACCGGTGCCTCTGGCAGACGCCTCGGCTTTTGGCGTCATCGCTACCGATGCCCATAATCGTGTGCAAGCATTTCAAGAAAAGCCTGCTCATCCCAGTTCCATGCCCAACGACGCCAACCATGCCTATGCGTCCATGGGTAATTATGTCTTTGATGCCAAGGTGTTGAAGCAAGCATTACGGGGCGGGCATCAACGGGGCGATACCGATTTTGGCCATCACATTCTTCCGCAACTATTAAGTGACGCCAATCACGCCATCTATGCCTATGATTTTGGCACCAACCAGGTGCCAGGTGTCAAATCCTACGAAGAAACCAATTATTGGCGGGATGTGGGTACCTTAGACGGCTATTTTAGCGCCAATCAAGACCTTCTCGGCGCCCAACCCCGGTTTGATGTATTCAATCCTGAATGGCCTATTTTTTCTAGCAATTATCAGGGGCCTGCAACACAAATCATCGATGCTCGTATAAAAAACAGCATTATTGGTGGCGGTAGCACGCTCCAGGGTGCTACGGTGCGCAACTCTATTGTCCGCCGCGAGGTGCTGCTGGAAGAAGATGTGGAGCTAGAGGATTGTATTGTGATGGATTATGTCCGCATCGGTCGTGGCGCACGTTTGAAACGAACTATTGTAGGTCGTTATAACGTCATCAAACCCGATGTTCGTATTGGTTATGCTGCCACAGCAGATCAAGAACGTTACAGCGTTAGCCCTGACGGTATCGTGGTGGTGCCACCGGGCGAGATCACCGATACCATGCGCGCTTTCGCTGAAAGCGATTAATCTATCGAATTGGAGATGACTGCATGAAATTGATGCCGGGACAACCTTACCCTTTAGACGCAACCTGGGATGGGTCGGGCGTAAACTTCGCCTTATTCTCGGAAAATGCCAAACGGGTGGAACTCTGTTTGTTTGATGAGGATAATCGAGAAACCCGCTATGAACTGACCGAAGTCACGGACTTCGTTTGGCATGGTTATTTGCTGGGTGCAAAACCGGGTCAGCGTTATGCCTATCGGGTAATTGGTCCCTATGAGCCCCATAATGGTCATCGGTTTAACCCGGCAAAATTGCTCCTCGATCCCTATACAAAAGCCATCGATGGAGATCTGGACTGGAGTGATGCCTTATTTGGCTATCAGTTGGGTAGCGAGGAAGCCGACTTGAGCCAAGACAGCCGCAACAGTGCCTCAGCGCTGCCGAAATGCGTGGTCATTGACGGCAGCTACGATTGGGAAGGCGACCGCCAACTACGTATTCCCATGGAAGACACCATTATCTACGAGGTGCATGTCAAAGGCTTTACCCAACGCCACCCGGAGGTGCCGGAAAAACTTCGTGGCACTTACGCCGGTCTGGCGTGTCCCGCGGCCATCGATTATCTGCGCAGATTAGGCGTCAATGCTATCGAATTAATGCCTATACATCAGTTCATTACCGATCGCCATTTGGTGGAGCGGGGCTTAAGTAACTACTGGGGTTATAATTCCATCGGTTTTTTTGCACCCCATGCGGGCTATGCCAGCAGCGGCACCCGGGGCGAGCAAGTGAATGAATTTAAGGATATGGTAAAAGCGTTTCACAAGGCAGGCATGGAGGTCATCTTAGATGTGGTCTATAACCACACGGGTGAAGGCAATCACATGGGGCCGACCCTGAGTTTCCGCGGTATTGACAATTTTAGTTATTACCGCACCGTGGTGGATGACCGGCGCTATTATCAAGACTATACCGGTACCGGCAACACCCTCAATATGATGCATCCCCGATCGTTGCAAATCATCATGGACAGCCTGCGTTATTGGGTAACGGAAATGCATGTGGATGGATTTCGTTTTGATCTTGCGTCGGCACTGGCCCGGGAACTTCATGACGTGGACCGCTTGGGCGCTTTTTTTGATATCGTTCATCAAGATCCGGTGATTTCCCAAGTTAAATTAATTGCTGAACCTTGGGATATCGGCGAAGGAGGTTATCAGGTGGGTAACTTTCCCGTCGGCTGGGCGGAATGGAACGGTAAATATCGAGATACCATTCGCGATTACTGGCGCAGCATCGATCAGACCCTGGGCGAGTTTGCGTCTCGCTTTACCGGAAGCTCGGATCTCTATGAATGGGGTGGAAAACGGCCGTCGGCGAGTATTAATTTTATTATTGCCCACGATGGTTTTACGTTGAATGATTTGGTGTCCTATAACGAAAAACACAACGAAGCCAATGGCGAAGACAATAACGACGGCGAGAGCCATAATCGATCCTGGAACTGCGGTGTGGAAGGACCCACGGATGATAGGGAAGTCAACGCCCTGCGGGATCGTCAAAAGCGTAACTTTTTAGCCACTTTATTTTTATCCCAGGGTATACCCATGTTGTTAGGCGGGGATGAGATAAGCCGCACCCAGGGTGGCAACAACAATGCCTATTGTCAGGATAGCGAAATTTCCTGGTTTGATTGGGAACATGTTGATGAAACCCTGCTTGATTTTACCCGCCGTTTGATCCGCTTGCGTAAAAAACATCCCATCTTTCGCCGCCGCCGGTTTTTTGAAGGAAAAGCTATTCATGGGGTCGATGTCCACGATATCAGATGGTTTACTCCCGAGGGTGGGGAAATGTCCAATGAAGACTGGGCCGTGGGTTATGCGAAATCCTTAGCAGTGTTTTTGAACGGCGAAGGCATTACAGACACCGATATGCGTGGCGAACGTATTGTGGACGACAGCTTTTATATTTTGTTTAACGCCCATCACGAACCCCTTGATTTTACCTTACCCATAGCTAACTGGAGTCGGCGCTGGATCAAAGTTTTCGCTACCAGCGATCTGTCTTTCCCAAAGGAAGAAATTCGTTACTTGGCGGGTAAGCCGGTGCCTATGGAAGCCCGGTCATTGATGGTGTTGCGTCGTATGGAGTTGGAAACCAGTTAAATAATTAGCCTTGCTAGCTAAAGCTAAATAACCTCGAAAAATCCTAAAGCTCTTCGGAGTTAATGATGAAATTTTTTCATTGCGACCATTGTGGTCAACCTATATTTTTTGAAAATACCCAATGCGTGAAATGTGGGCACACCTTAGGTTATTTGCCGGATCAAGGAAGGATGAGTGCGTTTGAATCCGCAAAAGACGGACAGTGGTCGAGTGTTGCTACCCAAAAGCCGGGAAGGCTTTATCGTATGTGCAAAAATTATAGCGAAGCACAGGTATGTAATTGGATGATACCGGCGGATAGTCCTGAACCCTTATGTCAAGCCTGTCGACTTAATCGAACCATTCCTGATCTTAGCGAATCTCACAATGTCGCTTGCTGGAGTCGTTTAGAAACGGCTAAACGGCGATTGGTATATACGCTGTTAGCGTTGGACCTGCCTTTAAAAAATAAACAAGACGATGCAAAGCTAGGTTTAGCCTTCGATTTTTTGGCAGACCCCGATGACGATTTTAGGGAAAATCAGAAAGTAATGACCGGCCATGCCGAGGGTTTAATCACCATCAATATCGCGGAAGCCGACGATGCGGTGCGGGAGAAAATGCGCCTCAATATGAATGAGCGCTACCGTACCGTCCTTGGCCATTTTCGTCATGAAATAGGTCATTATTACTGGGAAGTTTTAGTGCGTGATAGCGACTCCTTGGCTCAGTATCGAGAATTATTCGGCGATGAGCAAGAAGACTATGGAGACGCTTTGCAACGCCATTATGATCAAGGGCCACCGGCTGATTGGCCGCAACGCTATATCAGCACCTATGCTACCTCCCACTCCTGGGAAGATTGGGCAGAAACCTGGGCCCATTATCTGCACATTGTCGATACCTTGGAAACCGTCCGGGATTTTGGACTTGTTGTTACAGAGGCTCCCTTGGAAAAGTCTGCTGTACAGAAAGAGTTTGATTTAAAGCCCTCGTCTGATAGAGACTTTACCCAGATCATTACGGAATGGGTACCACTGACGTTTGCTTTAAATAGCATTAACCGTAGTATGGGTTTACAGGATTTATACCCTTTTGTATTGTCAAAACCAGTGATCGACAAGCTGCGTTTTGTTCATGAAACTATCGATCAAGCGCGGCATTAATGAGCGAGAGCGTTTTCACTTTGGCTATAAATAAGATAGCCTGGTTTAATACATAATTTTCCGCGTGGGCAACAAGTTGTCCACCCTACGCATCTAGCAAGGGTTTTGGGTAGGATTTGGTAAGTGCTCTCGATTATTTCTTTGTTATTTGTGGTTACGCTGTCCATTTTGATCACGCGGGTGGCCACCATCGCCATCGCCTATACCGGCCTATCCCGTGAGTCTGCTCGTTTTCAAGCCCGCTCAGCTCTAACTGGCTCGGGCTTTACCACCAGCGAATCGGAAAGGGTGGTTAATCATCCGGTCAGACGGCGGATCATTCTCTCGTTGATGCTATTAGGCAATGCCGGTATCGTAGGTGCCGTCTCATCGTTGATTCTCACCTTTATCAACGCCTCGGACCCAGCCACCATGACTTTACGTATTGTGCTGTTGGTGGCAGGTTTGGCGTGTTTATGGGCAGTGGCCATGAGCCGATGGGTGGACCGACGCTTATCGAGGCTTATTGGTTGGGCATTGCAGAAGTATACCCGTATCGATGTGCTAGATTACGCCAACCTGATGCATTTGGCCGGTGAATACCGTATCGTCGAACTGCAGGTAAGACAGGGTGACTGGCTCGCCGGTAAGACACTTTTAGAAACAAAGTTACGGGAAGAAGGCGTTATGGTGTTAGGCATTACTCGAGAAAACGGCGTTTATCTGGGTGTTCCGGTGGGTTCTACAAAACTTCTTCCCCACGACACGTTAATCGCCTACGGGCGGATTTCAGCCCTAGATGCCATCGATCAGCGCCGCGATGATTGGTATGGACGGCAAGACCATAAGGCTGCAGTGCAGAAACAACGCCAGGCAGTTGAAGAAGAAAAACAAGAAGATCCGGCGAAAACCAAGGTAAAGATTTTTTAAATGCAAGAACATCTCGAACTTTTTTTAGCCTTAATCGTCCTGTTGGGCATCTTGAGTCAATGGCTCGCCTGGTATTTAAAGCTGCCGGCTATTTTATTGCTTTTGCTCATTGGTTTGCTGGCGGGTCCTGTGGTTGGCATTATTCAACCCGATGAATTGCTAGGGGATCTGCTATTTCCTTTTGTGTCTTTTGGTGTTGCTGTGATTTTGTTCGAAGGCAGCCTCACGTTAAAGCTCGATGAAATCCGTGAGCATGGCGGCATGGTACGTAGTTTAGTGACCGCGGGTGTCATGATTACTTGGTTAATTGTTAGTTTTGCCGCATGGTTTTTATTGGACATCAGCGCTGAAATAGCCTTTTTATTTGGCGCTTTAATGACGGTGACGGGACCCACGGTCATCGTGCCTATGTTGCGCACAGTGCGTCCTACCGCCGGGGTCGCTAATATTTTACGCTGGGAAGGGATTATCATCGATCCATTGGGTGCGTTGCTAGCCGTTTTGGTCTTCGAGTTTATTGTGTCTGGACAACAGGAAGGTCATACCGCCCTGATGTTTGCCAAAGAGCTTTTCGTGGGTGGATCCATCGGGGTTGCCGGCGCATTGGGATTGGCGCACATACTAGGGCGTCATTGGTTGCCCGATTATCTTCACAATGTCATGGCGTTAGCGCTGGTGTTGGTGGTGTTCACAGGTGCTAATGCCATAGAACATGAAGCGGGTTTAATTGCCGTGACCGTCATGGGCATGATACTGGCGAACATGCGCAAAGTACCCATCGAAAGCATCTTATATTTTAAAGAGAGCTTGAGTATTTTGCTGATTTCTTTGTTGTTTATTGTGTTAGCAGCGCGTTTGCAATTAGACCAGGTGCGCGAAGCCGTGAACCTGAATGCGCTGGTGTTATTGGCGATTATCATGTTTGTCGCACGGCCCCTTGCCGTTTGGTACGCCAGCATCGGGTCGGGATTACGCTGGCAAGAGCGAGTATTGATCGCCTGGATTGGACCCCGGGGTATTGTGGCGGCGTCGGTGGCGGCTTTATTCGCTTTACGCCTGGAAAAGGCAGGCTACTCGGATGCGCCACAGTTGGTGCCGCTGACTTTTATGGTGATTGTTGGAACCGTATTACTGCAAAGTTTTACAGCGCGGCCCTTGGCGCACTGGCTGGACGTCGCAGCACCCGATCCACGGGGTATCCTTATTGTCGGTGGCAACCGACTAGCCCGTGTTGTTGCAGGTGCGTTAAAAGAACTGGGATTTCGCGCCCTATTGGCAGACGATGATTGGAAACATATTCGCGCTGCCCGTTTGGGCGGGCTAGAAACTTATTTAGGTAACGTAGTTTCACAAGACGCGGATCGCCATTTGGATCTAACGGGTATCGGATCCCTGCTAGCCATATCCCGGCGTCCCAATCTTAATGCGTTGGCCTGTGTACACTATCGCGGCGAGTTTGGGAATGGCGGGGTATACTTTTTACCCACACCCAGAGAAGAGCAAGCGGCTGAACCAGAAAAACGTAGAATTACCGAGCGTCATAGTGGTCGTCGTTTGTTTGCCGAGGACGCGACTTTTGATAAATTAGTAGGCTTGTTAGATGACGGGGGTGAAATCCGCGCTACGCCACTGACAAAAGAATTTACCTTTGCGGATTACCAAAACTTTTACGGCGCTTATGCGGTGCCTTTGTTTGCTGTGGATGAAAAGGAGTCTTTGCAAGTGTTTACGGCTGATGGCAAGTTGCTACCCAAACCCGGTTGGACCGTTGTGAGCTTACTCTCTCAACAGGCCCTGGCAAAGGTGGCGAAGCAACGGGCAGCAAAGACAGAAATGCTCTCTACAAACCCGTAACTATGTCAAGACAAGCACACCAACCTTTATTCGAAAACTCAGTTAACCAGACCGATCTTAACGGTGCTGCTGGATTCTTTCAGCCAGGCGTGAATTGCTGGCGTATAGCCAAGGCTAACCGAGCCGCTTTTCTTATCGATGCCGCGGATTACTTTGCCGCCTTTCGCGCTGCGGCGGAACAAGCGCGGCACTCCATTTTGATTATCGGCTGGGATATCGACAGTCGTATTGACTTGGTGAAAGGGCAGGATGACTCTGCTTTGCCGGTGCAGTTGGGGGCTTTTCTGAATGCCTTGGTAAAGCGCCGACCGCAACTCAAGGTGCGTATTCTGGTATGGGATTTCGCCATGATTTATGCCCTGGAACGGGAACCGGTGCCCCTTTATAAACGGCAATGGCGTCGTTATCGACACATTGATTTCAAAATGGATGACACCCATCCCTTTGGCGCTTCCCATCATCAAAAAATCGTGGTCATGGACGATGCCTTGGCATTTAGCGGGGGCATCGATCTGACCCGTTGTCGCTGGGATACTTCCCATCATTATGCCGATAACCCCCATCGGGTCGATGTCAATGGGAAACCCTACGCCCCTTTTCACGATGTACAAATGATGGTGGATGGTGATATGGCGAAGGTTTTAGGTGAGTTAGCCCGTGCCCGTTGGCAAAATGCCACCGGTCAACGACTACCGCCAACTGTCACTGCGGATGATCTTTGGCCTAGCGCTGTTACGGTGGCTATGCAGGATGTGGACGTGGCGGTGGCGCGCACGTCGCCTAGCGACCTGGACACGGAGAAGGTTCACGAAGTAGAGCGTCTGTATCAGGATGCCATCGGTGCAGCCCGTTATAGCCTTTATATGGAGAATCAATATCTAACCTCCCAATCCATTACCAAAGCTTTGGCTGCTCGCCTGCAAGAGCCGGACGGTCCTGAGATAGTGCTTGTGCTGCCCCAGGAAACCGATGGTTGGTTGGAAAAAACCACCATGGATGTCTTGCGGGCGCGACAATTGAAAGCCCTGCGAGAAGCCGATACTTATCATCGCTTGCGCATCTATTATCCTGCCTTGCCAGATTTACAGACCGATAGTAATCTGATTGTCCATGGAAAAGTGCTTATTGTGGACGATTGGTTGGCCCGGGTAGGGTCTGCCAATCTTAGCAATCGCTCCATGGGTTTGGACAGTGAATGCGATTTGGCCCTTGTGGCTGGTGAGCGGGCCGATATCCGGGACGCCATCGGCGCGTTTTGCAACCGTCTGTTAGGGGAGCATTTGGGGGTCGAACCGGCTGTTGTGACAAACGCCCTAACTGAGCAAGGCTCCTTCATTCAGGCCATAGAGCACTTGCGGGGTGGTCAACGAACTCTGCGAGAACTGGATGGTTCGGTGCCGGAGGCGCTGGACAAAATGGTTCCCGAGGCGGCCTTGCTGGACCCGGAAAAACCCTTGGATTTACAATCCTTGACGGAGCACATTTTGCCGAAAGATGACGCTAACCAATTCTCCAAATCGACAGTCCTGTGGATAAAAGGATTTACCCTATTGGTAGTATTACTGGGTATGGCGGCGGCTTGGCGTTGGACGCCCCTGGGTGAATGGCTGAGCGTTGATAATCTAGCGAACTGGGCCGCTGGTTTGCAAAACAGCCTATGGGGTCCAGTAGTAGCTCTGGCTAGTTTTGTTATAGGCAGCATCCTCGCGTTTCCCATTACGGTTTTAATCGTCGTCTCTGCACTTGTCTTTGGTCCCGTATTCGGATTTATCTATGCATTGGTGGGCTCCTCGGCAGGGGCTGCAATCACCTACGCTATTGGAAACTGGCTAGGCCGCGACACGGTGCGTCGTTTGGGGGGTTCTCGCCTAAATCGATTAAGTCGGCAAATGGCGCAACGGGGTATTATTACCGTAGCCATCGTGCGGATGGTGCCCATAGCGCCCTTTACCGTGGTCAATATGGTGGCTGGTGCCTCCCATATTCGGTTTCGGGATTTTATGTTAGGCACGGTGTTAGGCATGGGACCCGGTATGTTGGGACTGACCGTGTTTGCAGACGGGGTTTTTCGGGCCTTGCGTAATCCACAGCCCACCACCATCGCCTGGGTGGTCGCCATTACCGTCGCCCTTATCGCCGTCACCCTGGGGCTGCGTTGGTGGCTCAACAATCGGGAAGAAACCCGAGCCTTGACAGAGAAATAAAGGGTTTAAGGTTTAACGCCTCCCTATAAAAATCAAAAACGGATCAACCCGTGCAAATTAGTGTTGCAACTTACAATGTGCGTGGTTGTCGAGGCTTAGATCGACGTCTTGCTCCTGAACGCATCGCCGCCATTATCCGCAAATTGGGTGTAGACATTGTGGCTTTACAGGAAGTCATTAAACAGCGGGAGCGTGAGGACGATTTAAGACAATTACACATACTGGCTGAAAAAACGGGTTTGATGCCACTGCCCGGACCTACCTTGCTGCGCCAGGACACGCCTTGCGGCACTGGGTTGCTGACTCGCTGGGTGCCTCAGACGGTGCGCCATATCGATCTTAGTGTTCCCCCCTATGAACACCGCGGCGCTTTGGATGTGGATATAATGATCGGTGACGAGCTAGTGCGCATTGTCTGTGCTCATCTCGGGTTGCGTCGCCAAGAGCGACGTGAACAGATACACCGACTGCTAGCAGCGATTAATAGCCATGAGCATGATAGATTAGTACTCGCCGGTGACATCAATGAGTGGTTTCCCTTCAGTCGGAATTTAAAGATGTTGAGGGTTCTTTTTAAAAGAATGCAACCTGTACGATTCACTTTTCCGTCGTTTTTACCGTTTTTGGCCCTCGATCGAATATGGGTGAACTCCCAACGCCCTTACCGTATTGATCTCAAGAAATATGTCTCTTGGCAAGCGCGTATTGCCTCTGACCATTTACCGTTGTGCGCAGAAATAAACTTTAATGATAGATCGTGTTTATTGTAAGTTTTACCAATCGTTTTGTAATTTTTTCTAAGAGTTGTATCGAATGAGCAAAAAATTATCTTTAAATAATCGATCAAGTATATATTTTAAATAAGTTTTTCTTATTAATCGATCATCTATAGATTGTTGGCACGTTATCTGTAGTTACGAATGGATGTTTGTGCAAAGACGATGATGCATTGCTGATTTTAAGAGCTCTAGGACTTACGCATAAGGACTTTAATAGCTTATGAAAGAGGTGTCGACGGCTCAACAAGCCGTTGTTGAGTTAACCGAGGAGTCAGCTAGGAAATCTTGACGATAGGGATATGCTTATTGCTTAAGGAGATCTTCATGCCAAGGATGTCTTTATCGCTAAGGAGATCTTTACGGCAGGAATAGACTTGTTGCAAGGAGATCTTATGGCAGGGATGTGCCTATCGCTAGGAGGCATCTATGGCGTCCTCTAGAACTGGCTGCGTAAGTCCTAGATTTATTTAGGATAAACATTTCAGAGGAGAATTGCCATGACCCAACGCTTGCCGCTTTCTACACTGGCTATAGCTATGGCTGTAACCTTAGTCAGTCCGCTTTATGCCCAAGACTCCCAAAGTAGCGCAGTTCAAACCGATTCTCCATCCGAAGTGCCTACGCGGATCAATGTCACCTCTGCGGATGAAATTTTGGATGAAGACGTCCTGGATTCCCAAGGTGAAGAAATCGGTGAAATTGAATATTTAATGATCGATTTACAAAGCGGAACCGTTCGTTATGCCATCATCGAAACAGAAGATGATGACCAGTTACTGATGGAAGAAGAAAACCTCAGCGGTATACCTTGGTCGGCTCTCGAGTTTGATGAATCGGGTGAGGAAGGGTATATCCTCAACATGAGTCGCGAACAATTTATGCAAGCCCCTAAAGTGACGGAAGAGGGGATTGCCGAACTGACTAAACCGCTGGTCATATCGCAGATTTACGACTACTACCTGAAGCCCACTGACGCAACAGAAGACGCTACTGCACAGGAGGATGCCAGCGAGGAGGCGAGCCAAGCAGAAGCGCAGCCGCAAGCGGGGCAAGAAGAGGGCGCTAATAATCTGCCTTATATGTTGGTGGATCGTAATATTATTTCCATGGTGTTGCCTGCTGAGTTAAAAACCGCTAATCAAGTGGTGGGTACGGATGTAGAAAATATTCTCGGTGAAACCGTTGGTGAAATCGATCAAATGGTCATCGATGCCGATCATGGTCAGGTGGCTTATGTATTACTTGCTAAAGGCGGGTTCCTCGGCTTTGGCGAAGAATGGTTGCCGGTGCCGTTTGGGGCGTTAAATTGGTCCCAGGACGAGAAAAACTTTACCCTTAATCTGGCTGAGCCAGAACTTCAGAAAATGGAGTCATTACCTAAAGAAGATTTACCGGCTAGAGTGCGCGTCGATCATCTCAAAAATCTTTATGAGCGTTTTCAAATCACCCCTTATTGGGAAGAGATGGAGGAATCAGGATAGGGTTTATTGTATTGCCTTGACTTGCGCTAGCAACCGGTGGAGTTCGTCCAAGTCCGCCGGTTTTGTTAAATGATAATCAAAACCCGCAGATTGGGCATTATGTTTAGCTTCTGCATGGCCAAAACCAGATATGGCAATGGCGAGTGCGCCATTACAACCGTCTTTTTCACGCAGAAGTTTGAGCAAATTATAACCACTCATATTTGGAAGACCGATATCCAGTATTAGGGTTTGGGGCTGAAATTCCTCGACAATTTGTAATGCATTGGCGCCATCGGCTGCCGTCGCTACTTGACACTCCCAGGCTTCTAAAATCATACCTAAGGTGGTTAGATTAGCTACATTATCATCCACCACCAGTACCCGCAGCCCAGGCGCTAAGGATAGAGATTCTTTATCTTTGGGGGGATCAGCCTGGGGGAGGGTCTGTTGTTCCGCCAGGGGTAAACTCACTTTAAAGCGCGCACCCTGACCTTTTCCTTCGCTGTGGGCGCTAATGGCGCCACCGTGCAGGGCGACCAATTGTTTGACTAAAGCCAAACCGATGCCCAGACCGTTATTGGGATATTGTCCATCGATCATTTGGGTAAAGGGTTCAAAGATGCGCTCAAGCCATTCCGGTGGGATCCCACGACCAGTATCGGTGATGACAATAGTCGCCTGTTCGGTTTCTTCGTGACATTCGGCATGGATATGGATAATACCGCCATTAGGCGTATATTTAATGGCGTTGGTAAGCAGATTGCTAAAAATTTGGTCAAGACGAATGGGGTCGCCATCGACGATCAGCGGTGGTTGTTGGGGTAGATCCACCTTGAGAAGTTGTTTTTTTGAGGTGGCAAAAGCCTCTACGGAGGCAAGCACTCGCTCTAGCAGAGGGGTTAGTTCAACAGGCTGTCGCTGTAGTTCGATCTTTCCTTTAGAGATGCGATTAAGGTCTAATAAATCATCCAGCAAGTGGCGCATGGTGGATAGATTATCCATCATCATGTCTAACGCCCAATTGGCGTTGGCAGGGTCCTTTTGGAGTAGGTTTAGGCCATTGTTGAGGGCGGCCAAGGGATTGCGCAGCTCGTGACCCAGTACTGACAAAAATTCATTTTTGCGCTGATCGGCGACTTCCAATTGCTGGGCCAGGTCCTGTAACTTTTGTTCAGCTTCCTTACGGGCGGAAATATCCACCGCCATGGACACCATAAACTGTCGGCCACCCGCTAAAGTAAATAGGGGCGAGCCTTGAAAAAGCCAATGCCGTTGGGTGCCGAATTTGGTGCGAATGAGCACTTCTTTTTCAAGAGGTAGCGGATTTAGTTCATGCTGCCGCTCAAATTCCCGATGTACTTCAGCGGTCTTAGCGGAGCTAACGCTATAGGCTTTTTCTATCCAAGCCCTGCCATGGGGAATGTCTTCTAGGGTATAGCCGGTGAGTTGGGTAAAAGCGTCATTGAGCAGCAACATTTCCCCATCCAAAGTATGCAGCATGATGGGGATAGGCGCCCCTTGCACGATGGTGCGAAAACGTCGCTCGCTGTCCTGTAAAGCCGTTTCGGCCCGCAGCCGCAATACATATTCCCTCAGATCGTGACCCATTTTAATCATGAGGTTTATGAGGGATTCATCAACCGTCAACGTCTTGCGACTAAAAAAGCTCATCACGCCCACTAATTGTTCTTCGGCCAGCAGGGGAAAAGCAACACCGGTTTTTAAGCCCAACTGGGCCGCTTCATCGACCCGTTGAAACAGGGGTTCTGTGCTCAAGTCTTCAATCCATAGGGGCTGGCGTTCCTGCCAAACCCTACCGATTAAACTCTTGCCTGGGGCAAATGTGGTTTCGTCTAAGAGGGCTTTAATGGCTTTTCTGGCTTTCTCATGGGCGCCGGGTACATAAAAGCCTGCACAGGATAATGTATCCCCCATTTCAGGCGTCCAAATCTCGCAGATGGCCACCTCAAAGTTTTCCGCAAAGGTCTCGACGATCTGAGTCATGGCTTCGTTTAAAGAGACGCCACTCACCAATTGCTGCGCCACCGCCCGTTCCAAAGCTTTGTATTGTTCTTGCTGTTTGCGCTCGGTGATTTCCTCGGCCACGATGTTGATGGCAACCACTTCACCATCCTCACCTTTCAAAGGATGCCAATGTTCCAGCCAATGGCGGATGATGCCGGGTCTGGCCGGGGTTTCACCGCTGATTTCTATATTTAAGACCGGTTCGCCGGTCTCGATTATCTGGCGTAACGGTGGTTCAAACTGGTCAGCTAGTTTTGGCACCACCTCCCGCACGGCTTTACCAAGATGATCCTCCACTGAAAGACCATTGATCTCCGCTAGCCGCTCATTGATGCGCAGGTAACGCAACTCGCGGTCCAGCACGCAGAGACCGATGGGCGCGTTCTCATAGACCCCTTCGATTTCTATCAGCCGCTGGCGGGCAGCGGCTTCACTATCGTGCAATTGGGTCACATCCACAAAGGTCACCACCACGCCTTCGATGCGATTGTCACGGGTGCGATAGGCCAGCACACGACGTCGATACCAATGTTCCCTACCATCGTGCACAAGACGCTCTAAAGGCACAAGATCATTTAATACCTGTTTCGCATCCGCTATCAGGTAGGGGTCAGTAAACTTTTGCACCAGGTCGGTGAGGGGACGCCCCCGATCCGAAGGGATCAAATTAAAAAGTTCTGTGGTTGCCGGTGTATAGCGTTTGATACGTAGCTCATTGTCGAGAAACACCGTGGCCATCTCGGTACTGGCCAGCAAGTTTTCCATGTCGTTATTGGCGTTTTCCAGCTCGCTAACCTTTTCCTGCAACTGATTATTGATGGTGGTAAGTTCTTCATTGAGGGACTGCTGTTCTTCTTTGGAGGTTTCCAGTTCCTCATTAGTGGACTGCAATTCTTCATTGATGGACATCACCTCTTCATTGGACGCTTTGAGTTCCTCGTTGGAGGTCTCCATTTCCTCAACGGTGGACTGTAAGTCTTCCTTGCAAGCTTTTAACTCATCTTCCAACTGGTGAATGATGGCGTCATCGGTTTGATGGGTTTCCTCCCTGTGGATGCCGCTCTCTTTAGTGGTGGGTAAATCGCGAAACGCAACCAGAAGTAAACGACTGTCCTTTGCCGAACCACCCTTGAGGGGTTTTACCTGCACCATCACCGGCTGATGACGTTCCTGACGTTTAATCCGCACCCCGTTCAGTAGCACCGGTTGTCTATCTCGAAAGGCGCGGTGAATGGCGCTGCGCACCCGGGTTGTGAGACCTTCCCGGAGCATTTCTATCAGGTTATGATTGGGTTCCCCGCTGGGAATATCCAAATAATTGACCACCGGACCATGAAAATACAACACCTCATAACGAGGGTTAATGATGACGGTGGCGGGTGCAAACTCATCCAGTAGCAAGCGTTTGGCAAGTTCATCAAAACGAGGCGGCGCACGACGTAGACCGGATTGAGCGGAAGACGCCACCTCCCTATCATCCACCCGGTTTTCTTGAGCATGTACCGAAAAATCGATGGGTTGGCGCACCACATTGTCAAAGCGTCGATAAATACGCGCCTGTTTAGCAATCGCTGTAAACAAATCATCAAAACGGCCAATGCTTTCGCTATTGCCCAATAATAGATAACCGTCTCGTTTTAGGGCAAAGTGAAACAGTCGGATAAGTTTGTCTTGGGCCTCGGGTTGTAGGTAGATCATCAGATTGCGGCAGCTAATGAGATCCAGTTTGGAGAAGGGTGGATCATTCACTAAATTCTGATGGGCAAAAACCACAGCTTCCCGCAACTCTTTCTTGATTTCATAAAGGTCGTTATCGGTCAGCACAAAATAGCGTTTTAACCGTTCCGGGGAAATATCGGTGGCGATACTAGCAGGGTATAAGCCCGCCCGGGCTGTTTCTAGAGATTCCTTATCGATATCCGAGGCAAATATTTGCAAGCCTAAAGGTTTGTCCTGGTCGGACATAGCCTCGAAGAACAACATGGCTAGGGTGTAGGCTTCTTCCCCCGTGGAGCAGCCTGCCACCCACACCCGCAAGGTAGCGTTATGGCTAGCCTCTGCCACCAAATTGCCGATAACGCGGTTTTCAAGTTCGTTAAATACGTTCGGATCACGGAAGAAACCGGTGACGCCAATCAATAAATCTTTGCTCAGCCGCTCTAGTTCTGTGGGGTTGTCCCGCAACAGGGCTATATAATCGGCTATCTTGTGCAGATGGTTGAGACCCATGCGGCGCTCCATACGGCGCGCTAATGTGGTGTGTTTATAGTAACGAAAATCAAGTCCCTGGCGAGTGCGCAGTAAGGCTAGCACGGTATTCAAATCGTTGCCAGCAGGCTGCATAAGGGGTTTTGTCTTCGTGTGGCTGTTGAGGTAGGGGTGCCGGGCGTAGTTTTGCAGGGCCTGGGGCATTTCCTCCACCGGCAGTACAAGGTCAACAATCCCTGTGTTGATGGCGGAGCGTGGCATCCCATCGTGGGTGGCCGTCTCTGGATCCTGCACCATCACCATGCCGCCTTGGGCCTTGATTTCCTTGATCCCCGCACTGCCATCCGAGCCGGTGCCGCTTAAAATGACGGCAATGGCTTTTTGCTGCTGATCCTCGGCCAACGAGCGCATAAATACATCCACTGCCATACGCATGCCGCGGCGCTCAGTGGGTTCAGTGAGGCGCAATTTAGCCCTTTCGATACTGAGATACCATTTCGGCGGAATCACATATACGCAATTAGGCTCAACTGCCATCCCGTCTTCGCTTTGTTGTACGGGCATGGCGGTATAGCGGTTCAGTGGATCCACCATCATGCTTTCGTGGGTAGGATCGAGATGCTGCACCACTACAAAAGCCATGCCACTGTCGGCGGGCATAGCATTAAAAAAATTTTTTAAAGCTTCCAGTCCACCCGCCGAAGCGCCAAGGCCGACGATGGGAAAACCTGCGTCAGTGGATGAGATCGTAGCGTCATCCACTGTATCTTGTTTGGATGAAGTCGCGATATTGGATTGCTGGGTCATTGTGTTCGATTTATTGAGTGTATTTGCTTCACTGAAAGCATAACTTATTAGTCTTTAAACGTCAGGATAGTTCTATGATTCAAGCAACAGCAGTTATCTGTAAAACGCTGTGTCTGTTGGGTTTTTCCGATACCCATGTTGGTTTGTAGGGTGGGCAACTTGTTGCCCACGCGGACGAAAATCAATATGGTTACAGGGATGGATATGGGGAGGCGAGCCAGGGTAGCTCCTGCCGGAGGACGCTGTGAATATGTCCTTATAGAGGTAGAGGTTTTCGGCATCGTATGCGCGACTGACCTTAGTGCAACACTGTCTCCGTAAACGTCTCCAGTGAATTGACTGTCGCGGCTCTAGTGAGCAGTTCGCGCAGCTTCGCTAGATCATCAAGCGCCTTGATACGTATTGCGAGCGGTTCTAACACAGTTCCGAAGCGTACTTCCAATATCGCTAGTACATCGGCCTGCGCACGCGCCACTTCACCTTCCTGGCGGCCTTCCTGACGACCTTCCTGGCGACCTTCCTGACGGCCGCGTTCTTCCCAGGTTTCAGCAATAGTAGGCATGAGTGTATCTCCTATCTCGGGCAGTGCTCGCTGCACGATGGTCTGTAAGGTGGTGTCATCGATTTTATCGGTGCTTTGGGCGATGTATTTTAGAGCGGTTTGTAGATAACCTAAACCCTCGCTCTGCTTGAGTACCTCTCGGAAGAACGCAGCGATCTCAGGCAGGCGCTCGGCAAACTCCCGGTCAAAGATAGACTTCAGTAACCTCGTGGCCACCTGCAGCGTGGCGTGTCCCTGGAGCTTAGAGAGATCATCCTGGCTGAGATCACACACCAGATACCGAAAGTCCGGTATAAAGGCGCTCAAGGCATCCTCCGCATCCACCAGGGCTCGTAGGTTCCAGGTGGCCTCCCAGCCCTTTTCCCCATGATACACCACCAACGGTACAATGGCTGGCAACAGGGCAGGCTTCTTCTCGCGTTCCCGTTCCCAGATCCGCACCATATAGCGCAGCAGTTGAAACACCGTCCAGCGGTCGGGGTAACTTTTATGCTCCATCAGTACATAGACATAAGCCCCTTGGCCGTTGTGGCGTTGAACCTGATACAGCAAATCGGAGTAGTGATCTCTAAGCGCCTCGTCAACAAAGGCGTCTTTACTCAAGCTCAAGGTATCGAGATTAAGCACCGCACACACCTCCGCAGGCAGATAGTGCGCAAGAAAACCCCGAGCGACTTCAGGACGTGACCAACTGGCTTTAAAAAAGCGGTCATGGGGATTGGGGGTGGTGGGGTTAGGCATAACTTCGAGTGTAGGTCAAGGTAGATTAATCGTCGAGGGAAGGAGGCGGGACTAGGTGGCTCGTGAAGGGGGTGTTGGCGGCCTGGATGGCCGTCATCAAGCGTATAGGGATATATTCACAGCGTCCCCCGGCATGAGCTACCTAGGTCCGCCTCCCAATCTCTATCCCAATCCCCATCCCCGTAACCGTATCCATCATCATCCGCGTGGGCAACTTGTTGCCCACCCTACGGCTCGCCCCTAGCTATATTGATTTTTATCCGCGTGGACAACAAGTTGCCCACCACACTACGACTTCTATTTTAGGGTTAAGACTTAACCTCAAGAAGTGGAAACAGCGACCTCGTCGCTGGCTGTTCCAGGAATTTGTCCTGCTTCTTGGGCAGACACCGTCATTTGTTCTAGGATGGCAGCGCCGATAATGGTTGCAAAAGAGGCATCCGCCGCGTCGCGGCCTGTGCCAATACGCACTAACCCTCCCACCGCCGCCATACGTGTAGCATCGAATAAATACCAACGGTTACCTAGGTACGCCTCCAAAAAACCGTGAAAATCCGCTGGTTCCAAGTCCACTGCATAACCCGCCACATAACGGGCTGGAATACCTAAGGCCCGACATAGGGCGATGGCCAAATGGGCGTAGTCGCGGCATACCCCAGCACGCTGGATAAGCACATCACAAGCGCTGGTGGATGCATCGCTACTACCCGATATATAGTCTAGATGCTCATACGTCCAGTTGCAGATGGCGGTGACCCGGGAGTAACCTGGCAAAAGATGGCCAAACTCTTGCCAAGCAAAACGCGCCAAACGATCCGATTCACAGTAGCGGCTGGGGTTAAGATAAGGTAGCACTTGTCCCGGCAAGCGCGGGTATTCTGTCTCAGGTATCTCGGGCGGATCATCCAACTCCGGGTTCAGTTCCACTGTGGCCTGGTAGGTTACTTTGAGTTCGCCTCCTTGAACATGAAGTCGAAAAGCGCGGTTTTGCTCAGCGCCCAAATGACAGATTTCATAGTTCAAATCGGGTTCAATCTGGAGCGTCTCTTGCGTAATACGCTGATGCTCAGTGGCAGCGGCGGCAATATTAAAAAGAAAGCTGCTAGAAGCGTTTACCCGATAGCCTAGCTCACAACTGACGTTAATGGGGTTCACGATTCGTTACCTATTGTGGGGATATTAATAAGATTAGAAGCATACGGTATCAGTGGCTAAACGTCAGCCGATAAAGGGCTACTAAAGTTTAAATATACTAACTAATCTTTGTGCTTTACTTACGGTAAGGTAACGGCAATCCAGTTTATCCACCTACAGGATTAAAGCCATGACGATAACCAGCATTAACCCGGCAAACGGCGAAACGTTACAAACCTATGACGAAATGACCCGTGAGGAGGTAGATCATATCATCCAACAGACCCACCAAGCGTTTTTAAGCTGGCGCGAAACGCCTTACACGGAACGCACTCGGGTCATGCAAGCAGCCGCCAAAATACTCCGTGATCGACGTGAGGACTATGCTCGATTGATGGCTATGGAAATGGGCAAACCTTTGGCGGGGGGGCGCTCGGAGATCGATAAATGCGCTTGGGTGTGTGACTTCTATGCAGACAATGCTAAAGATTTTCTTGCCCCGGAACTCATCGAGACTGACGCCAGCCGCAGTCAAGTGGTGCATCGGCCCATAGGTATCGTATTGGCGGTGATGCCTTGGAACTTTCCATTTTGGCAGGTATTGCGATTTGCGGCTCCTGCGTTGATGGCGGGCAATGGGGGTTTACTAAAACATGCCAGTAATGTATTTGGCAGTGCGTTAGCCATTGAAGACGTTTTTTTCTCGGCGGGTTTTCCTGAAAATCTGTTTCGAACCCTGCTGATTGGAGGGGCGCAGGTGGCGCCTGTCATTGAAAACCCTTTGGTGCAGGCGGTGACATTAACGGGCAGCACGCCAGCCGGTAAAGCGGTGGCCAGTAAAGCAGGGCAAGAATTAAAAAAGACGGTGCTGGAACTGGGGGGAAGCGATCCCTATCTTATTTTGGACGATGCCAATGTGGAAATGGCGGCGGAAACCTGTGTGGCAAGCCGTTTAACAAATTCGGGGCAAAGCTGTATCGCCGCCAAACGCTTTATCGTTCAACATGCGGTGCGGGATGAGTTTGAACGCCATTTTGTGGAAGGCATGAAAGCCAAGCGGATGGGCGATCCGCTGATGGAAAACACTGAGGTAGGGCCGCAGGCACGCCATGATCTACGGGATGAGTTGCATCAACAGGTAGCGGATAGCATCGCAAAGGGGGCTCGTTGTTTGCTGGGTGGCGAAATGCCAGAAGGTCCGGGGGCTTATTATCCACCTACGGTATTAACCGATGTGACGCCGGGTATGCCCGCCTATGATGAAGAACTGTTTGGTCCCGTGGCGGCTATCATCCCGGTGGCCGATGAGCAAGAAGCTGTTCAGGTGGCCAACGATACGGTTTTTGGTTTAGGGGCTGCGGTATTTACGCAAAATATTGTTCGTGGTGAAGCCATTGCCGCCGATAGTCTGCAGGCTGGTTGTTGCTTCGTGAATGCCTTTGTTAAATCTGACCCCCGGTTGCCTTTTGGTGGTATTAAACAATCCGGTTATGGACGTGAATTAGGACATTACGGCATCAAGGAGTTTGTGAATATTAAAACCGTGTACGTTAAATAACACTTTTGGTTGAATTTGCTAAGCAAAAGCGAACTAAAACCATCCAAAAAAAATAGCGGCGGTGCCGGCAACCGTAATGGTTAAGCCGATGACGACTAAAAGACCATCATTGGCTGTCAGCCCTAAGGCAAAACAAGCGATTGCCCAAGCAGGAGCCGCCGCTGCAAAGGGAAGCAGTTCTAAGGGAATCATGGTTAACGCTAAAAGAATACATAGCACGCCGATAATAGTGCTCATAGGGGGTGTTATGAACTGAGTCAAGCGGGTGCCGATAACGCTGTCGATACGTTTTGTAAAAGGGACCACTTTACTGAGAGCCGACTTAAATTTATTTCGATCAAAAGATACTTTGCGAAGCCGTTCTGGAAGCCAGGGTTCATCACGACCTATGAGAAGCTGACCGCCAATCAAAAAAATAAATAGTCCGCATAGGGTAGGGATGGTAGGAATAGCCCCGAAAGGCAATAAAACCAGTAAGGCAGGCGCTAGTAATAAAGGCCCAAAACCCCGTTGTTTAAAAGCAGCGACGATTTCACCCAAGGTGATGGTGTCGCCACTGGTTTTATCATCCAGTTGTTCTAGAAAGTCGGTTAATTTAGTCGGTGTTGTCATTATTTTTCTATCATTTTATACGTGTACCGCAAGACTTATTTTTTAGACCCCTGCCGCTCACTTTATCTTTGAAAATTGAAAAAAATTCAATTTTTTTGCAAATTTTGCAAAGCATTTAGGGTTGTTCACTCGTAGATAAAGCCATTTGCGTAGAAAAATGGGTTTATAAAAATAGTTTAAAGTTAACTAAAGCATTTAATGCGCCAACACATTGAAACAACGTTTTCCATCATAGGCACTTATCGAAATCTTAGCGATGATGGCTGTTAAAAACAGCAGAACAACTGGCGTGTCATTTGCTTATTTTAAATAGGGTTATTAAGTAAAGTAACGCTACATAGCAAGTAAGTCAGTAAATGCTGTAGGGGGTAGTCACGATGTTTTTAGAAATGGTCCGCTCAGAAGGTTTAGCGCATTTATCCTATGTGGTAGGTGATGGTAGACAGGCCGCCGTCATCGATCCACGGCGCGATTGCCATATTTATATGGACATTGCCTACCGCCAGGGAACGCAGATTACCCATATCTTTGAGACCCACCGTAATGAAGATTACGTGATTGGATCGCAAGATTTAGCCCGCTACACCGGGGCTCAAATTTATCATGGGCAGGCCCTGTCGTTTAGCTATGGCAATCCCGTTAAAGAGGACGATACCTTTGAGCTGGGTGACATTTTATTGCAAGTGATCGAAACACCCGGCCATACCGATGAGAGTATTTCCATCGCCCTATTCGATAGAGGTTTTGGTGACAGTGCCGTGGCTGTCTTCACCGGCGATGCCTTATTCATCGGTGATGTAGGCCGTACTGATTTTTATCCCGACCGGGCCCAGGAAGTGGCTGGACTGCTGTTCGATAGTATCTTCGATAAATTATTGCCCCTGGGGGACCAAACCATATTATATCCTGCCCACGGGGCAGGATCCGTGTGTGGTTCCGGCATGGCGTCCCGGGAGTTTTCCACCTTGGGTTACGAACGCAAACACAATCCCCGCTTACAGATGGGTCGGGAAAGTTTTATTCGTTACAAGGTAGAGGAGAACCATTATAAGCCGCCTTATTTTCAGACTATGGAAAAGCTTAATCAGGAAGGGGCTGAGGCGCTGGGGGAACTCCCGAAACCACCACCGCTGGGTGCTGACCAATTCGCTGATGCCATGGAATCCGGCATGATTGTTTTAGATGTGCGCAATCCAGAAGCCATTGCCGGTGCATTGATCCCTGGCAGCCTAGCGATCCCGCTGGAAATAGTACCTGCCTTTGCGGGCTGGTATTTGCCCTATGATCGTGACATCGGTTTTGTGGTGCATGATGTAGACGAAGTCGATAAAGCCGTGCGGTTCCTGGTGCGCATGGGCTATAGCCAGTTTACCGGTTATCTGGACGAAGGTTTGCATACCTGGGAGATCAGTGGTCGGCCCTATGACACAATTCCCGCCATTCATGCGGACGTCTTAAAATGTCGTATTGAAAACGGGATGGAGTATACGCTGCTGGATTTGCGCTCAGTGGATGAGTTCGAAAGCGGTCGTTTACCCAATGCGACGCCTATTTATGTGGGTGAAATAGAGAGGCGGATCAGCGAGATTCCAGCTGCAAGACCGATAACCACCTTTTGTGGCAGTGGCCAACGGGCCATCATCGCAGCTTCCGTTTTGAAAAAGCACGGTTTCGAGCAAGTGGAGGTGGGTTTAGGTTCCATGGCTGCGTGTAAGAAACTAGGCTGCGAAATTCTTAGCTAAGGAGAAAGCGTGACCGCTAACGATGTGCCCTGTGTTAATAGTGTGAATATAGTGTACGTAGGGTGGACAACTTGATTGCCCACGCGGATGGCTGATTGCCCACGCGGATGGCTCTTGTCATAAAAATGACATAAACATGGCCTACTCTGGTTAGGCTTAAATCGCGCTATCCGAATAGTTATAAAATAATATCTACATTTTTCCGATTGTTAGAGGTTGCCACTTATGAAATGCATAACCTTTATAAAGGGTTGCATGGTTTTTCTGTTTTTTGCCACCGTCCTCACTACTACCAATGCCAACGCGGAGGTAAGGCTCAACGGTTCGGGAGCCAGTTTTCCGTTTCCTATCTATTCCATGTGGTTTAAAGATTTTAGTCAAAACAACGACGACATCCGGGTGGATTATCAAGCTAAGGGAAGTGGCGCGGGTATTCAGGATTTTACCAACCAGGTGGTGGATTTCGCGGGCAGCGATGCCGCCATGAGCGATGAAGAAATCGAAAAGGCGGACAATGGCGTCGTCTTGCTGCCCATCACCGCGGGGGAAATTGTCCTTACATATAATCTCGACGGTGTTGAAGAACTCAAACTACCCCGTGAGGTCTACCCCGATATTTTTATGGGTAAGGTCACAAAATGGAATGATCCTGCCATCGCGGAAGCCAATCCCGACGTAGAGCTTCCCGATGAGCCTATCACCGTGGTAGTGCGCTCCGATTCCTCCGGCACCACCTATGTATTCACCGGTCATCTTGCCGCGATTGACGAAGAATTTAAAGAAACTGTCGGTCAGGGTAAATCACCCCAATGGCCCAAGAGCAATAATTTTGTCAAAGCACCCAAAAACGACGGCGTCACCGCCACCGTTCAGCAAACCCCCGGCGCCATCGGCTACATCGAGTATGGCTACGCTAAATTAACTGGGGCTAAGTCAGCTATGCTGGAAAACAAAGCCGGTGAGTTCGTTTCCCCTGGGGCTGAAGCCGGTAGCGCGGCACTGGCTAGTGCCGAGTTTCCGGAAGGCACCCTGCCAGGATCAGAGGTCCCCGATCTGCGGGTTTGGGTCTATGATCCGTCCGGCGAGGAGTCTTATCCCATCGCCACCTTCACCTGGTTGATCTTCCCAACCGAGTATCAGGACCAAGAGAAAGCCAAAGCGGCCCAGAATCTAGTTGAATACGCCCTTACCGAAGGTCAAAAGCAAGCCGAGGAAATGGGTTATATACCGCTGCCGGAGAACGTAGTGGAGAAGGTACGCACAGCTTCGCAGATGATCCAGTAAAGCCATACTGGTTTGGGGGTGTTTGTTCATTCAGTGGCGGCTTTTCTTAGCCGCCACGCTTTTTTCCATCTGCGCTAATCTTATAACCCGCCTAGGGGCAAAATTTAACCATGGTCAAAAATCCCTTTGCAAAAGCCGATATGGCCACCAGTATAAGCGGGCCGCCGTCCCAGCGTGAATACTTTAGCGACTCTATTTTTCGCAGCATCGCCTTTGTCTCCGCCTTACTGATCATCCTCTTGATGGCCTATATCATCTGGAAGCTAGGAGGTCAGGCCCTGCCTGCCTTTAGAGAACAGGGGCTTGGCTTTATCACCGGCACCACCTGGAATGCAAGCCAGGAGGAATTTGGCGTTCTGCCGGAAATTTGGGGTACCCTTTATAGTTCATTGCTGGCGCTGTTATTGGGCGGCACCTTTGGTATCGCCATCGCTATCTTTCTTACCCAAGAGTTTATCAACTTCCGGGTTGCAGCGGTATTTCGCACAATCGTCGAACTGTTGGCGGCCATTCCCTCGGTGGTCTATGGCTTGTGGGGTATTTATGTGTTGATACCCCTGCTGCGACCGGTGGCTGGCTGGTTACACGAGAATCTCGGTTGGATTCCCCTGTTCCGCACCGACCTCAGCGGTCCCGGTCTAGCGCCGGCTGCCCTGGTGCTGGCCATCATGATCCTGCCCACCGTCGCCGCCATTTCCGTGGACGCCTTTCGGCGTATCCCCTACAAAGTCAAAGAAGCAGCTTATGGTATGGGCACCACCCGTTGGGAAGCGATCCTCAAGGTCATACTGCCCACCGCGTCGTCGGGAGTTCTTGCCGCCTTGGTGCTGGGTTTTGGCCGCGCTCTGGGTGAAACCATGGCTTTGGCCATGCTCATTGGCAATAGTAATCAGATCAATCTGTCCTTGTTTGCGCCCGCCAATACCCTAGCTGCACTGCTTGCTTCCAACTTTCCCGAGGCCGGCGCTGTGGAGGTTAGAGCGTTGATGTATGCGGCCATGGTGCTGCTGGCCATTACCTTGATCGTTAACGTGTTGGGTCTCTGGGTGCAGCAATATACCACTCGTAAGTTCGAGGGCAAACAATGAGCGATGTCAAAGTGATTACTTTGAATGAGGAGGCAAAGGTTCCTCAGTTGCGCCGTCAAATGTTGGAAAGACGGGCTTTAAAGAGTGGTTTCCTCACGGTTTTGACGTGGATTGTCGCCATTCTCGCCAGCGTTCCCCTGTTTTCGGTGATCACTATGTTGGTGATCCGGGGTGGCGCCCGCATCAGCATTGAAACCCTCACGGCGTTGCCGCCAGCCGGTTTTGAGATGGGCGGCGGTATTGGCAACGCCATCGTCGGTACCTTGGTGATGGTGGGTATTGCCAGTCTCATTAGCGTGCCCTTTGGGATTCTCGCTGCCATTTATCTCGCCATTCTAGGTCCAGACAGCAAGATTGCCACCACATCGCGTTTTTTAGCTAAGACATTGACCGGTTTTCCATCCATATTGGCCGGTGTGTTTGTATATGCTGTTTTGGTCATCCGCTTTGGCTACTCCGCTGTTGCCGGGGGTGTTGCCTTGTCGGTTTTGATGCTGCCGACGGTGGTGCTGGCTGCCGAAGAGGCTATCAAACAAGTGCCCCAGCGTATGAAGGACGCGGCCTTCGGCATGGGCTGCACCCGTAGCCAAGTTATCTGGAAGGTGGTGTTGCCCACGGGACTGCCGGGTATCCTTACCGGCGTGATGCTGGCCATCGCCGGGGCGGCGGGAGAATCTGCCCCGCTCCTGTTCACGGCTCTGTTTAGCAACTACTACATTTCCAGTTTGATGGAGCCCACTGCGTCCTTGTCGATCCTGATCTTCAACTTCTCAGCCATGCCCTTTGAAAGCCAAGTGGAGCTTGCCTGGGCCGCTTCGCTGGTGTTGGTGTTTATCGTCCTGATTTTCAATATTCTAGCTCGCCTGTTTGGCCAACCTAAAGTCTGAGCGAAACTGGAGGTATAAAATGAATGCAGCTACTGAAGAGGCAGTAACGCCTGACGCGGCAGCGTTTGCACCCACGGGAGAGGTAGTGATTGACTGCGACATCCGTAAGATTTTCTATGGTGATTTTCTCGCAGTGCGGGACAGTCTGCTGCCCGTCGAAAAAAATAAAATCACCGGTTTCATCGGTCCTTCCGGCTGCGGCAAGAGCACCGTGTTGCGCAGTCTAAATCGCATGAATGATTTAATTAATATTTTCCGTTTGGAAGGCCGTGTGTCTTATCACGGTCAAGACATTTACGATAAAGGCGTTGATCCCGTCATCGTGCGCCGTTATATCGGTATGGTGTTTCAGCAACCCAATCCCTTCTCCATGAGCATTTACGATAACGTCGCCTTTGGTCTGCGGCTTAACCGCTATAAAGGCAGCATCAGCGAGCGGGTGCAGAAGGCTTTGGAACGGGCCGCCCTCTGGAATGAGGTCAAAGACAAGCTGAAAAACAGCGGGCTATCTTTGTCCGGTGGTCAGCAGCAGCGTCTCTGCATCGCCCGTGCCATCGCCACGGATCCGGATGTGCTATTGATGGATGAGCCGTGCTCAGCCCTCGACCCCATTGCCACCCGTCAGGTGGAGGAACTCATGTTGCAACTCAAGGAAAATTACACCGTGGCCTTGGTGACTCACAATATGCAACAGGCCATGCGGGTGGCAGATACCACCTGTTTCTTCGGCGTGGATATTTCGGAGAGTAAGCGCACCGGCTACCTGGTGGAGATGGGCCATACTCAGCAGATTTTTGAAGATCCCCAGGAAAAACTAACCAAAGAATACGTCTCCGGCCAATTCAGCTGAGGGCAAGCGAGAAAACACCATGAAATCGTTTTTCCTTTGGACTTACATACGCCCTGTTCTGTTAAAAACAGCGGCAATTTTTGTCATTGCGGTGATGTCTTTTGGACAGCTGACTCAAGCAGCCAACGACCCACAGGTTATTCAAGGCGCTGGCGCCACCTTTCCAGAACCCCTCTACACCCGCTGGTTCAATGAGTACGAGAAAACCCATGGGGATGTAGACATTGTCTATGAAGGCGTGGGCAGTGGTGAGGGGATCCAACGCTTTATCGCGGGTGAGGTGGATTTTGGCGCTAGCGACGCGGCCATGAACGACGAGGAGATGGATCAGGTGGAACGGGGGGTGCATTTGTTACCCGCCACCGCCGGTATGGTGGTGTTGGCCTACAACATTCCCCATGTGGAGGATGGCCTGAAACTGCCCCGGGATGTCTATGTGGATATCTTCCAGGGTGAGATTTGGCGCTGGGACGATCCGCGTATTGTCGCGGCTAATCCGCAGCTTGATTTACCGCCAAAGTTAATCCAAGTGGTGGGACGCCGGGATAGTAGCGGCACCACCTATGCCTTTACCAATCATTTAGCCAGCGTCGATGAAGCATGGCGTGCCGGTCCAGGAGTCGGTAAAGTCATCGACTGGCCAGGTGGGGCAGTGACGGGCAGCGGTAATGAAGGGGTTGCCCATAAAATCAAAATCAGTCAAGGTTCCATCGGTTATGTGGAGTACGGTTTTGCTAAACGCCTGGGGCTTCCCATGGCCGTACTGCAGAATAAAGCCGGTGCCTATACCCCACCGTCTGCCGAAAGCGGTCAAGCGGCTCTGGCGGAAGATACGCAAGCGCCATCGGATGATCTGCGTATTTTTATCACCGACCCAGAGGCTAACAACGCTTATCCCATCGTGAGTTATTCCTGGCTATTGCTCTACGATCACTATGACGATAACCAGACGGCTCGGGCACTCAAGGATGTGTTGGCCTGGGGACTGACAGAAGGACAGGCTGTGGCCGAAGAGATGGGCTATATTCCCTTGCCCGACACGATTACGCTACGAGCAACCCAGGTGCTTGAGGAAATCAGTAGTTATTAACTATATTTAACGGATAGCCAAGGATGGCAAAGCAACTGGCCCGACACGCTACCCGTGATTACCCTGTCAGGGTGGTGGATTATGCGTGAACCGCCTTGGGTAGCTCGACGGCTAGACCTAGAGGCCATTGAAGCGGCTTTAAAAAGCGTTCAACGGGAATTTTCTCAACTCAACGCTGAACTCAACGCCGAAAGAGGTGTTTTGCATAACGAAATTCTTATCAATATGATGGCGGGCTATGCTTATATTGACGCCGCTGTCGCCGCCCAGGTCAATTTGTTTGCTCAGGGGCACTCAAAAAAAATTCTTGAGCTTAACAATATTGTGCTGTACGGCACGGATCCCCAACGCCGATGGCGTTATCGTAAACCCCTTGCTTTCAATGAAAAGCACTTCTATCAGCAAGGCGGTATTGGCGAGTTCATGGAAGTTTATCAAATGTACCGTCAGGAATCGGTTTGGGAACAAGCTGCCAGGGTCTATCTACATATTGTAAGCCAACCGCAGTTGTTTGTTGAAGGCAACCACCGCAGCGGCGCTCTGCTGATGAGCTATCTATTGTTGCGTAAGGGAAAACCGCCTTTTATACTGACCATCGATAATGCTAAAGCCTACTTTGATCCATCTAAATCCATTGGACAGTCAAAAAGACACAGCATTTCCATGTTTTTCCGCTTGCGAAAATTACAGAATTATTTTGTGCGGTTGCTCAAAGAGCAAGCGAATCCTCATTATCTGTTAACCTCGTCCAATACCCATGTCTACAAAGCCCAGCATAGGGGAAAGTAATCACGATGACGCCGCTGAAAAAAGTTGAATTACTTTACGACGAACTGGTTGCCCATTATGAATCCGGGCAAGACCGGGAGATCCGTGCGGCTTCCAAGTTGCTGCTGGTTGCCCTGGATAAATTCCGCCAACACGGTGGAACCCATTGGCCAGCGCTGCTGGATGAGTATGTCACCCTAGCCAAGGAGAATCCCGCTAAATTTACAAAGGTAATAGAAAGCCAGCGGGGTAACAACGAGAAATCGTTTTTTGCATAAATGAACCCTATGGCGAGGCTGGAAGGCTGCTGTAGTACGCCGCCAAGTTGTCGATATCTTCATCACTCAACCCTTGGGCCATGGCGGTCATCAGTGGGTGTTCCCGTTCCCCATCACGAAACGCTTTTAATTGCATCGCCAAGTATTGCTCTTTTTGACCGGCTATATCGGGCCATACCGGATTGCTGCTAATGCCTTTTGATCCGTGGCAGGGTACGCAGGTGTTTGAGCGGGCTTTACCTGCCTGGATATCACCGGCTTGTGCAGTAAAGCTAAAACCCAAGCTGATGGATAAGATAATAATTTTTCTCATGAATGACACTCTGGTTGGTAAAATTAACGGGTTAATCGGGCGTATAACAAGGGCAGTCGCTGGGGCAGTTCAACCGGTCGGCGGATCACCCCGTAAGCGCCGCTACCAAAGAGATAAGGCATATAATCGTTGGCTTGCTGATCGATGGTCACGCAAAAGGTTTCTAAGCCCGAACGACGGGCTTCGATAATGGCCATGCGGGTGTCTTCGATGCCGTAGCGGCCTTCGTATTGATCCACATCGTTGGGTTTTCCGTCGCTCAGCAGAATCAGCAACCGCTGAGTCGCGTTTTGTTGACTTAGCAATGTGCTAGCGTAGCGAATAGCTGCGCCCATGCGAGTATAATAGCCAGGTCGAATGGCTTGAATACGGCCACGAACGGTAGCGGTATAGGACTCGGCAAAGGTTTTTAGGGTGTGAAAACGGATGGGATCGCGGCGTCGGGATGAAAAACCATAGAGGGCAAAGTCGTCGCCGGTGGCGGACAAGGCTTCGGAAAACAAAAACAAGCTATCCCGAATGACATCGATCACCTTGCCGCTATCACCGAGCCAAGCATCGGTGGAAAGGGATAAATCCGCCAACAGTAGACAAGCTAAACTACGATTATTTTTACGAAAATCCCGATATAAATTGGTGGTTCCCAAGACATGGCCCCGCTGCCTGTCGATGGTATGTTGCAGCCAGGCGTCTAGATCAATTTCGCAACCATCGGGTTCGCCCCGTCGCCAGGTGGCTTGGGGTAGCAGAGATTGAAACTGACGACGTAATTTACGCGCCGTGGCGACTAAAGAGGATGGTAACTCACAGGGTGATGCCGTAGTGGCAAGCAAGGGTTGCAAACGACAGTAATCGGCACGCAAGGTTTTTGTGCGGTAATCCCACTCGGGTAATGTGACACCGGCTCCTAGCGGCGTGTCATCGTTTTCCGCAGCCGGTAGATCGAGATCGAAACGCAACCGACTGGCGGGTGGTGCGCCCCGGGAGATACTGATCACATCCAGATCGTCAGCGGTTTGTTTTGCGTGGGGGTCACGGCTGTCGTCGGTGGTGCGATCCACTTTTAAATATTCACACCAGCTAAACAAACTTTCCAGCCGAAAGGCTAATAACCCGCTCTTGCCATCTGGATCATCCACGCGTTCTGCGCGGCGGCGTTGGGACGGACCATCTTGGGTATCGGAGGCGGGGGTTGGTTCATTCTCCTCGCTTGGTTGGGGTGCTGAATATCGAGGCGAAAAGGGTAGGGGATAGAGCCACAGGTAAACAGGTTGCGGTGGTCGAGGCGCCGTAGGCAGCTTGGTGATATTACCCGGCGCTTCCAGGGCGGTTCGAATGGACCGTTCGGCGGTAGCCTCCAAAGCCGGTAGGCTGGCGGGTTCGGGACGGAGTTTCAGATGTGCTGCCACCAACCGCCGGTAACGGGGTGCGATGCCTGGAAAGCGGTTTAATACATCGAGCGTACGTTGTTGGTTGGCTAAAAACCAGTCTGTTTCGGTGATGGGTGTGGCAGCCAGGGCAGCCAACCAAAGATACAGTTCCCGATTTAATTTAACGTCAGGAAACAGGGCGATGCGCTCGGGTAATCGGAGGGTTTCCCCATCCCGCCAGGCCAGAGCTGCTTTACGATGACTTCCAGCGATACGCTGTAACCAGTTGCGCCGAGCGCCATAGGCGGCAGTAGCGGCGCTTTCCACCCGTAATCCGCCTTCACCGCCTAAGGCCCGAAATAACACGCCTACGCTTCGCGCCACCTCGCTTAGGGTAACTGCCGCATGAGGATGATGGGTTGCGGCGCTGCGGGTAATCAGACGGTGCCACAGTTGACCGACATATTCTTCCATGGGTAGTTAAGGCGCTGGCTCAAAAATGTTTTTTTCAGAAAGCTTTTCTTCGCTGATTTGAAGCTGCCAATAGTTATCCTCGGAAAAACGCAGTGGTACTGATGCTTCGCGGGCCTTGAGGGTCATGGCGCTTAAGGGAATCCGTGCTTCTTTTTTACCGATGCCCAGAAAACCGCCAAAGGGCACTAAGGCATAGACCCTGCGGGTGTTTTGCCAGTCTAGCGCTATCCCTTGAATTTCTCCCACCACGTCACCCGCGCTGTCTACTACTTCCATGGCTATCATGTCGCTTGCCTTTTGCAAGCTGCCGGTGCTTTGGGAATGCATATAGGCCGCTGTCGCCTTATCCAACCCAGACCTGTCCCGTGGCGCTACTTCTTCCCAATAAGCGATCTGATCGTATTGCCGGTGTAACTTTTCACCCCAGACCCGGTCGGCTAGGTTGGGCCAGTCGTATTTATCAAAACCCTGGGTTTGTTCGATGGTTTTTTTAGCCACATCCAACAATAGAATTGCTTCCTGGGGCACCCATTGCAGGGCTTTGGCGGGCACAGCAAATTGTTTATCTTCAATATCCAAGACACCGCCGAAATAGCCGCCATAGGACAAAATGGCGTAAGCCACCTGTCCCGCCTGCCAGTCGATGGCCAGATCCTCTAGGTTGCCTAACTGGTCTCCTTGAGCGTTGTGAATCGCCTTACCCAATAAGAGATCGGCTTTAACTAAATTCTGGGAACCTATTTCTGGCGCAGCATCCTTTGCCGTGGCAATCACAGCCGTAAATGCCGTCAACAAAAACAAAAAAATTAGCCCACAAATTTGTTTCATGACGATGGACTCCGTAATACAGAAACAGCACGTCCTAAGAGGGGAAATCGGAAGGGTTTGGCGGCCATGGCTTTTGACAATCCAAACACGCCCAGTAGCACTAGGGTAGAATGACAGACAACTAAATAGATGAGGGCGATGACCCACGTCATACCGGTCTGGAAACCCCCCAGCAGCATAATCAGTAAAATGCCACCGATCAGCAGACCGCCAGCCCAGACACTGGCCACCAGGGTCTGTTCCAAATGGCCGCGGGCCAGGGGCGGCGCACTCGCGTGCTGACCCTTATAAAGCCATACCAACACCAAAAAAGCGATGCCTGGCAGTAGCAAAAGATTGATCAAATAAAGGGATTCCGCCATCACCGCAAGGTTTTTATCGGTAAAAGTTTGTTTATTAAGTTCCCAAACTGACATCAACCACCTCCCGCAGCGCTTTTAAGGTGTCCTCGTCATCACTCAACGGTTCTAGCAACGCTGCTTGACAAGCTGTTTTAGAATCTAACCCCGCTCGGATAAGGGTGGCTGTATAGACCAGCAAGCGGGTCGAAGCCGCCTCTTCCAGGTCATAGTCCTTTAAGGCCCGTAGGGCATTGGCTAATGTGACCAGACGTTGCGCCAAGGCGCCATCGATCCCGGTCTCGTGTCTTAAAATTGCTTCTTCTCGCGCCGCTTCGGGATGGCTCAGTCGAATGGCGATAAAACGCTGGCGGGTGCTAGGCTTCATGCCCTTAAGCAGATTTTGATAACCGGGGTTGTAGGACACCACCAGCATAAACTCCGGCGGCGCTTTGAGGGTTTCGCCGGTGCGCTCGATGGGTAGCAAGCGACGGTCATCGGACAAGGGATGTAGCACCACAGTGGTATCTTTACGGGCTTCCACCACTTCGTCTAGATAACAGATGGCTCCTTCTCGCACCGCACGGGTTAGCGGTCCGTCGCACCAATAGGTGCCATGGTCGCCAATCAAATGGCGACCAATCAAATCGGCGGCGCTAAGGTCATCATGGCAAGCTACGGTGTAGATTGGACGATCTAGCCGGGCCGCCATATGAGTCACAAAGCGGGTCTTCCCGCAACCGGTGGGGCCTTTGATGAGCACCGGCAAGCGATGCCGCCAAGCCCGTTCAAACAGCTCTACCTCGTTATCCTGGGGACTGTAAAAGGGTAGTGTTGAGCGCAGGAGCAATGGCTGATTCATGAAGCAGGCTGTCCCGTGATGCCAGCGGGTTCGGCAGCTTCCGGTGCGCCTTTAGCCCGTTGGCTGACCGTGGTCCGTTCGGGTTCTTCATTGCCTACAAAGAAACTCACCAGGTAAACGATGACGCCTAGCAAAAACACTAAACCGGCTAGAAACCGCGCCCAGTAGAACACAGCAATTTGCTCTTGGACTTGTATAAAAGGTTGCGGATCGGCGCCAATCCGTTGCATCCAGATCTGCAGCACACCGGCGGCGGTCATAAACAGCACCATAAATACCATGGAAACGCTGAGCAGCCAGAAGGACCACATTTCTATCACTTGCGAACGGTTGCTGCCGGCGACTTTACGACCCCGCAGCAAGGGCATGGCATAGGAGATGATGGTCAGCACGATCAAGGCATAGGCGCCAAAAAAGGCCAGATGACCGTGAGCCGCGGTGATTTGGGTGCCATGGGTATAGTAATTGATGGGAGATAGGGTATGCATAAAACCCCAAACGCCAGCCCCTAAAAATGACATCACAGCGGCACCCAACGCCCACAGAGTGGCCGCTTTGTTGGGGTGTTCACGACGGCGCTGATTGACCATATTAAAAGCGAAGATGGTCATCAGAAAAAAGGGGATGGGTTCCAAGGCGGAAAAAATGGACCCCCACCATTGCCAATAATTTGGAGTTCCAATCCAAAAGTAGTGGTGACCAGTGCCGATAATGCCAGTAATTAAGGCCGCGGCGATGATGACATAGAGCCATTTTTCGATGACCTCTCGATCGACGCCGGTGACTTTGATCAAGACAAAGGCCAGAATTGCCGCCATGATCAATTCCCAGACGCCTTCCACCCAAAGGTGAATGACCCACCACCAATAATATTTGTCCAATACCAGGTTATGAGGGTTATAAAAGGCAAATAACCAAAGTCCGGCTAGTCCTAGGAGTCCTGTGAGGAGCACCAGATTGACCACAGTTTTTCGCCCCTGCAACACGGTCATAGTTATATTGGCGAGAAAACCCAACGCGACCACCACAATGCCGAGCTTGGTTATGGTGGGTTGTTCTAAAAATTCGCGCCCCATGGTGGGAAACCAATCATTGCCGGTGATTTTTGCCAAGGTGGCGTAGGGTACAGTGAGATAACCGAGCACGGTGAGTAGGGCGGCTACCAAGAAAATCCAGAATAGATAGTTGGCGAGTTTTGGGCTAAACAATTCGGTTTCTGATTCTTCCGGCACTAAATAATAGGCTGCCCCCATAAAACCAAATAGCACCCAAATCACCAAGGTATTGGTATGAACCATACGCGCCACGTTAAAGGGTATGGCGGGAAACAGAAAATCCCCGATCACGTATTGCAGGCCCATAATTAATCCAAACAGAACCTGTACGGTGAACAAGGAGATGGCGGCAATAAAGTAGGGTTTAGCAACCGCTTGCGAGGCGTAGGGCATAGGGATAATCTCTTTTTGGAAACATGCACGGTGGGTTAGGGCTCCTATGTTCTCTTGAGCATATGAGATCTAGCCTTCGATATTAGGCGGCCAATCGGCGGTATATAGTTCGTTGGTCCATTTTAAAAAGGCGATCAGATCGTCGATCTCGGCATCGGTCAGATGGAAATTGGGCATCTGGCGTCGGCCGGGCGCTTCGGTAGGCTGAATTTTTATCCACGTTTTAATAAACTCAGGACCACGCCGTTCATAAACGTTGCCTAGTTCCGGCGCGAAGTAGGCGCCTTCCCCCAGCAGGGTATGGCAACCGACGCAGTTGTTGACCTCCCAAAGGCGTTTGCCGCGGATAACTTCTTCGGTAAGGTTTTGGGTATTGCCAAGCTCGGGTAAGGCGCGGGTGGTGTCATAGGTCAATGCCAGGAACAAAAAGATAAAAAAGAGACTTCCTCCAAAATAGATATTCCGCGCCATGGCTTTGGTAAAGACGTCGTGCATAGAGATACCTTTTAGCTCGGAGAGCGGTTAGCATGGTTTTGAATCGCACATCTTCTTCTTTGGTAGAATCTTATTAAAATAAATAAAGATCTTTTTATCTTTAATTGAGGCTAAACTATGCTTTTCAGCAAAGCCTGTCAATATGCAATTCGCGCTATGACATATCTCGCCAAGCGCAAACTGCATGAAGCTTGCTCAATTCAAGAGATTAGTCGAGAGACAGGGGCGCCGACACCGTTCTTGAGTAAAATTATTAGTACCCTTTCTCGTAGCCGGCTTATCGAAGCACGTCGGGGTCCTCATGGAGGCGCCACGCTCGGTCGACCACCTGACCAGATCACTGTAGGGGATATCCTTGAAGCTATCGATGGCCCCTTTGACAAATCCCGGTGCGTCCTGGGTTTACCTGAGTGTAGCGACGAAAATCCTTGTCCTTTACATACTCGATGGAAAAATCTCGAAGCACATATGCGCCAAGAAATGCATACCCTAACTTTGCTTGATCTATTGCATTTGGTAGAAAAGGATGCAAAAGAAGTGCATCATCAATAAACTTTATGCAAATATTGGCTATAAAATTATGAGCAATAACCAAACCGCTTATGATATTGATTTTTATGCGTGGGCTAATGATCAAGCTGCAAAACTGCGTACTAGACAATTAGCAGCCCTAGATATTGATAATATTGCAGAAGAGCTTGAAGCCTTGGGTAGGTCAGAAAAAAAAGAACTTACCAATCGGTTAACCATATTGCTTGCGCATTTATTGAAGTGGCAGTATCAGCCTAATAAACGCTCCGTTAGCTGGGAAGTGACCATCGACAATCAACGGCTCCAAATAACCGATCATCTGCGCGATAACCCAAGCCTCAAAACTCAGCTTGATGACGCCATAGTGCGGGCTTATAGACTTGCCATTGGGCAAGCGCGAAAGCAAACGAAACTGGATAAGTCGGTTTTTCCTGAGCAATGTCCCTATACACAGGAGGAGATTTTTGCCCAGGATTTTTGGCCAAACACAAGTTGATGAAGTTGCTTCCTGCCTAACAAACTCAACCTCAGCACAAAAACTTAAAAATTAAACGGTGTTGTTGCACTTAGCATCACAGGTAATCATAAGCTGCCAGGGTCAAAAATTCAGTAAATTCATCAGACAGGGTTAGGTTTTCTAAAATCTCTGCCGCCAATGTAAATTTACCCGCTTCGTAATTTTCAGCGCCTAACTCTGTACGGATTTTCTGCAATTCTTCACTAAACATTTTTTTCACAGAGTCCCCTGTAATAGGGCTACCGTTGTCTAAAACAGCCTTGTCTTGGTGAACCCATTGCCATAATTGCGCCCGGGCAATTTCCGCTGTGGCGGCATCTTCCATAAGGTTGTAGAGGGGCACACAGCCTTGACCACGCAACCAAGATTCCAAATATTGCACAGCGACGCTGATGTTGTTGCGTAACCCGGCCTCGGTAATGGCGCCTTGGGGCACTTGCAGCAGATCGGCGGCGCTGACTTGGACATCTTCGCGCATTTTGGCCAGCTGGTTGGGGCCTTGCTGGGGGGTTCCGGTAAACACATCGTGTGCGCCAGGAACCAGATGAGTGCGTTCCTCGCGCAACTCGCGGGGTATGCCCATGTGGTGATCAAACATTTCCCGTGCCACTGAAACCAAATCTGGATGCGCCACCCAGGTGCCGTCATGGCCATCGCTGGCTTCACGTTCTTTATCGGTGCGCACTTTATCTAAAGCCACGCGATTGGCTTCGGGATCATCTTTGATAGGGATCTGCGCGGCCATGCCACCCATGGCGTAAGCGCCGCGGCGATGACAGGTTTTGATTAGCAACTGGGAATAAGCCCGCAAAAAATGCGCAGTCATGGTGACTTGATTGCGATCCGGTAAGATATAGTTAGGATCATTACGGAATTTCTTGATAAAGCTGAAAATGTAATCCCAACGACCGCAGTTAAGACCAGCGATATGCTCGCGTAGCTCATAGAGAATCTCATCCATCTCAAAAGCGGCTGTGATGGTTTCGATCAATACAGTGGCCTTGATTTTACCGCGCGGTAGCAAGAGGGTGTCCTGAACATAGCTGAATACTTGGTTCCAAAGCCGGGCCTCCAGGTGGTTTTCCAGTTTTGGCAAGTACACATAGGCGCCCGTGGCCTCGCCGATAAAGTGTCTAACATTATGAAAAAAGTATAGGCCAAAATCGAATAGTGACCCAGACATGGGTCGGTCATCAACCAACACATGTTTTTCTGGCAGGTGCCAGCCCCGGGGTCGCACCATTAACGTGGCCACTCGATCATTCAACAAGTATTTTTTACCTTCCGGGGAAGTGTAAGTAATAGTACCATCCAAGGCGTCCTGGACATTGAGTTGGCCATCTAACAGGTTTTCCCAGGTAGGGCTCAAGGCATCCTCAAAATCGGCCATAAATACATTGGCACCGGAGTTGAGGGCGTTGATCATCATTTTACGTTCAGCCGGTCCGGTTATTTCTACTCGCCGGTCCTGGATGGCGGGTGGCAAAGGGCTAGGTCCAATGGTCCAGGAACTTTCGCGTATTTCAGCGGTTTCAGTTAAGAAATCGGGACGTTGGCCTTGATCAAAGGCATGTTGACGTTGTTGCCGTTGCAGTAAAAGATCGTTGCGTTCAATGCGAAACCGGCGTTCTAAATCGACTACAAACTCTAAGGCTTCAGGGGTCAAAATGTCCTGATGGGCTGGTGATATTTCCTGGGTAATGACGACGCCAGGAATGATTTGTTCTGCCATGCTGACAACTCCATTTAGGGCTAATGGATTATTCGATTGGGTCATGTACACTGGGTATTGTACTATTCGCCATATTGCTAAGGAGACAAGCAAGATTTATGACTACTCAAAGCAACCTGCGTCATTTGATAATTGTGTTAGGCGATCAGTTAGACCACAATGGTGCTGGGTTTGATCATTTTGATGCCGATTGCGACGCCGTTTGGATGGCTGAGGTAACTCAAGAAGCGAGCTATGTTTGGTCCCATAAAGTGCGCTTAGTGCTGTTCTTTTCGGCCATGCGTCATTTCCGCCAGGAGTTGGAAGAGCGGGGAATCCCCGTTCACTATCATAAATTAACTCCGCATAAAAGCCATGATCGCGGCGCTGATTTTGCCGAGATTCTGCGCAAGGATGTAGCCCGTCTGCAGCCGCAGAAACTGATTGTCACTGAGCCTGGCGATTGGCGTGTTCAAGACATGTTGCGACAGACAGCGAAGCAACTCAACATGGAACTCGAAATACGCCCAGACCGCCATTTTTATGGTTCCATCGATGATTTCAAGACATGGGCTAAAGATCACCACGGGCTGTTGTTAGAATCTTTTTATCGGCACATGCGTAAAACCCATGGAATATTGTTGGATAAAACAGGTAAACCCGAAGGCAGTCGCTGGAACTTTGACAAAGACAATCGGGCAACCTTTGGCAAAAACGGGCCTGATTTAGGTAAAGAGCCCCGTTCCTTTACCCCCGACGACATCACCCAAGAAGTTATGAGTCTCGTCGAGCAGCGGTTTGCTCAGCATCCCGGTCGTTTAGAACAGTTTGATTTACCCGTTACCCATGCTCAAGGGCGGGCATTACTGCGGGATTTTGTCCAGCATCGTTTACCTGACTTTGGCCGCTTTGAGGATGCCATGTGGACAGGGCAACCGTTTCTGGCCCATTCGCGCCTCTCGGCAGCGTTAAATTTGCATATGCTAAATCCTCGGGAACTAGTGGAAGCCGCGGTGGCGGCCTATGAAGCCGGTGATGCACCCCTCAATAGCGTGGAAGGTTTTGTGCGTCAGATCTTGGGTTGGCGGGAATATATACGAGGTGTCTATTGGCTGCATATGCCGAGTTATGCCGATAGAAATGCCCTGCGCAACGATGATGTGGATGTACCGAGCTTTTTTTGGGACGGTCATACGGCTATGCGCTGTATCGGTGAAACCATGAGAAGTGTTCTGAATTTCGCCTACACCCATCATATTCAACGGTTGATGGTTATGGGGTTGTTTGCCCAGCTTTATGGTGTTCATCCGAAGCGATTTCACGATTGGCACATGGCCATGTACGCGGATGCCATCGATTGGGTCAGTCTGCCCAATGCCTTGGGGATGAGCCAATACGGCGATGGGGGTATTGTAGGCACTAAACCCTATTGTGCCAGCGGTAACTACATCAACAAAATGAGTAACTACTGTAAGCATTGTCATTACGAGCATCGCGAAGCCGCGGGGGAATCAGCCTGTCCCTTTACCACGCTATATTGGGATTTTCTGGCTCGTCATCAGCAGCAGTTTAAACATAACTCCCGTATGAATCTGCAAGTTCGTAATTTAGAAAACAAAGCCAAGGATGACATCAAGGCCATTCGCAAGCGGGCTGACACCTTAAAGCAGCGTATTAGTGATGGCGAACGAATCTAAAGGATTACATTTTTTGCAAATTTTACAAACAGTTCTTGTAAATTTTGCTAAAAATAAGCTTCTTTACAAAGATAGTAACGCCCCTTTAGCGGGCGCCGCTTGGCTTCGCGCAAGCGTGCAACGCTTTCCCGCGTTGCCCGCATGACTATCGCCCGCTTCGGCTCCTGCCTACGCAGGCGCTAAACAGCGCTCCGCCAGCAGCATCCACTCGGGGCGCTTGTACTCTTGTAGCTTAGTAGGGTGGGCAACTTGTTGCCCACGCGGATAGGCGGATAGTCAGTTTGCTCACGCGCAAAGTCTACCAACTTAGGTGCATCTTTTAGCTTGGCTTAATTGCTGCTACACAACGGGCCACACGAGAACCAGTCGGGGTGCTTCTTCATGTCCTTATTAAACGCATTAGCTAACGCTGTTGCAAATCCTGATGAAATAGTTTCTAAAACGGATCCTGCCAAAGCAGAAGCGCTTTTTTTTCCGTCGGTGCGTCATACTGTAGCGGGAGAACCGCGCCGGGTCGGGGTAGAAATCGAATTTGCAGGTCTCGACGCGGGCAAGGCGGCAGCTTTGCTGGCTGGTTTATGGGGCGGTGAACTCAATCTGAAAAACGAATATGAAGTGGAAGTGAATGGCTCAAAACTAGGCGATTTTCAAGTGGAAATCGACTCATCTTTCCTTAAACGGCTTGCTCAAACCCGGGCTGCTGGAGACGATAACTTACGCTTGACAGATCGAGTGGTTGAAGTGGCGGCGGAACTCAATGAGAATTTAATACCCTGTGAGATTATTTCGCCCCCGTTAAAGTTGGCGCAAATCCCTGAGATGGATAGGTTGATAGAGAAGTTGCGGGAAGTTGGCGCACGGGGAACTAACAGTGCATTGATCAGCGCCTACGGTGTACATTTTAACCCAGAGACGCCGAGTCTCGAAGCGGACAGCATACTGGCCTATTTACAGGCTTTTTTAGTCTTGTACGAATGGTTTGTGAAAACCATGCAAGTGGATCTGATGCGCCGTATCACGCCTTTTATCGATCCCTTTCCAAAAGATTATCTGTGCCATGTCCTCCCCAGCGCTTATAAACCTAACCGCACCGAATTGATAGACGATTATCTCAACTATAATCCAACCCGCAACCGTGCCTTAGATATGTTGCCGCTATTTGCACACTTAGACGAAGAGCGGGTTAAAACCGCAGTGCCAGATCCTAATATTAAAGCGCGACCAACCTTTCACTATCGTTTGGCGAACTCAAAAGTAGCAGACCCCCATTGGAGTATTACCCATGAATGGCGCTATTGGTTAATGGTGGAGGCGTTGGCGCACCAGCCTAAAAAGTTGCAGGCCATGCGCGAAGCTTATTTAGAGCATTTGCAGCGGCCCCTAGGGGGCCTTTTTTCTGACTGGGTGACTAAAACTGAGCAATGGTTTTCCGAAGACATCGACAACGACCGTTGATTGGGGTTTCCGGCCCCGATAAGGGTGGCCGTCCGGCCTGGGTTTTTACCCGATTAGCCTTGCGCCGGGCTGGCGCTCAAGCGTGCCGGTTAACCCCCTCGCGTCCTGAACCGCCTGCACCTTTACAAGGATTGATTATCGGCGGTGGTGACGATATTGACCCCAATCGCTACGGTCAGGAAGCGAAATTGACTATTCGCATCAACCGCCAGCGGGATCAATTAGAATGGCGTTTGTTGGAACAGGCTGCAAAAACCGCGTTGCCGGTGTTGGGGATCTGTCGAGGCGCTCAGTTGCTGAATATTTTTTATGGAGGCACTTTGCATCAACACTTAATGGAAGTGATCGATAATTTGATTTTGCGCCGCACGATACTGCCCCATAAGCGCATTCGTATTGACCCAACGTCACATCTGGCTAAGGTGATGGGGGTGGGGGAAGTCCGGGTTAATAGTTTGCACCATCAAGGCGTCGATCGTCTAGCGGAAGGGTTTTGTATTTCAGCCCAGGATGATTATGACATCGTACAAGGGGTCGAATGTGTGGATCATCCTTTTATGATGGGTGTGCAATGGCACCCGGAATATTTACCCCAAAGTCATACCCAGCAACGGATATTTTCCGCCCTGGTACGCGCCACCCGTTCGTCGGGTTGATTCGGCATGGAAGGTTTGGCTGGTTATGGGGTGTTGTTTGGCAGTGCCTTTGGCGCTGCTAGCCTCCTGCCTTTCTACTCGGAACCGGTTCTCGTGGGCTTAGTGCTGACTGAGCGCTACAGTATTTTTTTACTCTGGTTGGTGGCCACTGTTGGCAATACGGCAGGGGCCGTATTAAATTGGTGGTTAGCAGGCTATGCACTGCATTGGCAACATCGTTCTTGGTTTCCCATAAAGCCTGGGCAACTGCAGCGGGCGAGCGATTGGTTTAACCACTATGGAGTGTGGAGTTTACTGCTGGCGTGGTTGCCCATCGGTGGGGATGGGCTTACTTTTGCCGCTGGGTTGCTGCGGGTGCCCTTACTGCCTTTTAGCCTCTTAGTGGGTATCGGTAAGGGCGGTCGTTATGCGCTTGTCATCTGGGCGGCCGAGGTGGCCGCGGAAAAAATGGGTGGGTGAGTTGGCGGTGTTGAGCCATCCGCGTGGGCAACTTGTTGCCCACGCTACTCGGATAACTGATTAATCCTATCCACATAAGCGTCTATATCAAACTTGCGTTTAAGGCCGTTGGCGTTCATATAGCGGATTTTCCCGAACACAGCTCTTTCTTGCCAGGCTCGATCATGCAGCCCAAAACACCACGCCACATTGGCGAAGGAATTGGCATCCCGGCCATCGATAAAATACTTGTTGTTTAAATAAAGGGTCGTTTTATAGGCATATTCCGGCGTGTTGCACCATTCTAATATTTTTTTACCCCAATACATGCGCATATAACCTTGCATATAGCCGGTCAGTTTCATTTCTTGCATGGCGGCATTCCAATAGGGATCGTGGGTTTCAGCGTTCTCTAATTGGTGACGGGTATAGCGATGCTGGCGCAGATCATCCCGGTGTTCCGCCAAGGTTTGTTGGGCCCAGTCGGGCAAGCATTGGTAACTGTCGTAAGCTGGCTCGTAGTTGACGAAATTAGCCGCCAACTCTCGGCGCACCAGTAATTCTTCTAGAAAGGCTTGGCGATCCTCCGGTGTTCCGCTGTTGGCGCTTTTTGCCTTTAACGCCACCTCAACCGGTGAAATTTGCCCAAAGTGCAAATAGGGGCTGAGCATCGAAGACCCTTGTGTGCTTAAATTATTGCGGTTTTCATGGTAGCCATGGAAGGAGCCCCGCAAGAAATCCGTCAGGCGTTTCTGGGCCATACTGGGACCACCTTTAAAGTGCTCCACGGGGGCAACGCTGCGGTCTAAATTCAACGTTTTAAGAACTTCTTGAGGAGACGAAATATCTACATGGCTTTCTATTTCTATATCTAGGGAAGCCTGTTTCACATCACTCTGGGTCAAGGTTTTTAAATAATCGTCCCAATGAGCCATGAGTTTAGGACGGATAGTACGCGCCAAGGACTCACGCCGGGTAGATGCTATGCCTATTGGCACCACCACATCGGACTCCACTTGAACAACTTGGCAATCTGCGTTGTCAGCCACTTGTTCTCGCCAAACCTTTTGGTGGCGTAAATAACCCACGTCCATGACGATCAACGCGGCTTGTTTGCCCAACTCCAGGGCTACAGTGTCCGGTTTGCCACGGCGAATCACAAACTTGATGCCCCGTTCGGTTAAGGTTTTTTCTATTTCAGCTAAGCCTTCTAACATAAAAGCAAAATGCCGTTCATTGGCTTCTGGATAATCATCCATGACAGCAAAACCCACCAGTAATGGCCTATCAATACCATTGGCTTGGCGCACCGCATACTCTAAAGCATGGTTGTAGCTCACCCGCTGTGCCTGTTGCATCCAGTAAAGCACATAGCGACCCTGTTCATTGTTAATGGGCGCCTGATTCAAAATAGAGATTCGTGTATCGGCAATCATCATGGCAATCCTAGCTGTTGAACTTGGGATTGATTGGCAAATTTAATTCCAATTCGGTCTGTTTTTTTTGGCATGTAATTTGTAAGAAATTGTCTATCGCTGTTTATCACTTTTTTGGAGGTAAGAAATAGCGACTATAAAACAAGCAATCACAACTTTTATTCGAATTGAGAGAGGAGTTTTTAAATCATGTTTAAAGCCATTACCCTATCCGTTATTAGTCTAGGTTTATTGCTGATTGGCGTGACGAATTTGCAAGCCGAAGAACTGCAGGTCGAATCTAATAACGGTATCGACTACGTCACTGGAGGTATCGGTGATAGCGAGCAACAAGCGCTGCAAGAAATGGCTTCGGATTTTAATCTTGGGTTGATTTTTGCCGTTAGAGAAAGCGGTAATTATCTCAATGATATTGATGTGCAAATTCAAGATTCCGCGGGTGAACTAGTGTTGGAGACCACCTCAAAAGGTCCCATGTTATACGCCGATTTGGAACCCGGTTCTTATAACGTAGAAGCCAGTGGTTATGGAGAAACCTACAACCGGACCGTAGATCTGCAAGAAGGTCAGCAAGAAACTCTTAACTTTACCTGGCCTCAAGATGTCGTGCCTTTAGACTAACGCGCATACGGGGTGATCTGACCCAGATCAGATCGCCCTGGATCTAGCCAAGGCATAAGCCACAAACTACTGCTGTTTCTAGCGTGAAAGCGTTCTAGTCTGCTTTTTCCTTACTCTATGTGTCATGGTGATGTGCCATTGATTCACGAGTAACACCTTTCTGTCATAGCCTATAAAAGTAAAAGAAATGATGAAAATTCTAAAATGGCTCGGCCTATCAATAGCTGCACTGGTGCTTTTATTAGTCGCCACGGTTGCTTTCATGGACTGGAATTGGGTCAAGGACGCGGTTGCTAACCAGCTGAGCGAACAACTGGGGCGTAATGTGACTATTGCTGGGGATTTGGATGTAGATCTGTCGTTGACCCCCCAGGTGCGCGTTAATAATATTCGGCTTGATAATGCACCCTGGGCCGAAGCCCCTCATATGGCTACTATAGAAGAGTTGGTTTTTAGCATTGACTTGCTGGAGTTACTCACGGGGCAAATCGTTATACCGACCTTAACAGTGATTGATCCTGAGATCATTTTGGCTATTTCTGAACAAGGCAAAGAAAACTGGACATTCGACACCTCTCCGACGCCAGAGGAGGACAAAACCTCCAGCGACAGTGCGTTGAGCATCCCCGTCATCAAACAAGTGACTGTTAAGGACGGTCGTATGGCCTATTACAACCATGCCGCAAAGCCAACCATAACCGCTGTCGTCGCTGATTTTCAGGCGCAAGGCAGTTTTGAGGAACCATTACTTGTAACGGGAACAGGCGAACTACAAGATTATCCACTGGAATTTAAACTGGATGGCGCTGCTTTAGAAAGCTTTTATAATACTGAACATTACCCCATTGATGGTCAAGCTAGCGTCGGTGAAACAGATTTAACCATGGAAGGAACACTGCCTCAGTCCGGAGCACTTTCCGGGTTGGATCTTGCCGTCTCTTTGCAAAGTCCAGATGCAGCCGTGATGGGCGCGGTTTTAGGCATGAACCAAGTCGATTTACCCGGCTATGAATTGCAAGCTCAGGTGGCGCGGCAAGATAATACCTGGCGTTTTACTGATTTAGAGGCTCGTTTAGGGCAAACCGACATCTCTGGCCAGTTAACAGCTCGCATCACCGATCAAGATCCTCTGCTGCAAGGTGCCTTAACTTCAAATACCGTGGATGTGGTTCAGCTAAGAAACATTTATAACACTCTACAAACCCATTTAGACACCGTTAATGTCGGCGGCAAACAAACGGCGTCAGCCTCAGGGGACGCAAAAGCTGCACCAGATACAACGGCAGATTCTGAGCAAGGATTACCAATCAGTGAAAGAAGAGAGGCTATTTTAAATAAGCTGCAGGCATGGACAGCCGATGTGAACGTGCAAGCCGATGAAATCATCACACAGCCTCTTACTATCAATGATTTTACGCTGCAGCTTGATCTGGAAAAGAATGGACAATTAAAAGTAACACCGCTTAAATTAGCGGTTTATCAGGGCAGCGCCACGTTAAACCTGGCTCTTGACGCCAGTCAATGGCCCCTAGACGGTTTTATTGATGGCCAGTTACAAGATCTCGATCTTGCGAAATTAGTAGAAGCCTATGCGATTACCGAACAACAGCTCGGCGTGTTGTCAGGCGACATCGATATGGAGATTCAGGATATGGATCTTCAGGTTATAAAAGACGACGATGTGGCTTTGCCCCTGGTCGGTCGGCTAACGATAAATCCCAGTCAATTGACCTATACCGATACTCCAAATAATACGGTGATCAATGCGTCCCTCGTCAGCGAGGGTCTGCAAAGCGGTGAGCAAGTGGTGCGTATCGACGGCGATGGTCGTTATCTAGGTGAACCCTTTAACTTAAGTTTTACAGGCGATCAATTGTTGGCTTTACGGGATCCAGACAGGGCGTATTCCCTAGATTTGGAGGTGGCTGCAGCGGACACCACAGCCCGTATTGAAGGGTGGATAAAAAACGTATTTGCGCTAAAGGGATTAGACTTGAATCTCTTCATTGAAGGGCCTAATCCAGAACGTCTTTATCCTTTGACAGGCTTGCCTTTGCCCGATTTGCCACCCTATAAATTATCCGGCGATCTAGCTTACCAAAAGGACTATCGTTGGTTATTTACCAATATCGACGGGAGAGTGGGCGACAGTGATCTTAGCGGTGAGATGAGCCTCGATATCAGTGAGCCACGTCCTAGGATAAAAGCTGATTTGTTTTCTCAGAAGTTAGATCTTGACGATCTAGGTGGCGTGATAGGGGCGGCGCCCGGGACAGGACCGGGAGAGACCGCATCGCCTGAACAAGAACAAGAAGCACAGCAAGATGCACAAGATAAATCCGTGTTACCTGACGAACCTATTAACTTAGAACGTTTACAAGCCATGGATGCTGTGGTGGATTACAAGGCAAAACGGGTGCAGATAGACAAAGTTCCTTTAGATAGCCTCAGTCTTGAGATGAAACTTGAAGACGGCCATCTGCATCTTAAACCTTTTAAGTTTGGTGTCGGGGACGGGAGTATAAGCTCAAATCTGGAAATAAGTGCTGGTGCTAGACCTATACAAAGTACCTTGGAAACGGAAATTCAGCATGTCAACCTTAAAAAAGTGGTGCAGCCTTATGAAATCGCTGATGATACCGTCGGCATGATTGGCGGACGCGCCAAACTGTGGATGAGTGGGGACACCATCGCGGACTTTTTGGATACTGCCGACGGTGGTCTTTATGTATTGATGACCGATGGTCAGTTAGATGGTTTGCTGATCGAGCTAGCGGGTTTCGATTGGGGTGAGGCTATGATGGCTCTTTTCAACGAGCAAAGTAATGTAGCTATTCGCTGTGCCTATTTAAACATGCACGCTAATAATGGGGTAACAAATATAAAAAACGCAATAGTCGATACCGAGGATACTATCTTTGCGGCTACGGGCTCGTTGGATTTAGGAGAAGAAACGTTAGATATTGTTTTAGAACCTCATCCAAAAGATGCTAGCTTCCTTTCTACCCAAGCCCCTGTACATATAGAAGGAACTTTTAAAAACCCACGCATTTTTCCCGGACCTGCGGCGTTGGCTTCGCAAGCTGCGTTGACCGCGGCACTCACTGCAGTGGCAGGTCCCATCGGCGCGGCCCTGTCGTTTGTCGAGCCGGGCCTTACCGATGATAGTAATTATTGCACAGGACTTATCGATTCTATTGCTAAACTACAATAGGGTATATGGACTAATGAAAATAGATAATTTGATGGTTAAAAAACCAACGGTTAATACAGTTTTTGGTATGATCTTTATGATTCTTTTTGCGGGGGGTTGTGCAGGTTGGTTTGCCGAACCGGACCCTAATTTAGGGTCGCAAAATGCGGCGCTTGCAACAAAAATTAAAACGGAGTTTATTAAGAACCCAGAGCTTAATGCCGCACCTATTAGCGTCGAGGTTTCTGAAGGGGTTGTTCATTTAAAAGGTTTTGTAGAAACAGAAACTAAAAAACAACAAGCGACAGTGGTTGCGCAAAATGTCTCCGGGGTGACCGAAGTTGTTAATGAGATAGAAGTTAAATAAATACAAAAATTGAGTAAACCGGTCTTCTATAGGAAAAACGAGTACCGAACAATTTTTGTAGTAAAGCATAATAAAACAATAAATAGGGGCGAATCTATAGATTCGCCCCTATTCACGCTCACTCCACTGCTTTTTGACTTAAATTCGCCCGGTAAGAAGCAAAATCAACAAAATCAGTAGCAGTATTCCCCCGATGCCACCAATGGCAACGCTTTCGGCAAGCGCCGCAACAATTAACACAATAACAACAAGACCCAATAGACCATAAGGCATGACAATGATCTCCGCATTATTTATTAAGATAACAACTTAGTAGTTTGTAGCAGCCGTTCTACGGTGGGGAACATAGAGGCGTCTAACCGTATCCGCTCCAAGCCAACCCCCGGCGATGGCGACGAGCAATCCAATGGCGCTACTAATAAAGGCCGTCCATAAGACAGCTTGCGTATAGTCTGATACGGTCTCGACCGTTTGATTTAACTGGTTTTGGAACTGCTGAATAGGTTGCTCAATTTCGTTAGCAATACCGTCAACAAGGTCGTTGATTTCTTCTTCCGATAGAGTTGTGTTAACGACCAAAATATCTTTTGCAGCTTCAGTATTCCCCTGGATAAGCTGTACGGCGACATTTTGCAGTGTTTGCGCATTTAATTGCTGAATCGCTTGTGAGACCTCTTGTTGAGTTACATCAGCGCCGCCGGTAGCATCCGCCGATGCGATGAGACTGCTTACTTGATTGGTCAATCGCTGTTGCACTTGGTTGACAAGGGCTGTCGTGTCAGTCTCATTCGGTGCAGAGATACCCAGCTGTTGAGCAACTTCTTGAGCAATGCCGTCGATGAGATTGTCGATTTCTTCGGTGGAAAGTTCTGAATTAGCCCTTAAGGTGTTTTTCGCTGCTTCGGTGTCCCCTTGAATAAGTTGCACAGCAACTTCTTGTAGGGTTTGGCTGTCCATTTGGTTAAAGGTTTGCCGTACTTCTTGTTCAGTCACATCGGGGCCATCAGCGGCATCCGCTTGTGCGATAACATCGATAGCCCTGCGTTTTAATTGCGCTTGGATCGTGTTTACCAGAGGATTATTAGTGGGTACTGAATCGACTATGCTGGTTCCCATAGAGCCGATACTAGTAACACCTGATGCAATGCTTGACACAGCAGCACTACTTACAGCAGCTGTACTCTGAAGCAATGCCTGGCCGCCTTGCATAAGGTTAGTAACACCAAGATAGCCTAATATAATCAACAGTATAGTTGTACCGCTCCAAACCGTGATGCCATGGAACATACCCACTATCTTCTCAGGTTTACCGGCTAAACGTCCTGCTAACAATCCACCTAAAAAACAAGCAATGATGGTAGTCAGCAGCATCCAAATAATAGTTCCTATGGATAAACCATCATTTATGGCGCCTAAATCTGTGGCATCGGCAATGCTAAAACCGATGGCTGAACCTAACAAAAGCATTAACCAGCTGAAAGCAATAGCAAATATCAAACCGGCTATAACAGCACCCCAACTAATTCGAGGTGGGCCGTTATCCAACGCTTCTTTCTCAACAATGGTTGTCATTGTTTTTCCCCTTTTTTATCACTACATTTAAGTTAACAGTTAACAGATTACACATATAAGGTTACTAATAAATTTATCTGCGTAGATAATTTAGCAAATCTTAGACCACATAGGCATTAGAAGAGGTTTAAATCAATAAAAAGCAATAACATGATTATCTAAAAGGTGAAACTAATGTATGGTAATGGCTAATTTCTTTAGTGAATTTGTTCTGTGTCTTTTATAGGTATATAAGATAGGTTTTTTAAAATGGTTTTTTAATTATTGAATTTATCTTAAATGGCCGATTTAACCAAAACCAAAACTAGTATTAAGAGGTTTAACTATTATGTCAGCTCGATATGATTATGTTCAAAAAATGAAAAATCGGCTCAATGAAATAAATGGAGAGATTGAAAATTTAGATGTCAAAGTTAGAAGGATTGACGATGATGAAAAGATAGAACATCAGAAAAATCTTGCTGAAATTCGAGACAGCCGAGAACAGATTAGCCAAGATCTAGATAGGCTTCACATGGCAAGTGATGAAGAGTGGGAAAGCCTAAAAGCCCAAGTTGAACGAGATTGGGAAACGTTTGAGCATTCGGTCAATTATTTCAGATCTCACTTTGGGCAACAGGGTTGATGCATAAATTTGAAGAATTATAGTATTAATTAACTTTTGCCTAACTTATTTATTGAAAGGTTTAAAAAGTAATTTTTTTGTTACTTTTCCTGAGTATTTTGCGGAAGGCAATCTTCTTCATCGACAGCTGTAGAACCTTCTGCGGCAGCTTGAGGAGAACAACCAGATGCCCAACTGCCGGTTGGCGATGCATCGGATTTTTCGTAAGCTTCACGCGCTATTTCAGCGTTGCTTTCAGTGTCATCTTGAATACTTGATGAATTTTCCCCTTGTTGAGCTGAAAGTGTATCAGCGGCTATGGATTTATTGATGTTTATCGCAAAAAAAACAATAACAATTATTAGTACAACAACAGTATTGGGTTTTATTTTCATTATGTTTCTCCATTTTATGGTGTGTTGCTAGATAGTTATTGGCATGTTTAGTACCAAGATACGATTATCCAAATAAATTACTCACGGTTGAGTAACGAAGCAAAAACACTATTTATTTACCATAGCTGTCGCCGATGGTATCGGCCACAAAAGCGCCTCGTTGACCACGGGGTTGATCGCCACCGATGGTTGTGTCTTGCGCCGTCTGATGTTCAGTTTCTGCATTTACTTCAGCGCTTAGCAATATTACATAGGCTGTTAAGTAAAACCACATCAGTAATATAACAATGGCGCCCAGGGCTCCGTAGGTTTCGTTATAGCTGGCGAAATTGCCTACGTAGTAGGAAAATAATGCTGACCCTACAAGCCATAAGAAGGCTGCCAATATTGCTCCCCAGCTTACCCATTGCCAGCGTGGCGATTTACGACAGGGTCCGTAGCGATACAATACTGCGAGACTGGTTATAACAATAAATCCTAACAACAGCCAGCGTGCGATCAGAATCAGTACCCGTGTATAGTCTTGTAGTCCAAAGTTACCCAACAAAGCGGGTAATGCCACTACTAAACTGAGAGCTAAAATTAAAAAGATAATAGCGCCAACCGTAAGCAATAAGGCTACTGCATTGAGTTTGAGAAAGCTGCGTTTTTCATGTTCGTTGTAGACAATGTTAAGGGCAGTAATCAAGGCTTTCACACCCCTTGTGGTGCTCCATAGGGCAAGCAAAATACTTCCTACTAAACTAATACTGAGGGCTTGACTAGATTGTGAGGCTACGGCATTAAGTTGTTGACTGAGTATGGTTTGCGCTTCTTTAGGCAACAGAGTCGTCAGCTGCGCTAGTTGCTGCTGAACATCGGCAGGATCAGAAATCAATCCGTAAATAGACACTGTGGCGCCCATGGCCGGGAAAATAGCTAACAAAAAATAAAATGCGACTCCTGCGGCCACCATCGCTACATTGTCGTTGTTAAGACCAGCCCAAACACGAACAAGGATGTCTTTCCAACCTGCAGCGGAAATTTCTCTAGGGTATGAAGCCGAACGCCCACGCCGTTGCTCGTCAAGATCTTCGTTATTGGCCACGACCATCTCCAATAAAATTAAAATATAAGTAACAAAACCGTAGACTATGCGAATAGAAACACCATGTAAGTTTTGCAAACCATTTTGTAAACTCTACAAAATTATGGAAATGTTTAAAATCTATAAATATGAGCTAATTAACTGATAAACAGAATTTTTTGATAAAAATAAACCCTTTTCCCTTAAGTGGCAGGTGCCGCACTAGGTTTTACTCGTTTTCTCCATTTAAGTCGGGCTACCTGCTGCATATCCACTGCTTTATCCGCCTCATCGACAATCTCAAAACCCAATAAGGACTCTAAAACATCTTCCATAGTCACGATCCCTTCTGTGCCACCGTATTCATTCGCTATGATGGCAATATGCATTCTGTTATTAAGCAATTTTTCAAATAAATCAGAAAGCAAGATGGTTTCAGGTAATGTTTGTATTTCTCGTTTAAAATCCACTAATTTAGCTTGCTGCTTATCTTGTGCTTGAGCAAAAAACAAATCGCTTTTTAAAACAAATCCGGTTACCTCATCACGATTATCCCGATAAATGGGTATACGGGAAAAGGGTGTGTCAGCGTGGTCGTTAAAAAATTTTTCAACCAATAAGTTTTCTTGGAGCATAAAAGCCACGGTGCGAGGTGTGGCGATATCTTTAGCCGATAGCGAACTCGCAGCAAAAAGATTTTTTAAAATATGAGATTCTTTTTCTTCGATTTTCCCTTCTTCAACACCCAACTCTGCTAACGCTGTGAATTCGTCCCGACTAAAGTCGGAGTCTTCTTTATTCGACGATAAATATTGCGTGATATATTCGGAAAGTTTTACAAAAGGATAAAGAAACATCATCAAGTACTTGATGGAAAAAGCAATCGTTGGCGCTAGTTTTTTCCAATGGAGTGCGCCTAGAGTTTTTGGAATGATTTCAGAAAATACTAAAATGAGCAGTGTCAATATCGCTGATATAGCCCCAAGATAAGCTTTGCCAAATAAAGCGGTTGCTTGAGCGCCAGCCCCGGCGGCCCCTAGAGTATGAGCAATAGTATTTAAACTCAAAATAGCGGCTAAAGGTCGGTCAATATTATCTTTAAGGGTTTGTAATAATTGCCCTGAGCGTTTTCCTTTTTGTTCAAGAGAGGCGATATAAGAAGGCGTAAGGCTTAATAACACAGCTTCTGCAATGGAACAGTAAAAAGAAAAGACAAGAGCAATCATAATGTAGGTTAGTAGTAATAGCATTTTAATTATCTTATAAAATCATGGGTGGTTGGTGGTTATAAAATGATGTGCTAACGCCTTCTCGTAGGTTTGCTTTAAATTTAAATTAGAAGATTCAATTGATTTATTAACCTTCAGTTACCCCACTAAAAGACCAACAAACCATCCTAGGACTGAAAATCCCACATACACCATGCCAATTAAAGCCAGTATAAGTACTGTCAACAATACCCAGCCTGCCAAGCGATCAGATTTTTTTGCGGCGGGTGGACTTTCTATATGTTTATGTAGCAGCTCAACATTTTTCTGATTGGCTTTCCATGCAAAGTCGAAAAGATCCCCTACAAAGGGAATAAGTCCCACCACTGATTCGATCAGGATATTAAAACCCATATGCATAAGTGTTAATTTAGAGACGCCGAGTCGTGCTGCTTCAGTGAGAATATAACTGGATACTACTGAGCCGATGGCATCGCCAATGCCGGGAATCAAACCAATAATGCCATCGAGTCCAACCCGAAAACCCGTACCCGGTACAGCGATGGAACTATCGAGTAACCAAGCGAGTTTTTCCAGACGTTGTTTAGTTTGTTCTTTAGAACGTGAATCGGCAAAATCTTTGTTTGAAAATGATGTATTAGACATTAAATTATTTTCTCCATCGAGCAAATTTCATATCATCATTTTATAAAGTCATTAATTATTGTTTGATAGACAATCAATAAAATGATCAAAGCAAATCGCGATAATAATAAAATTATAGTTGTATAGCAATTTCTATACCATAAATTATTATTTTGAATAGTCTTGCTTATCTCAATATTTAAAAAAAGTTAGTTTTTACAAGTTCGTTAAAACTCTAGTTGATCTGTAATTTTTACAATGATTGTAATTTTTTCGTGGGTTATTGAAAAGGTTAGGAAATTGTTTTAGTAAAAAATAGCGAAGATCTCTAGGAATACTCAAATAAAAACAAAACATCGGCAGTTAAGATAAAAAAATTTACCAATCCTCAACCAAAAAACCCATATGTTTGTTTTTGGTATTAGATTTGCAAGATGATCCGAGGTAAGGCGGTTACTTAATTTTATTCTATGGAAAACAGAGTAACAAAATAATATCCACAGTTTTTTTCCGCTAGACATCGATCACAAGCAATATAAGAGAGGTATTACTGATGGCAATCGAATACGATAAACCAACAGGTTATAACACCGATACATCGAGTGTGGGCTATGAACAAACGTCGCAAACAGATAAGTTACGTCAAGAAAGCTCGGCTGCAGCCGATCAAGCTAAGCAATCTTCAAAGGAAACCATAGATAAAGTTGGTGAACAAGTTCGTCAAACTGTCGATCAGGTTAAACAGCAAGGTGAAACTCGTTTCGAGGAAGAAAAACAGCGAACTGCCAATGAAGTAGGTGAGGTTGCTAAAACACTGCATCATACGGCTGAGCAACTTGGCAGCCAAGATCATGGCAATATTGCCAACTATGTGGATGTGGCTGCTGAGCAATTAGACCGCGTTTCAAGCGCTATACGTGATCAAGACCTAAATGGCATCGTGGGACAAGTGGAAAACTTTGCTCGTCAGCAACCTGCAGTGTTTTTGGGCGCTGCTGTCGCAGCTGGCATTTTTGCGGGACGATTTTTAAAGAGTTCTGCGGAAAGAAACCGTTATGTTTACGATGATGAGTATATTTACGACGATGACTATGCTGATGACTATGCTTCTTATGACCATAGACAGACTGGCGAATATGCCTACGATGATGAAAACGATGACGATGACCGGTTAGAGCATACCTCTAAATACGGTTATCCATTGGCTCCGGGTGAAGTGATTACGGATGATGAACCTTACGATCCGGTGGCAACACATTCCGAGACTGAACAGGTATCGGGTTTTAGCGCAAAACCAGCCGCTACCCCAGCCACGCCAGCCACATCAGCTACGCCAGCCATACCAGCTGATAAAGCGCCGCCGCGGACGCCTATAACCGACATTACGTCTACGGATAACTCGTTGGCTTCTGACCCTTCAAAAAATAAAACCTATCCTTAAGGAGATGTGTTATGTCAGTCCCTGAGACGCAAGTATCAGACAAACAAGTGGCAGACAAACAAAATATGTCTGTTCCCGCGTTGTTATCGACCCTTTCAAAGGATCTGACAACGTTAATCCAGAAAGAAATGGAGCTTGCCCGCGCTGAGGTTTCCGAAAAAGTCTCGCAAGTAAGTACCGGTATTGCCGCTATTGCCGCGGGTGCCCTGGTGTTATTTGCTGGCTTTTTAGTATTGCTCGATGCGCTTGTGGTGGGAATTGCGGAATTTATACCCGTTGATTTTCTCTGGTTAGCGCCTTTTATTGTGGGCAGCGTAGTGGCGTTCATTGGCTTTATCATGCTTCAGACTGGAAAAAATAAACTCAAAACCCAGAATTTATCACCTGACCGCACCACCCATTCTTTGCAACAAGATAAAGAATTAGCTAAGGGGCAATTACGATGAATGAATCCCGTAATCCTGAACAAATCGAACGTGAACTTGAAGAAACACGCACTAGCGTAGATAAAACCATTACTGCCCTGCAAGAAAAAGTATCTCCAGGTCAAATGATAGATGAAACCATCGGTTATTTATCCAGGGGTTCTGAGGGTCCCAAGGAATATTTTAATAACTTGGGAGAAACACTAAAGGAAAACCCTGTACCCACGGCACTTATTGCAATGGGTGTCGGCTGGCTTATGGTTTCGAGTTCGAGTCATAGTAGGTCAGACCATCGAGATTACTATCAGCAAAGGACAGATCCTTATCCTTACGATGAGTTGACTTCAGATCAAGTTTATATTCCGCCCGAGGCTCGTTATTCGTCAGAGTCCTCCCGCAGCAGTGGTGGTGTTCGCATCAGTGATAAGGTGCGTGGTCAAGGCGCGAAAATGAGTGAACGTGCCGGTTATTTTAAAGATAGCGCTAAAGATAGGATGCACAGTGGTACTGCTAGTGCTAAAGATAATATGCACAGGGGCGCCGCTAGCGCTAAAAACACCTTACACAAAGGGACCGCCAGCGTCCGTGATAGCGCCGCCAGCGCTAAAGATAGTCTGCGCAGCGGCGCTGCCGAGGTTAAACATCGAATTGGAGAGACTATGGAAAATGTTCGCGAATCACTACACCGCGGTGGTGAAAGGACACGTTATAGAATGCGTGATATGTCTTACGGCGCAAGACGTCGCGCCCAGCGAGTAGGTGACAGAGGTCACTATCGTTTTCGACAGGCCCAGGGCGGCTACCAACGGGTTTTGGATGAACAACCTTTGGTGTTAGGTGCCCTTGGCTTGGCCTTGGGTTTAGCAATAGGCTATGCGCTTCCCGCGACTCGTCGCGAGGATGAGTTGTTAGGCGAGACTCGAGATCGACTGATGTACAAAGCGAAAGAAACGAGTCAAGAGTATGGCGAAAAAGCCCAACGGGTAGCGCAATCGGCGATGGAAGGCGCAAAACAGGAAGCTGAAAACCAAAACCTCACTCAAGTCGATGGACGCGAAGCGGTCAATCGCGTGCAAAGCAAGGTAGAGAGTATAGCCCAGTCTGCTAAAGAAGCGGCTAAGGAAGAAGCACAAGCACAAAAATCAGACTATAATACGCCAACGGACCAATCGCGTTCTGGAACACCGGTTTAAACCGTTTAGTTTTTAGTCTCAATCTGTTATTTATAATAACCCCCTGTCTTCCTTTCTATGAGGAGGGCAGGGGGTTATTTTGTGTATTAGAATAATAAAAGGTGTTGTTGTTTGCATGGCTGAGCGATCTAAACAGGTTTTGCTTTGCTTTTTCTTGTTAATAGTTTTAGGATTTGCAGCCTCGGTTTTGGCTCAAGAGAACACCCCAGCTGAACCGGCGGCTATACCTGAACTACCAGATATCTCCCCTGAACAAATCGATGCCTTTATTAAAGATTTAGAAGACCCTGCTGCACGGGAGCAGTTGATCCAGCAACTGACAACGCTAGCGCAAATCAAGTCAGCAAATACTCAAGAAAATGAAGTGCAAGATGCGACAGCACATCTTTTGCAAGCGGTTTCAGAACGCATCGAAATCTTAAAGTCAGATATTAAACAGTTATTTGATCGTATCAATACACTGCCCCAGACGATCAATTGGCTGCGTCAGCAATTCGCGGATGCAGAGACTCGGCGTGTCTGGGCAAACACGCTTTTAAACTTGGTTTTAGTCTTAGGCGCAGGGTATCTCGCTTATTATTTACTTTATTTTTTGTTATGGCATCCGCGCCGTGTCCTCGCTCGGCAAATGCCGGAAAGTAAAGCAGTGAGCGGACTACTTCTGTTCGTCGTGCTACTCTTGAATGTATTACCCATCGGGGCTTTTGCTGTTGCCGCCTATGTCACTTTAGGTTTTGTCGATCCAATACAATCCATTCACTTAACCGCTTTAGCGTGGATTAATGCGGCTATTATTACCCGTCTCATAGTGGCGACGGCACGTCTGGTTGTTGCACCAAAAATGCCGCGTTTACGGTTGCTTCCCCTAGACGAATCCATGGCCCACTATCTGATTCGTTGGACCCGTCACTTTGCTTTCACCTGGGTATATGGCTATTTTGCATTACAAGCCGCCTTACTATTAGGATTGCCGATAACGGGCTATAAAGGCGCACTTTATCTCCTTGGGTTACTGGTAACTATTCTCGCACTGGTGTTTATTTGGCAGAACCGCACCCGCATAGCCCAGGTTATTCGTGGTCGGCAAGATACAGAGGTTAAATTTCAAGGATTTCGTAACCGACTTGCACAATTTTGGTTTTTGTTGGCGGCCCTCTATGTGCTGATGCTTTATGGGGTATGGGTGTTGGAGGTTGATGAAGGTTTTTTCTTTTTACTTCGCGCCACGTTGACAACGCTTTTGATCCTAGTGTTAGACCATTTTCTATGGCGTTTGGCGCAAAAAGCATTTACTCGTGGTTTTCGCATCCCTTTGCTTGAATCTTATTTTCCTGGTTTACAAATTCGCTTTAATGGCTATATCCCTATTCTTCGCTGGGGCGTGCGTTGGCTTATAGTGGGCTTAGTTGGCGTGGCCATTATGCAAGCCTGGGGTATTGGTGCCTTTGCATGGTTAACTAGCGAACCAGGGCGAGTCTTAGGCGCCACTGCAGCCACCATCCTGTCTATTGTGATTATATCTTTTATTATTTGGGAATTGGCCGGGGCTTTGATTGAAGGTTATTTGGCCAACACCGAACAGGACGGGCAACAGCATGTCCAGAGTAGCCGCGTCCGCACCTTACTGGCTTTGGCGCGGAATGCATTACTGGTGGTCTTGGCGGTATTATCAACACTGCTTATTCTCGCTGAACTGGGCGTCAATATTGCTCCACTGTTGGCTGGCGCCGGTGTGCTTGGGTGTGGCGGTGGGTTTTGGTTCCCAAAAGTTGGTCCAGGATGTTATTACGGGGGCTTTCATTCTGTTCGAGGATCTGATTGCTGTAGGCGATGTGGTTAATGTGGGGGAAAAGGACGGGATAGTGGAAGCGGTATCGATTCGAGCTGTACGCCTACGAAATCTTGCAGGCGTGGTGCATACGGTTCCCTATAGCGCCATTACCACCGTCAGCAACTTAACGAAAGATTTTTCCTATTATTTATTGGATGTGGCTATTGCCTATCGAGAAGATGTGGATCAGGTGATGGAGTTGCTCAGTCAGATTGGCTCGGAAATGCAACAAGATTCACGTTTTATGCATCGGATTTTGGCACCTTTGGAAATTCTAGGCGTGGATGCTTTCGCAGATTCAGCCGTTATTATTAAAGCTCGGATTAAAACGCTGCCTATTGAGCAATGGACTACAGGACGGGAATTCAATCGTCGTATGAAAAAACGTTTTGACGAAGAGACTATTGAAATTCCTTTTCCCCATCGCACCCTATATTTGGGTGTCGATAAACAGGGTGAGGCCGCGCCGGTGCAGGTTAACGTCAATCCCCCATCCACATCCTTAGAAAAACCTAGCGATAGCTTGCTGTCAAAACCATAGCTTTGTGATTTACGCAAAAACAGTCCTAAGCTTATTGAGTGGCTTCCATCTGATTAGCCATGACGGCCCCTAATCCCACGGGTTTGACATTGATTTCAGCAAGGGCGGTCTTACCGCGTACAGTCAAATCGCTCATAAATTCAAACTGGTCACGGGCATCGAGAGGGTAGGCTTTAATTTGATAGTGGGTATAGCCCGGCTTTTCAAAGACTAAAACAACGATGCGATTGGCCAACTGTATATAAGGACTCGTCAACGCCACATCGTAAAGCAATTGCCGAACGTGGTTTGGGTTGTGATGGGGATCTACATAAAAATGGGTTATACACTGGAGATCTCGTTCCCCATCGGTGTCATTATAAATGTTAGTATCCCAAAGCTTGCTGTGGGGGATAGTCACCACCGTATCATCGGGAGTGACTAAACGCAGTGAACGCAAGCTGAGGGAACGCACCTCACCATAGGCATCATCGATTTTTATCCAATCTCCTGGTCGGTAAGGTGTTTCATAAATAGCTATCACACCGGCGATAACACTACTCACGTAGTCTTTAAAAGCAAAACCGACAGCGACGCCTACCACACCCAAAATGGTGAATAAGTTTTGTACCGAAGGCTCGATCAGTCGGGGTACTAAAGTCACAATGACTGCAATAAAGATGAATAGTCTTATTACAGGGAGGGAAGGAAGTATATAAAGCCGGATACGACCGCCCATACGTTCCGCAAACCAAGGAATAACCCACTGCAGCACAGCAACAGTAAACCATGCAACAACGACGATGATCGCCATTTGCAGTAAATCACTTTGATTAAGGTCGCGAAAAATTTTCAGTACTTCATTCTGATCCATACTTTGTTTATTCCTAGAGACAATCTAGAGGATAGCCAGCGTTTGCCATGGCATACCGGATTGCAGGATAGCCCATTGCTGTCACGCGCCAGTTGTCTTGATGGGTTTCTAGTACCCCTAGATGCATTAAATAGTTGGTGGTCTGTTCTACTTCAAAGGAAGAAAAGGGTAACAACTCGATAAGAAGTTCTAGTGGCAATTTGTCATGCAACAACAACGTATGTAATACAAATAATTCTCGGCGACTATTTAAGCCATGCAAATGGGGTAACGATACACGCTGCCACGGGGTAACCCAAATGGTACGTTCACGATGCTTAGTTGCTTCTTCCGATGAGGTGTCGGCTGCCTCTTTTTCAGCTTTTTCTTTTTCGGGCGCCTGGCGTAAGCTATGTCGCCAGATTGTCCAAGCCACCCCCGGGTTGCCACGACTGTGGGCAGCTAGCTCAGTTAGAAAAGAAGACTTCTTTTTGCTTTTGTTGTTTGCAGTATTATTGTTATGAGATTCAGAATCCCGGTGCGTTGGCGGATCGATAACAAAAGCACCTGTATCAGCCTGGCGAAAACTAATCTGAGATGTTTTGTCTCGTGAGACTGATTGGCCAAACCATTTTCCCAGTTGTGCTCCTTCTAATGCTTGGAGTGTCCACTGGTTTGGGAATAAAACACTGATATTAATGGCGTCGGTAAAATAAGCCCATGCCCAACTGGAACAACCCATAACACAGCGACAACGATGCTGCAGAATATGACTTAATAATTGCCGCAGTAATCCTAAACCTCCTGCATGACGAAGATAACACTGCTCCAGCGCAGGCACGACCCAAATTGTTTCGTCATTGTGTTCTACGGGAAGTTGCGCTAACCAGCGTTCTTTGTTGGACAGAATGTCATCAGTGGTCGGAGGTGCAATGAGTTGTAACTTATGGGTTTTTGCCCAGTGGAATAACGTCTCTGCGACGCCGCTATAGGGCGCATTGATGATGATGTGTACTCCATCGGACATGGCGTCGCGATGAGATGGTTTATTTTTTTGCCAGTTTTTAAAGAGGGTGTCCAGTGCGGAGCTAGTGGTTTTCCAATCAAGCTTTGGAGTAACTTGATCACAAAGTTCTCTGGGTAGGGTTTGCAAATCTTCCTGAACAACCGGATTTCGATGGGGTTCAGAAGATCCCCAAAGTCTTTTAAAAAGTCCAAATAGACCTTTTCTAACTGTTTCTTGTGCTGTAGGCCGGGGTGCGCTAAAGTCTTCCAAATAACTATAGCGCCAAAGTCTTAACTCTTCGGTGTCAGAAGATGCTTTTTCATGGGTAGACATAAAGGCGGGTTGCTTTCTTGAGTGACAGTGACTTAGTTAGTGATTGATTAACTGAAGCCACGTTAATTTATTCTTAGATGCTTTTAAAGCATGGATTGGATGCTTTTAAAGCATGGATTGAAAATTACGAGGATTTGATTAAAATATTTTTTATTGTGAAAGAAATAAAGCAGCGCAAATAGTTTCTTTGCGCTGCTTTTATGGTCATATAAAAAAATCGTCCTTGACTGCCTAGAGGTCCAGGCATTGAAAGCGATATTTACTTATCACTGTTACCTATGTTCTTAACACTGTCGACGGCGTTCTCAGCGGTTTCTTTAACCTTGCCTGATGCCTGGTCTTTCTGCCCTTCGTGCTTAAGTTCGTCATCGCCAGTCAAAGCGCCGGTAGATTCTTTTACACGGCCTTTAACATTATCTTCTCGACTACTGCTCATAATTAAATTCCTCTGTATTGTCATGTTAAATGCGATTTTTGAGATTTATAAAACATTTAGCAATAAATATACCAGTAAATTAAATGCTGACATATTTAAAGGAGTTATTAAATTAATGCCAAAAACAAAGTTATCTCAAAATATGTAACTCTATAATTTTATAGAGTTATTTTATATTTATAAATAGTGTTTATACTATAAATTGTTTTCAGAACTGACTAATTTAGTCTACATTTCAAGCTAATTTGCTAGAAAAAATCTTGGATTTGTGAAAAACAAATAAGATTACTTTATAATGAATTGTAATTTTTACAAAGTTTGTAAGAATTGCTTATCATTAAATTTTAGTTCAGAAAAATTAGAATATTTTATGGAGGAATACCAGCAAATAAAGGTAGAGAGTTTTGTAACCTAATTGTTATAATCCAAAACCTTGTATATGAGTTGCAATGTACAATTGAAATTCAGTTACCATAATTAAAGACTGGTATGTAAGTTGCTTTTACTACAGTCTAATTTTAACCGGAGAAAAATCTATGAAAAAATTTATATTGTTGCCCGCTTTTATATTGGCCCTTTTATTTGCTGTCGGTTGTGATGTGCAACAGGAAGAAGAAGGGGAATTGCCCGATGTAGACGTGGACGCGGATGTTGAGAGTGGGCAGTTGCCTGAATACGAAATAGAACAAACTCAAGAAGGTGAGCTGCCGGATGTAGATATGGATGTGGATTCTGATCCCGGTCAGTTGCCTGAATATGACGTGGAAACACCGGACGTCGACGTGGATATGGAAGAAACAGAAGTGACGGTTCCTGATGTAGATGTGGAAATGGAAGAAGAGACCATGACTCTACCCGACGTGGACGTAGAAATGCCTGATGAGGATGAGGAACTCGAACAAAACAATACACAGTAAAATAACTACTGTAAATTTTTGAATGAATTGACGAGTGTCTAAAGGTGACTAAATGGAAAAACTTTATTTTTTGGTTCCAAATGCCGAAAGTGCGCGATCTATTGTGGATGAATTGCTGCAATTTGGAATTGAGTGGGAGCATATTCATTTAGTCGCCAATCAAGACACACCTTTGGATAATTTACCCGATGCGACTCCATTAGAAACTAGCGATTTTTTGCCTGCACTGCAAAGAGGGGTCTCGGTGGGTGGGGCAACAGGTTTATTAGCAGGGCTCGGAGCCCTTGCGCTACCCTCGGTCGGTTTGGTGGTGGGCGGAGGCGCCTTGTTGGCGGGTGCTCTGGGAGGTGCAGGTTTTGGTGCCTGGGCAGCCGCGATGATCGGGGGTTCTGTGCCTAATAGTCAAATTCGCCAGTTTGAAGAGGCTATCAAAGCCGGTCAGATTCTTATGTTAGTTGAGGCGGCGGAGGACCAGGTTGAGGAAGTTCAGCACCGGGTAAAAAAATGTCATCCAACCGTAAAGATTGAAGGAGTTCAATCAACATTACCCCCGGCAGTTTAATTCAAAGTGATAAATAAGTAGTCACTTTTAAGAAATTTTTTTAGACTTAAATTGTAAAGCAAAGTCGTTATAAGGTCTTTTGGCCACGACTTTGCTTTTTTATTCTATAAACAATCAGTAAAACAGAGGGTGTCATGCCTGCGCGAGCTGAAATTCAAGCTGAAATCATTAACGCTAAAAGCGCCTCTCAAGACACCATTCGGCGCAAATACCTTAAAGCGCTTTATAAATACACGGGTAGAGACACGATCATCTATGCGTCTGCATTTACTTCAAAAAAAGTTCCTAATACACCCAGTTTTTCATTATCCATTACTCTGGAAGACTTGCAGGGTTTTATGGCTTCCATGGACAGGCTTAGTGGCACAGAACTCGATCTTATTTTGCACAGTCCAGGTGGGTCACTAGAAGCGGCTGATCAAATTGTTCAATATTTACGCAGCCAGTATCAACACATCCGTGCAATAATTCCTCAAAATGCTATGTCAGCGGCCACTATGATTGCGTGTGCCTGTGATGAAATCATCATGGGTGATCATTCTGCCCTTGGTCCTATCGATCCACAAATTACCTTCCCTTCTCAAACAGGCCAATTTACGGCGCCAGCCCAATCCATTCTCGATGAATTTGAGCAAGCAAAACAAGAAATCTTGGATAATGAGCAGCTTGCCCCTATATGGGCAGGCAAAATACGTGACTATCCTCCCGGTCTTTTAAATGTTTGTCGAAATACTCTCAGTTTAGCCATAGACCGGGTGACGGAATGGCTAGCCGCTTATATGTTTAAAGACGAACCTGAAAACCAACAGAAAGCGCGGCGTATCGCGGAATGGTTGGGAAGCGCCCGTGAACACAAAACCCACGCACGGCCTATTGGAGTCGGTCAAGCCGAAGAGCTAGGTTTAAGGATTAGCCGACTAGAAGCGGATCGGCAATTACAAGAGTGTGTGTTGTCGGTTTTTCATGCTACAGCGGTAACCCTCGAGATAACCGATTGCATCAAATTTATCGATAATCAAAATGGTAAGGGGTGGTTTTTGATGGCGCAAACTAAGTAAGACCATAACACCTCAATAAAAATAGTTTTATGTTGGCGCCGTTTTCTCCTTCCATCATTCCCAAGCAGGCACAAACTGTTTTATTGTGCATGTGCCCATTTTGCAAAGACACCTTTTTTTAAATTGCAAACCCTACAAATTTCGTTAAAAACTTTGTAGAAATTACAAAAAATCCAATTTTTTCTTTAACTTAAGAATCCATTTTCAAGTTCCACTGTTTGTATTCCCTTCTTAAAAAAAGTTACTGTTGTAACTAGATAGATTGATTAAACATAGCATTAATTCATCGGCATGGGATTTGCTAATTCTAACTAAAAATATTGCCTTACCATAAATTTTTGTAATATTTATAGCTGTTTAGTAAGAGGGGAATATGAGTACAGATGTCATTGTCAGTAATCACAGCTCGCCATACACACGCACAGATCTACCCCAACTCCATTGGGGTTGGTTTCTCGCCTTTGGTATTTTATTGGTGGGTTTAGGCGTAGCGGCGGTCAGTGCTCCCCTAGTAGCTACTTTGACTGCTGAACTGTTATTTGGGTGGTTGTTGGTACTCAGCGGTATTGCTCATGGTTTCCATGCTTTTAAAGCGCGTAATTGGAAGGGCAGTTTACTGCAAATTCTATTAGGGGTTTTTAGTCTTGCGGTAGGCATCATGTTATTGGTCTATCCATTACGAGGGATATTGACCTTGACATTAGTGCTGGCGACTTTTTTTATTGCCGAAGGCATTGCCAAGACTATGATGGCGATACAGTTACGATCCACCCCTAAATGGGGATGGTTGTTAGTGAGCGGTTTGTTGGCATTACTCCTGGGCGTTCTTATTTGGATTGAGTTTCCAAGCACTGCTGCTTGGGTGCTAGGCATTTTACTGGGTGTCGATTTGGTGTTTAGTGGTGTAGTTTTGATTATGCTGGCTTTAGCCTACCGCTCTCAAGTGACCTGACCGATACCGTAGCTAGGTAGCGATTGACACTATAAAACAACTTTATTGAACATCATGCAGTTGTGCAAAACATTCAATACAGCGAGAAATTACACTATAGAATAGAGTACATAAGCCCATGTCTAATCATGCATCTTCATCTAACATATCATCTGATTTCCAGATGAAACCGGATAACTTGCCAATCCTTCAAAGCGATCAAATCCGGCGTGCGGAAAGGTTGTTTTCATTAGGTAATTTAGTATCCGGTGTTTGTCATGAATTAAACAATACCTTGAATGCCCTTTCTATGAATGCCGAGCTGGGCCTTCTGTTACTGAATAAGGGTACCGATCAAGACAAGCTCAAAGCTATTTTTCGCACCATTGTGGATGAGGTCAAACACAGTGGTGCGTTGACCCGTGGCATCCTGGATTTTTCTAAAAAGGGAAACTATGCGCCTATCCAAAGTGGAAACCTGAACGACGTCCTTGCTAGGGCAAAAAAACTGACCGATTCCTTTATACGTCGTTCCAACGGTCACTTAGAGCTACAGCAAGATAATGATCTACCTGAACTTCCCCTGGATTCCGTTGCGTTAGCCCAGGCGATCGCCAATATCATTTACAACGCGGTGGAAGCAGGCGCTTCCCATGTAAGGATTGCTGCCGAACACGATAAGACTCATATATTACTGACTGTAACAGATAATGGTTCAGGCATATCTAGCAAGGATTTATCCCATGTTTTTGAGCCTTTTTTTACAACCCGAGCCACACAAGGTAATTTAGGATTAGGACTGAGTCTGACCCAACGTATTATTGCAGATCATGATGGCCACATTGATGTTCACTCTTTACCGGACACTGGTACACGATTTGTAGTAAGGCTGCCTTTTGACTGTCCCAACAAATAATTTTTTGTTATTGAATCAAACACCGCTAGTCTTGTGTAGGTTGATGATCTTTTAAAAGGACTTTTTTAGAATGCCCCCAGCTTCCAATTAGCCAATTTAATTTTTTATCTTTTTGAGAATCTAAACATACGATTCGCCACCAGTGTTCTGTGAGAAGCTACACGCTGTGGATTACGAAAAAGGGATATCAAGATAATGCCTGCTGCAAAACCGCCTATGTGGGCCCAAAAGGCCACTCCTCCTGTTGCACTGCTTAAATTTGGTAAGGCGCCTAATAGCTGCAATAAAAACCAATAACCTAACATAAAGGCAGCCGGTACGATAATGCGAGTTATAAAAAAACCTAAAAAAACCAGTAAATGAACCGGTGCTTTAGGGTAGAGCACCGCATAAGCGCCCATGACGCCTCCAATAGCCCCCGATGCGCCCACCATGGGGACGGGACTAGCGGGATTGGCAAGCATTTGCGCCGCCACTGCCGCGAATCCACAGAGTAGGTAAAAGACCACAAAACGTATGCGTCCCATGGAATCTTCCACATTATTGCCGAATACTGTCAGAAACCACATATTGCCAATAATGTGAAACCAGCTGCCATGAAGAAACATAGAGCTTAACGGCGTAAACCAATTCCCTGTGGCATCGACCACACAGAGGGTGTTTGAACTGATAGGCACCCCAAGACCGGGTGAAACGGTGCCCAGCAATTCCCCTGGCACAACGCCAAGCTCACACACAGAACGACTTAACGCAGGTTCATTGCCAAGTCCTTGTATGGCAATCCATACCAGGGCATTGACTGCAATAATCAAATATGTAACGACAGGAATATCAAGGGTAGGGTTTTCATCGTATATGGGAAACATAGTTGCTGTAACGTTAGTATATAAAAGAAAATTTAAAGCCTTTTAATTCATTCATGGGCTGGCTATCGTCATCGTGCTAATCTAGAGGTGCGATTCAGAAAAAAGTTGCAAAGAATAAACCATTTAGGTGAGCTGGCGGTTTTAGTAGAAAAAAGTTATGAAAGTGTAAAATAACCTTGGCACAGTAATTGCGCTAATCTAAACAGCCAACCAATAAAACTGGATTCTTTTGTGAGGTAAAAATTCCTGTGACAAAAACAAAGATTGCCTTAATCGTATTGAGCGTTATAGTTGTTTTTTATGTGGGAGGCGCTTTTTATTATTACCGATTTCCGGAACCTTTTTTGGTGCCAACCGACAGCAATATCGAAGGTCTAGCCTATACCAACACGTTACGCATTATTACTGAGGAAATGGTGGATCACTGGCCGGTTAATGACATCTTTTTTTGGCCGTCTAATTTGTTAGATAATCCGCAAAATTTTCGCCTAGGTCAGTTGGAAGCACTACGGCGTGCGACACGGGTTTTACGTGATAATCTCTCTCGATTGCGTGCTGAAGACCCCATTAATCCTAATGTCGATACCGCTTTTACCTCGTTTGCCATCGATCCAGGAGCGCTGATTATGCCTCGTGCAGAATTCAAATACGATGAAGGGCTTGAAGGGTTAACCCAGTATGCTGCCGATCTTACTAATAATGAAGCGCGGTTTTATGCTCGGGTTGATACCCTGCGTGAATTGATGGAAGAGTTTCTTATTCTATTGGGTGCCACGGGACAACGGCTGCGAGCTGTATACAACGGTACGGGAGAAGGTTTCAATATCGATGATGGGGAAGCCACTCCACCTAGACGGCGTGCCGAGGAGGAATCTGACTTTTTGTCTTGGCGGCAAACAGACGATGCGTTTTATTATGCCCGTGGCGTGGCCTATGTGCTGAGTCATTTACTAGTGGCTGTGCGGCACGATTTTGATGATGTTATTGAAAAACGTAGAGCCGAGAATTTGTTCACGGCTGTTATACCGGATCTAGAAGCCTGCCAATTCGAGCCTTGGATCGTCACAGCAGGAAAACAAGGCTCCGTATTTGCCAATCATCCATTGCAAATGCAAGCGCATATTGTCAGCGCCCGGCAGAAACTGCGGGCGGTCAGTAATGTGATAGGAAGTTCAACCATCGCTAACTAATCTATGTATGCTCATTATGGTGTCCAGTTCGCTTGGCTTGTGGATCCCAAAACCCACACCCTTGCAGCTTACATACTTATGGATACCAAGTGGCAACCATTAGGTGTCTTCCGAGACGACGATATGGTCTTCGTCGCTCCCTTTGACGCCATTGAGATTCATCTGGCAGATCTCTGGGGCTGAGTTTTGTCCTACCCCAACCAGCTTTTAAATTTTTTATCTATACGCTATCCTTTACAATTTTATTAAAAGTAAAGAGGATAGGCTAATGCCTAAAGTTAGCGCCAAAAGACAAATTACCTTGCCGGTCTATCAATGCCGGGAAGCTGGCATTGAACCCGGCGATGAGTATGAAAGTTATGTATCAAACGATGGTCAGATCACTATTTTGAAAAAAGTTAAAGGGGCCGCATTAGGTGCTCTGAAATATCTATCATCAGATCCTTCTATGAGTGATGAGTCGTCTCTGCAAAGCGTTCTTCAGGATTAGCGTCATGATCGCTATCGATACCAACGTTTTGTTGCGCTATTTGTTGATGGACGATATTGCACAAGCCACTAAAGCGGCTGCCCTGATTACAGGGAGCGATAGCGTGCTTATTACCGATGTTGTCCTGACGGAAACTCTTTGGACTCTGAAAGGGAAAAAATACCGGCTTGATAAAAAAAATCTCCTCACGGTCATGGAGGCGCTTTTCAAAGAACCTAATGTTCGGTTTGAGGATAACCACGTTGTCTGGTGTGCTTTGCAAGATTACCGGCAAGCTGATTTTATTAAGGTTGCCGCTAAGAAAAAACAAGCTGACTTGAGCGACGCACTGGTGGTTAACAAAGCGCGCTGGTTAGCGCAAAGATTCGGTGAATCTTTTAAGGGAATGTATACTTTCGATCGCGCCGCGCAACAGATCGAAGGTACGATGCAACCTTAGCAAGCCTAGAAATGCCTGGAAAATAGTATTGCAGAGGGATTAACTCTCAGGATTGAAAAAGCTTCTGACTCTCGCCTGATAAAGTATTTTTCCCTGGGCATCATGAAAATACCACTTACATTGCGTTGAGTTTAACGAGACGGAAGCAAAGCCCGGCAAACTGCTACTAAAGCAAGTGCGTTCATCAGCGCCGGTCACGCGGGAGTCGGCGGCACTGCCAGACAGGATTTGATGGAGACCATCCACCATAAGATGCTGTAGATCATGTTCATGGCCGCAGCAATAGAGGGCTACGCCATAACGTTTTAATAGCGGCAGTACGGTTTCCTGCAGCTCTAGGGAATCTCCATGGAAAGGACTGGCGGAATAGAGGGGATGATGACCTACGACAATTTTCCATGGTGCTGAGGACTCGGCTAGGGTGGCTTCTAACCATCGGATTTGCTGATCTGTATCTTGATCCATGACATGAGCAAGAGATTCTGGACCGTCTGGATAATAGCGCTTTAAAAAAGGTGTGGTATCCAAATACACGAACAGGGTCGATGAGTAGTCATCTAAAGGCTGCTCAATAGCATAATAGCGCGCTGGCAGTGTCCAGCGTGGACTGTGCTGGTGGTAGGCAATCTGGGCATCGATGTTACCGCCATAATCATGATTACCAAGGGTAACGTACCAGGGTATCTGCAGCGATGGTGCCTGATAAACGGTTTCAAAACTCTCCTGCCAATGCGGATCCTCGATGCTTTTGACACCAGTATCATAAAAATTATCACCGCATGAAATAATAAATTGTGCTTTGTTAGACGCCGCAACGGTTGCCATACCCCTAGCCACAGCACGTTGGGTCTCGTTACCGCGTTGCCCCCAGTCACTTATAACCAAAAAATTTATCATAGTTAATGTGTCAATGCGTTAAAAAACTTAGCCAATCCCAGCAGCTTGTAAAACCTACAAACTCGTGTAAACGCGGCAAACTATCTAAGGCAATGGCTAAATCCATTATTCTGCCCCAAATCTATTGTACCGTTTTTGATATTTCAGTTTTTAGACAGTTCATGCCTAAAGACTATTAGCGACAACGTAAAATATTTTTTGCCTATTTCTGGCATATAACGTGCTCAAAACGAAGGTTATCGTTTTGTAGTTACCAGGGGTAAAAAGATGAGATTAAAGTTATCTAATCTGCGAGCGGGCTGGGCTTCCCTAATTAAGGGAAAACAAAATAGAACAACCAATAGCAAAGAAATCGAAGAAATCACAGCTCGCGAAAATCACCTGGAAAAGGTGCAACAGCAAGATGGTCTTTCTAGACAGGAAGCTAAGGCTAATCTTTCCACGTCTGACAAATGAGGAACGGTCCATGAATTTTGGTATTGAAGGCAAAGTCGCGGTCATCACCGGAGGGGATTCAGGGATTGGGCGGTGCACAGCTAAATTACTGGCTGAAGAAGGGGTTAAGATTGCGCTTCTCGACAAAACTTCGGACCAATTAGAACAAGCAGTTGAGGAGGTGGAAAAGATTGGGGATGTTATTCCCGTGCAGGCGGATTTGACGGATTTAGAGGCTATTAAAGCGGCAAAACAAAAAATTGTTGATCGCTTTGGCGCAGCCCATATCGTAGTGAATTCTGCTGGTATTACCGGAGCGACAAAGGATTTTTTAGAGCTTAGCGACGAAGATTGGCAACAAACCCTGGAAGTGGATTTTATGGCGGCTGTGCGTATGTGTCGGGTCTTTATTCCCCTGATGCGCAAAGCGGGTTGGGGAAGAGTGGTTTTATTAGGTTCAGAAGATGCCGTGCAGCCTTATACGGATGAAATGCCTTATTGTGCGGCCAAAGCGGCGCTACTTAATTTGACGAAAAACCTTTCTAAAGCCTATGCCGCTGATGGTGTGCTGGTAAATTCCGTGTCTCCGGCGTTTATAGCCACTCCCATGACCGATAAAATGATGGAAAAACGATCGCAAAAGATGGGAGTTGAGTTTGACGAAGCGATTTCTAGCTTTTTGGAAGAAGAACGTCCGCATTTGGTACTTAAACGGCGTGGCAAGGCTGAAGAAGTAGCCGCAGTGATTGCTTTTCTATGTTCCAATCAAGCCAGTTTTGTGGTGGGTTCTAATTACCGGGTTGATGGTGGCTCAGTAGGTACGGTAGGGCAGTAGTTGTTTAATATTGAAACACCGTTTACTAATGTCTTTTAACTGGCTACCCCTAAGCAAAATGTAAACTTTACAAATTAATTTGTAACTCTTCCAGGTTTACTTGAGATTTACTTTTGTTTGGTTAATAGAACTAAACATTGGCTAAGGATGGCTCTATATCTTGACCAATCAATAATATTAGACCACTTGAAAAAGTGGCAATGAACCCTCAACACTTCAGGTATGAGC